>CAMLJY010000023.1 GCA_946480465.1 uncultured Burkholderiales bacterium
GCTGGTGAGGTGGCTGGTGAGGTGGCTGGTGAGGTGGCTGGTGAGGTGGCTGGTGAGGTGGCTGGTGGGCCGGCATCCGCGCCCGCCGCATCCGGCGCCAAGGTCTGCGGGGCGGTTCCTCGGTCCCCGCGCTTGCCGGGCCCCGGCCCGGCCAGCTTGGACGGCACCGGGGTGGCGGCGAGCGCGGCTGTGCGGGGGGGGCGGCATGGGGTGCTTCGCCGACCGGTGACGAGCCGCCTGGTTTGTCAGTCTGCTGCGGCGCATGCGCCGGCTGGTGCGGGCTGGACTGCGGCGAGGCGACCTGGGGCAACGCCGGCAGCGTGGCGGGCGAGGCCCCGTTGCGCTCAGGCGTGGCGGCCTGCGTTTCGCGGGTGTTTCCCGGGGCCGCCGCAGTGGGCGTCGGGGGGGGGCTCGATGCCAGCAGCGCGGTGACGATCGGCGCCAGGTTCACGCCTTCGCGCTCGCCGCCTGATGCGGAGCCGGAGTGTATTCACCGCACCCGTATGCGGTCTGTTGGGGAAGGACCCGCGGTGAATCTCAAACGCACCGTGGAGACAGGCGATGAGACAGCGCGCAAGGCCCGTTTCTCGTGTCGTCGGCGGCTTGTCCCTGGCGCTGGTGTGCGTCTCGCTGAGCCAGCATCCGGAGTCTGTCAATTCAACCTGCATTCCATTCAGAATGCAGCGGTTACATGCCGCAATCCATTGAGGGAATTCCAATTGCTCATGGCGCATTGTGATTCCCATGATGATTTCCCGTCGGAACCGGCAGTGCGCATTTGCCGACGGTGCTGGCTAAAGCCCCAGCTCCTTCAGGATGGCCTCGCGCAGCGCCTGCGCCGCGGGGCTGGCCAGCCGGCGCGGGTGCGGCAGATCGACGTGGAACGTGGCCTGGATCGTCGTCGGCCGGGGCGACAGCACCATGATGCGATCGGCCATGTACACCGCTTCCTCGACGTCATGGGTGATCAGCAGCACCGTGTGGCGCTCTTCGCCCAGGATGCGCAGCAATTCGTTGCGCATGCGCATGTTCATCAAGGCGTCCAGGGCCGAGAAGGGTTCGTCCATGTAAAGGATGTCCGGCTTCACGACGAACGCCCGGGCCAGCTCCGCGCGCTTGAGCATGCCGCCGGACAACTCGTGCGGATAGGCCGACTCGAAGCCCTTCAATCCCACCATCGCGGCATAGTGGTCGGCCAGAGCGGCTTTCTCGGCCTCGGATTCGGCGTGGTTCGTACCGTTGAGGCCGAACATCAGGTTCTGCCGCACGGTCAGCCACGGGAACACCGAGCCGTGCTGGCTGATCACGATGCCCTTGGGGCTGGGGCCCGCCTGCGACCGGCCGTCCACCAGCACGCTGCCGCTGTCCGGCCGCTCGAAGCCCGCGATGATGTTCATCAGCGTGGACTTGCCGCAGCCCGAGGGGCCGACGATGGCGAGGAACTCACCGTCACGCACGTCCAGGCTGACGCCGCCCACCACGGGCAGCGGGCCCTTGGCCGAGTTGAAAGCCTTGTGGACGCCGCTGACCGCGATCTTGGAGGCCATGCTGGAGCTCACCGGGGGGCGTTCAGCGGACATAGCGCCACCTCACTGTCTTCAGCCGTTCCAGCAGGCGGGTGCCGCTGTCCAGCAGCAGGCCGATCAGGCCGATGATGATCATGCTGGCGATGACCAGGTCGTAGCGGTTGCCGGCATTGCGCGAATCCATGATCAGGTAGCCCAGGCCCGAGCGCAGCGCGATCATTTCCGCCGCCACCACCACCAGCCAGGCCACGCCGATGCCGATGCGCATGCCGACGATGATTTCGGGCAGCACCGCCGGAATCACGACCTGCCGGAACAGCACCGCGCGCGAGACGCCGAAGTTGGCTGCCGCGCGCAGATAGCGCCGCTCGATCGTGTGCACGCCGGAGGTGGTCTGCACGATCATCGGGAACACCGAGGAAATGAAGATCAGGAAGATCGGCGACACGTCGCCGACGCCGAACCAGAGGATGGCGATCGGGATCCACGCGATCGGCGAGATCGGCCGCAGCATCTGGAAGATCGGGTTGAAGGTGCGGTAGGCGCCGCCCACCCAGCCCATCCACAGGCCCAGCGGCACGGCCACGAGCACCGCCAGCCCGAAGCCGATGCCGACGCGGAAGAGCGAGGCGCCGATGTGCTCCCACAAGGTGCCGTCTTCCACCAGTTCCAGCGCGCCGGTCACCACCTGCCAGGGCGTGGGGAAGATCGGGCTTTCGGTGGCGTGCACCACCGCCCACCAGACGGCGATGACCAGGCCCAGCACGACCAGCGGCGGCACGGTCCGCGCCAGCCGCTGCGATGCTCCAGGAATCACGTGAGGCTCCTTTTCGTTATGTCGCTCAGTTTAAATGTTATTGTCCGGCCAGCAGCCGCTGCAGCCGCTGCAGCCGCTGCAGGCGATGCAGGCGATGCAGGCGCCAACGCAGCCGCGGCCAGCCGGCCGCGGGCGCGGGATCGACGACCACGCTCATCTGCCCGCTGGCATGCGCGGTGCAGGCAAAGCTGTAGGTCGACGCGACCTCGAAGGGCAGGCGAAAGCTCTGCCCCGGCATGATCAGCACCGGGCCGAAGACCTGCGGCACCTCGTCGCGGTTGCGCAGCAGCAGCACGTCGTTGGCGCCCAGCGTCAGGCGGATGGTGTCGGGCAGGATCTCGACCTTGTCGCCGGCCATGCGCCGGGCGTAGGTGCCGGCGGGGATCTCGAACAGCTCGTCGCGGCTGGGGAGCTGGAGGGGCGCCAGCGCGGCCCACAGCCCGGCCGCCGCGGCCGCTGCGCCGAGGAACAGCGCGGCGACGGCGAGGCGGCGGCGCATGCGGGGCAGGGCGGCGGCCGTCACTTCGCGAGCAGCAGCTTCGCGTCGTGCACGTAGTCCTTGGCGGGGCGGCCGTAGGGCATCATCGCGCGCAGCCGGCCCTCGCGGTCGATCAGAAAGATCGACGAGGTGTGGTCCACCGCGTAGCCGCCCGCCATGGGCACCTTGTTCGCGCTGATGCCGTAGGCGCGGCGCACGGCGGCCAGCGCCTCCGGCGTGCCGGTACCGCCGATGAAGCCGGGGTCGAAGGCGCTGACGTAGCGCTTCATCACCGCCGCGTCGTCGCGCTCGGGGTCGACGGTGATGAACAGCACCTGCAGGTCCGCCGCGGCCGGGCCCAGCGCGCGGCGTGCCTCGGCCAGCGTGGCCAGCGTGGTGGGACACACGGCGGCGCAATGGGTGAAGCCGAAGGACATCAGCACCAGCTTGCCGCGAAAGCGCGCCAGAGTCAGCTCGCGGCCGTCGGAGCCGCGCAGCGCCAACTCGGGCGCGGGGCGGGGCGGCTCGAACACGCCGGCCTTCAGCGCGGGGGTGCTGGCCTGCGCGCCGGCGCACAGGGCCAGCATGACCAGCAGCAGCGGGATAACGCGACGAAAGAGCGGCCTCGTGCTCACGGCAGGCTCACAGGGTGATGGCCGCCGCCCGGGCCGCCTTGGCGAAGCTCTCGTCCATGTACTTCTCGTAGGCCACCGGCGCCTTCAGCGTGCCGGCTTCGATGGACAGCTGCATCAGCTCCTCGAACTCGCTGCGGATCATGCGCAGGTCGCCGTAGGTCACGCGGTCGGTCGGGTTCTCCATCACGAAGCGGATGATGTTGGGGTCCTGGTTGAAGAACTTGCGACCCGCGGCGATCGTCACCGCCTTGTTGCGGTTGTCCTGCTTCTGGTCCAGCCAGTGGCCCGCGCCCTGCACGTGGTTGACCAGGTCCTGCACCAGCGCGCGGTCTTCCTTGATCAGTTCCTCGCGCACCGTCAGCACGCAGCAGATGTAGTTGCGCCATTCGTCGCGCGTCATGCGCAGCGGGCGCGCGTAGCCGGCGCGCTGCGCGGCGGCGCCGAAGGGCTCGCCGGTGCAGTAGGCGTCCACCGCCTTGGCGTACAGCGCGGCGGGCATGTCCGGCGGTGGCATCTCGACGACCTGGATGTCCTTGGGCGTCATGCCCTCGCGCGCCAGCATCTTGCGCAGGAACAGGAAGTCCACCGCGAAGCGGCTGGGAATGGCGATGCGCTTGCCCGTCAGGTCCTTGAACTTCTGGATCGACGAATCGGTGCGCACCATGATCACCGCGCCGGAGCGGTGACCCAGCGAGACGATCTTGACCGGGATCTTCTTGTCGGCCAGGTCCATCACCAGCGGCGCCAGCATGTAGGCGGCCTGGATGCGGTTGGCCATCAGCGATTCCTTGATCTCGGGCCACCCGTTGTACTTGCTGAACTCGAACTGTGGACCGGCACCGCCGGAGGCGGTGGCCTTGGCCACGCAGGCCACCGGCAGCGTCAGGTTGCAGGTGACGGGCAAGCCGCCGACCTGCAGGGTCTTGATCGCCGCTGCGGCGGGCGGTGCGGCGATCGTCAACGGCATCGTGGCGGCGAGGCCGGCGTGCAGGAACTGCCGGCGGCCGAAGCGCGCGGGGGAGGTCGGGGTCATGCCGTGGGACTGTCGATCGTTCGGGTGGCGGGCGAGCGGCGATTTTGTGCGATGTCGCCAGCGCTCCTGGCCCGGGACTTCTCCAGTGGCGGCGCGCGGCGGCGGGCTTTGAACCTTCCGCGCCGCCACTGCAACACAGAGCCGCCGAGGACGTGCCGCCGCCGCAGGCCGCGCGCCGCCCGATGCTGCCCAGGAGCCCCTCACGCCATGCCCCGCCCCGCCGATCGTCCGATGTGGACCCGTGCCTTGCCAGGTGCCGGTGCGGCAGCAGGCGCCGGGCACGGACCGCCGCGCAGGCTCCTGGCCGCGGCAGGCGCCGCGCTGGCCTTGCTGGTGATGGCGCCGCGGCCCACCGCCGCAGCCCCCGCCGCTGCGGACGGCGCGGCCCCGAAGCGCCTCGTGACCGACGTGGCCGCGCTGCGCCGCTGCACCGACCAGCTGCTGGCCGGGCATGGCGTGCGCGACCTGGTGGTGCAGCTGGGCGAGGTCGACGACAGCGCGGCGCGTGGTGCCGCCGCGCTGCGCGACCTGCTGCCGGCCGCGGCGGCCGACATCTCGCCGCGCAGCCGTGCGCTGCGGCTGTCCGCGGTGGCGGCCGAGCCGGCGCCGCTGGCGCTGCGGGCCACGCTGCGTCGCGCCGAGCTGAAGGCCGGCGGCGAGGCCTTCACGCTGGACCTGTCGCTGGAGTCCACGGCCGACCGCGCGCCGCTGCCCGGTGCCGCGCGCCACGTCGTCGTGCTGGCCGAAGGCCGGGCCGAGCTGCAGCTGTTCGGCACCCGCTTGAGCGTGCCGGCGACGGGCGCGGACGCGCCGGCCGCCGCCTTGCGCCTGCTGGCGGACATGGCCGCCATCGGCCTGGCCGGGCGGCTGGCGCGCGTGCCCTATTGGCGCTGCCTGGGCGCGGACCTGGCCGACCCCGCGGTGGCTGCCGAGGTGCAGGACTGGTACGACACGATGGCGACGCGCCCGTCCGAGCTGATCGCCTGGTTCCAGCAGCAGCTGCGCCAGCGCCGTGCCTACGACGGGCCGGCCGACGGCGAGGTGAGCCCGGCGCTGAAGGACGCGGTGGCCCGCTACCGCGAGCGCCTGGGCCTGAGCCGCGAGCCCAAGCTGTCGATCGATTTCTTCCAGGCCTGGCTGTCGGCCGGGCACGGCGCGCAGGCCGAGCCGGAGCGGGCTGCGCCCCCAGCGGCCACCGCACGGGTCGTCGCACAGGGCGTCGCACAGGGCGTCGCACAGGGCGTCGCTGCCCGCGCCGCGCCGCTGGACTTGCGCATCACCGCCCCCGGCGGCGGCGGCTTCGTGCCCGGCCAGGCGGTGCGGCTGGACGTGCAGCCCAGCCGCGATGCCCACGTCTACTGCTTCCTGCAGGACGAGCGCCGCCGCATCACCCGCTTCTTTCCGAACCGCTTCCAGCGCGATTCACGCGTCAGCGCGCGTGCCGGCGTGCAGCTGCCGGGGACCATGCGCTTCGAGATCACGATGAACCTGCTGGGCGTGACGGAGACCGTGTCCTGCTTCGGCACCGAGCATGACGTGCTGGCCGCGCTGCCGCCCGAGCTGTCCGGCGCGGACTTCGCCGCGCTGCCCGTCGACTCGCTCGATGCGCTGCGCCGGGCCTTCCTGGCCGTGACGGATGGCACGCTGGCGCAGGAATCCTTCGCCGTGCGCCCGCGGCGCTGAGCATCGGCTTGAACGGCCCGCGCGGGCCCTGCAACCCAGCCCGGTCACTCGACATCCCGTCGAGCACCGGAGCGCAGGATGCTTCTTCACCCCCCGACGATGATGCTGGCGCTGGCCGCGATGGCCGGCGCCGCGGCTGCCGGCCAGCTTTGCGCCGGACCGCTGCCGGCCGCGGTCTCGAAGGAGGCCGACACCGCGCTCACTGCCGCGACCACCACCGTGGCCACGGCCAAGACGGCCGCCTCGATGGCGCGTTATCGCCTGATCACCCGGCACTGCCCCGGCCTGGCTGAAGCCGGACCGGTCCGCCGCGCCGAGCAGCTGCTGATGTTCGACCGCGCCACCACGGTCGCCTTCACGCTGCCCGGTGCGCCCGCGGCCCCGGCGTTGGCCATGCTGCCGGCCCCGCGTGAACAGGCGCCGCTGAATGCGGCCGGCGCGCGCATCGTCGCGCTGGCCCCCGGCGTGCTGGCGGCGGCGCGCACGCACGGGCTGGACCCGCTGCTGCTGCATGCCATCGCGCACGTGGAGTCGCGCCACGACCCGCAGGCGGTGTCGCCGGCCGGCGCGCGCGGCCTGATGCAGGTGATGCCGGCCACCGCCCAGCGCTTCGGCGTGGCCGAGCCCGAACGCACGCTGCACGACGCTGCCACCAACCTGCGCGCCAGCGCCGCGCTGCTGCGCACGCTGCACCAGCGCTATGGCGCAGACCTGCGGCTGGTGCTGGCCGCGTACAACGCCGGGGAGGGCGCGGTGGCCAAACATGGCAACGACGTGCCGCCGTACCCGGAGACCCAGGCCTACGTGCGCGACGTGTCGGCGATCTACCGCCGGCTGAAGGACGAATTCGCGGTGTCTCGCGACGGCGGACTCATCGCACTGAAGAAGGCGGACTGAACCATGAGCGACGCCCGGCCGCCCGAAGGGGCTCATTTCCCGCTTCACGGGACGGCGCGCCGCGCCAGGGGTGCCCTGTGAGCATGTCCGCCTACTTCCGCAGCGCCGCCCGCGTGCGCGAGGGCACGCTGGCCCGCTACAGCGATCTGGTGATGGTCGCCGGCGTCATCGCCATCGTCGCGATGATGGTGCTGCCGCTGCCGATCTGGCTGATCGACCTGCTGGTGGCCTTCAACATCGCCAGCGGCATCCTGCTGCTGCTCCTGGGCATCTACATCCAGTCGCCGCTGGAGTTCTCGGTGTTTCCCAGCGTGCTGCTGATGACCACGCTGTTCCGCCTGTCACTGTCGATCGCGACGACGCGGATGATCCTGCTGCAAGGCCATGCCGGCGACATCATCGACACCTTCGGCAAGGTGGTGGCGGGCGGCAACCTGGTGGTCGGCCTGGTGGTGTTCCTGATCATCACCGTGGTCCAGTTCATCGTCATCGCCAAGGGCGCCGAGCGGGTGGCTGAAGTTGCCGCGCGCTTCTCGCTGGACGCGATGCCCGGCAAGCAGATGTCCATCGACAGCGACCTGCGTTCGGGCCTGATCGACAAGGACGAGGCCAGGCGCCGCCGCCGCGCGCTGGAGCTGGAAAGCAAGCTGCACGGCAGCCTGGACGGCGCGATGAAGTTCGTGAAGGGCGACGCCATCGCGGGCATCGTCATCATCGTCATCAACCTGCTGGGCGGGCTGGCGGTGGGCGTGATGATGCAGGACTTGGGACTAGGCAGCGCGCTCGCCAAGTACGCCATCTTGACCATCGGCGAAGGCATGGTGGCGCAGATTCCCGCGCTGCTGGGCGCGATGGCCGCCGGCTTGATCGTCACCCGCACCACCGACGAGGAAGACAAGCACCTGGGCGACGCGGTGCGCAAGCAGCTAACCGCCAAACCACGCGTCCTCGTCGTGGCCGGCGGCATCTGCGTGCTGATGGGCGCGGTGCCGGGATTTCCGACCACGGTGTTCCTGCTGCTGGCGCTGGGCATTGCCGGCAGCGGCTTGCTGATGATGCCGGCCTGCCGCGACTGGCTGCGCGAGCGCCGCAGCCCCACGGTGCGTGGCCTGGTGCAGCGGCTGGACCTGCCGCAGCCGGTCGGCGCCACCGCGCTGCCCGTGCCCAGGCCCGCGGTGCCGCTGTTGCTGCGCGTGCCGGCGCCGCTGCTGCAGTCCGAAGCCGGCCGCGCGCTGACGCCGGCGCTGGAGCAGGTGCTGGAGGACTTCCAGCTCAACCTGGGCCTGGCGCTGCCGCGCATCCACCTGCACGGCCAGGCGGAAGCCGGCTTCGAAGGCCGCTGGGAACTGCTGGCCTTCGAGGTGCCGATTGCGCGCGGCCGGGTGCCGGAGGGCGCTTTCGACGCAACGGCGGCCATCGGCGAGCCGGTGCGGCAGGCCCTGCACCGCCACGCGCCCTTGTTCCTGGGGCTGCAGGACACGACCAACCTGCTGACCCGCGCCAGCATCGACGCACCCGACGTGGTGAAGGAAGTGCTGCGCGCACTGCCGGCGCAGCGCGTGGCCGACGTGCTGCGCCGCCTGGTGGGCGAGGGCGTCTCCATCCGCAACCTGCGCGACATCCTGGAAGCCCTGGCCGAGGCCGGCCAGCGCGACAAGGACGCGCACGCGCTGACCGAATTCGCCCGCATCGCGCTGAAACGGCAGCTGTGCCACCAAGTGGCGCCGGACGGCCGGCTGCCGGTGCTGCTGCTGGAGCCGGCGCTGGAAGAGCTGCTGCGCCAGGCCGTGCGCAGCAGCGGCGGCGTGGCCCAGCTGGCGCTGGAGCCCGAAGCCGCGCGGCGCATCGCCGGGGCCATCGCCGCGCAGGTGGCGCAGCGCGCGCCGCGCGTGATCGTCACCACCATCGACGTGCGCTGGCACCTGCGCAAGCTGATCGAGCCCGAGTGCTTCGACACCCCGGTGCTGTCCTTCCACGAACTGATGCCCTCGCTCGAACTCGACATCCTGGACAGGATTGGTCTCCCCCCCACAGCGCCTTTGGCGCCTCCGCCCCAGGGGGACGACGCCAGCGGCCGGGCGGTACCGGTTCCGCGGCGTCCGCCCGACGGGCTCCCCGCCCCCGCCACCCCTTGAGCGCCGTGCGCCGGAGCTTCGACATGCCGACTTTCTCCATTCACCGAGTCCTGCAGACTGCCTTCCTGGCCATGGCGGTGCTGTGCACCGCCGCGCATGCCGGCCCGCTGCCCAATGGCCAGCGCAAGATCTCCATCACCGCGCGCGAGCAGCCCGTCGGCGCCTTCCTGCAGGACCTGGCCGCGGCGGTGGACGTGCCGCTGGCGCCGGCGCCGGGTCTCGGCGGCGCGGTCAACGGCAGCTTCAGCGGCCCGGCCGACAAGGTGCTGCGCGACGTGGCGCGGGTCTACAACCTGGTGCCTTACTTCGACGGCGCGGTGCTGCACGTGGTGCCCGCCTCGGACCTGGTGCGCAAGAGCTTCAGTGCCGCGCCGGCCGCGGCCGAGCGCCTGCTGCGCGACGCCGCCGAGCAGGGCCTGCCCGATGCGCGCAACACGCTGCGGCGCGGTGGCGAGGGGCAGCTGCTGGCGGTGGGCACCAGGCGCTTCGTCGAGCAGGTCGACGAGATGGTGCGCGCCGCGCAGATGGCGCCCGCCACCGCGGCACCGAATGCCGGCGCGATGGACTTCCGCGTGTTCTACCTGCGCTACGCCTGGGCGCAGGACCAGACCATGAGCTTCAGTGGCCGCCAGATCGTGCTGCCCGGGGTGGCGTCCATCCTGCGCTCGCTGGTCAGCGGCCGGCCCGGTGCGGCGCTGGGGCAGGAGGTGATGATCAAGCCGACGCAGCCCAGCCTGCGGGGCCAGGGGCTGGCGGGGCAGGGGGCCGCGGTGAAGACCGCCGCGTCCTCGCGCGACAGCGCCGCCGATCTGCTGGTGGCCGCGCTGGCCCGCACCGCGCAGCCGGCCGGCGACCCGCCGCCGGTGCTGGCGCCCGAGGCCGCGGCCATCCGCATCGAAGCGGACCCGCGCCTGAACGCGGTCATCGTTCGCGACATGGCCGATCGCCTCCCGCGTTATGAGCAGCTGATCGCCGCGCTGGACGTGGAGCCGCAGTCGCTGGAGATCGAGGCCACCATCATCGACGTCAACACCGACCGCCTGCGCGAGCTGGGCATCGACTGGCGCTGGAACAACGCCGGCCACTCGGCGGGCTTCGGCGGCAGCGTGCCGGTGAGCGGCACCGGCGCCGTCGTCACCGCGGTGCTGGGCTCGGTGGGGCAGTTCGTCTCGCGCATCCGGGCGCTGCAGTCCGAAGGCGCGGCGCGCGTGGTGTCCAGCCCGCAGGTCGTCACGCTGTCGAACGTGGAGGCGGTGTTCGACAACAGCTCCACCTTCTTCGTGCGCGTGGCGGGCAAGGACGAGGTGGACCTCTTCAACGTCAGCGCCGGCACGTCGCTGCGCGTGACGCCGCATGTCTTCAAGGACCGCGACGGGGCGCGCATCAAGCTGATGGTCAACGTCGAGGACGGCAACATCACCGGCCGCAGCGTCGACCAGATCCCGGTGGTCGAGCGCTCCACCATCAACACCCAGGCGCTGATCATGGAAGGCGAGAGCCTGCTGATCGGCGGCATGACGCGCGACGTCAACTCGTCCAGCAACGACAAGGTGCCGGGCCTGGGCGACATCCCGGTGGTCGGCAACCTGTTCAAGACGACGAAGAGCAACAGCGCGCGCGTGGAGCGCATGTTCCTGATCACGCCGCGCCTGGCCGCCGCGCGTCCGGCCAGCCCGGCGGCGCAGCGGCCTGCGCCTGGGCAGGGGCCTGGCCTGGCGCCGGCCCCGGCGCAGGCCGTGCCCGCGGCCCCGCCCGCGCCGATGCCGGCCCAGCCGCCGGCGCTGCTGCAGGCCGCGGCCGCGCCGGCCCGGCCCGGCGCGGCGCCCGCGCTGTACGCGCCGCCGGTGCGCGCTTCCGTCGTGCTGGACCTGGACGCCTTGCCCAGCCGGCCTGCCGCGCGTGCCGTCTCCAACCCCCAACGCTGACCGCCATGGACCGCGACACCTCGATGCTCGATTCGCTGCAAGCCCTCGAACTGCGGGTGCTGCAGGGCCCGCAGGCCGGCGCGCGCGCGCCGCTGGCGGCCGGCCGCCCGGTGGTGGTGGCCGCGGGCGGCGGCACCGATGCGGACATCCTGCTGCGCGCCGAGGCCGCGCCGGCCCGGCTGCGCATCACCGCCGACCTGGCGCACGCGCTGCTGGAGGTGGTGGAAGGCGAGGTGCGGCTGGGCGAGCAACTGCTGGCGGCCGGTGCCCATGCCGCGTGGGCGCGGCACCAGCCGCTGTGCATCGGCAGCGCGGTGCTCGCCTTCGGCCTGGCCTGCGAGGACGAGTGGCCGGCGGCCGAGGCCCTGCCGCCCGGCGTGGCGGTGCCGGGCGCGCAGGATGACGCTCAAAAGACGCGTCCGCCGCTGCGCCGCCGCGCCGAGGCCTGGCTGGCCGCCACCGGTGCCGCGGTGCTGCTGGCCTGCGGCGGCAGCCTGTGGATGGCGCACGTGGCGGCGGCGCCGGCCGCGCCGGTGGCCTTCAGCGCCGCGCTGCTGGCCGAGGCGCTGCAGGGCGGCGAGTTCGCCTCGCTCGAGGCCGCCACGCTGCCCGACGGCCGGCCGGTCTTGCGCGGGCGACTGGCCGACCTGGCGCAGCGGGCGCGCCTGGAGGCCTGGCTCGCCACACGGCGCTGGACGCCGGCGCTGGAGCTGCTGGTGGACGAGCAGATCGTGCGCGACATCGCCGAGGTCTTCCGCGTCAACGGCATCGCCGCGCAGGCACGGGCCGCGGGGGCCGGCCGCTTCGAGGCCGAGGTGGCCGAACGCGACCTGCAGCGCCTGGCCCGCGCGGACGAGGTGGTGCGCCGCGACGTGCGCGGCGTGCGGCAGCTGGCCGTGCGCAACCGCGCTACGCCACTCCCTCCGCCCGCGCCGCCCGCGCCACCGGTGGTGGACGACCCCAGCAAGCGCATCGCCTCGCTGGTGCCGGGCGAGCCGGCCTACGTCGTCACCGCCGATGGCGCGCGCTACTTCGTCGGCGCGCTGCTGCCCTCGGGCCACCGCATCGCGCGGATCGCCGCGCAGCGCGTGGTGCTGGAGCGCGACGGGCGGCAAACCAGCTTGAACTTCTGATCCATCCCCCGCAACCCATGCCGCGTGCATGAATCCTTCGGCCGCTTCGGGAACGGCCGCTTCGTGAAACCGCAGGAGCCTTCCACCATGAGCAACGTCCCCCTCAACACCCTGGCCCTGGTCGCCGCGGTGCCGCTGTCGTCCACCAAGGGCAGCGGCGGCGCGTCCAGCGGCGGCAGCTTCTTCGAAGCGATGGCGCGGGCCTGGGGCCAGGCCCTGGACAACCAGGCCGGCCTGATCCAGCAGAAGTCCGAGGCCATCAACGCCGGCGGCAACGACAACCCCTCGGCCATCACCGAGCTGACCACCGAGTCGCTGCGCATGAGCTTCCTGTCGAACAGTTCCAGCACGTCGATCTCCTCGGTCGGCCAGGCGCTCGAAACCATGGCGCGCAAGGGCTGATTTCACTTCCCCCGAAGCGGCTTGGCGGCCGCCTCTCCCCAGGCGGCGGTACCGGTGGCCCGGCAAGGCCGGTCCACGCGGTCCGCCTGGAAAAACCCGCACACCCGGAGTCCGAGATGTCCTTCGAAATCGCCGCCGCCGCGGCCATCGGCCCCAGCACCGGCGCAGCCGCGCCGGTCCAGGTGGGCTACGGCGTGTCGCTCACCGACATCGGCGGCTTCCAGCAGGCGCTGGCCGGCGCGCAGGCGCGGCTGGAGGGGCGGCCGGTGGCCGCGGCCCATGAGGTCGCGAAGCAGCTGATGTCGCCGTTCGAGCACATCAACAACCAGGCCGCGCAGTTGTCCACGCAGGCGAATGCCGCGCAGGCGGCCGGGCGCGACATGAGCCCCAGCGAGGTCGTGCTGCTGACCATGCGCTGCCAGGAGTTCATGTTCCATTGCCAGCTGACCTCGAACATCGCCAACCGCAGCTCGGATGGCCTTCAGCAACTCTTCCGCCAGCAGGCCTGATCATGAAGGTGCTGACTCGCAAAATGCGCGTCCTCGTGCTGCCGGCTGCACTGTCGGCCGCCATGCTGGGCGCGGGCTGCTCCGGCCAGGAGCTGTACTCCCAGCTCGGCGAACGCCAGGCCAACGAGATGGTGGCGGTGCTGCGCCAGGCCGGTATCGACGCGGAGAAGAAGGTGGCCGAAGGCCGCTTCTCGGTGCTGGCCCCGCGCGGCGATTTCGCCGATGCGGTGCGGGTGCTGAACGCGCAGGGTTACCCGCGCGAGAGCTTCGACAGCATGGGCAAGGTCTTCAAGCGCGAGGGCTTCGTCAGCTCGCCGCTGGAAGAGCGGGCCCGGCTGGTGCATGCGCTGTCGCAGGAGATCTCCAGCACCATCGCCAGCATCGACGGCGTGGTGGCCGCGCGCGTGCACCTGGTGGTGCCCGACCGCCACCCGCTGCTGGACAGGCCGCAGCCGGCGGCGGCCTCGGTCTTCATCAAGCACCGGCCGGACAAGGACCTGGCGCCGCAGATCGCGCAGATCAAGGCGCTGGTCGTCAACAGCCTCGAGGGCCTGAGCTACGACCACGTCACCGTCGCGCTGTTCCCGGCCGAGGCCATGCCCGCCGAGGCCGCGCGGGTGATGGCCGCCGGCCCGGCCGCGCGGCAGGCGGCGCTGCACACGCCGCTGCTGCTGGGCCTGGCGGGCGGCGCCGCGGTGCTGCTGGCCGGCGCCGTGCTGTGGTGGCGGCGCCGCGGCAGCGCACGCCGCGCCGTGCCGCTGCGCGCGCTGCCGGCGCCGGAGCCGGAGCCGGTGCTGGCGACGGACTTCCAGGCAGCGCTGCAGCGCCATGGCGCGGTGAAGTGACATGGCGACGATGACTTTGCCCATGGCGGCGCAGCCGACATCCCCTGTGGCAGCGGCGCAGGCGACATCGGCTGCAACGACGGCGCAGCCGACGTCCGCTGCAGCAGCGGCGCAGCCGCCATTGGCCCCGGCCGCGCCGCGGTCCGCAACGGCCCCGCGTGATCAGCGTGAACGGCGCGAGCGCCGCGCGGCGCTCGCCCAGCGCCTGATCGACCTGGCACCGCGCGCCGTCGAAGCGATCGACTGGGATGCGTTGGACCAGGCGCCCGATTGGCTGGGGCTGCCCGAGGCTTCGCTGCTGATCCTGCAGGCCCGCCTGGGCGCGCTGCTGCACCTGCCGGCCATGCGCTTGTGGATCGACGGCCCGCGCCTGGCCGCCACCCGGGCGCTGCTGGGCGAGGCGGTGCTGGACGAGCTGCTGTCGCACGTGGAGCCGGCGCCGCCCTTGGCCGCGACGCCGACTGCACCGATCGAGTCGGCGGCGCAGGTCGGTCCGTCGCTGCGCGCGGCCGGCGTCTCCGTGTTGCTGGCGGCACTGCCGCCGGGCGCCTTGCGCGACGCGCTGGCGCGCGGGCTGGCGCCGGTGCGGCCGGCGCCCCTGTCGTGCCAACAGGCGGATGCCCTGATCGTGCGCGCGCGCCGGATGGGCGGCCCGAAGCGCGGGAGCGCGGCATGAGCTTCCTGTGGTGGCAGCGCGGCGGCGATGCCCGTATCGCATCGGACCGGCTGGTGCTGCGCGCGGCCGAGGTGCTGCTGCTGCAGCACGCCATGGCGCTGCGCGACACGCTGGAGCGCCGCCGCGACGAGCAGGGCCAGGCCCTGGCCGAGGCCATCGCCGATGGCCGCGCCCAGGGCCATGCCGCGGGCCTGGCCGAAGGCCGCGCCGAGGCGGCGCGGGAACTGGCCGATACCGTCCAGCGCCTGGCGGCCGAAGCGCGGGCCGAGCACGACCGGCTGCGTGGCGACATCGCCGCGCTGGCGCTGCAGGTCGTGCGCAAGCTGCTGGGGCGGTTCGCCGATGACGAGGTGCTGCTGGCCCTGGCTGCCACCGCGGCGGCGGACCTGCTGCCCGGTGCCGCCCCGATGCTGGTGGTGCACCCGCGGCAGGCGGACGCGCTGCGCGCCCGGCTGGATGCCGCGGCCGGCGAGGGCGGCCTGCCGTTCAGCGTGCGCGAAGACCCGCAGGCCGCCGTCGACGCCTGCCGGCTGGAGACCGGGCAGGGCAGCGTGGACGTGTCGCTCGATGCGCAATTGAAGCGGCTGGCCGGGGCCTGGGCATGACGCCGCCGCCCGCGATCGACCCCACGCAGAAGCTGCTGCGCGCGCTGCAGGCCGCGCGCACGGTCGTCGAGCAGGGCCGCATCGTGCAGGCCGGCGGCACCGTGCTGCGCGCCACCGGCCTGCGCGCCCGCATCGGCCAGCAGTGCCGCATCGTCGACCCCGCGCGGCCGGACGACGATCGCGATCCCCTATTGGCCGAAGTGATCGGCTTCGCGGGGGCCGAGGTGGTCCTCGCGCCCTGCGGCCCCTTGCAGGGCGTGGCCGTCGGCGCCGCGGTGCTGGCGCTGGCCGACGAGGCGCGCGTGCCCTGCGGCCCGGCGCTGCTGGGACGGGTGATCGATGCCTTCGGCCGCCCGCTGGACGAGCGCCCGCTGCAGCCCGGGCCGGGCCTGCAGCACACGCCGCTGTACGCGCCGTCGCCGTCGCCGCTGAAGCGCCGCGGCGTCGACCACCCGCTGCCCACCGGCGTGCGCGCCATCGATGCCGCGCTCACGGTGGGCATCGGGCAGCGCATCGGCATCTTCGCGATGGCCGGCGGCGGCAAGTCCACGCTGCTGGGCATGCTGGCGCGCCAGGCCGAGGCCGACGTCATCGTCATCGCGCTGGTCGGCGAGCGTGGCCGCGAGGTGCGCGAATTCATCGACGAAAGCCTGGGCGAGGCCGGGCTCGCACGCTCGGTGCTGGTGGTCTCCACCTCGGACCGGCCGGCGCTGGAGCGGGTGCGCGCGGCGGTGGCCGCCACCGCCATCGCCGAAGGATTCCGGCGCCAGGGCCGGCGCGTGCTGCTGCTGGTGGATTCGGTCACGCGCTTTGCGCGCGGCCTGCGCGAACTGGGCCTGTCGGCGATGGAGCCGCCGGTGCGGCGCGGCTACCCGCCCTCGGTGTTCGCGGAGCTGCCGCGGCTCTTCGAACGCGCGGGCAACGACGAACAAGGCTCGATCACCGCGTTCTACACGGTGCTCGCCGAGGACGACGACAACAGCGACCCGGTGGCCGAAGAGGTGCGGTCCATCCTGGACGGCCACATCGTGCTGTCGCGCGCGCTGGCGCAGGCCCACCACTACCCGGCCATCGACGTGCTGGGCAGCGCGAGCCGCGTCTTCAACCGCGTGACGTCGCTGCCGCATCGCCAGGCCGCATCGCGCCTGCGGGCGCTGATGGCCCGGCACGCCGAGGTGGAGTTCCTGCTGCGCGTGGGCGAGTACCAGGCCGGCAGCGACCCGCTGGCCGACCAGGCCATCGAGCGGCAGCCGGCCATCAAGGCCCTGCTGCGGCAGGGCACCGACGAGCCGGCGGCCTTTGCCGACACGCTGGCGGCGCTGCAGCAGGTGGCGGCATGAGCGGTGTGCGATGAGCAGCCGCCTGCCGGCACCGCGTGAGGCGCAGCAGCTGGTGCGCCTGCGCACGCTGCGCGTGCAGCGCGCGCGTGAAGCCTGTGCCGCCGCAGCGGCCGGCGTGGCCGCCGCCCAGCAGGCCGTTGCCGAACGGCAGCACCAGATCAGCCGCGTGCGGCAGCAGCAGCAGGCCCTGGTGCGATCGATGGCACAGGGTTTCGACGGCGGACTCGCGCGCTGGTCGCGGCTGCTGGTGGCCCAGCGCGACAAGCTGGCCGACCGGCTCGAACGCGACGAGTACGCCTTGCTCGGCGAGGAGCACCGGCTGCAGGAAGCCCACGATGCCGCCGCGCGGGCCCGCGCCGAGCTGAGCCGCGCACTGGCCCGTGAAGACGCGGTGCGCGGCCTGCTGGGCCAGGCCTGCGCGGCGCTGGCACGCCGGCGCGAGCATGGCGCTGAGCTGGAGCAGGACGACCAGCGGCAGGTGGCGCGATGAACGGGGTGGGGCCGCGGGGTGGCTTCGCGCCTTTGGCGGTGGAACGGGTTGCCCGCGCATCCTCGGCCCTGGACCGTGCCGCGCTGCCGCGGGCGGGGACGGTGGCCGCCGCACCCGTCGGGACAAGACCTGAAGCGGCGCCAATAACGAGGTATCAGCGCGTCAGTGATGCAGAACTCGTTCAGCCCGAAGGCGGCGCCCGTGCGGCGGCCGGACGGCTCGGCGAACACGCCGCGCAGGCCCTGGGCGCGCAGTTCGCGCGGGCGCTGGACCAGCGATCGGGCGACGAGGCGCCGGCTCCCGCCGTCCCGCCCGATGCGGCGGCCATGCCGTGGTGCGGGCTGCTGCCTGCGTGCCTTCCCCCCGGCCTGTCCGCCGGCGCGCCGCTGCCTCCCGCGCCGGCGTCCGCGCCTGCCGACGCGGCAGCGGCCGTGCACGCCGCCGCCGCGCCGGGCGATGCCGCGCCGCTGCTGCTCGCCGCCGCCGAACCCGGCGCGGCCTGGGAGCTGTCGCTGAACGAGCCGGACGGCTTGCAGCTGGCCCTGCGCGCCGAACGCCAGGCCGGGCCCGCGGCCGGCGGCCCGCCCGCGGCGTGGCAGCTGGTGGTCTGCGCTTCCGGCGCCGACGTCGCCGCGCTGCAGCGCCATGCGCCCCGCCTGGCCGAGCGCCTGTCCGCCCGCGGGCTGGCACCCGCGCACCTGCGCATCGAGCCCGAACACGCCGCCGCGCAGGACACGCGCCGCGATTGAACCCCCGGCCGGGCGCCGGCAACACAGCGCGGACCGGTTCGGCATCCCGCCGAGCCCGCCCAGGATCCATCGACCCATGAGCCGACCGACCCCGACCGACCTGCCGCGCCAATTGGGCGATGCCATCGCCGCCGCCTTGCACGCCCTGCAGGCCGCCGGCGCCGCCGAGCCGCCGCTGCGCGTGCCGCGCGCGGCGGCCGCGATTGCGCCGCGGCGGCTCGCGCGGGCCATGCCCGGCCCCGCCAGCGGCCAGCCCGCGCTGGCCGAGGTGTACCAACGCTGCCTGCAGCGCTACCGGGCGGCGGAGCAGGCCGCGGACGCACCCACCGGCGCGGCCGGGGACAGCGACGACCTCGGTGCCGTGCTGTCGAACTTCGTCGCCGCCAACCTGCACGCCCTGCACGGCAGCCTGCCGCCGGCCGAGGCGCTTCCGGCACTGGCGCGGCAGCTGGCGGGCATCGTGCGCGCCAGCGCGGCGTGGCACGCTTCGCCGCTGCGCGAGCGCCAGGCCTTCGCCGAGCAGCTGGCGATCCTGGCGGTGCTGGTGGTCGACCTGGCGGCCATCGCCCGCAGCCAGGGTTCGGACCAGCTGGCCGTGGTGCAGCGCCGCGCCCGCGGCTACCTGCGCCAGCTGCTGGGCCTGGATCCGGATCTGCTGACGCTGGATGTGAGCGGCCTGGCCCTCCGCGTCGCGGCACCCTGCGGCCCCGTGGGCCGTGCCCCCACGCTCCGCGATCGTGCGCTCGCCGCCTGAACGCCCGCCAGGACCATGGCTGCCGTCACGCCCCTCCATGCCGCCCCGCCGGACGCTGCCTGGCCCGCGGCCGCGGTCGATGCGCCGGCCGATGCGGCCTTGCACAGTGCCGGCGTCCAGGTTGTGCGCCCGGTCCAGGCCCCGGAGGCGCCCCGCACGCCGGATGCAGCGCTGCCACTGGCCGACGAGGCCAACGGCTTCACGCTGCCCGCCGACCAGCTGCAGCCCGTCACGCTGATCGGGCTGCAGGTGCAGCCCGGCGACGGGTGGCCTCTCGGCGCGCAGGCGCGCGCGGCGCGCTGGCAGCGCGAGGGCCGGGAAGAGGGCCAGGAAGAGGGCCAGGAAGAGGGCCAGGAAGAGGGCGCGGAGCAGGGCGAACACGACGGCGAGCGCCGAGGTGCGCACCACGGCGAGCACCACGACGAGCACCGTGTTGAGCATCAGGCTCGGCGCCCCGGCATGCGCAGCGATGAGGGCATGCACCCCGACCCCGCCACCCGGCCCGAGCCCGGGCCGGAAGCCGCCCCACGCCACCGGAGGCCTGCATGTCCGCCACGCTGAGCACCGGGCTGCCGGCGCTGGACGCGGTGCTGCCGCCCGCGGCGCGCCGTGCGCTGTCGGCCTTCGGCGAGCCGGTGGCGCTGCTGCACTGCGGCACGGCCACGCTGCGCTGGACCAGCCCGGCCTGGTGCGCGCTGCTGCCGGCGGGCGCTGCCGGCACGCCGCTGGCCCGGCTCGATCCCGCGCTGCCCGCGCTGCTGGCCGGGGCCGCGCCCGGTGCGCCCGCCGCGCAGGCCTGGCGCTGGGCGCGGCCGGGGCCTGGGATGCCCAGCTGGTGCCGCACGACGACGAGCACCGCCTGCTGCGCCTGGCCGACCGCCGCGAGCAGGGCCGCGAACTGCAGCGCCAGCTGGACGATCGCGAGCAGCTGCTGTTCACCTCACGCGTTATCTCGGTGGGTGAGATGGCCAGCACGCTGGCCCACGAGCTGAACCAGCCGATCGGCGCCGCGGCCAACCTGTTGCGCGGCCTGCGTGCCCGGCTGGCGCGGCGCCGGCGGCCGGCTGGTCACACCGCCGCGGCGGCACAGGCCGAGGAGGCGCGGGCCGAGGAGGCACAGGCGCTGGACCGCGCCATCGAGCAGGTGATGTTCGCCTCACGCGTGATCGCCCGCATCCGCGAGTTCACGCAGTCCCACCAGCCGCGGCATGCGCGCCTGGACCTGGGGGCGCTGGTGCGCGCCTGCGCCTCGCTGCTGGACTGGGACCTGCGCCGCAGCGGCGCCGCGCTGGAACTGGTCCTGCCCGAGGCGCCGGTGCGCGTGCGCGGCGACGAGGTGATGCTGCAGCAGGTGGTGGTGAACCTGATGCGCAACGCGCTGGATGCGCTGCGCAGCGACCCGCCGGCCACGCCGCGGCTGAGCCTGCGCCTGCTGGTGCGCGGCCGCGAGGCCGAGCTGCAGGTGCGCGACAACGGCTGCGGCCTGGCCGACGATGCGGCGGCCCGGCTCTTCGTGCCCTTCGCCTCGTCCAAGCCCAACGGCATGGGCATCGGCCTGTCGATCTGCCGCTCCTTCGTCGAGCTGCACCAGGGCCGCCTGTGGTTCAGCCGCAATGCCGACCGCGGCGCCACCTTCCACCTGGGGCTGCCGCTGCTTTCGGACGGCAGCGATCCCACGCCATTCACCGGAGCATGCGAGTGAGCACCGTCTACATCGTCGACGACAACCCCGAGTTCCGCGAGTCCACCCGCTTCTGGCTCGCCGGCTGCGGCTTCGAGGTGCAGGCCTGGGGCGACCCGCGCGAGGCGGTGGAGGCCCTGGCCCGGCGCGACCGCGGCGAGCGCTGCTGCCTGATGCTGGACGTGCGCATGCCCGAGCTGTCGGGCCTGGACGTGCACGACCGCCTCAACGCTTGCGGTGCCGCGCTGCCGGTGATCTACATGAGCGGCCATGCCGACGTGCCGCTGGCGGTGCAGGCGATGCGCAAGGGCGCGGTCACGCTGCTGGAAAAGCCCTTCGACGACGAAGCGCTGGAGGCCGCGCTGGAGGCGGCCTTCGCCTCCATCGGCGACGTGGCGCGGGCCGCGGCCGCCGCCGCGTCCGTGCCCGAGCCGTTGCCGCATGCCGCCGCCGAGGAGGCCGAGGCCGACGAAGCGCAACGCCGCTTCAACAGCCGCGAGGCCTCGCTCACCCCGCGCGAACGCGAGGTGCTGGGCCACGTGGTGCAGGGCATCTACAACAAGAACATCGCCGACCGCATCGGCCTGTCGATCAAGACCGTCGAGCTGTACCGGGCGCGCGGCATGGCGAAGATGAAGGCCCGCTCGGTGGCGGAGCTGACGCGGATGATGGTCAGCCGGCGGGCCTGACATGAGGCGTGACCCCGAGGCACCCGGCCGGGCCGGCGGCGAAACCACCCTGATCCGCCCCGCGGCCGCCGCAGCGCGCGGCGCAACGTCCCAGGGTACGTGGTTCGAGGCCCCGACACCGCACGGCCCGCTGGCGCTGTGCCTGCACGAGGCCGGCGGCCCCGCAGCGCATGCCGCGGCGGCGGCGCTGGCCTTGCAGCGCGCCGCCGCGCTGCTGCAGCCCATCGACGACTGGCTCGGCGACGGGGCGCCGGACTGGCGCTGGGCGCCCGCGCCCGCAACCGGGCCGGACGCGGCGGCGTTGCGCCTGCCCTGGCGCGAGGGCGGCCACCAGCTCATCGCCCCCTGGCGCTGGCTGCGCGCCTTGCCGCCACCGCCACCGGCACTGGCCGCGGAGCTGCAGTGGCCGGCGATCGAGGCGCGGCTCGGCATCACGCGCCTGCGCCTGGCGGGCGAGCAACTGCAGCAGCTGGAGCCGGGCGGCGCGCTGCTGCTGCCCGCCTCGATGCGGCCCGGGTGGACCGGCTGGCTGCACGGCAGCGCCGAGCCGGCCGAGGCCGGCTCGGCGCTGCTGCTGGACGATCCGGCACGGCCGCGCATGCGGCGGCACACGCCGGCCCAAACACAGGCGGGCGAGATAACGCTGGACATGGATGGCATGGTCGGCGGCCGGCCGTGCGAGGTGCGCCTGCACCTGACACGCGCCTTGCCCGCCGGCTGCCTGGCGGGCTGGTGCGACGAGCCGCTGCGCGACGCCATCGCGCCCGACCTGGCCGCCTCGCTGTGGCAATGCGCCGCCGCGCGCGAACCCGAACGCTGCCTGGCCCAGGGCCGCCTGCTGCCCTGGGGCGACGGCTGGGCATTGCTGATCGATGGCCTGGGGGAAGAAACGCGACAAGCAGCGGCACAAGCGCACGTTTTGCCCGGCTGATCGCGACCGACCCGCAAAGGCCTTGAACCGCCGCGCCGGCCGCCGCGACACAGCGGGCCATGGACCTCACGCAATTCACGCCCTCGTCGGCCCTGCTCACCGTCGTCGCGCTGGCGCTGGCGCCCTTCGTCGCGGTGATGGTGACCTCGTTCACCAAGATCGTCGTCGTGCTCAGTCTGCTGCGCAACGCGCTGGGCCTGCAGCAGGTGCCGCCCAACGTGGTGCTGAACGGCCTGGCGCTCGTGCTCAGCATCTACGTGATGTACCCGGTGGGCAGCGACATGGCCACCCGCGTGCAGGCCGTGCCCGAGGCCGCCGCCGGCAGCACGCAGGGCCTGCTGAAGGCCGCGGAAAGCGCCAAGGAGCCGCTGCGCGAGTTCCTGATCCGCCACAGCCGCCCGCTGGAACGCGCCTTCTTCCTGAAGACCGCGCAGAAGGCGCTGAAGCCGGAACAGGCCGCCGCGCTGACCGAACGCGACTTCCTCGTCGTCGTTCCCGCCTTCACCGTCAGCGAGCTGGCGGTCGCCTTCGAGATCGGCTTTCTGATCTTCCTGCCTTTCCTGGTGATCGACCTCGTGATCTCCAACGTGCTGATGGCCATGGGGATGATGATGCTGTCGCCCACCACGGTGTCGATGCCGTTCAAGCTGCTGCTGTTCGTGCTGATCGATGGCTGGGTCAAGCTGACCCACGGCCTGGTGCTGACCTACGCCTGATGCCATGGGACACGCCGATATCCTGCAATTGACGCAGCAGGCGCTGTGGTTCGTGCTGCTGCTGTCGGCCCCGCCGATCCTGGTGGCGGCGGTGGTGGGGCTGGTGATCGCCTTCGTGCAGGCGGCCACGCAGCTGCAGGAGCAGACGCTGCAGTACGTCGCCAAGTTCTTCGCCATCGTCGTCACCATCTTCCTCACCGCCTCGCTGCTGGGCGGCGGGCTGTACCAGTTCGGCGACCGCGTGTTCACCGACTTCGCCGGCC
Source organism: uncultured Burkholderiales bacterium (assembly GCA_946480465.1). Next base: position 22,913 of record CAMLJY010000023.1, read on the forward strand.
TGGTCCGGCGCTGATCCCGGTACCGGCAATGGACGGCCTCGCCCTCGTCACCCCGCTGCGCGAGCTGGTGCTGCTGCTGGGCCTGTCGACCACCCGCGTGGCCGTCGCCTTCCTGCTGGTGCCGCTCTTCACCGCGGACCTGATTCCCGCCACCGTGCGCAACGCGATGTTCGCCGCCATCGCGCTGATGGCCCTGCTGATGCAGCCGGCGGCGGGCCCGGTGCCGGCGGGCTTCGCGCTGCTGCCGCTGTTCGCGAAGGAGGCCTTCATCGGCGGTGCGCTGGGCCTGCTGTTCTCCGGCGTGATGTGGGCCTTCGAGATCGCGGGACAGCTGATCGACACCAAGGTGGGCATGACGCAGGCGCAGGTGACCGACCCGCTGTCGGGCCACCAGACCTCGCTCACCGGCGCGCTCTTCGCCCGCCTGGCGAGCTGGGTGTTCATGGCCAGCGGCGGCTTCATGGTGATGATGGCCGCGCTGTTCGAGAGCTATTCGCTGTGGCCCGTGCGGTCCCCGCTGCCCACGCTGGCCGCCGGCGGCGCGCAACTCTTCGAGGCCGAGTTCGGCCGCGTGATGCTGCTGGGCCTGCTGGTGTCGGCGCCGGCCCTGGTGCTGCTGTACGCGGTGGACGTGGTGCTGGGCCTGGTCAACCGCTTCGCGCAGCAGCTCAACGTGTTCTCGCTGTCGATGTCGCTGAAGGCCGTGGCCGCGACCTGGATCATCTGGATCCAGCTGGCCAGCCTGGTGCAGCTGCTGCAGGACGACCTGCTGGCGCGCGGCGGCATCGTGCTGCGCACGCTGCGCGTGCTGTTCGGCGGATGAGCGGGGACCGGCGATGGCGGACAAGAACGACGGCGGCGACAAGACCGAGCAGCCCACCGCGAAGAAGCTGGACGACGCCCGCAAGAAGGGCGACGTCGCGAAGAGCCGCGAAGTCACCAGCGCGGTCGGGCTGGTGTTGTGGCTGGCGCTGGTGGCGCTGGCCACCGGCTTCGCGGGCAAGCGCCTCGCTGCGCTGTTCGAGGCCCTCTTCGGCGTCATCGGTGCCGGCTGGGCCCACACCGGTTTTGCCGCGGCCGTGCGCAGCATCGGTGCCCTGGCGGCGGAGCTGGGGCTGACGCTGACGGCCATCCTGATCGTGCCGGCCGCGCTGGTCGGCCTGCTGGTGGACTTCCTGCAGACGGGCCCGGTGCTCAGCTTCGAGAAACTCAGCCCCAAGCTCGAGAACATGGACCCGGTGGCCGGCGTCAAGCGCATGTTCTCGATGGACCAGCTGGTCGAGGTGATCAAGGCCGTGGCGAAGACCGCGCTGCTGCTGGCGCTGGGCTGGGTGGTCGTGCGCGGCCTGCTGCCGCAGCTGGTGCTGCTGGGCCGCGCGCCCGAGCTGCCGCCGGCCGCCATCGGCGCGCTGATGAAAAGCCTGACGCTGCAGCTGATGGGCTGGGCCGTGGGCCTGTTCGCGATGGTGGCGATCCTGGACGCGGTGTACCAGCGCCATGCCTTCCTGAAGAAGATGCGCATGAGCCTGCGCGACATCCGCCAGGAGATGAAGGACAGCGAGGGCGACCCCCACGTGAAGGCCCAGCGCCGCCAGCTGGCGCAGGAGCTGTCGCAGCGCCCCGCGGCGCAGGCGGCGCGCCAGGCCAGCGTGCTGGTGGTGAACCCCACGCACGTGGCCATCGCCATCGACTACGACCGCGACAGCTGCCCCGTGCCCACCGTGACCGCCAAGGGCGAGCTGAGCGAGGCCCGCGCGATGCGCGCCGCGGCCGAGGAGGCGGGCGTGCCCATCGTGCGCAACGTCCCGCTGGCGCGTGACCTGCTGGCGCGCGCCGAGGTCGGCGACGTGGTGCCGGCCGACCTGTTCGACCTGATCGCCGAGGTCATCCTGTGGGCGCGTGAAGTGCGCGAGCAGGTGGACGCGCAGCGCGCCGCCGGGCACGCCGCGGCCTGGGGCCTGCCGCTGCCCGCGGCCGCCGCGCCGCGCCGCCGGGCCGCGCCCGGCCTGGACCTCACCGCCTACCCGGACCGCTCGGCCGGTCCCTCGCGCGAGCTGCATTGAAGGCAAGGAAAGGAACCACCCGATGGAATCGTTCGCCATGAACTTCGTCGCCACCATGCTGGCGCTGGGCTTCGTCATCGCATTGGCGTGGCTGTGCCTGCGTTTCCTGAAGGGCCGGCTGCAGCCCCGCGCCGCGCCGGGCCGCGCGGACGACGCGCTGCGCTTCGTGCGGGCGCTGCCGCTGGGGGCGAAGGAGCGCGTCGTCATCGTCGAGCACCGCGGCCAGCGCTGGATGCTGGGCGTGGCGGCGGGCGGCATCAGCGCGCTGGCGCACTGGCCGGCGCAGGGCGGCGATCCGGCGGCCGATGACGTCCAAAAAGAGCGTCATCACGCGATCGGCTGAAGCCATTGGGAACGCTCCCAACTGCCGATCGTCCCGACTTACGAAAAGCGTTCGCCTCGCCTGTAATGAAGCTGTCCACGGCGCGAATGCAAACCGAAAGAAGGCAGCGAGTCGTTGGTCCATCGAGTGCCGAGAGCGGGAACGACGAGCCCGGTCGAGGTGCAAACGCCAAGCCAAGCAATCGACAACCCCGGGGCGGGACGCGACATCCGCCGATGCCCCGACACACGGAGCAAACATCATGATCTCTTTCGACAACATCATCGGTGCCGCCAGCAAGATCGCCGGTGCCGCGGCCTCCGCCGCCACCATGGCCGTGATGGCGCCGGCCGGCCTGCTGCCGGCGGCGCTGGTGGCCGGCACCATGGGCAACCTGGTCTCGCAGGGCATCGGGCAAGCCCTGACCGGCGCCGCGCAGACGCTGTGCCAGGTCGCCGGCATGCCGAAGTTCATCGCCAGCGAAGTCGCCGACCTGGTCGGCAAGGTGCTGGACAAGCTGCTGCAGCCCACCGGCTGCGAACAGCAGGCCAAGGACTGCTGCGGCGGCGCCTACGACAACTTCGTCGACCAGCTCTGCGGCAGCATCGTGCAGAACGCCATCGAGGAAATGAAGGGCGGCGGCGGCAAGGGCGGCAACAGCTGGTTCGAAGCGCTGGCCAAGGCCCTGGGCAAGGCGCTGGACGCCCAGGCCGCCGAGGTGCAGAAGCTGTCCGACGCAGTGCAGGGCCAGAACGCGCAGGACAACCCCAGCGGCTTCACCGACCTGCAGGCCGCCTCGCAGCGCATGAGCTTCATGATGAGCGCCGCCGACCAGGTGCTGAAGACCCTGGGCGAAGGCCTGGGCTCCCTGGCGCGCAAGTAAGCGCGGTGCATGACGCGTGCGGCCCGGCTCCGCACGCCCTGCGGGGCAAGGGTGCACGACGCTCTTGCCCCGTTCTTCGTTCAACGATGCCCCGGCGGCCCATGACGCCGCCGGTGGCAGGAGAGTCCGATGAGCCTGCCGATGGACTTCAGCACCGCGCTCTGGTGGCGGTCGGTGCCCCGATGGGAGTGGGAGCCGCTGCCGCCTCCGCCTGCGGGCGACGTGCCCGCGCCGCCGGCCGATGGCGACCGTGCGGCGCGGCCGGCCCTGCCCGCGGGCGGCGAGCGTGAAGGCTTTCGCCTGGTCTTCAAGGGCTACCAGATCTCGGCCAGCCTGTTCTGGTACCCCGCCGATTCCGCGCTGTCGCGCCCGTGGTTGCGGCATGACGACACGGCCGGCGAGCGCCGAGTGCGCAGCCCGGCGGACGCCGCGGCCCGCATCGCCGCCGATGGCGCCGATGGCGACGATGGCAAGGCGGGGCCGGCATGATCCGCGCCGCCGACCTGATGCCGCTGCCGCCCGGCGGCCCGGCCGCCGGCGGCACCGGGCCGGTGCCGTCCGCGGGGGATGGCGGTGGCGGCGTGCTGAACCCGTCGTCGTGGTTCGACGGCGACGCGTTCAGCGCGGACACGCGCATCGGCGTGGCGCTGGGCAGCGCCAGCCGCGGCCTGAGCGTGGCCCAGCATGCCGAGCGGGTGTTGGGCCACCTGTGCGGCGAGGCAGGGGCCGGGCGGTGCGGGGCGCTGCGCGACCCGCGTGGCGACTTGCACGGTGATCTGCACGGTGATCTGCACGGTGATCTGCACGGCGATCTGCACGGCAATCTGCACGGCGACTCGCACGGCGACTCGCACGGCGACTCGCACGGCGACTCGCACGGCCACCCGCTTGGCGACCTCGGCGGCGGGCCGCCGCGCCGTGCCTGACGCCACCATATAACGGAGAAAGGACGTGGCCGCGCTGCTCGACGAACCCCGCTGGGCCCCGGCCGCGCAGGCGCTGGTGGACGGCTGCATCGACCTGCGCGACGACGAGGATCGGGTGGCGTTGCTGGCAGCCGTGTGCGAGGGCCTGGGCGACGAGCTGTACCCGGCCTTCCTGCGCGTGCTGTGGATCGTCGGCCGGCATGGCGACCATGCCGCGTGCGCGGCGGTGGCCGGCGCGCTGGTGCATGCGCTGCGCACCGGCCGCCTGCCCAGAGGCCGCCGCGGCGCGTGGGGGCAGGGCGCCGCGCAGCACACCGGACCCAGCGCCTACGGCCGCGTGCGCAGCCTGGGACCGCTGGAGTACCTGTGCGCCTGGCATGCCCAGGCCGACCCGGTGCGCGCGCTGTCGTCCCCGCAGTTCCACCTGGCCGCCCGCGCCTTGATGGACCTGGTGGCCGCCAGCCCCGACGCCCGCGCGCTGTACTGCGAGAAGCTGCTGGCCGACGCCGACGACCCGCTGCCCGGCGCACTGACCCGCCAGACCCGCGAGGCCCTGCGAGCCCTGGCCACCGCCTGGGCCGCCGGCGCCGCGCCCTTCGAGGCCTGCGCGCGCTTCACCCAGGCGCTGCCGGGGGCGGTGCCGCGGCCGGTGCCGCCGGTGCTGCAAACCGGCTCCGGGCCGGCGCCATGGCGTGCGGGCGCGCTGCTGCGGGGCGTGGGGGGATGAGGTCCCCACCACGCGGCGTTCGAAAGGCCGGTGGCGACGACCATCACGCGGACGGTCGGCACGAGGTCAGGATGCCGTCAGTCCGGTGGGCGGCGCGGAGGCCGTGGCGGCCGTGGCGGCCGCGAAGCGATCCACGTTGCGCACGAGCGGCGCCAGGTCGTCCAGGTTGATCGATCCGCTGCACTTCAGGATCAGCCCGAGGTAGACGTAGCAGCACAAGAACAGCCATGCGTTGGAGGTGACGCTGTCGGCGTCGCTGAAGAAGCTGTTCAACCGGGATGGAACGTTGCCATGGACCGTGCCGTTGCGCGACGCGTAGAGGATGCACTGCAGTGGAAAGCGAACCCAGTGCAGGTCCCTGGGGAACAAGCCTCCGTTGGCGATCGTGTGATGCGCCCAGGCATTGCGCAGCCGCTGGCCCAGGGCATCGACGAGCCTCCTTGATTTCTCCGCGTCCTCGGCCGCGATGCCCATCGTCACGTCGACCTTGTCCGCCGTTTCCTTCGGATGGCACAGGGCCAGGTACTTCCTGGCAAAGCTCTCTTCGATCTCCTTGAACAGTTCCGGGTAGTGCTTCTTGAAGCTGCTGTAGGAAGGCGGGACGTGAATGGAACGCAGCGGCAGACCGCCATTGCCCGGCGCGTGCTGGGTGGCGGTGTGGATGCAATGCCCTTTCAGGATGTAGCTCGCCAGGAAGTGAAGCGTCTTGCGCGGAATGGCCTGCATCAGGCGGCGAAGCAGCTGTTCGACCGTCACTCCGCTGCTGGTGGCGTCTTCCCTTGCGCCGGGATGGATCTCGTGGTGAAGCAGACCCGCAATGCGCGACGCTGCATGCTCGATGCTCTTGCTGTCGGTCAGCACGGCCCCGGGTGACTGCGCATCGTGCAGGTAGAGATCGTTGTACGCGCTGTTGGTGGCCGACCAGGTGAGGCTGAAAGCCAGGTCCGGCCGTGCGGGCAGTTGGCCGTAAGCGTCCAGGAGCATGGTCGCCACCACGTAGGGTTGGCGTCCGTTGACGGCGGGATCCCACAGCGGCGACGTCAGGTATTCAAAGGAGTGGTACCAGCGGTGCCGCGGGTGCTCGCACGGAAGGAACTGGCGCCTGTGGGTGTCCGGGTCGTAATTGCTCACCAGGCGGTAGAGCAACTGCTGCTTCTTGGCGTTCTCGTCCGGCGTCCTGTCTTGTGGCAATTCGTCGCTCCCTTCGAGGTTCTCCGCTCGTGCGGCAGAGGCATTCTCAGGTCTATCCGACGCTGCGCCTCGCCACGGTGGGCGCCACACCGATGCGCGTTAACGCTGCCGTTGTGCCGACCTTGCTGCGGCCGATCCGCCGTCAATAACGCAGCATGTTCAACCTGAACACCCGGTGCTCATCCGGCAGGACGGCATGGGCAATGGGCTCGGACAAGGCCAGGCCGCGGTCGCTGTTGGTGAGCAGGACGAAGCCGGTGCCGCTGGCCGGGTCGGCCATGACGAATGCGCGGTAGCCGGGGTTGTTGCCCCATTGCCAAAGGTACTGGCGGGAGCCGACGCTTTCGATGCCCCAGCCGTTGCCCCAGCTCAAGCGCAGGCGCGGGTCGACGGCGACCGGGGCGTCGGTGATCAGGCCCAGCAGCCGCTCGTCGGCCAGCACCGCGGCGAGGAATCGGCCGTAGTCCTGCGCGGTGGTGTACAGCGTGGCGGCCGCCACCGGCATCCTGAAGGGCCGGGCCGGCAAGGGCGTGCCGGACGAGGTGCCGGGCAGCACCGCGCCTTCGAATTGCTTCTCCCACACGAAGCTGGTGCGGCCCATGCCCAGCGGCCGGAAGACCTGCTCGGCCATGTGGCGGTCGAGGCTGCTGCCGGTCACGGCCTCCAGCGCGCGCTGCAGCAACACGTAGGCCTCGCCCGAGTACTGCCATCGAGCACCGGGCTCGGCGGTGAAGCTCAGTGGCCCGCGTGACCAGTTGGGCAGTCCGGAGCTGTGGTTCAGCGCCATGCGCACGGTGACGGATGCCAGCTGTGCATCCTTGACCTGTTCGGTCTTGGTGTCCGCGGGCAGGGCGAACGGATCGAAGCGGCGCTGGTAGCCGCCGGGCAGGTAACTCAGTATCGGAGCGTCAAGCGACATGCGGCCCTGTTCCACCAGCTTCAGCACCGCATAGGCGAACACGGGCTTGCTGAGCGAGGCGGCCTGGAACACGTTGTCCGGGTGCGGCGGCTGCACCAGTTCGCAGTGGCCGGTGGCGGTCTCCACCGTGTCGAGCACGCGCGCCTTCACGGTGGCGACCACCGCCCCGCAGATGCCGTAGCGGTGCGCCGTTTGGGACAGCACCGTGCGCAGGCCCTCCGGCGTGGATGCGGCCGTGTCGTTCGTGGCGCATCCCGGCAGCAGGGTGCTGGCGCAGGCCAGCAGCGCCAGGCAAAAGGGGCGTCGTTGCATGTCCTCGGTTCCTCCGTCGACCATGTCTTGAAGGAGGCGATTCTGCAGGGGGCCGTCTGGTGCCGGCATTCATGGAGTGCGCGGCAGTCAATGGCACGGCGCAGGCCGCAGCGGGACGCGACCGGAAGGGTCGACTACCCGAAGGTGTCAGCCCAGAGGCTCATTCGCTCGATGGAGATGGCCGCGCCGTCCGGCATGGGCCGGTGCGGGCGGATGGCCAAGGCGAGCCGGCCGGCCCGGCTGCGCATGGCGCGCAGCAGCAGCGCCGCGTGGTCCGTGATGTCCAGCTGGCCGTGCAGGCCATCGCCCACCCCGGGCGCGCTGGCGCGCCGCAGCCCGTACAGGCCCGTGCTGGCCAGCAAGGTATCGGCCGCTTCATGGCCCGTCTGCGGCTCGGCCTGCCGCAGGAAGACCCGCAGTACGGTGGCGTCGTTCGTGCCGCGCACGTGTTCCAGCGCCACATGCATGCGAATGGTGGGGCTGGGGCCGCCGCCGGCGGGCAGCGTTCCAGCCCACTCGGCCACGGCCGCGGCCGCGGGCTCGGGTGTCAGGCTCAGTTCGATGCCTTCGCCCTGCACCACGATGTTCTTGCCGCTGGAGGCCAGCAGCACCGGTGCCCTGGGCGCGGCCGCGCGGCCCGCGGGCGTCATGCGGGGGCCGGGGCTGGGGGGCTGATTGCTCATCGCGGACGCTCCATCCACATGCCGTCGGGTTCAGTGCAGGGCAGGGTGCCATGCAGTCTCATGCGAGTGGCGTTCCCTGCTTGCGCCATGCCCATTCGCGCCGCAGCCACAGCGAAACCGGCTTCAGCCCACGCAGCCTCCACGCCGGCGGCCGCGGGGGATCCAGGCGCTCGCTGAACATGAGGACCGCCGCGGCCATCATGCCCGCCACGTGCCCTTGCGGCAGCAGCAGCACCAGCAGCATCAATGCCCAGCAGCTGCCGACGCACCACAGGCCATGCCGCAGCCCCAGGGCCAGCGCATCTCGCGCCGCCCGCCAGCCGAAGGCGGCCAGCGGGGGATGCGCGTGGCAGCGGTTGAGGCAGCGCTGCTTGGCCGGGGACACCTGCCAAACCAGGGCCAGCACCGCTGCGGCGGCGAGGGCGGGCAGGTGGAGATCGGTGGCCGCATTGCGCACCAGCATTTCAATGGCCTTCATGGTCCAGCCCGCCATCAGCCAGAGGGCGCCATAGCCGCCCAGGAACAGGGCGATGGCGCGCCATCGCTCCCGGGCGAAGGTGCTGAGCCAGATGTGGCCCACGGCCGGAATGCTCATGGGCAGCATCATCGCCACGACCATCAGCATCCATCCCAGGCCGGCGGAGACGAGCCAGTCCGGCGTCAACCAGGCGGCGCTGCCGGAACTGCACAGGGATGCCGGCAGCGCCTCGCCCGACCAGGCCGGCCAGGCGAGCATGAGGATCCACGCGGCCATGCTGGCACCCAGCACGTGGAAGCGCAGCCGTGCGGCCAGTTGCCTGTCGTGGACCATGGCGGGCGGTGCCTCCGAGCTGCCTCAGTACGACTGCCGATAGAGGCTGACGCGGCCCACCTCGATCGCAGCCTCGCCAGGAAGCGCCTGCCGCGGAATCAGGCTGACCTGGATGGCCTCGTCCGACAGCCTGTCCTGCAGGTGCAATTGGTCCACGAAGCCGGACACGTCCAGGATGAAGCTGAGGCCGGTGCCGCCATGGGCGCCATCCTTCACGCTGGCGCGCCGCAGGCCGAAGAGCCCCACGTCGCCCACGTGCCGTGCGCTGCGCTCGGCCTGGGCGGCGCCGGCAGGCAGGTTGATGTAGACCCCGAGCACGGTCGCATCCAGCTTGCCCGTCACGTTCTCGAGCTTCAGGTAGACGTTGTCCGGCAGGGGCACGGCGGATGACGGGCCGAGGCTGGCCGCCAGCAGCTTGCGGTTGCTCGCGTCCAGCCGCACGGGGATGGGCGACGTGCCGCTTCCCGCCACCCGCACCGTACCCGCGCTGGCGCCCAGCAGTTCGGCGGGCCTCTTGGCGCGGAGCTTGGCGAAGTCGGGTGCGGCATTGGCCACCCCCAGGCTCTGCAGGCGCTGCGTCAGCCGCACCGCGGCGGACGGGTTCTGGTCGCTGAGTTCCTGGTAGGTGTAGTTGAGCCCGGTGAGGCTCTTCACGTCATTGGGCGTGTAGGTCCACGATTCGCCGCCCGGCATGGGCATCACGAATGCCTGCGCCGGACCCTTGAGCCAGTCTGATTCGCCGGGGTTGGCATTGCCTGCGGCATTCCAGACCGCCCACAGCCGGTCGATGTTGGCATGGTGCAGGTAGAAGACGGGGTCGAGGGCCGCCGTGCCGGGGTCGGCCATCAGCCCGTAGTTGCTGTTGCTGATCTGGCCGCCGGTGTAGACGTGCACCAGGTCGTGGGGGTTGCTCTCCATGTTCCCGTGCGTGTTGCCGTTGTGCGAGAACCCGGTGTCCGGCCCACCGAACCCGGGCGGCGGGGTCGAGGGGTCGGTGCCCGTGTACAGGTCATTGCTCATGCAGGCGGACGAGACGTCGCCATAGCTCCAGTTGGGGTCGGCCGGATGGGTCTCGGCCCAGGCCACGGTGGGGATGTAGACCTTGCCGTTGCCGTCCGGGCCGTAGCGCATGGCCACGTACAGGGGATTGGCCGAGCCGTCGGGCAGGGTCTTCTGGCCGAATGCCGGCGGCATCACGGCCTGCACGCCCTGCGCGCCGCCGAAGTAGTTCCAGTACGGCAGCGCCCAGGTGCTGGGGCCGCCCAGGCTCAGGATGTCCGCGCGCAGCTGCGCTTCCAGGGCCATCAGGTAGCCGCGGTGCCAGGGCAGGAAGTACCAGCTGCCATGCTGGCATTGGTTCCAGTACTTGTCCTGCGTGGCTTGATTGGGCAGCGGCGTGGCCGGCACGGCCGGGGGGCTGGTGATGTCGCCCCACGCCGGAAAGGCCGGCGGGTTGGGATACCAGGGGTTGGCGGGATTGACGTATTCACCATGGATGGCCGCAAAGAACCACCAGCTGGCGGGATCGTCCAGCGCCCGCTGCATCATCTTCCCCACGCCCCTGGCGTACCAGAGCAGGTCTTGATTGCTGAAGTCGCCGCCTGAATTCCAGGCGTTGTTGCGAACGAGGGTGGCCATCTGAATCTCTCCCTGTCAGTCATTCGAAAGTGGCCGAGCCGCAAGCACGGCATGGAGCCTGGGCCGGGCGTGAGGGCCCCAGCAGGGAACTGTGATTGCACGATGGACCGCCGCTGGAGCCGCAGCCAGGATGACTCACGTGGCCGCTGATCTCAAGCGTCATTTTTCGCCGCGGCACAAGGGCTTGCATGGGTTGTGCATACGCACTTTGGGGTCTAGGAGCCTGCGCGGCAGCGATCGGGGCCCGCGCCGGCTCCTAGGGCCGGCGAGGCCGCGGTTCCGGCCGGCGGCTGTCCGTCCCCGATGCCCTTCCGCGCCGCGGGCATCAACGCGGGCGGGTGGTCTTCTCGGCCAGCCGCAGCACCGCCTTGAGGTCGGCGGCGACGCTGGTCCAGGTCGCGTTGCGCGACGCCAGCCAGTCGACGAAGACCTGCAGTGGTGGCATCCCGCGTTCGTCGCGCCACTGCTGCTGCGCCGAGCGCAGCGCCATCAGCAGCGAGCGCTGCAGCGGCGTCAGCTGGGCCGCCTCGTCGGGCTGCTGCTTCAGGCGGCGCACGACCTCGTCCCAGTCGTGCTGCTCGAGCAGGAACTCGACCGCGGCCTGCGCTGCGTCGCGCAGGGTCGGTGGCTTGGCGCCGCCGAACAGCCTGCCGAACAGCCCAGAGCCGGAGACGCGGGTCCAGAGCTTCTGCGCCGCGGCACCGATCTCGAGCGCGCCGCTGGCGATGCGCCCGGCGGTGCCGCCCCCCTCGCCGCCGTTCTTGCGCAGCACGCGCGCCTGGCGGCGCAGCATGTCGATCGTCGGTGGCCCGCTCGGCGCGGCCGGCGGCGGGCCCGCGGCCGTTGACGGTGGGACGATGGCCGACATCTCGGCCGGCTCGGGCAGCGGCAGATCCTCCCAGGTCAGCCACAGGGCCGACCCGACGACGCAGGTCGCCAGCGCGAACGGCCGCCGCGCCGCGAGCGCGGCGCTGCCGCCGGCGGCTGGCGACGACACCGCGGCCATCAGGTAGGCCCACGACAGCCGCAGCATCGGCGGCTGCCGCACCGCCTCGAGCAGTTCCGCGAGCCCGGCGGCCGGCCGGCCGCGCAGCTGGTCGACCCGCAGGCGCAGCGCGAGCACGTCGGGGTGGTCGGCGCCGACCAGACCGCCGGTGTTGCCGACGACGTGGGCGATCCGCTCCAGGTTCGGCTTGGCATCGAGCAGCAGCAGGTGCGCGGCGACGAGTCCCATCATCGGGTTCTCGAACTTGCCCATCAGCAGCTCGTCCATCACCGGGCCCGCGACGATGTTGTGGCCACCGGCCAGCGCCTGCCGCGCGACCTCCAGCACGCGCAGGTCGTGGCGGTCGGCGATGAAGGGCGCGCCGGGGCGGTCGAGCACGATCGCCGCGTCGTCGAGGTGGAAGCGCCGCGGGCCCCCGTCCACCGCCGGTCCGAGGTTCACGAAGAGCTGGGTCGACCAGCCGGCGCTGGCGACCAGCGGCACGCAGTGGTCGGGCCGGCCGGGCACCGGCACCGAGACGACCCAGCCGCCGGGGTCGACCTCGGCCTCGACCAGCAGCCAGCCGGTGCGTGCGTCGAGCGCGCCGGCGTCGGCGAGCAGCAGGCGATGGTCGCCCGCCGCATCAACCAGTGCCATGCCCTGCCAGGCCTGCGCGTAGGCGGCCAGCGCTTCGTCGTCGAGCGCCGCGCCCGCCATGGCGGGATCGCGGAACACCAGCACCAGCCGTGCGCCGCTGCCGAGCGAAAGGCGCGGGTGGTCGCTGCGCGACATTGCCTCGGCAGCACCCTCGTGCACGTCCGCATGCGTGGACGTCCGCGCCAGCGGGATCGGCGACGCGAACACGGGCGCCTCGACCGGGATCGTCGTGCCCGCGGTGTCGTCGTCGTCGAGCGCGAACAGCACCTCGTTCTGCAGCTCGCCGACTTTGGCCTTGGCGCGGTAGATGCCGGGCGGCACGGTCGCGAAGACGCGGCCGATGCCGCGGGCGACGACGCCGAAGCCGCTGTCGACGATGAAGACCTCGGCGGCGGCGTCGGACGCGGCCACCGTCACCGGCAGCGCTGCCGGGGCGGGCGTGAGGGTGGGGGCGGGTGCGTCAGAGTTCGACATGCCCCACCCCCTCGACGGCGAACAGGCTCGACGTGGCGAGCGCACCGGTGGCCGTGTAGCGGTAGAAGCCGGCCGGCAGCGGCAGCACGAAGCGGCTGCCGTCGAAGGCCAGCGCCTCGCTGCGGCCGCCGCCCCAGTCGACCAGCGAGGGCTGAGGCGGCGGCCGCAGCACGCAGGTCGAGACCGGCCGCTTGCGGCCATCGACGATCGCCAGCGTGACCTCGCCGGCCGGCGGCTGCGCGAAGCGGAACTCCTGCACCATGCCGCGATTGCCGGAGCGGAAGTACAGCTCGTCGCCGGTCGGCAGCACCACCTCGGGCAGCGGTGCCGGCTGGTCGCCGCAGACCGCGGCCCAGGTCTCGAGCAGGTGGGCCTTCAGCGCCGCGGCGCCGATCAGCGGCGGCGCGTCGGGCCGGGCCTGCTCGATCGCCTTCAGGAAGGCATGGGTCAGCAGGCCGCACACCTTGCCGCCGCGTTCGGCGATCGGTCGCTCCTGCGCCTTGCCGCCCTTCGGCGCCGCGTACAGGCAGAACAGCTTGACCGCCGACGCCGCAGTGGCACCGGCCTCGTTGATGGCCGGCACGTCGCCCGCGCGGTTGACCTCGGCGTCGCGGCAGCAGTCCATGACCAGCACCACCTCGCCGAACAGCGCCTTGTCGCGCACCACCTGCGCGTAGTGGGTGCCGTAGATGTTCTCGGGGAACAGCGACGTGGCGTTGGCGGCGTACAGCGCGCCCTCTGGCGTCTGGCTCTTCTTCTCGCAGAAGCCGTGGCCCGAAAAGTACAGGTACAGCCGCCCCGGGCGTGCCAGTGGGCGGCCGCGGTCGTCTCGGATCAGCTTGCGGAAGGCGAGCTTGAACTCCTCGGCGAGCGGCGGCGCGCGGTCGGGGTCGAGGTCGGGATCGAACGCGGCCGGGCTGGTGATGACCGTGACCTGCGCGGCCGGCACGTCGCCACCGTCGGGGGAGAGCAGCCAGTCGCGGAACAGCGCGACGTCGTTCGGCGGCCCCTGCAGCGGGCCGAAGCCGGGGTCGACGTATTTCGAGATGCCGACGAGGATCGCGTGGTCGCCGGCGGCCATGGGTTGGGACGATCGTGATCCGCGTTAGAACCCCTGGCCCACCGCGAAGACCAGGCTCGTGATCGTCGCCTCGTCGTTGTCGAAGTCGCCATGCTTCTTCGACGCCGACGACAGCCCGCCGGCGCCGGTGATCTCGGACCACACGGTGCGCTTCGGGTCCGCGGCCAGGAAGTTGCGGATCGCCGCCACCGCGGGGACGTCGCCGCCGGCGAAGCCGCCCTCGAGGTAGCGCTGCATGCCGACCAGCGGCGAATCGATGTCCTCGACCCAGTCGTCGTCCTGCTCGCGGCCCTCGAGCACGCCGGAGACGAAATACAGCAGCGAGCGCGTGTACAGCAGCGGCACCAGCGAGTCGTTGCACTCCAGCGCGTCGTTCATCGCGTACATGCGGAAGGCGCCGATGCGCGCGGCGTGCTTCCGTAGCGCAGCCGCGAACATCTCGTGCGTGACCGCCGGCGCGAGGAACACGATGTCGAAGCGCGCCGCGGGCAGCCGCTTCGCCGCCGCGTCGAGCCAGTGGCAGATGTAGATCGCGCCGGTGCTGTGGCCGACCAGCGTGATGCGCGCGAAGCGCTGGCCGGCGGCGTCGAGCCGCGCCAGCTCGTCCAGCAGCGCGGTGCCGCAGGCCTCGGGCGCGTCGGCGAAGCTCTGCTCGGTGTCCTTCTTCATCTGGTTCCACACCACCGTGCCGGCCTGGCCGAGGTAGGCGGCGCGCAGCACCTCCTCGACGACGGTGCAGTAGAGGCCATGGTCGCGGCCGCCGCGGTAGCGCCGGGCCACCGCGATCACCACCTTGGCGACGAACTTCGCGACCTGCAGCCAGGCCAGCACGCCCTTGGTCGTCGCGGTCTGTTCGGGAAACATCTCGCCCAGCGCGCGCTCGTCGACGAGCACGTGCTCCGCCGGTGGCGCCGCGCCGCCGCCCTTGGTGGCGGCCTTTTCGGCAAAGGCCGCGGCGTGCAGCCGCGCCATCGCGTCCTGGAAGTCGGGGTCGTCGTCGAGCCCGGCCTCGATCTCGTCGGCGAGCTGGTCGGGGTCGAGATCGCTGGTGCCCTTGGTCGCCGGGCCGGGCGCGGCGCTGGGGCCGCGCTCGTCGGGCAGCGGCGGCGCCGCGCGGCGGCCGCCGAACCAGTCGTCGAACTCGCGCCGCAGTTCGCGCTCGTCCACTGCCTGCCCGGCGGCGCCTTTCAGCGCACCGCCGGCCACCTCGCCGCCGATCTTCTTCAGCACCCATTCGGCGACCTTCTTGGTCAGCTCCTGGAAAGCCGGGTCCTGGCGGATGTCGTCCAGGTTGTTCTGGATGCTCTCGACCAGCCCCGATTCCCAGACGAAGAACAGCGGGTAGGTCCCGGCGGCGGCATAGCGCGGCACCAGCCGGTCGGCGATGCCGCGGCCGCTGGCCTCGGAGACGAGGCCGCCGTGGAAGTGGATCAGCAACCCCTGGGCCGGCGCGGCGGCGCGGGCCTGCGCGAGGATCCTGTGGACGTCGGCCACCTGGCTCGTCGTGCCACCGCCGAAGCGGCCGTCTGCGCTGTGCAGAACATGGTCCTTCTGGATGTCCATGCGTCCTCCTGATGGCGCGGCATCTTGCCCAGCGGGCGCGCGGGCAATCTTGCGCACCCTCAATCCCGGGGCAGGGGATCATGCACCCGTGAATCGGCGGTGGACAAGGGCGCCACGTCCTCAAGGCTGAGGAAACGGCAGCTGATCCCCAAGAAGCGGCGGCCACCCGCAGGTGGCCGCCTTCGCGTCGGGCAATGACGCTCAGGGCAGGATCCAGTCCGCGCCGGGTCCGCCGTGCCTGAAGTCGATGCCGGGGCCTCCGATCAGCACGTCGTTGCCGCGGCCACCACGCAGGATGTCGTTGCCGCGTCCGCCGTTCAGCCAGTCGTGGCCGGGGCCCCCCTCGAGCCGGTCGTTGCCCGGGCCGCCGCGCAGCAGGTCGTTGCCGCGCCCGCCGTGCAGCACGTCGTTGCCACGGCCGCCCTGCACGCGGTCGTTGCCGGTGCCACCGTGCAGCCAGTCGTTGCCGCGACCGCCGTGGATGTGGTCGTTGCCGCCGCGGCCGGCGATGATGTCGTTGCCGCGGCCGCCGCCCAGGTGGTCGTCGCCCTGGCCACCGATCAGCACGTCGTTGCCGTCGCCGCCGTGGGCGGTGATGTCGGCGGTGACGTTGGCGTCGACGACCAGCGTGTCGTTGCCGGCGCCGAGCTGGAAGTCGGTGTTCTCCAGCTGCTGCTTGGTCATCAGCTGGCTCTGGCCGTTGATGGTCACTTCGTACAGGCCCATCAGCCCGGCGAGGCCGTCGGCCTTGGCGATGTGCACGCTGTCGTTGCCGCTGGTGCCGTTCACGGTGTTGGTGGGGCCGGCGGGGGGGATCGGGGACATGATGAACTCCTGGTGTGGGGTGGGGTGTCGCGGCACGTCGGGATGTCGCGTCGCTGGGTTGCATTGAAGGCCGGGCGGGTCGGGGCGCCAAGACGGGACGATCCGCGACGGGAGCGGCCGCAGCTGGGGGTGGTCCCAATGGGGGCGGTGGCGCCGGTGGCGCGCCCGGCCGTGACCTTCGTCAGCACCGTTTCGGCGGCCGCGCGCAACCCATCGGCAAGCGCCAAGCGCGTCTTCGCAGGAGCCCGCCATGAGCCATCACCTCCCCCACGACAGCGGCCCCCGCCGCCCCGCGCGGTTCGAGCTGCTGTTCGTCTCGCTCTTCGACGAGCGCCGCGGCTACGCCTTCCCCTGCGATGAGGAAGGCCACGTGGACCTGGACGCGCTGAGCGACCGCCTGCGGCTGAACTACCTGTACGTCCGCAAGCTGATCGGCCGCGACTTCTGCAGGCCGGCGGTGCGGCCCACGCTGCAGTGAAGGACGTCGGCAAAAGGCTTGAACCCGTGCCGCGTTTTCAGCAACGCAGTGGATGTGCGAGAGGGATGGGCGGCGGCTATATTGAATTTCAAGCCGCCACAGCCTCCTTTGCACGCCGCACGCCATGGACAACGACCGGGTGAAAGCCTTGCTCGAGCGCATCGGGCAGCAGGACCAGGCCGCGTTCCGTGAGCTGTACAAGGCGTTCAGCCGGCGCGTCCACGCCTACGTGCTGAACATGCTCAAGGACCCGGCCCGTGCCGAGGAGGTGCTGGTGGACACCATGTACGAAGTCTGGCGCGCGCCGGCGCGCTTTCGGGGCGACTCGCTGTTCAGCACCTGGCTGATCGGCGTGGCGCGCAACAAGGCGCTGATGGCGTACCGCGGCCGCCGCGCCGACGAGCTGCACGACGACCTGGACGACGTGGCCGAGACCACCCCGTCGGACAGCCCCGATGCCTTCGCGCAGCTGGCGGCCAAGCAGCGCAGCGAGGGCGTGCGCGCCTGCATGGACAAGCTGTCCGACGAGCACCGCGAGGCCATGCACCTGGTGTTCTACGAAGGCTTCTCGCTGGCCGAGGTGGCCGAGGTGCAGGCCTGCCCCGAGAACACCGTGAAGACCCGGCTCTTCCATGCGCGCCAGAAGATCAAGGCCTGCCTGGCCCGCCTGGTGCAGCGAGAAGGCGGTGCGCTGCCGGCCGGGGTGCTGAAGTCATGAGCCGCGGCCTGCAGAGCCGGCCGGCGTGGTCGTCGGACGGGGGCTTGTCATGAACCTCCGTTTCCAGGAATTGCTACCGTTCTATGTGAACGGCAGCCTGCAGGGCGAAGAGCGCGAATGGATGGAGCGCCAGCTGGCCGAGCATGCCGATGCGCGCGCCGAACTGGAAGCCTGCCGCTCGCTGCAGTCGCGCATCCGGCGCAGCCTGCCCGAGGTGCCGGCCACGCTGGGGCTGGACAAGGCCATGGCGCGCATCCGCGGCGACCGGCCCGGCAGGCTCGACCGCTTCGCCGCCCTGCTGGGCCTGGGCGGCGGCCTGCGCCCGGCGATGGCGCTGGCGGGGCTGGCGCTGGTGGCGGTGCAGGCGGGCGTGATCGTCAGCCTGGTCGCGCGGCCGGCCGACGAGGATGCCGGCGCCGGCCTGCGCACGCCCAAGGCCAGCACGGTGCACGACGGGCCGCTGCTGAAGATCAACTTCGCGCCCGACGCCAAGGAGGCCGAGATCCGCCACCTGCTGGTGTCGGTGCAGGGCCGGCTGGCGGGCGGGCCGGGGCAGCTGGGCGACTACTACGTCGCCGTGCCCGCCGGCCGCGAGCAGGCGCTGGCCGACGAGGTCCGCCGCAGCCCCATCGTGCAGGGCGTGGTGCTGGCGCCGGGCCTTCCGCCTGACAACTGAAGTACGCGGCCGTGGCAAGCACATCGGCTCCGGACGACGCGCGCCGCCGCTGCCTGCGCCAGGGCCTGGCCTGGGTGGGTGCCGCGGCGACCGGGCTGCCCGCGGCAGCGCAGCCGGCCGCCGCGCCGGCAACGGGGCGGCGCCTGGCGCTGGTGATCGGCAACGGCGCCTACCGCTCCACGCCGCTGAAGAACCCGGTGGGCGACGCCGAGGCGGTGGCCGCCAGCCTGAAGCAGCTGGGCTACGAGGTGCTGCTGAAGCGGGACACGGGCTTCGTCGACCTGATCGAGGCGCTGCGCGACTTCTCCGTGCGCGCCGCGGCCTACCCGGTGCGGGTGCTGTTCTACGCCGGGCACGGCATCCAGGCGCGCGGCCGCAACTACCTGCTGCCGGTGGACGTGGAACCGCAAAGCGAGGACGAGATCCCCGCGCGCGCGGCGGACGTCGGCCAGGTCATCGACCGGCTGGGCGCGCTGAAGAGCGGGCTCAACATCGTCGTGCTCGACGCCTGCCGGGTGAACCCCTTCGCCGGCGGCGTCATCGTCGGCCCCGACGGCCGGCGGCTGAAGTTCCGCGGCATGGCGCGCACCGGGCTGGCGCCATTGGACGCGCCGGTGGGCACGCTGGTGGCCTTCTCGACCGCACCCAATGGCGTGGCGCTGGATGGGCCGGGCGGCGCGCACAGCATCTATGCCCGCCACCTGCTGCAGCACCTGCCGACCGCCGGCCTGCCGGTGGAGCAGCTCTTCAAGCGCGTGCGCATCGGCGTGGCGGAAGAAACGCAGCGGGTGCAGGTGCCGTGGGAATCGTCCAGCCTCACCGCTGACTTCTGCTTCAAGGCCGGGCCGCAGGGCCGGTGCGGGTGAGGGCGGCCGTGCCGGCACGGAAGGTGGCGGCCGGGCCGGCGCGTCCACCGGGCTGCCGTTGCAGCCGGGCCCGGCGCCGCCGCAGAATGCCGGATCCGCCTTGCCGCCGCTGCCGCCTGCGCGGCCGCGCCGCCTTGCCATGAGTCGCCGCCACCTGCTCGCCTGGCTCGGCCTTGCGCCTGCCGCATGGCTGGCGGGGGCGCCGCGCGTGCTGCACGCGCAGCCGGCCACGGGCAACGCAACGCGGCGCGTGGCGCTGGTGATCGGCAATGCGCAGTACCCGCAGGCGCCGCTGGCCAACCCCGAGAACGACGCCCGCCTGGTGGGCGGCACGCTGAAGGCGCTGGGCTTCGAACTGGACCTGCAGCTGAACCTGAAGGCGCGCGATTTCAAGCGCGTGCTGCGTGATTTCGGCCGCCGCATGGACGACGACGACAGCGCCTCGGTCTTCTTCTACGCCGGCCACGGCATGCAGATCGACCGCCGCAACTACCTGCTGCCGGTGGACCTGAACCTGCGCGACGAGGGCGAGATCAAGGACGAGGCCATCGACGTCGAGGACGCGCTGCTCGCCCGCATCGACCGCGTGCGGCCGCGCGCGCGCATCTTCATCATCGACGCCTGCCGCGACAACCCCTTCAACAGCGGCAGCGGCGCCACGCGCAGCGTGCGCGTCGGCCGGGGCCTGGCGGAGATGGCGGCGCCCGGGGCGCTGATCGCGTTCTCGGCCGCGCCCGGCCGCACCGCCGAGGACGGGCCGCCCGGCGGCAACAGCATCTACAGCCGCCACCTGGCGCAGGAGATGCGCAGCGAGGGCGTGGAGGTGGAGGAGATGCTGAAGAACGTGCGCGTGAAGGTGCTGCGCGACACGCAGGAGCGGCAGATCCCCTGGGTCAACACCTCGATGGTGGTGAACTTCGCCTTCAACCCCGGCGCCGGCGCGCTGGCCGCGGCCGCCCCGCGCGGCAGCGCGCCGCGCGCGCCCGCGGCCTCGGCCACCACCGCCGCGGTGGCCGATGGCGGCCGCCGCCTGCTGCGCCTGGCCGTGCGCGCCGGGCGCAGCCTGAACACCGACCGCGCGCAGTTGCCCGCCTCGCTGGCCGTGCGCGTCTACCAGCTGCGCGACGCCACCGCCTTCCAGCGCGCCAGCTTCGATGCGCTGTACGACCACGACGAGACCACGCTGGGCGCCGCGCTGCTGCGGCGAGACAGCCTGCACCTGCGTCCCGGCGAAACCCGCGAACTGGTGCTGAACCTGGACGATGGCGCGCGCCTGGTCGGCGTGTTCGCCGCCTTCCGCGAGCTGGACCGCAGCCAGTGGCGCACCGTGCTGCCGCTGCCGGCCGACGACTCCGTGCCACCGGCCCGGCTGGACGCCCTGGCGCGCCAGGTGCAGCTGGCCTGGGTGCGCTGACCGATTGCCACATGGCCAGGATGCCGGCCCCCGCGACGATCCGGCGCGCGCCCGGCCTGGCGCCGCCGTCCCCGTTGCCGATCCGGCCTTCACCCGTGTCACCGCCGTCACCCGCCGCGCCGGGCGCTGCCGCCACCGGGGCCGACCCCGACGCCGATCGCCTGGCCCGTGCGCTGCACGACAGCGCGCGGCCGCTGATCGTGCTGGCCTGCCAGCTGCGCCGCGCGGTCGTGGATGCGCCCGAGGGACTGATCCCCGCGCTGGCG
This sequence comes from uncultured Burkholderiales bacterium, assembly GCA_946480465.1. The sequence goes on from CAMLJY010000023.1 coordinate 43,391, forward strand.
GATGCGGTGCAGCGCTTCGAGCAGCAGCTGTCGGCGGCCGGCTGGGACGAACGCGGCCTGTCCGCTGCCAGCTACCTGCTGTGCACCTGGCTGGACGAGGTGGTCGCCGGCACCCCCTGGGGCGCCGGCGGGGCCGGCCTGCTGGAACGCTTCCATGGCGAACGCGGCGGCAGCGACCGCGTGCTGCGCCTGCTGTCCAAGCTGGCCGAGCGGCCGGACCAGAACCGCGCGCTGCTGGCGCTGTTCCATGCCTGCCTGAGCCTGGGCCTGCACGGCCAGCTGGCCGCCGCGGGGCCGGGAAACGCCCCGCCCGGCACGGCCCAGAAGCGCACGCCGCTGGAGCAGCTGCGTGCACGCGTCCATCTGGCGTTGGAGGCGCCCGCGCCACCGCTGGCACCGCCCTGGACCGCCGCCGTCCCGCCCGGCACGCCGCCCTGGCGCCGGCGGCTGGCGCTGGCCGTGCTGCTGGCGCTGGCCGGGGTGACGCTGGGCGTCTACACCGCCAGCCACCTCTTGCTCGCGGGGCAGGTGGACGAGGTTTTTGCCTCGATGCAGCAGATGGCGGCCGGGCCTGCAGCCTCGGCGACACCGCAGGCGCCCGCGGCCGAAGGCCCGGCCCGGCTGCGGCCGCTGCTGGCCGCCGAGCTGGCGGCCGGCCGGCTGACCGTGCGGGACGAGCCGCACCGCAGCACGGTGTCGGTGCCGGCCGAGCAGCTGTTCGGCGACCGCGGCACCCGGCTGGCGCCGGCCGCCGCGCCGCTGCTGGCGCGCATCGGCACCGCGCTGGCGGCCCATGGCGGCAAGGTGGTCGTCGTCGGCCACACCGATGGCAGCGATCGCCGCAGCGCGCGCCTGCCTTCGGCCTGGCACCAATCCTACGAATGGGCGCGCGAGACCGCCAACGCGCTGGGCCGCACGCTGCCGGCGCAGCGCCTGGCCATCGAGGGTGCGGCGGACCAGGACCGGCAGCCGCCCACGGCGGCGCTGCCGCGGCGGCGCGTGGACATCGTGCTGTACCCCTAGCATGAACACGCCACGCGTACATAATGTGATAGTTGCGTGGATGGGCGCGGCCGCGGCTTCGGCGGGCCGGGTGGCCCTGCCATGAGCGCGCCCTGGCTGCCCCGCCTGCAGGTGCTGGCCAACATCGGCGGCGCGGCGCTGCTGCTGTGGCTGGCGGCGCCGCTGCTGGCCGTGGGCGACCGCCACCCCTTCGACGGCCGCGCCGAGCGTGCCGCGCTGCTGGCGGTGATCGCGGCCACGGGGCTGCTCGTGCTGCTGCTGCGGCGCGTGCTGCGGCAGCGGCGCAACGCGCAGCTCTTCGCGCGGCTGCAGGCGGGTGACGAGGCCTCGCAGGCGCTGGCCGAGCGCTTCGCCAGCGCAATGCAGATGCTGCGCGCCGGGCTGGCGGCCCGCGGCGCCGCGCCGGCGCACTGGTGGCAGTGCCGGCGGCAGGTGTACCAACTGCCGTGGTACTTGTTCATCGGGGCGCCCGGGGCGGGCAAGACCACGGCGCTGCTGAACGCCGGGCTGCGCTTCCCATTGGCGGAGCGCCTGGGCGCGGCGCCGGTGGCCGGCGTGGGCGGTACGCGGCAGTGCGATTGGTGGTTCACCGACCGGGCGGTCTTCATCGACACCGCCGGCCGCTACACCACGCAGGACAGCCGCGGCGACCAGGACGCGTCCGAATGGCGGCTCTTCCTGCAGCTGCTGCGGCGCTACCGCGCGGTGCAGCCGATCAACGGCGTCATCGTCACCGTCAGCGCGCCGGACCTGCTGGCCGGCGGCGCCGAGCTGGCGCACCAGGCCGCGGCGGTGGACCGGCGGCTGCAGGAGCTGCGCACCCAGCTGGGCTTGAGCTTTCCGGTGTACCTGCTGGTGACCAAGGTTGACCTGCTGGCCGGCTTCATCGAGACCTTCGGCGATTTCGGCGCCGCGCAGCGCCAGCAGCCCTGGGGCATAACGCTGGAACTGAGCGGCTCATCGGCAGCCGTTCCGGGCGACCTGGCGGCGCGCCTGGCCGAGCTGCCGGCGCGCCTGTCGGCGGCGGTGCCGCAGCGCCTGCAGGCCGAGCCGCTGGTCGAGCGCCGCCCCGCCATCTACCTGTTCCCGGCGCAGGTGGAGGCGCTGCTGCCGGCGTTGGACGAGTTCGCGCGGCGGGCCTTCCGCCATGTGGCCGACGCCCCGGCGCAGCCGCTGCGGGGCATCCACTTCAGCAGCGGCACGCAGGAAGGCAACCCGATCGACCGCGTGATCGCCGACCTCGGCCGCAGCTACGGCTTCGCCCCGCGCGCGCGCCCGGCAGCGCCCGGCCAGGGCAAGGCCTTCTTCCTGGCCGGCTGGCTGCTGGGGCTGGTGATCGCCGAGGCGCCGCTGGCCGGTGTCAACCTGGTGCGGCGGCGCTGGCAGCGCCGGCTGGAGTCGGCGCTGGGCCTGGGCGCCGCGCTGGCCATGCTGCTGGCCTGCGCCGGATGGGTGCACAGCTACCGCAGCAACCGCGACTACGTGGCCGCCGTGCGCGAGCGCGTGCAGCGGGTGGCCCAGCAGGTGGGCCCGGCGCAGGACGGCCGCATCGACCGCCTGCTGCCGCTGTACGCGCTGCTGGAGCAGCTGGCCGCCAGCGGCGGCGTCGACCCCGAGGCTGCGCCGGCCGGCCTGGGCCTGGGGCTGTTCCAGGGACCGCGGCTGGCGCGCTCGGCGGAGCAGACCTACCACCGCGTGCTCGACCGCAGCTTTGCGCCGCTGGTGGTGCAGCGGCTGGCGTCCGCGCTGCGGCAGGAGCGCGACCCCGCCACCCGCTACGAAGCGCTGCGCATCGCGCTGATGCTGGTGACGCCCGAGCGGCTGCAGCGCGGCGAGGTGCGGCGCTGGGCCGAGCATGCCTACGCCGCGTCCGGCGGCGCGGCGGTGGCGCCTGGCGCCGGCGAGCAGCAGGACTGGCTGCGCCACGTCGATGCCTTGCTGGAGCGCAACGCCGTGCTGCAGGCCATGCGCCTGGACGCGGCGACGCTGCAGGCCGCGCGCGCGGCACTGGCGGCGGTGCCGCTGGAGCAGCGCGTGCACGACCGCCTGCTGCGCCGCGCGCGCGAGCGCAGCGGCGGCCCCGCCGTGCAGACGCTGGCCGAGCTGGCGGGCCCGGCCGCGGTGCTGGCCTTCGTGCCGGCCGATGCCGCGTCGGCGCCGCCGGGCGTGGCCGCGTCTTTCACGCGGCAGGTCTGGCGCGGCACGATCGAACCGGCGGTGGAGCCGGCGATCGCCGAGCTGGCCGACGAGGCCGGCTGGGTGCTCGGCGAGCGTTCACCGGCGCTGCAGCGCCTGCCCGCCGAGCCGGCCGCCCGCGCCGGCGTGGCGCAGGCCGTCGGGCAGCGGCATGCGCAGGCCAGCATCGCCGCCTGGGACCGGCTGCTCGCCGGCCTGGTGCTGCAGGCCCCGGCCGAGCCGGAGGCGCTGGCGCGCCTGGCCGCCGAGCTGGCCGCGCCGCAGTCGCCGCTGCGGCAGCTGCTGCAACGCCTGGCCGCGGAGTTCGGCACGCCGGCGGGCGGCGCGTCATCCTTGCCCGGCGGCGGCGCCACCGTGTCGCCGGCGGAAGCGGCCTACACCGCGGCCATGGCCGCTCACTTCGGCAGCTTGGGCGACTACGCCGCCGCGGCCGCCGCGCCCGGCAGCGGTGCGCTCGATCGCCTGCTGCTGCCGCTGGCGTCCGCGCTGCAGGACCCGGCGGGCGCGCGTGCGGCCGAGCTGTTGACCGGTCTGCGCGCGGAAGCGGCGACCGCGCCGCCGGCGCTGCGCGGCTTGTGGCTCAGCCTGGCCGAAGCGCTGGCCGCGGCGCAGCGCCGCACGCAGGAACGCCAGCTGGGCAGCAGCCTGGCCGAGCTGGCGCAGGCCTGCCGGCGGCTGACGGCCGACCGCTTCCCGTTTGCCGCGGCGGCCACGCGCGACCTGCCGCATGCCGACTTCGCCCGGCTCTTCGGGCCCCGAGGCCTTTTCGACAGCGTGTTCCGCCAGCAGCTGGCCACGCGGGTCGACAGCAGCCGGCGGCCCTGGCGCCTGCGCGACGATGCCGCGCCGCCGCCGCAGGCGCAGGCGACGCTGCGGGCCTTCGAGATGGCCGAGGACATCCGGCGCCTGTTCTTTCCCGGCGGCAGCCGCCTGCCGCAGCTGCGCCTGCAGCTGACGCCCGCGGCCATGGATGCGGAGCTGCTGCTGTTCAGCCTGGACGTGGACGGCCAGCTGCTGCGCTACGAGAACGGCCCGCGCCGCCCCAAGCGGCTGCTGTGGCCCGGCCCGGCGGCCACGCAGAAGGTGGTGCTGCGCATCCTGCCCGCCGGGCCCAACGGCATCGGCGCCGAGGTGCACGAGGGGCCGTGGGCGCTGTTGCGCGTGTTGCAGCGTGACGGCACGGCGGGACCGCGCGGCGCTGCGCGGGTGGCGGTGGACGGCCGCGCGCTGCAGCTGGACCTGCAGGCCGAGGCGCCCGCCAGCGCCGCGCTGCTGGGCGAACTGGGGCGCTTTCGCTGCCCCGAGCCGTGGTGATGCCGCGGCGGCACGAGCGATGCGAGGTGGCGATGGACGAGGTGGTCACGGGCGCGATCGGCTGGTACGGCAAGCTGCCGTGGGTGGGGGATTTCGTCGGCCGCGGCCTGCCGTGGCAGCGGCGCTGGGACGACTGGCTGCAGCGCGCCCTGGTGGCCGCCGAGGCGCTGCTCGGCCCCGCGGTGCTGCGCGAGCGGTTACGCGGCATGGCGCCCTGGCAGCTGCTGCTGCCGGCGGCGGACCAGCAGGGCCTGGGCTGGTGCGGCATCGTCGCCGCATCCGCCGACCGGGTGGGACGCGTCTTTCCGCTGCTGGTGGCCGAGGCGCTGCCGCAGCCGGCGCTGGATGGGCTGCCGCTGTGGCGCCTGCAGGCACGCATGCTGGGCTTGAGCGACTGGCTGTGGGACGCCGGCGCGTTCGAATCACTGGAGCAGTTCGAGCAGGGGGCGGCCGGCTGGGCCGCGGCCGCCTGGCCGCCGCCTGGTGCGGCCGCGGACGTTGCCGCGGTGGTGTCCGACACCGTCGCCGACCTGCGCCGCGCGAGCGCCGGCGCCGCCTCGTTCTGGTGGTGCACCGAGCCGGTGCCGGACGTGCGCCATCCGCTCGCCGAGGCCTGGCCGCCGGCCGAGGTCTTGCTGCTGCGGCTGCTGCAGGTGGACGCGCACCAAACGCATTAGAAGAGCGTCCATGCGATGCCGGTCCGGTGGGCGGCTGCGTGGGGGTGATCGGCGCGGGCCGGTCAGTGGCGCAGCGCCGGATCACCCTCGGCCGGCGGTTCCGGCCGGGCCTGCGCGGCGCAGGCCTCGTAGGCGCGCACGAACTCGCGGCCGAAGGCATCGTCGAAGGCGTCGTCCAGGTGCTCCACCAGGCGCCGGTGCGCCTGCTGCAGGCGCTGCCACAGCTGTGCCTCGCGCAGCGCGGGCATCACGCGGGCGGCGCCGTGCGGCGGATCGGCCTGGGCCTCGATCGCTGCCGGGCCGAGCTGGGTGATCAGGTCCAGCATCGCCGCGCGCATGCCGGCGGCCATCGCCAGCTGGTGCACCTGCAGGTCGTGGTTGGCCGCGCGCACCGCGGCCACCGGCGGCAGGAAGCCGGCGCGGCCCGCGGGTTCCAGCAGCTGGCGCAGGGCCTCGTCGGTGTCGGGCGCGAACTTCAGCAGGTTGTTCTCGCGGGCGGTGATGCCGGTGCCCTTGGCGCGCAGGTGGCGCTTGGTCGATGCGCGGGCGCGCAGCAGTTCCAGCAGGCCCTCGGTTTGCGCGCGCAGCAGCGCGCCCAGGTGGCCCAGCGTGACCGCATCCAGCGCGAACGGCGTGGCGGGGTCCAGCCCGGCGCCGCGCAGGAAGGCCTGGCGCAGCCCCTGGAAGTCGGCCTGCGCCGCGGCGGCGGCATCCGCGGCCGAGGCTTCGGGGGCGGGGCGGGGCATCAGCATCGTCGGGGGCCAGGCCGGGTCGGCCGCCGTGCCGGGCGGGACGGACGCGGCCGGCGGCGTGGGCAGGGCGCCAGGGCGTGACATGGTGTCGCGCAGCGCCGGCAGCGGCGACTCGGGACCGAGCGGGTCCGGCACGGTGTCCAGGTCGAACCAGCGGTCCAGCCGCGCCGGTGGCACCGGCGGTGCCGGCCGCAGCGCCGGCGGCACCGGGCGAAAGGCGGGCGGCTGCGCGTTCGATGCCATGCCCGGCGGCGTGGCCGCGACGGTGACCGCCCGCGGATCCGCACGCGGATCCGCACGGGGTGTGGCCGCGGGCTGGTCCAGCGATTCGATCGACAGCTCGAAGCCACCGATGCGCAGCCGGTCGCCGGCGCGCAGCACGCGCTCGCGGTGGGCGTCGACCCGCTCCTCGTTCACGATGACCGGCGAGATCGTGCTGAGGCAGCGCAGCAGCGCCTGGCCCTGGCCGTCGGACGCGATCCACGCGTGGCGGCGCGACACCAGCCGCATGCGGTCGTCGAGCACGATGTCGCAGTCCGGTGCGCGCCCGATCGTCGCGCCCGCCGTGCTGACGGCGTGCAGCACCGCGCCACCGGGAGCCCCATCGGGGCGCTGAAGAATGCGCAGCGCGATCATGGCCGGAAGATTGAACCGGAACGCGCCCTGCCGCAACCGAAGGCCCGTCCGCCGTTGCAGCGGATTGAGGAGATCGTGATGCTGCGAGCGTTTCGGGTTGTCACCGCCGTGGCGCTGCTGGGCGCCCTGGCCGGCGCATGGGCCGACGTCACGGTGCATTACCGCGAGGGCCAGCGCATCGACCCGCAGCAAGTGCGGCAGATCCTGTCCACCGACGCGCCGGCCCGCGGCCGCACGCGCTCCATCCGCCTGCTGGATGGCGAGGCGGCGGCCGGCGTGGGCGGGGAGGCGCCGGCGCCGGCCAGCGCCTTGTCGCTGCCGGTGCGCTTCGAATTCGATTCCGCGGCCATCCTGCCCGAGGCGCGGGACCAGCTCGATGCGGTGGCCGAGGGCATCAAGCTGCTGCCGCCGGAGCGCCGCGTGTTCATCGAAGGCCACACCGACGCCACCGGCAGCGAGGACTACAACCAGCGTCTGTCGCGCCGGCGCGCCGCCGCGGTGAAGCAGTACCTGGCGCAGCGCCACGGCATCGCACCGCAGCGCCTGCGCGAGCTGGGGCTGGGCGAGCGGCAGCCGATCGAGGGGCTGGATCCGTTCGCACCGGACAACCGGCGGGTGCAGTTCAGCGGTGGATGAGCCACCGGGGCTGAATCGAGTGGGGGCCGCGCATGGATGGCGCGTGTGGATGGAACCCGTGGATGGGATCCGTTGAAGGACGGCGCGGGCGGCGCCGGCGAGCGGCAGCAGCCGCTGGCCAGCCGGTCAATCTTGCGCGGCCGGTGATCACGAGGTATCGTCGCGCCCCTCGATTTCCCCAGCCCTCCGTTCTGGAGCCCACCGTGCCTCGCACCATCGTCACCGCCTGAGCCGACGACTCGCGTCCTCCGCGAGGCGCCGACCCCTGCCACCACCGGGCACGCCATGGGCCCGTTGCCGGCAGTCCGGTCCGCGCCACCGCCTGAGGAAGCACGCAGCCGCAGCTTGCACCACCCGCCGGGCCGTCGCCCGCGGCGCGCTGCGGCCTGATTCCCGATCGAAAGAAGCACCCGCGGCCGCCTGCCGCCGGGCTGCTGCTTCACCGCGTTCCCGTCGTCGGTCCCCACCCCTGAACCGCGGACCCCGCCGTGGCCCGGCCCCTCGCGGGTCGGGACGGCCGGTCCGTGATGGAGACGACGATGCACATTCATTCACGCGATATCGCGCGCTATCCCCGCACGCCCCATCTGCAGGGCTCGCGCCTGCAGGACGGCGACGACGCGTCCGACCAGCTGCCCCTGGCGCAGCTGGCCGGCCGCTTCGTCGTGATCGAGGAAAAGATGGACGGCGCCAACTGCGGCCTGTCCTTCAGCGAGGGCGGTGAACTGCTGCTGCAGTCGCGCGGCCACTACCTCAGCGGCGGCGGCAGCGAGCGGCAGTTCAACTGGCTGAAACCCTGGGCGCACGCGCATGCGGATGCCTTGCTGGCGCGGCTGGAAGACCGTTGGCTGCTGTACGGCGAGGCGATGCATGCGAAGCACTCGGTCTGGTACTACCGCCTGCCGCACCTCTTGCTCGAGTTCGACCTGATGGACCGTGCGAGCGGCCGCTTCCTGTCCACCCGCCGCCGGCGCGAGATGCTGGCCGGCCTGCCCGTCGTCTCGGTGCCCGTGCTGTATGCGGGGCCGATGCCGACCGACCCGAAGCTGCTGTGGAAGCTGGTCTACCGCTCCCTCGCGAAAAGCCGCGACTGGCGCGCCAACTTCGAGCAGCAGGTGCGGCGGGAGGGCCTGCCGCTGGCGATGACCTGGCAGCAGACCTGCCGCAGCGACGCGTCCGAAGGGCTGTACCTGAAGGTCGAGAACGAGGACCACGTGGAGGCCCGCTACAAGCTGGTCCGCCCCGACTTCCTGCAGACCATCCTCGACAGCGGTTCGCACCACCTGGCGCGGCCGCTGCTGCCGAACCGGCTCGCCGAGGGCGTGGACCTCTACGCCCCGGTGCCGGCCGTGGGCTGGGATGCGCTGGGGCTGCACACCATCGGCTCGCTGGAGGAGCTGCGGGCCTTCGATCCGCAGCGTTTCATGGCCGCGATGCCGTGACGTTAGGAGAAGAACCATGAACTGGAACGACCTGAAGGCGCTGGTGCCCCAGCCCGGCGCCGGCCCCGACTGGCAGCGGCTGTGCGAGGCGGTGCCGGCCCTGCGCGCGCTGGAGACCACGCCGCAGGACCCGCGGCACCATGCCGAAGGCAACGTGGGCCTGCACACCCGCATGGTGCTCGATGCCTTGCTGGGCGATGCGGCCTGGCAGGCCGCGGCCGAAGCGCGGCGCGAGGTGATGTTCTTCGCCGCGCTGCTGCACGACATCGCCAAGCCGGCGACGACCGTGATCGACCCCGTCACCGGCGCCATCGGCCAGCCCGGGCATTCGAAACGCGGCGCCATCGATGCGCGCGTGCTGCTGTGGCGGGCCGGCATGCCCTTCGCCCAGCGCGAGGCGGTGTGCCGCATCATCGCCGTGCACCAGCTGCCGTTCTTCGTCTTCGACAGCCGCCGGGGCGAGGCACCGGAGTTCCTGCTGCGCCGCCTGTCCTGGGAGCTGGACGTCGCCGAGCTGGCCTGCGTGGCGCGCGCGGACATGCGCGGCCGGATCTGCCATGACCAGGACGGCCACCTCGCGGACATCGAGCTCTTCATCGAGCTGGCGCGCGAGCAGGGCTGCCTGGACCGGCCCTGGCCGGCCGCGGACCCGCACACCCGGCTGATGTACGCGCGCGGCATGGCCATCGACCCCGGCTATGCGCTGCACCGCGAGCCGGGCAGCCGCGTCACGGTGATGTGCGGCATGCCCGCCGCGGGCAAGGACACCTGGGTGCGCCGCCATGCCGGGGACCTGCCGGTGGTGTCCTTCGACGATGCGCGCGCGGAGCTGGGCCTGAAGCACGGCGAGAACGACGGCAAGGCCGCCCACCACGCGATCGACAAGGCGAAGGCCTTGCTGCGGGAGCGGCGGTCCTTCGTCTGGAATGCGACGCACCTGTCGGCGGAGATGCGCGGCAAGACGCTGGACCTGCTGTATGCCTACGGCGCGGCCGTGCGGCTGGTGTACCTGGAGGCGCCCGAGGCCGAGGTGCTCCGCCGCAACGCCCGGCGCGACACCACGCTGCGCAACAAGGACCTGGTCCGCATGCTGCACCGCTGGGAGGTGCCCCTGCCCTGGGAGGCGCAGGAGGTCGCGTATTTTGCCGCCTAGCAATCCGCGCGGCGCCTTCCGCCCGAGCGGATGGACCGGCCGGTCGCCGCGGGGCGCGCCCCCGTGGCGGGCCGGGCGGCGCACCGTTCAGCGGTCCAGTGCCGGCCGCTTCGGGTTGAAGGTCCAGCCGGGGATCAGGTACTGCATCGCCACCGAATCGTCGCGGGCTCCCAGCCCGTGCTGCCTGTACAGCTGGTGCGCCTTCTCCACTTCCGCCATGTCCAGCTCCAGCCCCAGGCCGGGCTTCTTCGGCACCTGCACCAGGCCGCCGCGGATCTGCAGCGGCTCGCGCGTCAGGCGCTGGCCGTCCTGCCAGATCCAGTGCGTGTCGATCGCGGTGACGCGGCCGGGCGCGGCGGCGGCGACGTGGGTGAACATCGCCAGCGAAACGTCGAAGTGGTTGTTCGAGTGCGAGCCCCAGGTCAGGCCCCAGTCGCGGCAGGCCTGCGCCACGCGCACCGAGCCGGCCAGGGTCCAGAAATGCGGATCGGCCAGCGGGATGTCGACCGACTGCAGCGACAGCGCATGCACCATCTGCCGCCAGTCGGTGGCGATCATGTTGGTGGCGGTGGGCAGGCCGGTGGCGCGGCGGAACTCGGCCATCACCTCGCGGCCCGAGAAGCCGTCCTCGGCGCCGCAAGGGTCCTCGGCGTAGGCGAGCACGCCGCGCATGTCGCGCATCAGGCGGATGGCGTCCTTCAGCAGCCAGCCGCCATTCGGGTCCAGCGTGACGCGGGCCTGCGGAAAGCGCTCGTGCAGGGCCCGCAGGGCCTCGACCTCGACTTCCGCCTTCAACGCGCCGCCCTTGAGCTTGAAGTCGTTGAAGCCGTAGCGGGCATGCGCCGCCTCGGCCAGGCGGACGATGTCTTCTGGCGTTAGAGCCGCCTCGTGCCGCAGGCGCACCCAGTCGTCGCCGGCGTCCGGCTCTGCGGCGTAGGGCAGGTCGGTGCGGCGGCGGTCGCCGATGAAGAACAGGTAGCCCAGCATCTCCACCGCATCACGCTGCTGGCCTTCGCCGAGCAGGGCGGCCACCGGCACCTCCAGGTGCTGGCCCAGCAGGTCCAGCAGCGCCGACTCGATCGCCGCCACCGCGTGGATGGTGGTGCGCAGGTCGAAGGTCTGCAGCCCGCGGCCGCCGGCGTCGCGGTCGGCGAAGCGCTGCTGGACCTGGCGCAGCACGGCGTGGTGCGCGCCGATCGGCTGTCCGACGACCATGCCGCGGGCGTCTTCCAGCGTCTGGCGGATCCTTTCGCCGCCGGGCACTTCGCCGACGCCGGTGCGGCCGGCGCTGTCGGTCAGGATGAGCAGGTTGCGGGTGAAGAAGGGGCCGTGCGCGCCGCTCAGGTTCAGCAGCATGCTGTCGCGGCCGGCGACGGGGATCACCCGCAGCTCGGTGATGCGCGGGGTGGATGAGGGGGTCATGGGCGGGCTCCGTTCCAGCGTGGCGACGCGATCAGGTAGCGCTACCATCGGCGCGAATGGTAGCGCTACCGTTCGGGCGCCGCAAGCCGGCGGCCGATGGCCTTTTGCGACTCGCTGCGCGCAGCGAGCGGACGCGGCACCGCCCGGGGCGGCCGGGGTGGCCAGGGCCAGGGCGGCCCGGTCAGGCGTGGGTCGCGGCGGCGGTCAGGCGCTGTCGCGCGCGACGATGGAGAAGCCGACGTCGACGATGCGCTGCTCAGGCTCGCGGTCCTCGGCGCGTTGCACGATGAAGTCGGCGGCCTGCCGGCCGATCGCTGGCCCGTCGATGCGCACGGTGGTCAGTGCGGGGTCGGTGTCGGCGGCGAGCTCCAGGTCGCCGAAGCCGACCACCGCCAGGTCCTGCGGCACCCGCAGGCCGGCGGCGCGGGCCTCGGTCATCACGCCCAGCGCCAGCAGGTCCGAGCTGCAGAAGACGGCCTGCGGCGGCGTGCGCTGGCGCAACAGCACGCGCAGTGACTGGCGGCCGCTGCGCAGCGTCGTGGGCGCGGGCACCTCGTGCACCGCCACTTTCGGCAGCTTCAAGGCCGCGGCCTGGGTGACGAAGGCCTCGGTGCGGCGCCGCGCGCGGTCGTCGTTGCCGGCCACCACCGCCAGGCGGCGATGGCCGCGTTGTTGCAGGAAGCGCGCCACCGCGGCGCCGACCTCGGCATGCGAGAAGCCCACCAGCATGTCGATCGGATCGGGCGCGAGGTCCCATGTCTCGACCACCGGCGTGCCGGAGGCACGCAGCCGGCGCCGCACGGTGTCGGAGTGCACGGTGCCGGTCAGCACGATGCCGTCCGGCCGGCGGCCGATGATGGCCTCGAGCAGCGCGTCCTCGCGGTTGCCGACGTAGCCCGATTGGCCCAGCATCAGCTGGTAGCCGCGCTCGGCCAGCGCTTCGGTCAGCGCCTGGACGGTGGGCATGAAGACCGGGCCGGTGATGGTGGGCACCACGGCGGCCACCAGGCGGCTGCGGCGGGAGGCGAGCCCGCCGGCCAGCAGGTTGGGCACGTAGCCGGTCTGCGCGACGGCCTCGGCCACGCGCTGGCGCACGTCCTGCGAGACCTGCTCCGGCGCATTCAGCGCGCGCGAAGCGGTGATGGGCGCGACACCCGCCAGGCGGGCGACGTCGTGCAGCGTGACCGCGCCGCTGCTGCGGCGGGTGCGGCGCCGGGGGCCGGCATCGGTGTCCATGCGCGGCATGTTAACGAGCGCCCGCGGTCGGTGCCGGGGCCGCGGCGGTCAATTCGACGGCGCGGCGGACGGGTGCCTAACGCGTGAGGTGAACGCGCTTTGCAGGACCTTGCCGCCGCACCCGCGGCGACAACCCTGCCGCTGCCAGGGATGACGCCGAAAAGGAGCGTCCTGGTAGCACCATTGCCTGCGTCGGGAATCATCAGGGTGCAGGAAGTGCACCCTCGGGCTTGTGCTGTGTCGCGCGCGGCGCCGGATGCGCGATGCTGCGGTGCAACGGTTCGCCGGACGCTCGTTTCCCGCCGCTCAACAGGAGCACCGCGGCCCATGTTCGATCCCTCGATCCTGATCACCGCGACACTGGCTTCGCTGCTGCTGCCGCTGATCGCGAAGCTGCTGCCCTCGCTGGGCCAGAAGCTGCTGGACTTCTTCTTCGCGGCCCAGCTGGCCGAGATGCAGGCTCGCTTCCAGCGCCAGCTGGAGGACCACAAGCTCGGCCTGCGGCGCGATCTGGAAACCCACAAGACGGCGCTCGCCCGCGAGATGGCCGAGGACCTGGAGGCGGTGAAGCACGACTACGCGAAAAAGCTGGGCGACTACCAGGCCGAGCGCCAGGCCGAACGCGAGGCGCAGGCCGAGCGGCGCAAGCTGGTCGCCATGGTCGCCGCGCGGGTGCATGGCAACGTGGTGCGGACGCTGCAGGCCCTGGACGAGGCGGAGGACGGCACGCTGCTGTCGCACAGCGCGGACCTGCGCCGCATGGGCGTCATGCTCGGCCGGCTGGACCATGAGTTCGACGCCGCCTGCTTCGACGACGCGCAGTTGCGCGAGCACATCGCCGCCTTCGTGAAGGCCTTCGATGGCAGCGACCTGCACGACGCGGTGGCCCGCCGCCGCATCCGCGCCTCGCTGCGCGGCATCGAGGGGCTGCTGAGGGGCGCCGCGCCGTGAGCCCGTGCAGGCGCCGTCGGTGCCGGCCGGGGAGCGCCAGGCCGAGCGGAAGTGACAACAGCTGAAAGACGCGGCATGCGGCGATTGCGGCCCACCTGGCGAGGCGGCGCGGGCGGCAGCCCCGGCGTCAGGGCGCCTTCGCCGGGGCCTGCAGGCGCTGCAGCAGGTCCTGCGTCGGGTAGCCGTCGGCCGGCAGGCCCTCGCTGCGCTGCCAGCGCCGCAGCGCGGCGCGGGTGGCGGGGCCCAGCAGGCCATCGGCCGGGCCGCTGTCGAAGCCGCGCTCGTTCAGCGCCGCCTGCAGCGCCACGGTCTGGCTGCGCGACAGCGGCGCCAGGTCGCGCGGCCACGCCGCCTGCACCGCGGGTCCGCCGGCCAGCCGCTGCGCCAGCAGGCCCACCGCCAGCGCGTAGCTGGTGGAGTTGTTGTAGCGCAGGATGGCGCGGAAATTCGGCCCCACCAGGAACGCCGGGCCGCGGGCACCCGCGGGCAGGAAGACGGCGGCATCGTTCAATTCGGGCAGCGGCCCGCCGTCAACGCTGCGCAGGCCCTCGTCGGCCCAGCGCGCCGCGCTCTGGCGCAGCGTGTCGTCCGCGCGGGCGGGGTCGAAGCCGGCCGGCAGCCGCACCTCCAGACCCCAGGGCTGGCCGGGCACCCAGCCCGAGCGGGCGAGGAAGTGCGCGGTCGACGCGGTGACGTCGGCCATGCTGGCCCACAGGTCGCGCCGGCCGTCGCCATCGGCATCCAGCGCGTAGGCCAGGAAGGCGGAAGGGATGAACTGGGTGTGGCCCATCGCGCCCGCCCAGGAGCCGACCAGGCGGCTGCGCTCGACGTCGCCGCTTTGCAGGATCTTCAGCGCGGCCAGCAACTGCCCGCGCGCCCAGGCCTCGCGCCGGCCGTCGAAGCCCAGGGTCGCCAGCGCATCGATGACGGGCGTTTGCCCCAGGTCGCTGCCGAAGTTGCTTTCGATGCCCCAGATGGCGCCGATGATCGCGGCCGGCACGCCATGGCGCGCGGCGGCGGCGTCGGCCTCCGCCTGCACCTGCGCCAGCCGCTCGCGCCCACGGGCGACGCGCTGCGGCGACACCGCCGTGTCGAGGTAGTCCCACACGCTGCGGGTGAACTCGGGCTGCGCGCGGTCCAGCTCGATCACGCGCGGCAGGTGTCGCACGTCGCTGAAGGCGGCCTGCAGCGTCGCTTCATTGATGCCGGCAGCGCGCGCCTCGGCGCGGAAGGCGCTCACCCAGGCCTGGAAGCGCTGTTCCGCGCCGGCCGGGCCGGCGTCCGGCGCGACGGCCGGCGGAGGTGGGTTGATAACGCCTGAAGAGGATGGATCCGGCGGTGGCATGGGAACGGGCGCGCTGGCGCAGGCGGCCAGCGCCGCCACCGAGGCCAGTGCCAGGGTTCGGGTGCGGATGCAGGGTCGGGCGCGCCAGGGGGCGCGAGGCGGGGAGAACGGCATGCCGGGCATTGTCCCCGGCATCGCGGCAAGCACCGTGCCGCGGCACGAGCACCGTGCCGGCAGGCAGGCGTACATGCATACATGCAGGCAGCCCTGCAGGCAGCCATGCAGGCAGGCAGGCGGGCGGGCGGGCGGGCGGGCGGGCAGGCCAGCCCGCCGGTGTCAACCCTCGATCCGCGCGGTGCGGGGGTGCAGCGGGCGTTGCCTGGATGTTGCGTGGTGCGTATCGGCTGGTATCGGCGGCACGCGCCGTCCCTAGTTCGGGGGGGAGGCGGCGGGGGCAAGCTCACTATCATCGCGTCCGCCCATGCAGTACCCCATGTTGTCCACCGACGAGCGCACCGGATGCATCACCCAGCTGCTCAACGGCTGGGCCCAGGGGGACGACCAGGCACTGAACCGGGTGGCGCCCCGGGTGTACGCGCAATTGCGCCAGATGGCCGCGCGCCTGATGCGGACCGAGCGCGACGACCACGTGCTGCAGGGCACGGCGCTCGTGCACGAGGCCTTCATGCGCCTGGGTCAGCAGCGGCAGCAGCGCTGGGACTCGCGCGGGCAGTTCTTCGGCTGGATGTCGATGACCATGCGGCGCATCCTCGTCGAGCACGCCCGCCAGCGCAGTGCCTTGTGCCGCGGCGGCGGCGTGGAGATCGACAGCCTGGACCTGCTGCAGGCCGAGGCGGCCGACGCGATGCCGGCCGATCCCGCGGCAGAGCTGGACCAGAGCCTGCTGGACCTCGATCACGCGCTGCGCCGGCTCGAGGCGCTGGACCAGCGCCAGGGCCGGGTGGTGGAGCTGCGCTTCTTCGGCGGGTTGAGCGTCGAGCAGACGGCCGAGGCGCTGCAGTGCTCGGTGGCCACCGTCAAGCGCGACTGGGCCACCGCCCGCGCGTGGCTGCTGCGCGAACTGCAGCTGGGGCGAGAAGCCGCCGGCCCGGCGTGAGACCTGCCCCGCCCCCGCCGGACCCGCAGGCCGTGGCCCGCTGGCAGCGCGTGAAGGCGCTGCTGGCCGATGCCCTGGCGCTGCCCCCGGCGCAGCGCCCGGCCCACGTGCGGCAGGCAGCGGCCGACACCGGCGAGGCGCGCGAACTGCTGGGCCTGGTGGCGGCGGCCGGCACCGACGATTCGCTGCTGGACCGCGGCGCGCGCGGGTGGGTCGATGACGTGCAAAAGGCGCGGCCGCTGGACGAGCTGCCGCTCCTTCCCGCGGCTGCCGCCGACCGCGGCTGCGCCGGCCGCCGGGTCGGTCCCTACGAACTGCTGGGCTGGGTTGCTTCCGGCGGGATGGGCCAGGTGTACCGGGCGCGCCGCTGTGCCGATGGGGCCGGCGGCGGGCCGGGGCCCGTGGTCGCGCTGAAGCTGATGCGCCAGGGCGTGGCCGACGATCAGTTCGCACGCCGCTTCGATGCCGAGCGCCGGGCGCTGGCGCGCCTGTCGCATCCGCACCTGGCGCGGCTGCTCGATGCCGGCGTGCATCCGGGCGTCGCCGGCGACGTGCCTTACCTGGTGATGGAGTTCGTCGACGGCGAGCCGATCGACCAGCATTGCAGCCGCCTGGGCCTGGACGTGCTCCAGGTGCTGGCGCTGTTCCGCAGCCTGTGCCATGCGGTGCAGCATGCGCACCGGCAGGGCGTGGTGCACCGGGACATCAAACCCGCGAACGTGCTGGTCACCGCCGATGGCGTGGTCAAGCTGGTGGACTTCGGCATCGCCAAGCAGGTGGGCCAGCACACCACCGCCGCCACCGCCACCGCCGCGCCGACGCGCCTGATGACGCTGGCCTTCGCCAGCCCCGAGCAGGTGCGCGGCCAGCCGGTCACCGCGGCCAGCGACGTCTATTCGCTCGGTGTGCTGCTGCACCATCTGCTGACCGGCCGATCGCCGTACCGCGGCGTGGCGCCGGGGGACGACCTGGCGTTGCGCGAGGCCGTCTGCCGGCAGCGGCCGCGCCGGCCCAGCCGCCTGGCGGACGCGGACCGGCGCCGCGCGCTCGCCGGCGACCTCGATCGCCTGCTGCTGGCCGCGCTGCACAAGCAGCCGGCGCGGCGGCCGGCGAGTGCCGCCGTGCTGGCGCGCCAGCTGTACCGGGTGCAGCAGGGGCGTGCGCTGCGCCGCGGGCCATGGCGCGGCGCGGCCGGCCGGCGCGCGGCGGCGCTGCTGGGCGGGCTCGCGGTCGCGGCGGCCGTGGCGGTGGGCGTGCGCTGGCAGCAGCGCGAGGCGGCCGCGGCCCAGCGGGAGCAGGCGCTGCAGGCGGTGCGCGACCTTCTGCCGCGGCCGGATCGCCTGGCCGACGAGGCCCCGGCATCCGCCGCGCTGGCCGGCCTGGAAACCGCCGTGGGCCGGCTGGTCGCGGCGGAGGCTCCCGATGCCGACCCGGCCTGGCCCGCCCGGCGCGCCCTGGCCCTGGCCGAAGCGCGGGCCGAACTGTCCGCCGCGCTGCGGCATGAGGGGCGGCAGGTGGATGCGCAGCAGCAGGCGCAGCAGGCGGTGGCGCACGCGCGCCAGGCCGGTGCCGCCCGGGCCGAGCCGGCGGCGCAGCAGCGCGCGCTGGTGGCCGCGCTGCTGGCCCTGGCCGAGTCGCTGCCATCGGCCGACGATGCGGCCGCGCGGCGCGTCGCGCTGGACGAAGCCCGCCGCCTCGCGCAGGGCCTGCTGCGGTCCGGCGGCGGTGCCGCGGCCAGCGCGCTGCTGGCGCGCGTGGATGCGTCCTTCGGGCGCCACCTGCTCGACAACGCCGAGGCCGAGCAGGACGGCGCCGGGCGCGCGGTGTCGGCGCTGGCCGCGTCGATGGATCGTTATGAGCGCCTGTCCGGGGACGGCGGCGGGGCGGCGCGATGGGCCGGCGACGCCGCCCGCACGCGCCTGCTGCTGGCCGAGGCGCAGCTGCGCGCCGGCCGGCCGGCCGAGGCCCTGGCCACGGCGCGGCGGGTGCTGGCGGACGGCCGTGCCGACGCGGGTTCGGCCCGGGCCGGTGGCGCGCTGCCGCCGCGGGCCGCTGCCGCGCTGGCCACCGATGCGGCGCAACTGCTGCGGCGGGCCGGCGATGCCGGGCTCGCGGTGTCCGCGGCCGAGGCGGCCCTGGCCGCAATGGCCACCGCCGATGCCGCCGCCGATGCCGGGGCGCCCGCCGGCAGCCGGCCGGCGCTGCCGCATCCGCGCGAGCGCGTGCGGCACGCGCTCGCGCACCTGGCCCTGGGCCAGGCCCTGGTCGAGCGCAGCCTGGCCCATGCCGGCGCGCCGCGCCGTGGCGGCGGGGCGGCGGTGCCGGACACCCCGTCGGCCGACTGGCTGCGGGCCTGCGCCGCCTACCGCGCGGCCCTGGCGCTGGTGGAGCCGCTGGCGCCGCGCTGGCCGGATGACCGCTGGGTGGCCGATGGCGCGGCCGTGTTCGAGATGCGCCTCTTCCTGCGCGCCTGCCCGCAGCCGTGAGCAAGTCGTGAAGGCCGCCGTGACCGAGTTCGACCCACGCGCCCGGGGCGCGGCGACGGTGGACCGGGTGCGCCGGCAGGCGTTGGCCCGCGCCGTGGTGGCCGCCGGCGCCGGCGCCAGCGCGGCGCTGGTGCCAGGTCCCGTGGCGGCGCGCCCGGCCACGCCCGGGCCCGTGCGCGCGTCGGCCCGCGCCTGGGCTGCCGCCGCTGCGCTGTCGCGCGGCATCAACCTGTCGGTGATGGCGGCTCCGCGCGAGGGCGACTGGGGACTGCGCCTGGACCCGCGCTGGATCGATGCCATCGCCCAGGCCGGCTTCCGCGCGGTGCGGCTGCCGGTGCGCTTCAGCAACCATGCGTCGCCCGATGCTGCCGCGCGGCTGGACGAGGCCTTCGCCGAACGCATCGACGGCATCATCGACGGCCTGCTCGCGCGCGGGCTGTCGGTGGTGCTGACGCTGTGCTGCTACAGCCAGTTCGATGGCCGGCCGCCGGAAACCGGCGAGCGCGCCGTGCCCGCGCCGCTGGTGCGGCCCCGCTTCGTCGCGCTGTGGCGCCAGCTGGCGCGCCGGCATGCCGGACGTTCGCCGCGCCTGCTCTTCGAGCTGTACAACAAGCCCTCCGGCGACGCGCCGGCCTGGAACGCGCTGGCGCAGGCCGCGCTGGCCGCGGTGCGCGAGGTGCCGGCGTGGCGCTGCGTCGTCATCGCGCCGATCGGTGGGGCCGCCGAGGCCCTGGCGCAGCTGCGGCTGCCGCCCGATCCCGACCTGATCGCGATGGTGCACAACGGCGCGCCGCTGCGCTTCACGCGGCAGGGCCTGCCGTGGACGCCGGGGGCCGAACAATGGATCGGCACCGGCTGCTGCGACGCGGCGCAGCGTGCCGAGCTGGCCGGCGGCCTCGACCTGGCGCGGGACTGGTCGGCGCGGCACGGGTACCCGGTGTGGCTGGGCCTCTTCGGCGCCACCAGCATCGCGGCGATGGCCGATCGCGCCCGTTACCTGCGCGCGATGCGCGAAGCGGCCGAGAGCCGCGGCCTGCCGTGGGCCCACGCCGACCTGGCGACCCGCTTCAACCTGCGGCCACCGCCGCTGGACTCCGGCCTGTACGACGTGGTGGCGGGGCGCTGGCAAACGCCGCTGCTGGACGCGCTTCTCGGGCGCTAGCGATGGGCATCGCCTCGGTTCGTGCGTCCCCGCTCGCGCGCCGCGCGATGGCCGCTTTCGTGCGCGGCGCGGCCGCTCTCGCGCGCGGCGCGATTGCCGCTTTCCCGCGCGGCGCGATCGCTGCTTTCGCGCTGGTGCCGCTGCTCGGCGGGCAGCCGGCGGCGGCGCAGGCGCCGGCCGGCGCGTCGCCCCGGGCCTGGGCGGCAGCGGCGGCCTTGTCGCGCGGCATCGCGGTGCAGGCCTGGCGGCCCGACGCGTCCGCGGGCGGCGCAGGCGCGGATGCGCAGCTGGTCTCGGCCGTCGCCGAGGCCGGCTTCCGCAGCGTGCAGCTGCCGTGGCCCGCGCCCTCCGGTGCCATGCCGTCCGAGGCGGACTGGCAGAGGCTGGACCGCCTGGTGGATGCCTTTCTGGCACGCGGACTGGCCGTCGTGCTGCACGACCGCGACGGGCCCGGTCCGGCCTGCGCGGTGGCACTCCGGGGGGCAGGCGAAGCGGCTGCGCAGCGGCCGGCCCCCGCCTCGGCCGCTGCCTGGCACGGCGTGGCACGGCGCCACGCGGGCCGGTCCGCGCGGCTGTCGTTCATGTTGTCGATGGCCTCGCAGGCCGGGACCGATGCGGAGCAGGCCAACCGCCGGCTGCGGCAGCTGCTGGCGGCCATTCGTGCGTCGGACCCCGGGCGGCCGGTCATCATCGGCTGGGGCGATGCGATCAACCTGCCGCGACTGCGGCTGCCGGCGGACCCGCACCTGCTGGTGGCCGTAGTCAACCGCGAGCCCGAGCGTTTCACGCAACAGAGCGCGGCCGGCCCGCCCGGCAGCGACGGTTCCGATTGCTGCAACCCGCGCGAGGCGCACCTGATGGGCCTGCCGCTGGACCTGGCGCAGGCCTGGTCGCGGCGCCAGCGCGTGCCGGTGTGGCTGAGCGCTTTCGGGGCCACGGCCCTCGTTCCGGCGCCTGCGCGTGCGCGCCATGCGCGGCTGATGCGCGAGGGCGCCGAGGCGCGTGGCCTGGCCTGGGCCTATTGCGCGCTGGACGGCGAGTTCGGCCTGCGCTCGGGCAGTGGCGAGGCTCGGGCCCGCCTGCGCGACGCGCTGCTCGGCCCATGAACGCCGCTGCCGGCTCGCATCGCCGCGGAAGCGGATCGCGCGCTCGGGTGCCCGGCGACCGGGAGCCTTTTGGTATCCGTCTGCAACCGCGTGAGCCTTGCCACCGATCGCGGACGCTGAAATGCAGGGGGCGCGCGAGAAGGCGCGCCGCCGAGGGAGTCACCGATTCACCGATGGAGAACTGGTCCATGAGTTTGCAGAGAACGAGACTGCTGACGCTGATGGCCGAAGCCGCCGCCCTGTGCGTGCTGGCCGGCTGCGGCGGCGCAGGCGAGGGCGGCGCGGCCGCCACCGAGGGCGGCACGCGCGCCACCGCATCCGCCGCGCCGCGGCCTGCCGTGGCCGTGGCGCCGCGTGCCCAGGCGCTGTCCGCCGACGCGGCCACGCTGCTGAGCCCGGCCTGCGCCAGCTACTACGCGGGCCTGCCGTCCTTCGCGCTCAACGCGACGCGCGCCGTCGATCCGATCAGCGTGCTGGCCAAGCCGGCCCGGGGCGCGGCGTTCGCCGAGCCGGCCTACGGCACCTGCGTCGTCCGCGGCACGGACCACGCGGCCGATGGCGTCTCCGGCTTCGCGCGCAACGACTACTCGCGGCGCCAGGCCTTCAATGCCGACAACTCGCGCCACCTCGTCTACGCACTGGACGGCTGGTGGCATCTGTACGACGCCAACACCCACCAGCGCGTGCGCACGCTGCCGCACATGGCGGCCGATGCCGAGCCGCAGTGGCACCCCACCAACCCCGAGCTGCTGTACTACCTGCCGACCAACGGCATCGGCATGCGCCTGCATGAGCTGAACGTGGTCACCGGCGCGACCCGCGTGGTGGCCGACTTCGGCGCCCGCCTGCGCGCCCGCTGGCCCGATGCCATGGCCGCCTGGACGCGCAGCGAAGGCTCGCCGTCGGCCGATGGCCGCTACTGGTGCTTCATGGTCGACGGCAACGACTGGCAAAGCCGCGGCGTCTTCACCTGGGACCGCGACACCGACACCATCGTCGGCTGGCATGACACGCACGGCGAGCGTCCCGACCACGTCAGCATGAGCCCCAGCGGCCGCTACTGCGTGGTGTCCAGCGACGGGCCGTCCGGCACCACCGCCTGGACGCGCGACTTCAGCGGCAGCACCCGGCTCATGCACAAGTCCGAGCACTCCGACCTGGCGCTGGATGCCAACGGCGAGGACGTCTACGTGTCGATCGACTACCAGTCGAACGCCGGCGACTTCTTCATGACCTCGCTCGCCACCGGCGTGCGCACGGTGCTGTTCCCCACCTACCTGAACGGCACCGCCACCGCGCTGCACGTGTCCGGCAAGGCGTACAACAAGCCGGGCTGGGTGCTGCTGAGCACTTATGCCAATGGCACGCCGCGCCAGTGGCTGCACCGCAAGCTGATGGCGGTGCAACTGAAGGCCGACCCGGTCGTCTACAACCTGGCCTTCCACCGCACGCGCGACAACGGCTACTGGACCGAGCCGCATGCGTCGGTGAACCGCGATTTCACGCGCATCGCCTACAACTCCAACTGGGACACCAGCACCGAGGCCGTCGACACCTACCTCGTGCAGATTCCCGCCGGGGCGCTGCAGGCGGTGACGCCGCCTCCGCCGCCGCCCCCCCCACCGCCTCCACCGCCGCCTCCGCCGCCGCCCCCACCGCCTCCGCCGCCTCCGCCTCCGCCTCCGCCTCCGCCGCCTCCGCCGTCGAGCTTCGAGGTGCGCGTCAGCAGCGCCACGCGTTCCGGCTACAACGCGAGTTATTCGGTGACCACCAACCTGGCCGCCAAGTGCCGTCACAGCTGGAGCCCCGGCTACCCGTACGCCGTGCTCTACGACAACCTGAGCACGGACAGCAAGGGCCTGCTGCACCGCAAGCAGCTGGTGCTGGGGTATGCCGCGGCGCAGACCGTCTACGCCGTCTGCAAGGTCAATGGCTCGGCGGTGGAACGCGAGGTCGCGGTGCGCCTGCCCTGAGGCCTGAGCGTCTCAGCCCGCCGGCAGCGGCGCCAGGTCCGCGCGCAGCAGCGCCAGCGTGTGCGCGGGCAGCAGGCGGCGCCAGGCGTAGCGCGGGTGCTCGCAGCCCAGCACGGCGGCCGCGCCGCCGAGCAGGGCCTGCTGCACCGCCGGCGGCCATGCAAAACGCAGGAAGTGCACCGCCGACAGCCGGCCGCGGTGCCGGTCCGGCTGGTCTTCGTTGGCCTGCGCAATGACGCGTGAAAGACGCGGCAGGTCGACGTACAGCTGGTGCGCCGCCTCGTTCAGAAGCGGCAACTCGCGTTCCCGCTGCTGCGCGTCGGGCAGCTCCAGCAGCAACGTGGCGCGCCAGCTGCGGCCGTCGGGCAGCAGCGGGGCGTAGACATCGAACTCGCGCGCCAGCGCCGCGGGGTCGGTGATGCGCTCGGCGCGAGCGATGGTGCGCACCTGGTGCTGGATCGTCAGCCGGTCCTCGAAGGCCAGGCGCATGTGCGGACCCAGCGCCACCGTGCGGGCGCGCTTGTGGCTCAGCAGGCGTTGAGGCGGGAGCTCGGCGGCACGGCCGCGCTCATCCGATGTCAGGGACGCGCACGCAGCGGGTGCGTGGGGCGGCAGGACGGCCAGCCCGGCAGGGGACTTGCGCGGCACGGAGCGGCTCCTCGGCGGTTCGGCACGTGCTGGCTGCGGCTGGCGGGTGCGGGCAGGGCAGGGTGGTTGCGGCTACTTGGTCAGGATCAGCTTGTCCAGCGACGTCAGCCGCAGCCGGTACATCGCGCCGCGGTGCTCGATTTCGACCTCGGTCGCGCCGTCGAGCAGCTGCGCGCTCGTCAGCCGCCGCGGGGCCGGCCGGGCGGGCGGCGTGCCGAATGGGGCCAGCCGCGCGGGCGCGGTGGACGATGGCTCGGCCAGCGGACGCTGACCATGCAGGGGGGGCGGGTGGGATGACCTCATGGCGCCGCATCGTAATGCGAATAGTTTGCATTCGCAAGCTGTTCGCCCGATCATGGCGAGGTTTTCGACGACCGGACCGCCGCCGCCCATGACCGATCCCGCCTCCACCCGCCGCAGCCTGCTGTCCGCCCTGCCGCTGCTCGAGCCGGCGCAGGTCGTTGTGGTTCACGCCCCCGCCGATGCGCCCGAATGGGCGGACTGGCTGGCGCAGATCGGCTTCCTGCCCGGCGAGCGGGTGTCGGTGATGGCGCATGCGCGTCCGGGGGGCGATCCACTGGTCGTGCGTGTCGGCGACTCCACTTTCGCGCTGCGCCGCGCCGAGGCGGCCTGCGTGCAGGTGGCACCGCTGCCGCTGCGGCCGAGGGTGGCGGGCCCGGCCGCTGGCGCCGCCGCGCCGGCGACAGCGCGCGCCGCCGCGCCGGCGACACCGCGCGACGCCATGCCGGTGGAAGGCGCAGCGCCATGAACGAAGCCGTCATCCACGTCCACCGCGGCGGACCGCTGGTGGCGCTGGTGGGCAACCCGAACTGCGGCAAGACGGCGCTCTTCAACCGCCTGACCGGCAGCCACCAGAAGGTCGCCAACTACGCTGGCGTCACGGTCGAGCGCAAGGAAGGCCGGCTGACCAGCGCTGGTGGCCGCGTCCTTCGGCTGCTGGACCTGCCCGGTGCCTACAGCCTGCATCCACGCTCGCCCGACGAGGCGGTGGCGGTGGACGTGCTGCGCGGCCGCGCCAGGGGCGAGAAGCGGCCCGACCTCGTGGTCTGCGTCGTCGACGCCACCCACCTGCGCCGCAACCTGCGCCTGGTGCTGGCCGTGCAGCGGCTGGGGCTGCCCTGCGCGGTGGCGCTGAACATGGCCGACCTGGCGGAGCAGCGCGGCCTGCGCGTGGATGCACAGGCGCTGGCGCGTGAACTGGGCGTGCCGGTGGTGCGCACGGTGGCCGTGCAGGGCAGCGGCGCGGAAGACCTGCGGCGGCTCTTCGACGATCCTGCCGTGTGGCGCCCGGCCGGTGCCGGGCCGGGAAACGCCGCGGGGAACGCGGCTGGGAACGCCGCGGCCGAGGATCCGGCCCACGCCCCGGCCCACGATCCCGCCCACGATCCCGCCCACGATCCCGCCCACGATCCCGCCCACGATCCGCAAGGCGACCACGCAGCGGTGCGCGGCATCCTGCAGCGCCTGGGCCTGGACGCCGACGTGCCGCACACCAGCAGCGACCGCCTCGACCGCGTCGTGCTGCATCCGGTGGCGGGGCCCTTGCTGCTGGCGGCGCTGCTGTTCCTCGTGTTCCAGGCAGTCTTTGCTTGGGCGGAGGCGCCGATGGGCTGGATCGAGAGCGCCACCGCGGCCGCGGCCCAGTCCGCATCAGGCCTTCTGCCCGAGGGCTGGCTGCGCAGCCTGGCCATCGACGGCCTGATTGCGGGCGTGGGCGGCGTGCTGGTGTTCCTGCCGCAGATCGTGATCCTGTTCTTCTTCATCCTGGTGCTGGAGGAGTCCGGCTACCTGCCGCGGGCCGCCTTCCTGCTCGACCGGCTGATGGGCTCGGTGGGCTTGTCCGGCCGCTCCTTCATTCCGCTGCTGTCGAGCTTTGCCTGCGCCATTCCCGGCATCATGGCCGCGCGCACCATCGCCAACCCGCGCGACCGGCTGGTGACGATCCTGATCGCACCGCTGATGACCTGCTCGGCCCGGCTGCCGGTGTATGCGCTGCTGATCGGCGCCTTCGTGCCGCGCCGCGAGGTTGCGGGTGGCCTGGAACTGCAGGGCCTGGTGCTGTTCGGCCTTTACGCGGCGGGCATCGCCGGGGCGCTGCTGGTGGCCTGGGTGCTCAAGCGCCTGACCGCGCGCGGCCAGGTGCGCACGCTGATGATGGAACTGCCGGCCTACCACTGGCCGCGGGCCCGCAACATCGCCATCGGGCTGTGGCAGCGGGTGCTGATCTTCCTGCGCCGCGTCGGCGGCATCATCCTCGTGCTGACGGTCCTGCTGTGGTTCCTGTCCAGCTTTCCGGCGCCGCCGCCGGCCGCGCCCGGCGCGGCCATCGAGTACAGCCTGGCCGGCACGCTGGGCCGCGCGCTGGCGGTGCTGTTCGAACCCATCGGCTTCAACTGGCAGATCAGCATCGCACTGGTGCCGGGCCTGGCCGCGCGCGAGGTGGCCGTGAGCGCCCTGGGCACGGTCTACGCCTTGTCGGCCACCGGCGACGACACCGCCCAGGCCCTGGGTCCGCTGATCGCCCAGGGCTGGAGCCTCGCCACGGCGCTGTCGCTGCTGGCCTGGTACGCCTTCGCGCCGATGTGCCTGTCCACGCTGGCCGCCATCCGTCGGGAGACGGGCGGCTGGCGAATGGTGTTCGTCGCCGCGGGCTACCTGTTCACGCTGGCCTATGCCGCGTCTTTCGTGACTTATCGCCTGGCCCTGGTGCTGGGCGCCTGAGCGGCGGGCGCGCGGCGCGAGGCGGTGGGCGCGGGCGCGCCTGAAAGGCTGCTGCGCCCGCCATTCCCCTGGACGTGCCCGCTGCCGGCGCCGATGCGCGGCTGGGCCGGCGGCTGCCGCCGGTGCGGCTCGGGTCGCCTGCGCGTCGCGCGCCGGGTCGCCGTTCCCGGGCTCACTTCAATGGCGTATCGAGGAAAGATACGGCACTTCGATGGGCGATACTTTTTCCTTGACGTCCGCATGAGGGTGCCCCTACCATGCGTATCACTTATTGCTATGACGTATCGACCAATGAAACGTCTACTGGCAATTGGTGCGGCGCTCCGGTGATCTCCGCAGCTGCTGAAAGAACCCTCAACCTTCGTGGAGAAGCCTCGTGAAGAGAACTGCAGTCGCGGTGGCGGCCTTGGCCGCCTGGTCCGGCAGCGCATCGGCGCAATCGAACGTCCAGATCTACGGCATCACCGACATCGGCCTGTCCTACGTCAGCAAGGCCGCCGCCGCCACTCCGGCCGAACCGCGCCGCACCGGCAGCGTGGCCGGCGTCGACTCCGGCCTGCTCCAGGCCTCCCGGCTGGGCTACCGAGGCAGCGAAGACCTGGGCGGCGGCCTGCGCGCGAACTTCGTGCTCGAAGGCGGGCTTGCGGTCGACAGCGGCACGTTCACGCAGGGCGGCCTGCCCTTCGGTCGCCGGGCCACGGTGGGCGTCAGCGGCGCGTCCTTCGGCGACCTGCAGCTCGGCCGCCGCAAGGACTTCACCGACGAAGTCTCGGGGCCGTTTTCAAGCATCACGCCCTTCGGCACCTTCATCATCCGCGTGCATTCGAACAACATGGACCGCATCGGCGGCAATCGCGCGAACAACATGGTCTATTACTCGACGCCGCGCTGGGGCGGCTTTCGCGCCAACCTCAGCTACGGCTTCGGAGAGTCGTCGCGTGGTTCCTCGGTCGGCCAGTCGATGGGCTTCGGCGCGATCTACAACACCGAAGGCTTCGGTGTCGGCGGCGGCTACTGGACCTCCAGGCTCGGCACCATCTCCGGCACCTCCAACGCCAGCAGCGATCAGGGCGCCACCACCGGCGCCGGCTGCAGCAACGCCGCGCTGGGCGCTGCCGGCGACACCTGCATCCGCACCTGGATCGCGGGTGCCCGCTACAAGCAGGGCGGCTGGCACGTGCACGGCACCTACTCGCGCGTGTCGCAGCCGCTGGTCCGCAGCGGCGCGGGCGCGGCGCCCAACTTCAGCGCCAACTTCACCCGGGCCTCCGGCAGCAATCCGTTCACCGTCGGCGGCACCAACAACGACCGCACCAGCATCGTCGACCTCGGCGCCGAATACGCCGGTGGCCTTTGGAAGGTGAAGGGCAGCGTGATCCGATCGAGCTATCACTTCATCGGAGCGGCCGCGAACGGCACGCTGACGCAGTTCACCGCCGGCGGCGAGTACTACCTCTCGAAGCGGACGACGCTGTACGCCACCGGCGCGCGCCTGGCGGCGTCGAAGATGTACAGCCCCGGCATCCTCGGCGCGGCCCCGGGCGCGGACAACACCACCTTCGCGTTAGGCAGCGGCATTCGCCACACGTTCTGACCGGGCCTTCCGCGCGGCGGCCTTCCGCGCCGGCGCCCCCGGCGCCGGATCAGGCCTGGCCCTGGCGCCAGCCCAGTTCGGTGGAGAGCCGCCGCGCCGCGTCACAAACGCCGCGCGCGATGGCCGACAGGTCGTCGGGCGCGCGGCTGGTCGGCAGGGTCAGGCCGATGCTGGCCACCGCGATGCCGCTGCCGTCGAACACCGGCGCGGCCACGGCCACGACGTCGGCCGCTCCTTCCGAGACGGACACCGCATAGCCCTGTTCCTGGGTCCGCTTCAGCTCCTTGCCCAAGCGCGCCTTGCTCGTGATGGTGTGCGGCCCCAGCTTGGGCAAGGGGCCGTCCAGCACCCGGGCCTGCACGTCCTCCGGACCGAAGGCCAGCAGCACCTTGCCCGAGGCACCTGCATGCAGCGGGCGGCGCCGGCCGACGGCCGCCTGCACGCGCACCTCGTGCGAGCTGCTGTGCTGCGCGACGGTGACCGACTCCAGCCCGTCGCGCACCAGCAGGCCCGCCGTCTCGTTGTACTTGCGCACCAGGGCCTCCAGGTGCTTCTCGGCCAGCTTGGTCAGTCCCACCTGTTCCTGCGCGGCCAGGCCCACGACCAGCGCGGCCGGGCCCAGCGTGTAGGTGGCGGCATCGCCCTGGCGCTGCACGAAGCCGGCGGCTTCGAAGGTGAGCAGGAAGCGGTAGGTGCGCGCCTTGGTGTACCCGGAACGCCGCGCGATCTCGCTGACGCCTAGGCCGGGGCTGTGCGCAACGATCTTGAGAACCGACAGCGCGTCCTGCAGTGCGTCGACCGTGTAGCTCATGGAATGCCTGTATCGAAGAGCGCGCCAGCATAACGCAGAGCGTTGCAGGGCGAGGTCCGTGGCCGGGACCGGATCGCGCTGGACGGGCGCGGTGTGCTGTGGCAGGATTCGTATCTTGAAGCGACACATCGTATCAATAGAAGATACGATGTGAAGTGCACGATCTACCCACCACCTGCGAGCCCACCATGAAAGCGATGACCTTCTTCGGCCTGGCCGCCATCGGCTGCCTGATCCACGCCGGCGCTGTCGCGGCCTGGCCTGAGCGCACGGTCAAGTTCGTCGTGCCCTTCCCGCCCGGCGGGCCGGCCGATGGCTCGATGCGCATCGTGACCCGGCGGCTGGGTGAGTTGTGGGGCCAGCCGGTGATCGTCGAGAACAAGGCCGGCGTGCACGGCACCATCGGCGTGGCCACCGCGCCGGCCGATGGCTACACCTTGCTGCTGGGCGCCGGCTCGGGCATGGTGACCGCGCCGCTGATGAACAAGAAGCTCACCTACAAGCCGGCGGACTTCGTACCCGTCAGCCTGCTGGCCACCAGCAGTTCCATCCTCACCACGCACCCGGGCACCAGCATCAGGACGGTGAAGGACCTGGTCGCCCACGCCAAGGCCCAGCCGGGCAGCATCAGCTACGGTTCGGCCGGCATCGGCAGCCCGGGGCACCTGATGATGGAAATGTTCCAGCAGCGCACCGGCACGAAGATGACGCACATCCCCTACCGCGGCGGCGCGCCGGTGGTGACGGACCTGATGGGCGGCGTCGTGCAGATCGCGGTGAACGCCACGCCCACGGTGATCCCGCATTTGCAGAGTGGCAAGCTGGTGGCCCTGGCCGTCACCAGCCGCAAGCGCGACCGCGCGCTGCCCGAGGTGCCGACGATGGCCGAGGCCGGCGTGCCCCAGCTCGAGTTCGACGTCTGGTACGCCATCTTCGCGCCCGCCAGGACGCCGGCCACCGTGGTCGACAAGATCAGCGCCGACATCCGCAAGGTGCTGGCCGAGCCCGAGACGCAGCGCCTGTTCCAGGTCCAGGGCAACGAGGCCGCCGGCACCACGCCCGCCCAGCTGGGCCGCATGGTGCAGGACGAGACGCAGGTGTGGAGCAGGCTGATCAAGGAACGGAACCTGACGCTGGACGAGTGAACGGCCGGTTAGGCACGGGTGCTTCCGTGGCGCATCCTGGGCGCAGCTGCCGCGCAACGTCGCCCGATGCCGGCTTGCGGCGCGCGTTGGCGCGACGGATGATCGCGCCCCGTTGCTCCCGCCTTCTTCGCCGCGCCCGCATGAGCCTCGCCACGTCCGCGCCATCGACCCAGGACTCCCTCACTCAGTCCTCTCGCAATGAACGTTATGAGGATGTGATGCTCGTGAACGTCGTGGCACTGGTCTCGATCACCGCCACGCTGCCGCCGGCCTTGCAGGCGTTGGCGCCGTCGGCGGTGGTGAATGTCCCGTCGGAGGCGACCGACGCGGCGCCCCTCTCGAAGCAGCGCCTGTCTGCGGCACCGGCGCCGCCGGCGATGGCGGTGCGCGAGGGGGCCACGATGTCCAAGCCGCCGGCGCACGCCTGAGCGCCGTCGCCTCATGCTGCAGTTCTTCGGGCCGCCCGCGGACGCGGCGCACTGGATCGACGGCGGGGTTGTCGCGCGGCTGGGTGCCGACGTGCCGGTGTCGCGTTTTCCGGCGCTGCCGCACGCGATGTTGACGATGCGGGTGGCACGTGCGCCCGCACGGCCGGCGATGGCCGGCACGCTGTGCGGGCCGGTCAGCTTCCACACCTTGAGCACCGAGCCGGCGGTGCACCGCCATGCCGGCGACATCACCGCGCTGGGCCTGCTGGTGCGGCCGGCCGCCGCGGCCTGCCTGCTCGGCCACGCTGGCGGCGCCGTGGTGAACCAGGTGCTGGACTGGGGCCTGGTGGCCGGAACCGCGGAGGCGGCCCGCCTGGAGGACGAGGTGGACGGCGCCTGCAGCGACCTGGAACGGCTGCGCCTGTTGCTGGCGAGCCTGCGCCGCGTGATGGTGGCGGCGTCCCGCGGGTGCGATGCCGCGTATGCCCGCTTGTGCGATGCGGTGGGCCGGCACGGTGCGCAGGCCGCCGACCCGCTGGGCCTGGGCCGGCGGCAGCTGGAGCGGCGCTGCCAGGCGGTGCTGGGTGTGGCGCCCAAGCAGTTCCAGCGCCTGGTGCGCTTTCATCACGCGCTGTCGGTGGGCGTGACCGATGGCGCGGCGCGCATGGCGCAGACCGCGCTGGAGGCCGGCTTCTACGACCAGTCCCACCTGGCCCGCGATGCGCGCCAGCTGGCCGGTGCGCCGATGGGCCGCTTGCTGTCGGCGGCACGTCCGGATTCGGCCTGGTGGTCGCTCGCCACGCGGCGGGTGATGCCCGGCGCGCGCGAACTGCCCGTCGGCGGGCGCGCGG
Organism: uncultured Burkholderiales bacterium; assembly: GCA_946480465.1. The sequence continues at coordinate 74,177 of CAMLJY010000023.1, forward strand.
TCTGAGTCAATCGCGCGGCGCACCCGGGCCGCCGCGCCACCACAGGTAGCCCGGCAGGGCGAAGGACAGGCCCACGAAGAAGGTGATGGGGATGGCCCACCAGCGCGCGCGGCCCGCGCGCCCGTCACCCGCCACTGCCAGGCTGAAGGCCACGGCCGCCAGGTAGACGTCGAGCGTGATCGCGGTCGTCAGCGGGTTTGCGAAGGCGTCGCCGAAGAAGGTGCCTGGCAGCACGCTGCCGCCGCCGGCGAAGTAAAGCCAGTTGAAGCGCCAGGGCAGCAGCAGGCCGATAACGGCCAAAGCGAGCATCAGGTGGCGTGGTGCGGAGTGCGAGGTCATGCCTGGCAGCCTAGTGGACCACGCCCGCCGCGGGCTAGGAAAAACGCGACATCCCCTGCGGGATGGTTGGAGCCGGGCTTCTAAGATCAGGCTCATGCGATCGCGGCAGGGGATTCGAGTGGTCGGTGCTTCGGCGCCGGCCGGACCGGCAGACCAGGACCCGGAGCTGCTGCGCCGCCTGCTGCGTGCGAAGGACCGGATGGACGCCGCGTCGCACGAGGACTGGCCGGTGCACCGGCTGGCGCAGGTCAGCGCGGTCTCCGAAGCCCATTTCGCGCGCTCGTTCAAGCAGGCCTTCGGGCTGCCGCCGCACCGCTACCTGCTGACGCGCCGCATCGAGCGGGCGGTGGCGCTGCTGCGCGAGACCGGACTGTCGATCACCGAGATCGCCTTCCAGACCGGCTGGAGCAGCCTGGGCACCTTCGGGCGCACTTTTCGCGACATCACCGGAGACAGCCCGGGCGCGGTGCGCTCGCGTGCGCGGGCGGGCCCGCACGAGCTGGCCAGCGTGCCTGCATGCATCGTGCGGGCGGTGCACCGGCCCGATCTCACGATCGCAGTTTCGGAGAAGCGGCGCCGGGAGGCGGTCGGTATAAACCGGCCCGACGACGACAAGGAGATCCGATGAACCAGGGTATCGATGTGGTGGGCTTGTACGTGCGGGACCAGGACGAGGCGCTCGCGTTCTATGTCGACAAGCTCGGCTTCTGCGTCCACACGGACGTGCGCAATGGCGACTATCGGTGGCTGACCGTGCAGCACCCGGAGCAGCCGTCGTTCCAGCTGGGGCTGTTCGTGCCCGGGCCGCCGGTGCACGATGCCGCCACGGCGCAGACGCTGCGCGCGATGGTGGCCAAAGGCGCCATGCCGCCGCTGGTGCTGCTGGTGGACGACTGCCGTGACGCAGCCGAGCGCATGCGCGAGCGCGGGGTGGAGTTCACCCAGGAGCCGGTGGACCGCTATGGCACGGTGGATGCGGGCTTCAGGGATCCATCCGGCAATGGCTGGAAGATGATCCAGGCCAAGGTTTGACGCGGCCATGGGCAAGAACGCATCCCGCACCGCCGCGGCGTCCGCGCGCGAGCCAGCCGGTGAGCCGGCGGCCGCGCTGATCGACGCCAAGATCGCGAGCCTCGGCGACTGGCGCGGCGAGAGGCTGGCGCGCATCCGCGCGTTGATCCGCCAGGCCGATCCCGAAGTGACCGAGGAATGGAAATGGAGCACGCCGGCCTGGTCGCGCGGCGGGCTGATCTGCACGGGCGAGACCTACAAGAAGGTGGTGAAGATGACCTTCGCCCACGGCGCCTCGCTGCCGGACCCGGCCGGCCTGTTCAACTCCAGCCTGGACGGCAAGGTGCGCCGTGCGATCGATTTGCAGGAAAGCGACCCGCTGGACGACAAGGCGCTGGTGGCGCTGATCCGGGCGGCGGTGGCCTTCAACATGGCGGCGGCCCGGCGCTGAGCGGCCGCTGGGACGTTCCATTCCCTGCCGTCGTCGGACGGAAAGCGCCGGGATCAGAACGCCGCCAGCCGGGCCTCGGCATCGACGCGCCGCACCGCCCCCGCCATCTTCGGCGCCGCCTCGCCGAAGCGCGTGCGCCACGGCCCGGAGCGGGAGACGACGGTGACGTACAGGTCGGCACGCTCGGTTCGCCACCCGGCAGGGGATGTCCGGCCGTGTCAGCGATCCCTTCGATCGCGATGGAGCCGCAGGCCTGTGCGCCGTACGGCAGGAGCGGGGTCGCGAGCATCTCGCCGTGCCTTTCGGCATGGGCCATGGGGCGGCGCGCGCCGTGGGATTTCCACGGACGGTGGCGTCCCCGGTTGCGGACTGCCGTGGTGTGACGATGGCCGAGTGTCGCCGTTTTGCCACGGGGGTCGGCCGCGGCGGAACGCTTCGAACGGCCAGCCGCCAGCGGCCAGTAGCAGGGTGGGCTGTGCTGCCGGATCCGGGAATCGGCGCGGGCTGGGGTCAGGCCTTACGCGCCCACCCGGGGTGGGATGGCCGCCATTGACGGAAGAATCCGCACCGTGTGCAACGACAAGATTCGGCTCATGATGAAACAGGCAAGCCTGGGTATCCGCGTGCTGGCCGCGGGATGGGTGCTGGCCGCCGCAGGCTGCGCCGCACCGGCTGACGGTCCGAAGGCTGCGGACCCCGCACCGCCGCCGCCGCCCGCCGCTCCCGCACCTGCCGCGGCGGAGCCCGCCCCCCCACCGGCGCCGGAACCCGCCCGGCCCGCCGCCGAGGCCCCCGCGGCACCGCCCGCGCCCTTGAGCGCGCACGAACTGCAGGAGCTGCTGACGGCCCTGGGCTACAACCCCGGCCGCATCGACGGCAAGGTGGGTCCGAAGACCCGCGAAGCACTGAAGATGTTCCAGAAGGACGCCGGACTTCCGGTGACCGGCGTACTGGATGCCGAGACCACGCAGCGCCTGCGCGCCGCGCCGCCCAAGCGCTAGTCGAATCGGACCGCACCACCAGGCCGTGCAAGGCTGAACGCGGCAGGGTGGTCACTTCGTGTGCGGCCTTTCCTGGTTCGCAGGCAAAAGAGGGCACCGAGGTGCCCTTGAACGCCGGTGCGACTCCGGCGGTTCCTTCCGCGAGTAGTTGTGCTGTCGAGCCTCAGCGCGCCGCGCTGTAGGCGATGTCCGCACGCCGGTTCTGCTGCCAGGCCGGCTCGTCGTGGCCGCGCGCCTTGGGCCGTTCCTCGCCGAAGCTGACGGCTTCGATCTGTGCCGCCCTGACGCCGTACAACTCCAGCGCCTTGCGCACCGCGTCGGCGCGGCGCTGCCCCAGCGCCAGGTTGTATTCGGCGCCGCCGCGCTCGTCGGTGTGGCCCTCGACGCGCACCTTCAGTGCAGGCTGGCCGGAGAGGTAGCGCCCCTGGCGCTCCACCAGGTCCATCCACTGGCGGGCCAGCGTCGCGTCGTCGAAGTCGAAGTACACGCTGCGCTCGGCGGGTGCCGTGGCGGCCTTCAATGCAGAGGTGCCTGCATTGCCCGGCGTGGAGACCGGCTTGCCGCTGCCGGTGCCTGCCGTGGAAGGGGTGGCCGTGCCGGTGCCGGACGGCGTGGCGGTGCCGGACTTGGCGCCCGTGTCGAGCGGGGTCGACGAGCAGGCCGCCGCCAGCAGGCAGGCGGCGACGGTGGCGGGAAGGGTCAACAGGCGAAACATGAAGCGGCAAGCCTCCGTAACAACGGACCAAAATTGTCCGTCCGGCCCTGCGTCCTAGGGGGAGGGTGGGCCCGTAAGGGCGATCCCGGTCGCGCGGGCGGACGCCATGCGGTGGCGAGCAGCTCGGTGATCATCGGCGCGCCTGTGGCCCCTGGCTCGCCGCCTTGGTGGCCCGTGTCGAACAACTGCAGCGGCCTTGCCGTCGCCGTCCGAGAGATGTTCCGATCATCATCCCTTCGCTTCCAGCAGCCGTCGTGAGCGTCATGCCCTGGACCTTCGTGCGCCACACGCCCCATCCGCCCGCCGCCCCCCTCGGGTTGCCGGCGGTGGTCGCGGTGGGCTTCGTCGTGCTGTTCATGCTGCTGGACTGGATCAGCTTCGTGCATCCGATGCGCGGCACCCACATCACCGCCTGGAACCCGCAGGCCGCGCTGGCGATCGCGCTGCTCACGCGCTACCCGTCCAGCTGGTGGCTGGTGGGCCCGGTGCTGGCCGCCGCCGCTGCGTCGCGCGGGCTGCCGGAGCCGGCGCTGCCGGCGGCGCTGGCATCGCTGGCGTCCACGCTGGGCTTCGCGGCCACGGCCGCCGCATTGCGGCGCGCGCTCGGGCCCGAGACGCGCAATGCCTACCTGGCCTTCCTCGGCATCGCGGCGGTGGGCTCGGCCTTGCAGGCCGGGCTGTACGTCGGCACGCTGGGGCTGATCGGCTTCGAGGTCAGCGATCGGGTGCCGGGCGCCTTCATCCGGCGCTGGGTCGGCGACCTAGTGAGCGTGGTCGTCACGCTGCCGGTGATCTTCGTGCTCGCCGACCGCGGCCGCCGCGCGCAGACGCTGGCGATGCTGCGCACCGTGGAGTGGTGGCTGGTGGCGGCGGCGGCCCTGGCGGCGTCGTACCTGGTGTTCGGCCGGCCGGCCGAGGACCAGTTCAAGTTCTTCTACCTGCTGTTCGTGCCGGTGGCGTGGGGCGCGGCCCGCTTCGGCAACGTGGGCGCGGTGTGGCCGGCGGCGCTGGTGCAGGCGCTGCTGTTCACCGCGGTGCAGGCCGACACCTACCGCCCGCTCACCGTCTTCGAGCTGCACATGCTGATGACCGCGCTGGGCGCCACCGGCCTGCTGCTGGGCGCGACGGTGGAAGAGCGCCAGCGCGCGGAGGAGGCGCTGCGCGCCTCGCTGCACGCCGCGGCCGCGGCGGACATGGCGGCCGCGCTGGCGCACGAGCTGAACCAGCCGCTGACGGCCCTGCGCACCTACGCCCGCGCCGCGCAGCTGATGGCGCAGCAAGCGCCCGGCGGCGGCACCGGCAGCGGGCCGCCGCTGGTGGAGGTGACCGACAAGCTGGTCGCCGAGGTCAACCGGGCCGGCGCGGTGATGAAGCGCCTGCGCGACTTCTTCCGCCAGCGCGGCACGGACCTGCAGCCCGTGGCCATGCAGTCGGTCATCGACGAGGTGGTGCGCGCCCAGGCCGCGCATGCCGAGGCCGCCGGCGTGAAATTGCGCGCGGACTGCCCGCCGGCGCTGCCGCTGGTGTGGATCGACGCCGTCCAGATCGAGGTGGTGTTGCGCAACCTGGTGTCCAACGCCATCGAGGCGGCGGCCGACGGCCCCGCGGCCGACGTGATGGTGCGGGCCGAGGTGCAGGCCCGCCAGCTGGTCGTCAAGGTGCAGGACAGCGGCCCCGGCATCGCCGCCGGGGAACTGGGCGAGCTGTTCGAATCGCGCGCGTCCAGCAAGCCGGGCGGCATGGGCATCGGCCTGGTCATCAGCCGTTCGATCATCGAAGCGCACGAAGGCCGCCTGTGGGCCGATGCCGGCCCGGGCGGCAAGTTCTCGTTCAGCATCCCGCTGCTGGAACCCGACCATGCCTGAATCCGTTTCCCGCGCGGCCGTGCCGGCCGCCGCCGAGCCGCAGCACCGCCGCACCGTGTTCATCGTCGACGACGACGCGTCGGTGCGCGATTCGCTGTCGCTGCTGCTCAGCCTGCACGGGCACCCGACGGCGGTCTTCGCCAGTGCCGAGGCCTTCCTCGGCGTCGTACAGCCGACCTGGCGCGGCTGCGTGGTGGCCGACATCCGCATGCCCGGCATGAGCGGCCTGGCGATGCAGCAGGCGCTGGCGCGCCAGGGCGTGGCGCTGCCGGTGATCATCATCACGGCGCATGGCGACATCGCCGCCGCGCGCGAGGCCTTCAAGGCCTCCGCCATCGACTTCTTCGAGAAGCCCTTCGACGACGAACTGCTGCTGCGGGCCATCACGGCCGCCCTGAACGGCCTGGACAGCGCCGATCCCCGGCCGGGCGCGGCCACGCCGCGGCCGGCGGCCTTGTCCGCACGGGAACGGCAGGTGCAGGAGCTGGTCGTGGCCGGCGTCGACAATGCCAGCATCGGCGCGCAGCTGGGCATCAGCCCGCGTACTGTGGAGGTGCACAAGTCGCGCCTGATGGCCAAGCTGGGCGTGCGCAACCTGGCGGAACTGATCCGGCTGACGACCCGGGCGCGCTGAACGCCGGGACCAGGCGGCGGCCGCGGCATCGCATCCCCGGTCCGGCCGTGATAACTCATGAAATGTGCGTCAACGTGCGGGCGGGGGGGCGCCGGCCGGGGTTGGCCGCGGAGGGGCGGCGCGCGCCGTCCGCGTCCGGCGGGCCGCGCCTGTGCGTCCCCGCCGGGCAGGGCGCCCGCCGTGGCCGATCCGCGATCTATTGCACGGACCGCGCCGCCGGGGTGCCTATCGTCACTTTGTTGCGCTCGTTTCACTGGCGTTTAATCCCGGGCACCGTGGACGCAGGCTCCGCGGACATACACCGGAGAGACCGCATGATCGAGCGCTATTTCGTGAAAGGGGCCCGCTTCAACTGGGCAGCCCCCGCCGCCGTCACCACCCAGCCCAAGGACGGCGCCATCGTCGACAGCCCTCGCGTGATCGCGCCGATGTTCTACGTCGGCCTCGACGACCAGGTGGTCGACCACAGCCTGCCCAACGTCTCGACCCTGGGCCTGCGCAAGGACATGGGCATCCCGCACACCTGGCTGTGCTACGTGCACGGCCGCACGGCGCAGGTGGCGGCCACCGGCGACGTGCTCACCGGCTTCATGAGCGGCTGCTGGATCACCACCTGGACCGATGGCACGGGCCGCCACGTGGGCCACATCGGCACCATCGAATCGGCCGGCAAGACCGAGCCGCCGAACTCCACCGTGAAGAACACCTTCGCGCAGCAGATGCCGCTGACGGTGACCGGCTACAACCCCGCGCTCGCCTTCGACGCGAACGACATCATGCCGGTGGTCCGCACCATGCGCGGCACCCCCAGCACCAAGGTCCTCAGCCTGGTCACCTCCGCCAACGAGTTCTATTCCATCCTGCTGTTCGAGCGCATGACCGAACGCGGCGTGTGGATCTGCGGCGGCAAGAAGAAGGTGCCGCCGGTGACGCACGGCCCGCTGTCGCTCGAACTGATCACGACGCGGCCGCGGCGCTGAGCCGGCTGCCGGCTCGCCGCGCACTCAGTCCGATTTCGGCTTCAGTTCGATCTCGACGAATCGCAGTGGTGCGCTGCCGGCATTGGTCACGTTGTGGGCCACGCCAGCGGGGCGGGCATACGCTTCTCCCGCTCGCAGCGTCGCAGCGATGCCGTCGATGCTGAGCGTTCCATCGGTGAGGGGTATGACCACGTAGTCCAGCGCGTGGACATGGTGGCCGGTTTCCGCCCCGGGCTCGAATCGCCATTCGGTGGCGATCACGCGGTCATTGTCGAGCCGGACGATGGCGGTGGCCCGCTTCATTCAGCGCGCTCCAATTCGAGATGGAATGTCTTCGAATGGATGCGCCAGCCGGCGTCCGTCTGCAGCAGGCAGAGGTGATCCACGAAGACGCGCTCGTGGATTCGCACGCGCACCTTCACGAGCGCCTGGCGCTCGCCCACGAGGTCGAGCAGCAGAACTTGTTGCTGCCTTGGCGCGCGCACCTTGGCTGGCGGCGTCCGGGTCGACAGCCGCTGCCGGTAGTCGGCCGCCGACCAGGCGACGAGTTTGCCGTCGAGCAGGCCGTGCAGCCAGGCCGTGGGCAGGAAGACTTCGTCGAAGAGGGTGGTGTCGCAGGCGTACATCAGGTCGAAATAGCGATCGATGGCCGCGGGCAGGCCGTGGCTTGCCAAGTCGGACGCGTCTGCTGGATGCATGGGCGTGTTCTCCAGTCGGGATGTCGGGTGGATCGGGCCGGTGAGGCCAATCTATGCGCGCGATGCCTGCGGCGCCATGTACGGTCGTCCTCCCCGCGGCCGGTGCCGTTGCGGCGCGTCGTCCAGTACACCCGGCGACGGATGACCGGGTCACCGGCGGGCCGTTCCACGGCCGCGCGTTCCCGCACAATGCGGCGCGCGGCCGCGCCGAGGCTGGCGCAGCGCCATTGAGGCCGGGCATCCGTGCATCAGCGGGACGCCTGCATCCCACCTTGAACCGCACCCTCCATGACCCAAGCCGTCCTCGTCCGCCCGATTCAACGCGAAGACCGTGCGCAGTGGCGCCCCCTCTGGGACGGCTACAACGCCTTCTACGGCCGGCAGGGCGAGACGGCGCTGCCCGAGGCCATCACCGCCGCCACCTGGGAGCGCTTCTTCAATGCCAACGAGCCGGTGCACGGGCTGGTGGCGGTGGAGGGCGGCAGCTTGGTGGCGCTGGTGCACTACCTCTTCCATCGCAGCACCACCCGGCTGCACGACGTCTGCTACCTGCAGGACCTGTTCACCGCACCCAGCCACCGCGGCCGCGGCATTGGCCGCCAGTTGGTCGAAGCCGTGTACGCCGCCGCGCGGGCGGCCCACAGCAGCCGCGTCTACTGGACCACGCAGGACACCAACACCCCTGGGCGCGCGCTGTACGACAAGCTGGGGCGGCACGCGGGTTTCATCGTCTATTCGCACGAGCTGTAGCCGCTTGGCTGCGGCGTGCGCTGCCTTCGGATCACCGGTCCCATGGCCGGACCGGCCACCCGCGGCATTGCAATGAGTCCGGTTCGGCGCCGAGCCGTCCGGGCTGTGCTCTGCGAGACGATCGACCTCGTGTTCGTCGGGCCCGCCCAGTGTGTGGGCGCATGCGCCGACGCCCGGAGCATCAAGCTGCCCAGCGCTTGAAGACCACGCTGGCATTCACGCCGCCAAAGCCGAAACCGTTGGCCATCGCGTAATCGATGGGCATGTGCCGCGGTGCTCCGCGCACGATGTCCAGGCCCTCCGCAAGCGCGTCGGGCTGGTCGAGGTTCAGGG
>CAMLJY010000024.1 GCA_946480465.1 uncultured Burkholderiales bacterium
CGCGCACCTCCAGCGAATGCGCCATGCTGGCGCGGTCGACCTTGGTGTTGATGTCACCGACGAGGTAGGTCTTCAGGTCCAGGTACTGGATGAGCGCCAGCGGATCGTCGGTGCCGGCGCGGTCGGCGTGGCGGTCGAAGACCTGGCGGGCGTTGTAGCCGCCGATGGCGGATTTGAAGCGCGCGCTGAACAGCTCGTCGCGCATCGGGCCGCGCAGGATGGACACCGAATGGAAATACGCCTCCACCGAGCTGCGCGCCATGCCCTCGAAGGTGGTCTTGGCGCGGAAGACCCGCGGCGCCCAGTCGGCCTTCGGGTAGATGCGGCCCAGCAGCCCGAACAGCGGCTTGCGCAGGCCCGGCGGCAGCGCGGAACGCATGCGCTCCTCGAGCAGGTGCAGCCGGTAGCGGCGGTAGCCGCCGAAGCTCTCGTCGCCACCGTCGCCGGACAAGGCCACGGTCACCCGCTGGCGCGCCAGCTGGCACACCCGGTAGGTGGGAATGGCGGAGCTGTCGGCATAGGGCTCGTCGTAGAGGCGGGCGAGCGTGTCGATCAGGTCGAAGTCGTCGCTGCGCACGGTCTCGACGTGGTGCCGGGTCTTGTAGCGGTCGGCGACGATCTTGGCGAACTCGCTTTCGTTGAACTGCGGGTCGTCGAAAGCGATCGAGCAGGTGTTGACGGGCTCGTCGGAGATGGCCGCCATCGAGGCGACCACGGCACTCGAATCGACGCCGCCGGACAGGAAGGCGCCCAGCGGCACCTCGGCAATCATGCGCAGCTTCACCGATTCGTCGAGGCGGTGCCGCAGTTCGGCGCAGGCGTCTTCCGCGCTGATGGGGTTGTCGAGCGAGAAGCGGACGTCCCAGTAGGCCTTGGGCTGCGGCATCGGCTCGCCACGGCGCCACAGCAGCGTGTGCGCCGGCGGCAGCTTCAGGGCCTGCTTGAAGACCGTGCGCGGTTCCGCCACGTAACCCAGCGCGAAGTACTCCTCCACCGCGAGCGGGTCCAGCTCGCGGTCGAGGCGGATGCCGCCGCTGTGATAGGCCAGCACCGACTTCAGCTCGGAGCCGAAGGCCAGCATGCCGTCGTCCAGCTGGGCGTAGAACATCGGCTTCACGCCCAGGCGGTCACGCGCGAGGAAGAAGGTCTGCCGGTTCCGGTCCCAGATGGCGAAGGCGAACATGCCGCGCAGGCGGTCGACGCAGCGCTCGCCCCAGGCTTCCCAGGCGTGCACGATGCACTCGGTGTCGCTCTTCGTGTGGAAGACGTAGCCCAGGCCCTGCAGCTCGGCCATCAGCGCCTGGTAGTTGTAGATCTCGCCGTTGAAGACGATGACGATGGTCTTGTCGGCGTTGAACAGCGGCTGCTGCCCGGTCGCGATGTCGATGATCGACAGGCGCCGGTGGCCGAAGCCGAGGCCGGGCTCGGTGTACAGGCTGCCTTCGTCCGGCCCGCGGTGCAGCTGCGAGTCGTTCATGCGCTGCAGCGCCGGACGGTCGATGGCCCGCTGACCCCGGGTGTCGAAAAGACCGGTGATTCCGCACATGATGTTTGCTTCAAAGTTGCCGCTGGCCGAGCCCTGCGACCTTCAGTCGCGAGTCGTACAGCTGCCGATACCGATCGACCATCGCTTCCAGGCTGAAGCGCTGCTCGACCAGACGCCGCCCTTCCCGCCCCCACTCGGCCGCCTGCTCCGGCGCGCTGGCCAGTTCGCGAAGGCGGCCTGCCATCGCGTGGGCGTCTCGTGCCGGCACAAGAGCGCCGCTGCGCCCGGCGTCGACCAGTTCGGCATTGCCACCCACTTCCGTGGCAATCACCGGCAAGCCGCTCGCCATGGCCTCCAGGATGGTATTGGAAACCCCTTCAGCCCGTGAAGGCAGCACGAAACAATCGAGGCCGCGCATGATATCCGCCACATCGTTGCGCTCTCCGGGCAGCCAGGCCAGGTCGGCCACCCCCTGCGCCTGCAGCAGTTCCTGCGCCGCTCGCCGCAGCGGACCGTCGCCGATCATCACCAGCCGCAGGCGCGAGCGCAGTCCTGGTTCGTCCCGCAGCGCCTGCACGAAGGCCTCGGCCAGCAGCAGTTGGTCCTTCACCGCCTGCATGCGCCCGACGGTGCCGACCAGCCACTGCGAGGGCGCCTGGAACGGACAACCGCTGATCGGCTGGCGCTGCGGCGCCGGCCGGAACCTGGCCGCGTCGACACCGTTGTAGATCTGCGAGATGTGCCGCGGCGCCACGCCGACCCGGTGCTCGAGGTAGCCCGCGAGGTCACGCGACAGCGCCACGTGGTGCTGCACGAACGGCCGGTAGGCGCGCCGGATCCACTGGTGTTTGCGGCTCAGGCCGTCCAGGTCGTCGACGTCACGCCCGTGCTCGCCATGGATGCGCACGGGCACGCCGGCGGCCCAGGCCGGCACGGCCACCTCCAGCGCGGCGAGGTTGCGCGTGTGCACGACCGCCGGGCGCCAGGCCTTGAACAGCCGGTACAGCCGCGGGTACAGGCCGAAGGCGTGGCCCGGCGGCTTGTGAAGCGCCACGAACTCCACGTCGTCGCGCTGCACGCGGGACCGGAAGCTGGTGACCTCGGTCAGGGCCACCACCGCATGCCGGTACAGCTGCGGCGGCATGTGGTTGATGAGGTTGACGACCCCGTTCTCCAGCCCGCCGACGTCGAAGCGGAAGAGCACGTGGACGATCAGCGGCCGGCTCATGAACCCGCCCCCGCGCGTGCCATCGCCACGCCCGCCACGGCGACGGCGGCGGCCACGCCGAACGGCGCGCTCAAAGCGCCCGAGGCGGAATCGCCGAAGCCTCGGCTTCCGCGACCGCCGCCGCCGGCCTGAAGACCCATGCGCGCTGCAGGATGAACAGCACGATCGCGACCACGACGATCATGACCGCCTGGCCAATGGCCGGCCCGACGATCCGCCCTTCCACGAGCAGCGTGAGGCCGAGCACGTTGATCAGGTAACCCATGGCATAGGCCGCCACGAAACGCGTGGCGCGCTTCCAGCCCGCGTCGCGCCGCTCGAAGGTCCAGTTCCTGTGCAGCTGGAAGGCCAGGGCCACGCCAGCGGCATAGGACACCGTCATGGCCGCCCCATACGGCAGGCCGGCGGCCAGGAGCAGCAGGAACAGCCCGTACAGGGCCGCGTTGGATGCCAACCCAGCGACGACGTAGCGAGCGCCCTGGCGCAGCAGCGCGCGCGTCACGACGGCGTCCTCTGCCGGGCCGGGTCAACGGCCAGCTCGTGCACCGTCCGCATCACGTACTGGGGTTTCCGGTTGACGTTGAGATGAAGCCGTCCGAGGTATTCCCCGATCACGCCCAGCGCGAGCAGCTGCGCTCCGCCCAGGATCAGGATGGCGATGATGGTCGACGCGAACCCGGGCACCGCGATGTTGGCCGCGAAATACTGGGCCACGTAGAACACGCCCAGGCCGAAACCCGCCAGCGCAGTGAAAAAGCCCAGCGCGCTGACCAGCTGCAGCGGCAGCAGGGAGAAGTTGGTGTACAGGTTCAGCGCCAGCACCAGGAGCTTGCGAAGCGAGTAGCCGGACCGCCCCTCGGCCCGCGCATGGTGCTCCACCTCGACCGCCCCGACCCGGCTGGTGCACCAGGCCAGCAAGCCGTCCAGGTAGGTGAAGTTCAGGTCGTAGAACTGGATGCTGCGAACCAGTTGATGGCGCATCACGCGGAAGGTGGTCGGCGTGATCGTGCTCTTGAACACCGTGCGGTAGAAGCGCCACACCAGCGCCGCGCCCAGGTTGCGCCAGGAAGCATGCTGGCGTTCCGACGTGGTCCCGTAGACGAGATCCAGGCCCCGGCTTTTGATGGCATCGAGCAGCCTGGCGATCTCCTCGGGCGGGTTCTGCAGGTCGTCGTCCATCGTGACGACGTATTCGCCGCGGGCGAGGCTGAGGCCGCACATCAGCGCGTTGTGCTGCCCGTAGTTGCGCATCAGCTGGACCGCGACGAGCCGCTCCGCGTAGCGCGGACGCACGGCCTCGATGGCCGACCACGAACCGTCCGGGCTGCCATCCTCGACCAGGATGATCTCGTAGCGGTCGGACAGGCGGTCCAGCGCCGCGGTCAGCCGCTCCATCAACTGCCCGATGCTGGCCTGCGAGTTGTAGACGGGAATGACGACCGAGATGTCGAGCTCGGCCTCGGCTCCGCGCTGCCCTCGCAGCGTCGCGGTGCGCACGGGCTGGGTCATGGCACCTCCGGCGCGGACGGCGCCTGCCAGTTCGCGCTGGCCCAGTGGAAAGTCATTTGGCATTCTTCGAATCGCCAGCCGAGGCGGGCATAGAGATTGAGGACCGGGATGTTGCGCGCGGAGATGGTCGTTCGCACCGTGCGCGCGCCCATGGCGGCATGCCGAAGGGCCATCGAGCGCCACATGCGGCGGCCCCAGCCGCGCCCATGCAGGTGGGGAGAAACGGCGGTGAGGTGCCAGTAGGCGGCGTCATCATCCAGTTCCTCGACGATGAAGAAGCCCGCCACCCTGCCTTCGTGGCGCACGAGCAGGACCTGCTGCGTCGCGCTGTCGAGGCTGCGCAGCACCCAATCGGCATAGCGCCGCCCCGCCAGCGCGGGACCGACGCGCCAATCCACGTTCCAGCGGCCGGTCGCAAAGGCGGTCGCGGCGATCGACTGCAACTCTGGCAGGTCCTGGGCCGTCGCGTGCTCCCAGCACAGCGGCGCCTCGTCCGACGGCTGCGGCGACAGGTCCAGGTGCATCGAGTACACCATCTCGACGAAGCGGAAGCCGGCAGCCTCGAGGAGAAAGGACTCCGCGAGCCGATGCTCCTTCAACCGCGCGCTGGCCAGCATGACTTCGTTCGACTCGAGCCAGGCCTGCATGGCCGCGGCACGGTCCATGGCCTGGCGCGGCTGATGGACCGCGATGGATTCGACCTGCGCGACACGGACCCCGAAGGATTCGGTGTCCCAGGGCACCAGCTCCATCGACAGCTCGAGGTCGGGGGCGCTCAGGCGCAAGGCGGGCACGGTCATTGTTCCGTCACTCCGAGGAAGCGCGCGAGGTTTCCCATCGCGGCGTTGTGCCGCTTGTCATCAGGCAGGCCCGCGCCCAGCGCCTCGAAACGCACCCGAACCGCCTGGGGCGAATACTCCGGCCAGTCGGTGCCGATGCACACCCGCCGATCGAAACTGGACAGCAGGAAGCGCAAGTCGAGGTCAAGCGAGCTGCCGGCGTACTTCATGAGCGTCATCGACAGATCGAGCAGCAGGTTGGGGTTGTGGCGGACCAGTTCGGCATAACGCAGCAACTGCACGTCCCCGCCGTGCACCAGCACGACCCGCGTCTGCGGCGCCTGCCGCAGCGATTCGACGATGTCCTGCAGGGGGTCCGTCCCGGGATGGTCGGGCAGCCGGCAGTGCATGTAGGTGCACAGGAAGACGACGAGGCCGGCCTCGCCGGCCGCCTTCAGCAGCGGCCCCAGCGTGCCGAGGCGCCGCGTGAACCCGCTGAAGCGCGGATGCAGCTTGATGCCCGCAAAGCCCAGGGCACGCAGGCGGCGCATCGCCTGCAGGTCGCCGTCGGCGAGCGGGTCGACGCCGGCGATCGGCACCAGGCGCGGATAGCGGCGGCAGGCCTGCGCAAAGGCTTCGTGCTCGTAGCCCTCGATGCCGGCAAGGCCGATGGCGCAGGCCAGCGGCATCCCCGCACTGCCAAGGTCGCGATCGAGCGCATCGAAACCGGCCTGGATGCCGCGGCCCAGCCAGTCGCCGCTCAGCGTCGGGTGCGCCAGGGAGTCGAAGATCGATTGCACGAGGGCTCCCGCGGTCACCCGGCGACGGCAAGCCGCAGCCGTTCGCGGCCGGCCTCGGCCCGGCGCATGGCACCCGCCGGGTCGTCGCCCACGGCGATCACGTGGCCGCAGCGCGCCGTGGCATCGCGCAGCACGCCGATGCGGTGCCCCGGCTCCACGTACAGCTGCACGTCCACGATGCCCGGCAACGATCGCGCCTCCTCGATGCCCTCGATCGCGCCGAGCAAGCCCGGCGGCACGGTGACGAAGCAGATGGCCGCGCCGCGATGGTGCGGGGCAGGCTGCAGGTCGGGCGCCTCGTTCAGGGCCACCGAGATGCAGGCCGAGACCATGTTGAAGCCCGTGCTCAAGGGCACGAGGTGGCTGGTGATGAAGCCCCCGCCGGCGCGCGCCGCACACTCCATGACCACCGGCCCGTCGCGGCCGAGGCGCAATTCGGCATGGGCGGCGGACCCCTCGATGCCCAGGGCGCGCACGGTCATGACGGCCGTCGCTTCCACCGCAGCCCGGTCGGCCGATGACAGGCGGCTGGGCTGCTGGTGGCCCAGCTCGACGTAATGAGGCGGGCCGCTGGTGAACTTGTCCGTGACCGCGAGCACGTTGACCTCGCCGGCCCGGCTCAGCATCTCGACGCTGAACTCGTCCCCCTCGACGAACTCCTCGACCATGACCCCTTCGCCCGGCAGGCAGAACGACTGGGCATGCGCGAATGCCGGCGGGAGCAGGCCGGCCGCCGCGGCGGCGAGCCGCGTGACGCCGCGGCCGCCGCTGCTGAAGGCGGGCTTGACGATGATGTCGCCGCCCAGCGAGGACGCCGCGTCCGCCGCGGAATCCAGCGTGTGCACGTGGTGGTAGCGCGGACACGGGACACCGGCACGGGCCAGCGCTTCACGCATGGCCGCCTTGTGGGTGGCGCGGTGCGTGGTCGCGGGATCGGGGCCGGCCAGGCCCAGGCTGGCGCAGAGTTGCCCGAGCGCGGGCATGGGGTAGTCGGCGGCGTAGGTCAGCGCGCCGTCGATCTCGAAGCGACGCGCCTGCGCGAGCAATGCCGCCGCATCGCGCAGGTCGCAGATGATGCGCTCGTCAGCGAGGGCAAGGCCGGGCGCCGCGGCATCCGGATCGGCACCGATGACGAAGAGGCCGCGCGCCCGCGCTTCGCGGTAGATGGGGATCTGCGCCAGGCGCGCCCCCAGCACCAGCAACCTGCGTTGGCGCACCATGCCCTCGCCCCGGCACGCTCACAGTCGCCAGACGCGGTAACCGGCCGCCTTCAGCGCCGCGGGATCGAAGGCGGCCTTGACGTCGATGAAGGCACCGCCCTTGACCAGCTTCTTGCCGAAATCCTCGACCGACAGCTCGGCGAATTCGCGGTGCGCCACCGCGGCGACGATGGCGTCGGCGCGCGGCAGCTCGTCCCAGGACAGCAGCGGCACGCCGTACTCGTGCATCGCCTCGTCGTGCTCGGCCTGCGGGTCGGTCACCGACACCTCGACGCCGTAGGACTTCAGCTCGTTGATGATGTCGATGACCTTGCTGTTGCGCAGGTCGCCGCAGTTTTCCTTGAAGGTCAGGCCCAGCACGTTGACCTTGGCGCCCTTGATGTACGAGCCCGCGGCGATCATGTGCTTGATGGTCTGTTCGGCGATGAACTTGCCCATCGAGTCGTTGATGCGCCGGCCCGCGAGGATCACCTGCGGGTGGTAGCCGATCATGTCGGCCTTGTGCGTCAGGTAGTACGGGTCGACGCCGATGCAGTGGCCGCCGACCAGGCCGGGCTTGAACTTCAGGAAGTTCCACTTCGTGCCGGCGGCCTCCAGCACCTCGGAGGTGTCGATGCCGATCTTGTCGAAGATGATCGCCAGCTCGTTCATCAGCGCGATGTTGAGGTCGCGCTGGGTGTTCTCGATCACCTTGGCGGCCTCGGCGGCCTTGATCGACGAGGCGCGGTGCACGCCCGGCTCGATGATGCGTTCGTAGACCTCGGCGACCTTGTCCAGCGTCTCCGGCGTGTCGCCGGAGACGATCTTCAGGATCTTGGTGAGCGTGTGTTCCTTGTCGCCCGGGTTGATGCGCTCCGGGCTGTAGCCGACCCAGAAGTCCTGCTTCCACTTCAGGCCCGATTCACGCTCGAGCACCGGGATGCAGACCTCTTCCGTGGCACCAGGGTAGACCGTCGATTCATAGACGACGATCGCGCCCTTCTTCATGTGGCGGCCGACGCTGGTGGAAGCACCGACCAGCGGGCGGAAGTCGGGGATGTGGGCCTCGTCCACCGGCGTGGGCACGGCGACGATGATCACGTCGGCCTCCGCCAGGCGGGAACCGTCGGCGGTGTATTCGGCATGCACCGCGGCACGCAACTCCTCGTCCGGCAGCTCCCGCGAAGGGTCCACCCCGCGCCGGCAGGACTCGACCTTGGACTCCGCGATGTCGAACCCGATGGTGCGGCCCCGCTTGCCGAAGGCGACCACCAGGGGCAGGCCCACGTATCCCAGGCCAATGACGGCTACTACGCTCATCGTTCACTTCCCTCTGTTTTGACGGCGTCCAGCGCCGTGGGGCGCGGATCCGCTCGAAACCGGCATTCTCACGCAGGAACGCAGGCGCGCCGTTGAGCGCACGCAGCCGCACCGGAATCGAAACACCGCACTATTTCGCACTTGCCCCGGCAGCGGCTGGGGCCTGCAAGGTTCGCGACAGCTTGCGGAAGACGGCAATCTGCGCCGCCGTCGTGTCCTGCCAGCCAAAGTCCTCGGCATGGGCGCGCGTCGCGGCGCGGTCCCAGGGCGTGGACAGCACCTGCGCCAGCGCATCGGCCAGCGCGGCGGGCGTGCGCTCGGCCGCCAGGCGGCCGGCGGCCGGCGTGCACACCGCCTCCGGAATGCCGCCGACGGCGGTGGCGACCGCCGGCGTGCCGCAGGCCATGGCTTCCAGCAGCACGTTGGGCCAGCCTTCTCGGCTGGAGGCCAGCACCAGCACGTCGGCCGCGCTGTACCAGCGCAGCAGGTCGGCCTGCGGCACGGCGCCCACCAGTTGCACCGCGTCCGCCAGGCCGCGCGCGGCCGCCAGCTGCTGCAGTCGCTCACGCTCGGGGCCGGCACCGGCGATGCGCAGGCAGGCCCCCGGCCAGCGCGCCCGCAGCAGCGCCAGCGCCTCGATCGCCAAGTCGTGCCCCTTCAGCGGCACCAGGTTGCCGACGCTCAGGATCACCGGCTGGCCGCCGATGCCCAGCGCGGCACGCATCTCGGAGGGGGGCAGCGGGCGGAAGCGCTCCAGGTCGATGCCGTTGCGCATCACGTGCAGGCGATCGGGCGGCATGCCCAGGTCCCGCATCGCCTCGGTCAGCGCCCGCGAGACGCCGACGCAGGCGCCGGCCTGGCGCGCGGCCCAGCGCATCAGCGCGGCCGGAAGGCGGTAGCGGCCGATCAGGTTGATGTCGGAGCCGCGCGCGGTGATCACCAGCGGCTTGCCCAGCCAGCGCGCGACCAGCGCGGCGGCGACGCCGTCGGGGTAGAAGTAGTGGGCGTCGATGAGGTCGAAGTCGAAGCCCTGCGCCTGGGCGCGCCGCGCGGCGCCGAGCATGCTCAGTGCCAGGCCGAGCGGCGCCAGGTTCATGCCGACCTTGGGGACCAGCGCGTAGCGCGGGTGGTCGACCACGATGCCGTTCAGCACCTCGTGCCGCGGCACCGCCGCCTGGCGGGCGTAGTGGCCGAAGCGCGGGTGCGTGGATGGGAACCAGGGCACCGGCGCCACCACGCGCGACTGCACCTGGCCGCTGCGCAGCAGCTCGCGCAGGCGGGTCTCGACGAACACGCCATGGCCCGGCTGCACGCTGCTGGGGTACAGCGTCGACAGCAGCAGGGTGCGCAGCACCGTCACGTGGTGACCAGGTTGTGCGCCAGCCGCGCACCGAAGCGCCAGCGGCTGCGGTCCCAGGGGGTGAAGCGCGGCAGGCGCAGGCGGTCGGTGCTCACGTGCGAGGCGCCGCGGCCGGTGGTGACGGCGCAGTCGAAGCCCAGCTCGGCGACGATGCGCACCGTCTCGTCGTTGAAGTCGCGGCCGGGCACGCCGTTCGGGTACGCGAAGAGGCCGATGCGCTCACCGACGATCGCCTCCAGCGCGCGGCGCGACTCGTCGATCTCGCGCTGCGCCTCGGGGCGCGGCAGCGTGGCCAGGATGGGGTGCGAGACCGTGTGCGCGCCGATCTGCATGCCGGCCCGGTGCAGCGCGCGCACCTGGGCCGAGCTCATCATCAGGTCGTCCGGCAGCTGCGCGCCGCTGCGTTCGGCGATGGCCGCGACCAGCGCCGTGCGCTCGGCCATCGGCCGGTACTTGATCGCGCCGAGGATGGCGTCGATCGCGGCGCGCCGGCTCGCGGCATCGGCGAGCGTGAATTCGGCCGGTCCGTCGATGCCGAGGCCGCCCAGGTCCAGGCGGGAACGGCTGCTGCGCCGCACCGCCTCGATCACGCCGTCGTTCCACATCCGGCCGCCGTCGAGGAAGCCGGTGGCGACGAAGAAGGTGGCGCACAAGCCGTGCCTCTTCAGGACTGGCAGCGCGACGTCGTGGTTGTCGGCATACCCATCGTCGAAGGTGATGGCCAGCGCGCGCCGCGGCAGGCGGCCTTCGGCCAGCTCGCGCGCCGCCGCATCCAGTGGCAGCACGCGGAACCAGCGCGCGAGCCAGGAGCACAGCTCGTCGAAGCGGCGCGAATCGACCTCGCCGGGGAACAGCGGGTCCGGCTCGGCAACCACGCGATGGAAGATCAGGATCGACAGGCGGCCACGCGGGCCGCCGGGCGAGGTCAGGCTGAACAGGGCACGCAGCATGAGAAGCGGGCGCCTCCGGCTCAGGGAACCAGCGCGCGCTGCCGCGCCTGTTCCAGGGCACCGAAGAGCCCGGGCAGGCCGTCCGCACTGAAGCGCGCGAGCACCGCATCGGCCGGTTCCGGCTTGGCTTCGGTGTAGATGAACAGCATTGCGGAGTCGTCGCCCCGGCCGATCAGGCGCGACCAGGCGCCCAGCAGCTTGGCCTCGATGTCGCCGCCCGCGAGCCGCCCGTCGACCCAGTACGCGCGCCACACGCGGACCTCGCGCCGGCCATCGGCGGACGACTGGTCGGCGTCGAGCAGGGTCTGCGCGCGCAAGCGGGCGCCGGCGGCGGGCACCAGGGAGGGTGGCAGCGCGTTCCAGCGCTTGTCGTCCGCCAGCAGCAGGCGGTGGTTGGAGCTGACCAGCTTGCGCGTGTCGTCCTGCTGGCGGTAGTAGGCGACGTAGATGCCGACGCTGTCGGCCCCCCGGGCGTAGCGCACACGCGCCTCGGCCGAGGGGTTTTCGAAGCCCGGCGACCAGGGCATCGGCTGATCCGCCTGGCGCGTCCAGCCGCCGCCCAGTTCAGGCGGAAACTCCAGCTGCACCACCGCCTCGCGCTCGCGCGCATCGATCTGCGCCAGCACCAGCAGCGGCGCGGCGGTCACCACCAGCGCCAGCCCGGCGACGAGCCAGGCCGGCCGCGGCAGCGTGCCGGCCCGCAGCGGCGCGGGCTCGGCCGACTGCTCCGGCTGCGCCTCGGTCCAGCGCGCGCCGATGGTGTAAAGGATGACCATCACGATGCCGAACAGCGCCCAGCCGTACACCAGGTGGTCCGCGCCGACGGCCAGGCGGTTGCTCGACAGGTGGCCGAGCATGACGATCAGGTAGGCGCGCAGCCAGTTGGCCAGGATCGGCACGATCATCGAGATGACCACGAAGATCACCCGGCGCTTCGTCGAGTGGTAGTTCAGGTACGCGAACAGCGTGCCGACCATGGTCGAGGCCATCAGGTAGCGCACGCCGCTGCACGCTTCCACCACCGACCAGTTGCCGCTGGGGATCACGAACTGCAGGCCCTCGCGGTAGACCGGGATGCCGGTCAGGCGCAACGCGCCGACCGTGACGTCGGCGGTCCATTGCATCAGCACCGGCATCACGAAGTCGCCCGCCGGCACCGCGAAGAACAGGAAACCCAGCGGGAACGTCAGCACGCGTGCCACGCGCCAGCCCAGCACCAGCGGCACCAGCAGCACCAGCACGCCGACCAGCGCGAACTGCGCCGCGGTGTTCACCGCCACCAGCCGCGCCAGCAGCCAGACGAAGCCGAGCACCGCGGTGCCCACCACCAGCCAGGGCATGGGCTCGGGCTTCAGCGCCAGCACCTGCGCGCGCAGGCGCCAGATCAGCCACAGCGAGATCGGCGGCACCACCCAGGCGTGCGCGAAGGTCTCGGAACGGTTCCAGATCGCCACCATCGCGAGGCCGGTCTCGCGATGGATCCACAGCGTGGCCAGCAGCAGCCCGCCCAGCAGCAGCAGCGCCTGGCGCCAGGCCGGCGCCAGCGGCACGCGGCCGCTCAGGGGGTTGGACGCGGAGGCGGTCACTCGAGCCTCGTCAGCCCAGGCTGCGCACGATGAAGGGGCCGAGCCAGTTCGCCAGCCCGATGGGCATGCGCCGCCAGGTCTCGATCAAGAGCTTGAACTTGGCGTTGTTCGGGTTGTTCTGGGGCACGCTCTCGCGCGCGTACAGGCAGTACTCGTAATGCAGCGGCGTGGGCTCGAAGCCCCAGTTCTTCTTGAACGAGTACGAACCGGTGCCCTGCTTGCTGCGGCCGTAGTCGAAGACCTTCAGGCCCCTGGCGCAGGCGCGGCGCATCAACTCCCAGTACTTGAAGTCGTTGCCGGCCAGGTCGCGCGCGGCGGTGTCGTCGCCGGCGTAGTAGGGCAGCACCTCGTCGCGGAAGTAGAAGCTGAGCACGCTGGAAATCGGCTGGCCTTCGGCCGTGCAGACGGTCTGCACCTCGCAGTCGTCCTTGAACTCGTCACGCAGCGCCTGGAAGTAGCGCTTCGGCATGGCCGGCGTACCGTGGCGGTGCACGTTGTCGGCGTAGAGCGCGAAGAAGCGGTCGACGCCGGGATCGAGCGCACTGGCCAGGCCGTTCTTGATGCCTTTGCGCACCATCGCCCGCTGCTTGCGCGGGATGGCCAGCATGTTGGCCTCTTCCTCCGGCAGGATCTCTTTCCGGAAGGTGACGTACAGGTCCTGCAGCGGCCAGTCTTCATGGCGGCGCTGCACGTTGCGCATCTCCAGGTGCGGCACGCGCAGCTGGCGGGCGATGGACTGGGCCTCGGCCTCCAGCGCGGCGACGGTGGCCGCGTCCTGCGCGGCGGCGCCGCCATACACCGCGAAGGGCAGCGAGGTGAGCGCCGAGCCGAACAGCCAGCTGCGCACGTGGGCCAGTGGTAACACCCCGGTGACGCGGCCACCTTCTTCGGCGAAGAGGAAGTGCGTGTCGTGGCGGAACACCTGCTCGAGGATGCGCTGCCAGCCGGCGCGGTGGAAGAAGCTGGCCTCGGGGCAGGCGAAGACGAACTCGTCCCAGCGGGCGGCAGCAGCCGCATCTCGCGACGACAGGCGATGGATCGTGGTCACAACGGGGACTAGATGATGACCGGCGCGACGGTCTGGGGCAGCACCGGCGGCGTGGCGCGCCGGCCGAGGAAGATGTCGTCCATGCGGCCCCATTGGAAGTCGGCCAGCAGCGCACGCAGCCGGCCTTCCATGCGGGGGATGTTGACGTAGTGGCGGAAGCGGGTCTTCAGGTCGATGCCGGGTACGCGCGGCTGCCCGGCGTCGATCTCCCAGGGGTGGAAGTAGAAGATCGCCGGCTCCTGGTCGACCGCATTGACCTGCCGCAGCATCCAGCGCGACAGCGCATAGGGCAACAGCCGGAAGTAGCCACCGCCGGAGGACGGGAAGTTGCGGCCGCCCAGGCGCAGTGTGGTCACCGGGATCTCGAGCAGCCGCTCGTTGACGCGGTAGGCGAAGCGCGGCGAGTCCGGCATGCCGTAGTGGTCGTGCTGGATCGGGTAGATGCTGGAGCTGTAGCGGTAGCCGGCGCGGGCCAGGGTCTCGAAGGCCCAGAGGTTGCCAGTGCCGATGGAGAAGCTGGGAGCGCGGTAGCCCTTGACCTCGACCTGCCCCAGGTCCTCCAGGATCCCCTTCGCGCGGCTCACGTCCTCGAGGAAACGGGCTTCGTCGAGGTCGCTGGCGCGCTCATGACCGTGGCCGTGGCTGGCCAGTTCGTGGCCGCGCGCGACGATCTCGCGCACCAGCTGCGGGTAGCGCTCGGCGATCCAGCCCAGCGTGAAGAAGGTGGCCTGCGCCCGGCGCTCGGACAGCAGGTCGAGGATGCGCATCACGTTGCGCTCGACGCGGCATTCACGCGTGTCCCAATCGCCGCGGGCGATGTAGGGCGCGAACGCCGAGACCTGGAAGTAATCCTCCACGTCGATCGTCAGCGCATTGGTGATGGGGGTCGGGCTCATCGTCGGGTCCGGCCGGATGGGGCGAGGCTGTTGCTGATCAGTGACCGCCTGCCTTCAGCCACGGCCACAGGTCGGCCGCGATTCGCTTGGCCGCTTGACCGTCCCAGTATTCCGGCACTCGCCCGGTTTTGCCACGCCCGGCCAGGATCTCCGCGACGCCGCCGAGAATTGCTGCACGGTCGCGCCCCACCATCGTGTTGGTGCCCTGCTCGACGGTGATCGGCCGCTCGGTGTTCTCGCGCATCGTCAGGCACGGCACGCCGAGCGCGGTGGTCTCTTCCTGCAGGCCGCCGGAATCAGTCAGCACCATCTTCGCGCCCGCCATCAGGCCGACCATTTCCAGGTAGCCCTGCGGCGGCAGGATGGCAACCACCGATGGATCGAGCAGGCCCCCGAGGCCGAAACGCTCGATGTTGGAACGGGTGCGCGGGTGCATCGCGAACACCAGCGGCAGCTGCTTCGAGACGGTGGCCAGCGTCTCCAGCAGCCCGCGCAGCACAGCGGGATCGTCGACGTTGGACGGCCGGTGCATCGTGACGACGGCGTAGCCGTTGGCATGCTTGAGCAGCGCCGGATCGAGGCCGTGGGTGCGCAGCGTGTCGGCCGCGCTGCGGGCGCGGTCGCGGCTGTCGAGCAGCGAATCGATCATCACGTTGCCGGTGAAGATCACGCGCTCCGGCGCAACGCCTTCCTTCAGCAGGTTGTCGGCCGCGCTGCGCTCGGTGGTGTAGAGCCGGTCGGCGACCTGGTCGGTCAGCACGCGGTTGATTTCCTCCGGCATCTTGCGGTCGTAGCTGCGCAGGCCGGCCTCGACGTGGGCCACCGGCACGCCCCGCTTGACGGCGACCAGCGTGCAGGCCAGCGTGGAGTTGACGTCGCCCACCACCAGCACGCAGCTCGGCCTGTGTTCGTCGATCACCGGCTCGAAGCGCTTCATCACCTCGGCGGTCTGCACCGCGTGGCTGCCGGAACCGACCTCGAGGTTGATGTCCGGCTTGGGCAGGCCCAGGTCGACGAAGAGCTGTTCGCTCATGCCGTGGTCGTAGTGCTGGCCGGTATGCACCAGCAGCGCCGGGATCGGGGGCTGGTGCGCGGCCAGCGCACGCAGGATCGGCGCCATCTTCATGAAGTTCGGACGCGCGCCGACGACGCAGATCACCGGGCCCAGTTCGCCCGGTGCGGTAGAAGCGGTAGAGGTCATGGGGCCTTAGTATCGTCGCCCGACGGCCGCGTCACCGCGCCGACGAGCTGCTGGAGCAGCTGCAGGATCTGCAGGTTGGTGCGCTCCAGCCTGAGCAGACCGCGTTCCAGCCGCTGCAGCTGGTCCCCGCGGTGCTCGGCGGTCAGGCTCGCGAGCTGGCGCGTCATCGCGCCGGCCGCCTCCGGGTCCAGCTTCAGGCGGGACAGGTCGACGTCCAGCTCGACCACGTCGGTCCCGCCCGCTCCCACCGCACCCGGCACCGGGCGCACTGGCGCGGCCTGCGCCGGCGGGATCGCCGATTCCTGGGCCATGTCGCGCACGACCTCGTCGACGTCCGCGCGGGTCAGGTGGGTCTTGCCGGCGAGGAAGCCGAGCAGCAGCAGCCGGTCGCACACGGAATTGATGCGCCGCGGGATGCCGTTGCTGGCCTTGAAGATGGCCTCGAAGGCATCGGCG
The DNA here is from genome assembly GCA_946480465.1 of uncultured Burkholderiales bacterium. The sequence continues at coordinate 15,819 of CAMLJY010000024.1, forward strand.
TCGAAGCTGGGCTTGCCGGTGGAGCCCGCGCACTTCAAGCGGTGCTCGATGTAGTGCTGTGTCTCGTCGACGTCCAGCGGGCCGATGTGGCAGGTGGCCGCGACGCGCTGGCGAAACTGCTCCATCTCCGGCCGCTGCAGGATCTCGCGGAACTCCGGCTGGCCGACCAGGAAGCTTTGCATCAGCGCCTGGTTGCCGAACTGGAAGTTCGACAGCATGCGCAGCTCTTCCACCGCGCGCGGCGTCAGGTTCTGCGCCTCGTCGACGATCAAGAGGCAGCGCTTGCCCTTGCTGGTCTGGCTGATCAGGAAGGCTTCCAGCGTGATCAGCAGCTCGGACTTGGGCACGTCCTTGACGCGGAAGCCGAAGGCGGCGCCGACCATGCGCAGCGTGTCTTCCGCCCCCAGCTGCGTCGTGACGAGGTGGCCGACGATGACGTTGGTGCCGTGCAGCCCGTCGATCAGCGCGCGCAGCAGCGTGGTCTTGCCGGCGCCGATCTCGCCGGTGATGACGATGAAGCCCTCGTTGCGCGAGACGCCGTAGTCCAGGTAGGCCTTGGCGCGCCGGTGCTGCTTGCTGCCGAAGTAGAAGCTGGGGTCGGGGTTGAGCTGGAAGGGCTTGTTGGCGAGCCCGTAGAACGCTTCGTACATGTCAGTGCAGCCCGTCAGAACCGGATCCCGAGGGTCGCGAAGATGGCGTTTTCCGTGTAGGGCGACTGCGTGCTGTCGAATTCGACGTGGCGGGCGCCGAGCGACACGTGCCCCCGAGACTGGAGCTGGCTGCTCCAGTGCAGGTTGATCGAGCGCAACTCATTGCCCGGCTGGCCCAGTTCTTCGCGCGTCTCGTGCTGTGACAGGGTGAGGCTCACGCTGCTGCGTGGGGTGAGCCGGTGGCCCAGCGCCAGCGAGTAGCCCTGCTGGCGCACGCGGCCGGCCGCACCCAGGCCGTCGTCCGGTCGCGCCCGCGCATCGATGCGGCGGTTCTCGCTGCGGAACGCCGAGAACGAGGCGTTCGTGCGCACGCCCTGCAGGCCGAAGGACAGCTCCTGGCGGTTGCTCAGCGTGACCGACGACGACAGCAGACCGATGCCCACGGTCTCGGTCGGCGAACGGCCCGCCAGCCGCAGCTGCTCCAGCACCGCCTCGCGGCGCGCCGTGGGGTCGGCGATCTGCTGCGCCGCGTTGGCGTACAGCAGGTCGAACAGGGTAACGGCGCCGGCATTGACGATGCTGGGCGACGAGGTCGAAACGTCACGCAGGCTGGTGAAGCGCCAGTTGCTGCGCGGCGTGCGGTACTCGATGTTGACGCTGTGCGCGTCGCCGAAGTAGCGATGGTCGCGTTGCAGGTCGACCCGCGTGCGCTGGCTCGGCGTCCACAGCAGGCCCACGCCCCAGGTCGTGCTGTTCGCCTCGGTGGCGGTGGTCACGTCGCTGCGCTCGCGGCCGGCGCTGGCGCGCAGCATCAGGTCCGGTGAGTAGCGGTGGTTCAAGGTGCCGGCCAGGCGGCTGGTCGTCGTCGAGCGGCCGGCGTCGTAGCTGACGCGCTGCCGGCTGGCCTGCAGGCTCCAGCCCGTCTGCACGCCCGCGACCGAGCCCACCGTCACGGTGCCGGCGTTGGTTCGCGAATCGCCCAGGCCGGACGGGGTGTCGGTCGATTGGCGCGCATGCTCGAAGCGGGCGTCGTAGGAGAGGCTCGAACCGATCAGGCCGCGCAGGCTCGGCGCGACCAGCAGGTTGCGCGCTTCGGTGCGGTTGGAGGTATCGGCCGTCGCGTCCACGCTTTGCACGCCGAAAGGCGACAGCACGTTCTGCGAGATGCCGGCCGACGCGTCCAGGAACAGGAAGTTGTCGATCAGTTCGGCATTGCTGACCGCGCGCAGGCTCTGGGTGGTCGAGTTCGCACGCGTTTCACGCGCATGCACCGAGCCGGACAGCTGGTAGTCGAGCGATCCCTGGAACTGGTCGGTGCGCCGGGCCACCGACACGCCCGCCGACAGCAGCGTGATCGCGTCGGAGCGTTTCTCGCTGCCCTTGAGCAAGGCGTTGTCGGTCACCGTCTCGGTGACGGACGCATTCGAGCTGAAGGTGAACGCCCGGGCGCCGGCGCCGCGGCCGGGCTCGCCCGTTTGCGCCCATGCGCACGCAGCGCTGGCGGCCAGGCAAGCCAACACGGTCCATCGCGGATCAAGCACGCACGAGCGCCTCTGCATGGTGCGTGGGTCAGGAGCTGCGAATCAAGGCGGTGTGCACGGCGCGCGCTTCTTCAGCCTTGCTGCGGGGGCTGCTGGTCGTAGCTGTAGCCGTACCCATAGCCGTAGCCATAGGCGCCGTGCGCGCTGCTCTGCACCTTGTTGAGCAGCATCATCTTCACGGGACAGCTCTCGATGGTCGACAGCGCATGCTGGACGTCAGCCTGCAGCGTGCGGCCCGCGTGCACGACGACGACGATCTGCCCCATGTGCGACGCCAGCACGCGCGACTCGGTGGTCAGCAGCAGCGGCGGGGAGTCGAAGATGATGATGCGGTCGTTGTAGCGCGTCGCCATGTCGTCGAGCAGCTGGCGCATCGATTCGCTGGCCAGCAATTCGGTCGCCCGCGGGTGCGGGGCGCCGCTGGGCAGGATGGTCAGCTTGTCGACGTTGGTGCGCAGCAGCACGTTCGACATCTCCGCCCGGCCTTCCAGCAGCTCCAGCAGGCCCGGCCCAGGGGGCAGGCCCAGCATGCGGAGGATGGACGGCCGCGCGACGTCGGCATCGACCAGCATCACGGTGTGGTCCAGCTCGGCCGCGATGCTCATCGCGAGGTTGACGGCGGTGAAGCTCTTGCCCTCGCCGGCCATCGCACTCGTCACCATGATCAGCCGGCCGTGGTTGACCGGCACGGCGCCTTTGCCGATGGCGTTGAGGATCAGCGGGCGCTTGATCACCCGGTACTGGTCACCGACGTTGGAGCGCGGCGCGTTCGGCGTCACGATGCCGGCGGCGATCAGCGCGTCCAGGTCCAGATCCACCCGCCGCGAGGTCACCAGCGGCTCGGGCGCGACGCGCCGGGGTTCGGCGGCGGTGGCCGCGGCAGCAGGCGGCACCTGGACCGCGGCGGCGGGCGCCAGGGGCTCGGTCACCGGCGGAGCTTCGGGAGGCGCAGCCACAACAGGTGCCGCGGCCGGCGAGGCCTCGCCGGGAATCTCGACCCCCGCCTGGCGCAACTGGGCCAGGCGCTGGGCGGCTTGCTCGATCAGGCTGCTCATCGGCTCACCCTGCCTGTCTGCTGGCGAGGATCGCCAGACCCATAAGCCCGATCGCGTAGGCGATCACCAGAGACCCGGAACCGGCGATGAACCGGTAGAGGTCGACCCGCGAGCGCCGTGCATCGACCTCGCTCATCACCAGGGAGACCACGCCCAGCACCGGCAGTCCGGTCTTGGCGCGCAACTCGTAGGCCGCGTCGTAGACCGGGCGCAGCTGGCTGGCAGCGAAGGCGGTGAAGAGCCCCGCCCCCAGCGCGGCGATGAGCGCCATCGGATAGAGCAGGAAGCGGTTCGGCGACACCGGCTTCGGCGACACGCGCGGCGGGTCGATCAGGCGGAAGTCGGCGACGCCTGAAGCGACATCGAGGTCGCCGGACATCACGGCGGATTGGCGGCGGGCGATCAGGTCCTCGTAGTTCTTCTTGTTGATCGCGTAGTCGCGGTTCAGCTGGGCCGCCTCGGCCTCGATCTGCGGGGAAGTCTTCAGCGAGGCCTTGGCCGCCGCAAAACGCGACGAATACTCGGCCACGCGCGCCTTCAGGGCCGCCACCTGGATCTCGGAAGTGGCAAGCGCCCGGCTCAGCTCCTGGTACGCCAGGCTCTGCTGGACCGCTGCATGGGTGGCCATCGGCGCATTCGCCGCCAGCTTGCGCTGCTCGGCGATTTCCTTCTTCTTCTGTTCTTCCAGGTCGTGGATCAGCTTGCGGGTGCTGACCACGTCCGGATGCTGGTCGGTGTAGCGCTGCAGCAGGCCGTCCAGGTTGCGGCGCTGCGCATCGATGCGCGCATCCAGTTCGGGCGTGGCCACGGTGACGGCCTGATCCGGCAACAGGCTGGGCAGGTTGCCGCTGCCGGACCTGTCCTGGGCGATCTGGGCCTTGGCGGCATCGCGCGCGTTCTCGGCTTCGCGCAGTTCGAGTCGGGCCTGCTCCAGCTGCTTGCTGATGTCGGCCAGGCGTGAGGCCGAATCGCGCCCATCGGAGGTCTGCAGGTCGATGTTGCGCAGGCGGAACTCCTTCAGCCGCGCCTCGGCCTCCTCAAGCTTGGCCTCGTAGCTGCGGATCTGCTCGTTCAGGAAGGTCTTGGCCTGGTCGGTGTCCTTGCGACTCGCGCCCAGGCTGGACTCGACGAAGATCGATACCAGGGACTGGATGACCCGCTTGGCCTTTTCCTTGTCGGATTCCCGGTAGTTCAGCGTGTAGAGGTTGTCGCGGCCGGTGCTCTTGATCTCGAGCGTCTTGGCCAGCTTCTCGATCAGCGCCTCCTGCTGGGCCTTGGACTCGCTCTTCAGGTCCAGGTCCGCCATGCGGATCAGCTTCTCGATGTTGGGACGGCTGATCAGCGTGCGGCTGAGCATGCCCACCTGCTGCTCGACGTTGGGCTGCACGGTCAGGCCCGACATCAGCGGCTTCAGGATCGACTGCGTGTCGACGTAGATGCGGGCGGTGGCCTCGTACTTGTCCGGGATGTAGTACACGGCGATGGCGCCGGCGATGCCGACCACCCAGGCCACCGCCAGCGCCGGCCAGCGGAACTTCCACATCCGGCGGACCACCGTCGCCAGTTGGCTCAGAACGTCTTCCATGGCAGTTCGCTACGCTTTGCTGGGGGCGCCTTCGGCACCGGCTTCAGGCCGGCGCCCGTTGTCGGTGGGACGCGTCGTCGTCAGAACAGGCTCTGCGGAATGATCAGGATGTCGCCCGGCTTCATCTCGACGTTGGCGGAGACGTCGCCGCGCTTGACCAGGTCGCGCAGGCGGACCGAATACTGCTTGTTGCCTTCCGAGGCCCGCAAGATGGTCGCGCCATTGCCATCGGCGAAGTCCGTCAGGCCGCCGACGGCGATCAGCACGTCCAGCACCGTCATCTTCTGCTTGAACGGCAGGATCTGCGGCTTCGCGGCCTCGCCGACGACCCGGATTTGTTCGCTGTAGGGACCGACGAAGCCGGTGACGATGACCGTGACGATGGGGTCGCGCACGTACTTCGACAGTGCCTTCTCGACGTCGCGCGCCAGTTCCGCGGGGGTGCGGCCCTGCGCCACGATCTCGTCAATCAGCGGCGTGGCGACCTTGCCGTCCGGCCGCACCGGCACCGACATCGACAGCTCGGGGTTGCGCCAGACCGTGATGCTGAGGTTGTCCCCGGCACCGATGACGTAGCTGTAATCGGTGACGCCAGCCACGGCCGGCGCGGGCGGATGCTTGCTCGAGGCGCAGGCTGCAAGCAGCGCGACGAACGCCAATGCCAATGCCAATGCCCGCCGGATCCAGTCTCCGGGGCCGACTTGAGCAGCTTTCACGTGATTCCCTTCCTAAGTCGCATCTGGGCGGCGGGTGAACCGCCTGGACAGCCCTTCCGGTTGCATCCGAGGCTCATCCGAAAGTCCATCCAAGAGCGTGCGCGCGGCCGCTCCCGCGCGGCGTCATGGTGACGGCGGCGCGAGGGCCGGATCATGACACACTGCCCCTTCGCAACGAGGGCGCTTTCCAGGCCGAGAGCGCGCGCACCGGGAAAAAGTACCGCAGGGGCTGGCGCCGCTAGCATGCCGGCCGGTGCCTGCGTCGTTGCCGTGTCGAAAGGGCGGATTTGGATCAGACCTACCTCTATGCCTCTGCGTTTTCACGCAATCTCGGCTGGCTCGCGGACCACGAGCAGGAGACGCTGCGGCAGAAGACCGTTGCGATCGCCGGCATGGGGGGCGTCGGCGGAGTGCACCTGCTGACGCTGGCACGACTGGGGATCGGCGGCTTCCGCATCGCCGACTTCGATCGCTTCGCCCTCGCCAACTTCAACCGCCAGGTGGGCGCCATGGTCTCGACGCTGGATCAGCCGAAGGCCGAGGTGCTCGGGCGCATGGCGCTGGACATCAACCCGGAGCTGCGACTGACCCGGTTCGACGACGGCGTGACGCCGCAGACGCTGGATGACTTCCTCGATGGCGTGCATCTCTACGTCGACGGCCTGGATTTCTTCGCCTTCGCGGCACGGCGGCTGATCTTCGCGGAGTGCGCGCGGCGCGGCATCCCCGCGGTGACCGTCGCACCGGTCGGCATGGGCGCGGCACTGCTGGTGTTCCTGCCCGGCCGCATGAGCTTCGAGGACTACTTCCAGTGGAACGGCCACGACGAGGTCGAGATGGGCCTGCGGCTGCTCGTGGGCCTGACGCCCGCTGGCCTGCACCGCGGCTACCTGCGCGACGTGTCGCGCGTGGACCTGGGCGCGCGCAAGACGCCGTCGACCATCATGGGCTGCCAGATCGCCGCCGGGGTCGCGGCCACCGAGGCCCTGAAGATCCTGCTCGGGCGCGGCCCGGTCCGTGCAGCCCCCTGGTCCATCCAGTTCGACGCCTATCGCCAAAAGATCGCGCACACCTGGCGCCCCGGCGGCAACCGGCATCCACTGCAGCGCTTGATGCTGATGGTGGCGCGCCGCCAGTACACGCGCCTGCTCTCTCCGCGCACCTGAGCCCCATGCAGAACTCCGCGCTGCTCCAGATCCTCGACCTCGCGCGCTGGGCCCCCAGCGGCGACAACACCCAGCCCTGGCGCTTCGAGCCGCTGGCCGAAGACCGCTTCGTGATCCACGGCCGCGACACCCGCGACCATGTCGTCTACGACCTGGACGGGCATCCGAGCCAGATCTCGCTGGGCGCACTGATCGAGACCGCCGCCATCGCCGCCAGCGCCCACGGCCTGGCGCTGCAATGCCAGCGTGACCCCGGCGCGCCCGAGACCCACCCGCGCTTCGAGGTCCGGCTGATCCCGCAGGCCGGCCTCGTCCGCAGCCCGCTGCTGGAATTCATCCCCCAGCGGCGCGTGCAGCGCAGGCCGATGCCCACGACCCCCCTGACGCCAGCACAGCGCCAAGCGCTGCAGGCCTCGGTCGGTCCCGGCTACCGCCTTCATTTCCTCGAGACGCCGGCCGCGCGCGCTGCGATGGCGCGGTTGCTCTTTGCCAGCGCGAAGATCCGGCTGACGATCCCCGAGGCCTTCGAGGTCCACCGCAGCATCATCGAATGGAACGCCCGCTTCAGCCGTGACCGCGTGCCCAGCGCCGCACTGGGCGTGGACGCGCTCAACCTCGCGATGATGCGCTTCGCCCTGCAGGGCAACTGGCAGCGCGTGCATTGGTTGAACCGCTACGCCGGCGCGACGGTGATGCCGCGCCTGCTGATGGACTGGCTGCCGGCGGTGCGGTGCGCGGCGCACGTCGCCATCCTGGCGGACACCCCGCCCAGCACGATGGACGACTACGTCGCCGGCGGGCGCGCGATGCAGCGCTTCTGGCTCACCGCGACCTCGCACGGACTCAACCATCAGCCGGAAGTCACGCCGCTGATCTTCGGCCGCTACGTGCGCGAGGGCCGGCGCTTCAGCAGCGAAGCTTCAGCCTGGTCCCGGGCCGAACGCCTGGTGCCCTGGCTGGACCGGCTGCTCGACGGGCAATCGACCCGCGCCGTGTGGCTGGGCCGCCTCGGCGGTGGACCGCCGGCGAGTGCCCGCTCGGAACGTTTGTCGCTCGAGGACCTGATGGTCGGCGGCAAGGCCCGGTAAGGCTGCCGCGGGCCACGGCTCCGCGGCGCTTTCGGGTTTCAGCCCGCGGCCGCGCCGGCGCCGCTCACAGCCGATACGCGGCCACGAACTGCCAGCTGCGCCGGTACGGCACGGAGCCGAAGTGCGTATCGGCGCGGCCATCCTGCTGCTGCACCTGCAGCGCCAGCTCGAACTGGCTCCAGCGCCGCCGCAGCTCGATCCACGTCATGCGGCTGTGGTCCTGCTGGTTGCGCTGGACGAATCCCGTCAGGTCGAGGCCGCGCATGCCGAGGTCCTTCTGCTGCACGTAGACCAGCACGGCGCGGCGCGCAGCGAGGTCCTGCTGCCGTTCAGCCTCCAGCAGGTAGGACAGGTCGGTGCCGGCATCGACGGCGCGCTGCCAGCCCTGCCGGTCGAGCGCAAAGCCGTTGTACTGCAGCTCAGCGGTGACCGACAGCTTGGAGGCCGAGGTCCAGGTCGCACCCGCCACCGCGCGCTGCGACCGGCGTGTCTCGTTCGTGCCCCAGGCCCGCGCCGCCAGTGTCCGGTCGCGGCCGGCCGCCACCTCGCCGTGAAGCACCACCGAGTCGCCGGCCAGCGCCGTCAGGTTCGCACCCACCAGCGTGCCATCGCCTTCGGCCTTGTAGGCCAGCACCTGGCCACTGATGCCTTCCCTCAGCTCGTGGCTCAGCATCAGCACCGCGCGATCGCGGTTGTTGGTCGAGCCCAGGTCCAGGCTGAAGCCGTCGGCACTGGGCCGGTTCGCCAGCTTGGGTGACAGGATCACCGCCGCCGAGCCCCCCTGCCACAGGCGCTGACCACGCAGCACCACGCTGCCCTGGCGCGCCTCGCGCAGGGCGACCGGATCAGGGGTGGTGATGTTGCGCTGGCTGCCGTCGCGGAAGAAGTCGGTGGGGTTGTAGCCGTAGCCGGGCCCAAACCTCAGGTTGACGCGGCCAAGGTCGGCATATGTCGAGCCGGCCTCGTCCTGCCAGCTGACGAAGGCTTCGCGCAGTGTGTTGATGGTGGCATCGATGCCGACCGGCTCGGGATCGACGTGATCGAGGCGGTCGGACAAGGTCAGGCGCCACGGGCCGCCGAGCGATCGGCTGTAGAACAGGTCGGCCGACAAGCGGCCCAGGTTCTCGGAGGGCAACCCGAACCTCTGAGTGGCGCGGCCGGCCGCTGCCTCGAAGAACAGGCGCAGCGGCAGCTTCGTGTCGGACGGTGCGGCCGCGGGCTCGGGCGCGGTGGGCAGGTTCAGCGCATCCAGGTCGCTGCCGGGGGTCCCCGCGGCTTGCGCCGCCATCGCCAGGCCGGCGGTCAGCAGCCCCGTTGCGGCCCAGGGCCTCAGACACGCAATGCGCAGCACCGTCATTCCCGTTGAAACCTCGGAAGGTAGTCTCGATTGAACCAGGCCTGCGGGATGGCCGGCGTCGCGAATTCGCTGAATTGCATCAGCGTCACGGCCTGGGGATTCAGGCCGTCGATGATAACGGTCTCGGTCGGGCGCTCCCGGCCCAGCTGGGTCTGATAGCGCCGGAAGTACGCCGTCTTCAGCAACCGCCCGGACTCGGCCATGAAGCGCGCCTTCAGCGGCCGGTGGCTCTCGGTGTCGACCCAGAGCTCGATGTCGGCGTAGGTCGCGCTGGGCGAATTGGCTTTCAGGTCCAGCAGGTAGCTGCGGCGCGTCTTGCGTTCGCCATCGACGATGTCCTCCTCGGTGCGGATGCGCGCCGCGTAGTCCTTGGCGAGGTTCACGGTGACGACGTCGCCATTGGCCGCCTGCCCCATCAGCCGCTGCTGCGGCGAAATGCGGATGCTGGCCTTGGTGCCGGGGTCGTAGAACCACATGTCATCGCCGTTCTTCAGCAGCAGCTTGCCCGCATCGCGGGCCGGCTCGACGAAGCTGATGAGCGTGGCGTACTGCCCGCCCTGCTCTTGCGGGCGCGAATAGGTCATCAGCACGCTGGTGTCGACCTGCTTGCCCGCCTCGAACTCCACCAGCCGCACCTTGGCGCTGAACGGCCGGCCCGGGTTGCGGATCGCATCGCTGGCAACCAGCAGCTCGTGGGCGCTTGGCGCCGCGCGAACGCCCGTTCCGGCAAGGGCAGCGCCCGCGCCGATGATGAAGTAGCGGCGTCGCATGGTGTGGACCTCCTCAGGCGTGGCGCAGCGCATCGACGATCTTGAGCCCTGCCGCCCGGCGCGCCGGCCACCAGGCGGACAGTGTGGCGACCACGATCAGTCCGAGGGTCGTGCCGACGACCATCCCGCTCTCGCCCCAAACCCGCAATACGAGCGGCAGCGCTTCGGCGCTTCCAGGCGGCAGCCATTCGAGGTCGAGCACGTTGATCACTGCCGATGCGACGATGGCGAAAAGCGCCCCGGCGACGGCGCCCGCCACGCCCAGCAGCAAGCCCTCGAGCACGAACAGCTGCCGGATGCCGCGCTGGCGCAGACCCATGGCACGCAAGGTGCCGATCTCGACCGTGCGCTCGACGACGGCGGTGTTCATCGTGTTGCTCACGGAGAACAGCACCAGGCTGCCGATCAGCACGAAGATGAATCCGAAGATCGTGTTGAAGAGCTGGATGGTCTGCAGGAAGAACGGATTCAGCTCCTCCAGGTCCAGCACCGTGAGCGGCTGCTTGCCGGACCACATGGGCAGCATCGCGCGCAGCCGCTGTGCCGCGGGTGCGACCTGATCCGGCCGCTTCAGCTGAAGCATGATCGCGGTCGCCTTCGGCGGCGAGCGACCGAACACCAGGCGCTGCGCCTGCGACAAGTGCAGGGCGACATAGACGTCATCCAGCTCCTTGAACCCCTGCCCTTCGGCCTCCACCACCTCCAGCGCCGCCACGTTGGGCGTGCCACGCGGGCTGCTGGCCAGCAGTTCGATGCGCCGCTGCGAGGGTGGCGGCGCCGCCGCGGCACCGCGCGATCCACCCTTGCTGGTGCTGCCCTTCTGCTCCTGCTGGGTCAGCGCGAGGATGTCGGCCGGCATCGCGGGGCCGTCCGCGGGCGCGGGCTCCTTCTCCGGTTGCGGGCAGTCCGCGATCTTCAAGGGGCCGCACAGCTGCAGCACCCGCGCGACGCCGACGCCAATGATCGCGGCGTCCGGGCGCGAGTTCACCAGCGCGAAAGGCGGCGACTCCAGTGGAATTCCGTAATGGTTCCATTCCCGCATCAATGCGCTCTCCGCCGGCTGCAGGCCGACGCCGACGATGGTCTTCGACACGCCGGCGGCATAGTTGCCCGCGATGCCGCCGAATTGGAGCGTCGGCGTCGCCACCAGCACGAGCGGGCCGAGCACCTCGTCCGCACGGATCGCATCGGCGATGCGCTGGGCATCGTGGATCGCATATGCGGTCGGATCGCCGCTGCCGTAAAGGTTGAAGTCGCGGTGCTGCACCTGCAGGTGGCCGCCGCTGCGCACGTAGGCAGTCTCCATGCTGTAGCGGATGTTGGCGCTGTAGCCGCCGAACATCAGGATCGATGCCGCCCCGGTGGCCAGCGCCGCCAGCGTGGCGAGCGACCGGCGGCGGTTGCGCAGCAGGTTGCGCAGCGCGAGCATCAGCATCTCGATCATGCGCGGCCCCTTCGAGCCCGCAAACGCGTGCCTCCCGCGGGTGGGCGCCCCGCCATGTTCATGCCACGTCTCCCCGCGCCGCATTGCGGCGGTGCGAGACGATGACGCCGTCCTTCAGGAAGAGAGCGTCGTCAGCCGACTTGAACACGGCCGGGTCATGCGACGCGAAGACGAACGAGATGCGGTGACGGCGCTGCATGTGCCGCATCAGCGCGAGGATGGCGGCGCCGGTCTTGCTGTCGAGGTTCGCGGTCGGTTCGTCGGCAATGACGAGCTTGGGCTTCATGGCCAGGGCCCGGGCGATCGCGATGCGCTGCCGTTGCCCACCGGACAGCTGCCCGGGACGATGTTTTGCCTTGTCGGTGAGCCCGACGGCATCGAGCAGCTTGGGCACGCGATCCGCGCGGGTGCGCTGCGACGCACCAGCCAGGACCAGCGGGTATTCGATGTTCTCGTACGCGGTGAGCACCGGCAGCAGGTTGAAGTTCTGGAAGATGAAGCCGATGTGCCGGCCCCGGAAATCCGACAGCGCGTCGTCGTCCAGCGCGCCGACCTCGGTGCCGTTGACGATGACGTCGCCCTGATCGGGCCGGTCGATGCAGCCCAGCATGTTCAGCAGCGTCGTCTTGCCACTACCCGACGGGCCGAGCAGCACGGTGAAGTTGCCGGGACGGATCAGCAGGTCGATGCCACGGATCACGGGCACCTCCACGTCGTCCAGCCGGTAGCCCTTGTGAACGCCACGCAGCTCCGCCACAGCGGGCGGCACGGCAGCGGCGCCGGACGCGGCGAGCGCCTGGCCATCCGCGGCGCCTGCGTCGTCGGCCTCGGGTGCGGCGGGTTCGGTATCGGCGACTTCAGGCTCTGTCATGATTGATCGAAAGGTCAACGCGATGGGGGGCCGGCCCTCGGAGGAGCATCAATGCCATGAAGACCAACTGGCAAGACATCGTCCTGTGCGGACTCTTCATCAGCGCGATTCTGGCTGGTTCGTTCGGCATCGCGTGGGTCATCCATCCTTTCACCGTTGCGTGGTTCAAGGCCTACCACGTGCTGGTCGACGCAGCGGCGATGGTCCTCGCCTACGGGCTGCTGTCGTCGCTGGTCGTCCGGGTCAGCCTGCGCATCAAGCCGATGCCCACGCGGAAGACGACGTACCGGATGGACGATCCGATTCTGACGTACTGGAAGTTTCTGACGATCCTCTACCGCCTCGGCCAGGCAGCGCTGTCCTGGTGCGTTCCGGTCTTTGCCAGGCCGGTGCTGGACGCCTTGTTCGGCGCGCGCATCGGCAAAGAAGCGGCCTTCGGCGGCACCATCGACGACCCGTACATGGTGAGCCTCGGTGATCGCGTGATCCTCGGCCATGGTTCGCTCGTGACGGGCAACTACATCGACAACGGCCAGCTGGTGTGCGGCACGGTCACGATCGGCAGCGGCGTCACCATCGGCGCGAACGCCCTCATCCTGCCCAACACGGTCATCGGCGATGGCGCCACGGTGGTAAGCGGCGCGGTCGTCGGTCCGGATGCAGTCATCAAGCCCGGCGAAGTCTGGCGCGGCAACCCGGCCCGGCCCTGGCTGGCCGCGCGGGCCCCGGCCGTCGCCGCCGCCTCCTCACCCGACGCCTGACCGGAGCACCCGGGCAAGGCGCTCGGCCGCCGGTCCGGCAGACTGCAGCCGGTCGCCCAATTGCCGAGCGGCGCGCGCCGCATTGGGATCACCCAGGAGTTCGCGCACGGCCGAGCGCAGCGCATCGCCGGAGAGGCGGTCACTGCGAATGCAGCGGGCCGCACCGGCCTTGACCAGCGGGGCCATGTTCATGAACTGGTCCATGTTGCTGGGAATGCCCAACACCGGCCGCCCGAGGCACAGCGCCTGCTGCGTGGTCATGCTGCCGCCGTTGCAGATCACCAGCGAGGAACGCGCGGTGGCCCGATCGCCAGGGAGATACGCCGCACAGTGAAAGTGGTCCGCCAGGTCCGCGGGCAGCGCGGCGCCGGCGGTCGACGCGATGACGCGGACCGGCGCATCGCGCAGTGCCGACAGCACTTGCCCCAGCGCCTCGGCACTGCCCGAGCTGCCCAGCGTCACGTAGACGATGGGCCGGTCCTCGGGAAGCGTGTCCCACCATACCGGCTGGTCGATCGGCGGCGACCAGAGGACCGGGCCGAGGAAATGGTGCGTGGCCGGCATCGGGCGCATCGGGAAGAGCGCAGGGTCATCGGCATAGAGCACCGCGTCGGCTTCGGTATAGACGCGCCGCAATTCGCTGCCCACGCTCGGCAGCCCATGTTCGCGCAGCACCCTGTTCAGTGGCCGGCAGTGGGCGCGCATCGCGACACGGCTGCCCAACCCGAAGAGCGCCCGGGCGACGGGCAAGGGCAAGACCCGAGACAAGGGCAGTACCGGCATCGGGAATGGAAGATCGACCCAGGGACTCCAATAGGCATTGGTCAGGGTCAGGTAGGGCACCTTCGCCAGCCGGGCACTGACCGCGAGAGACAGGCGGAAATCTCCGAGCACGGCGTCCGGCCGGTGCCTGTCGATCAATGCAAGATCCGCCCGGACGTAGTCGCTCAACGTGGCGGCGGTGTACAGCGGCCGGCCTTGCGCCAGCGCTCGGGTGAACGCGGCCGGATCGATCGACTGGAGGGCATCGAAGCGGATGCCATCGGCCTCCACCCAGGCCCGCCGTTCGGGGGTGGTTGCAACGACGCAGTCGAAGCCCATGGGCGCCAGGTCGCGGGCGAGGGCGATCGGTCGGGCGACGTGGGCCAGCGTCACCGCCTCGGCCAGCATCAGGATGCGCATGGCCTGGGATCGTAGTGGAGCGCCGCGCTCAACACTGACCGTCGACAGTCGCCAAAGGAACGGTGCGCACGCCACGCCAACGTGGCTCGTGCCCGGACACCAATGAAAAAGGGCTCCTTGACGGAGCCCTTTTCAAATGTCGAGCAGCAGATTACTGCTGGCGACGACGGCGCGAGGCGACGCCCAGACCGGCGAGCGCCAGGCCGACCAGAGCCAGCGAAGCAGGCTCGGGCACGACCGTCACCTGGTTCAGGCGCAGGTCGACTTCGAGCAGTTCACCCGAGACGATGCTCGAGAACAGCGTGACTTGCAGGGCACCGAGGTTCCCCCAATCCACACCCGAGCCGCCGCAGGTGGCGAAGGTGCCGCACAGCAGGAACGCGTCCAGCGGAATGTGCGACACGTAGCCCGGGAAGTTCGGGACCAGGTGCACGGTGGAGTCCAGGGTGATCGACGACCAGTTGCCGGCGTCCGTCCAGGCCTCGATGGTGAAGACGAACGGGTGGTCGTTCGAGACGGTCAGCAGTTCGAACGAATCGGTGGCGGCATTGCCAACGAAGATGCCACCCAGGCCCGTGGTGTCAACGGTCTCGCCAGCGTTGGCGCCGTCCCACTTCACGACCGCATGGCCCGTGACGCCGGCGTCCGTGGACACCGACAGCAAGCCGCCGGAAATGGTGGTGCGCATGCCGTTGAAGTCGTCGCCAGACGACTTGAACGCACCGATGTCGCGGTAGCCGCCGAGGATGGAGGCCGCAGCGGCGCCGTTCTGCGCAAACACGCCGGAGGCGTCGCTGACCTCGTCACGGACGGACATGCCGCCAACGGGCTCGTTGAACAGGTCGATCGTCACGTCGGCGTGGGCGGCACCCGCCACCAGGCCAGCTGCGAGGACCATCGCCTTGAGTAGTTGCTTCATGGATAACCTCTCTCGATTAGGGATTCTTCAGCGGACACGACGGGGACCGCCTGCCCCACCAAAGCACCGAGCGTGCCAGCGACAAAAATACTAACCGCATCAACAAGTTGGGAACTCGGCCCCGAAACGGATCGCGCCAGGTGTAAGGCGATCCGACACCCCGAAAAGCAGAAGCATCGAAGCGCGCAACGCGTAGGGCCCGCTCGGCGCGAAATATGCACGCGGACGTGCCGGGGCCACCTTGTGTGCGTTGACAATGTGGCTATCCTCGCCGCCACCCACCCTCCCCCGCGCGAAGGTGGTTAGGACCCACTTCTCCGCACCGCGAGACCACTCTGCCATGCGCTCCCTGGACGGCCCGCAACTCCTGATCGTCGAGGACGACGTGGCTCTGCAAAAGCAGATCCGCTGGTCCCTCGACCGATTCACCTCCGTGACCGCTCTTGACCGGGACTCGGCGCTGGCACAGTTCCGGCGCCACCGGACGCCGGTCGTCACCATGGACCTGGGCCTGCCGCCCGACCCGGACTCCGTCTCGGAAGGCTTCAAGCTGCTCGATGCGCTGCTGGACGCCGACCCTGACGTCAAGGTCATCGTGCTGACCGGCCAGAACGACCGGGCGAACGCGCTGCGCGCGGTGGACCTCGGCGCCTACGATTTCATGGCCAAGCCCTTCGAGCCCGAGTTGCTGTCACTGACGATCGATCGTGCGCTGCGGCTGGCGGACTTGCAGGCGGAAAACCGCCGCCTGCAGGAGAGCAAAGGAGCGGACGGCATGGCCGGTCTGCTGACGCGGGACCCGGAGATGCTGCGCATCGCGCGCCTCATCGAGCGTGTCGCCGCGGCCGACGCCACCGTGCTGCTGCTGGGCGAAAGCGGCACCGGCAAGGAGGTGCTCGCCCAGGCCCTGCACCGCGCCTCTGGGCGCAGCGGGCGCTTCGTGCCGATCAATTGCGCGGCCATCCCGGACACCCTGCTCGAAAGCGAGTTGTTCGGCTATGAGAAGGGCGCATTCACGGGCGCGGTGAAGACCACGCCCGGCAAGATCGAAAGCGCGGCCAACGGCACGCTGATGCTGGACGAAATCGGTGACCTGCCGCTTGCGCTTCAGGCCAAGCTGCTGCGCTTCCTGCAGCAGCGCACCGTCGAACGCATCGGCGGGCGCCAGGAGATCCCGGTGGACGTGCGCGTCGTCGGCGCGACCCACCAGGACCTGAAGGCAATGATCTCCGCCGGCACGTTCCGCGAGGATCTGTACTACCGCCTGGCGGAGATCGAGGTCCGCATCCCGCCGCTGCGCGAGCGGGTGGGCGACGCCGTGCTGCTGGCCCACGCGTTCCTGAACCGGTTCGCCGCGGAACAGCGGCGCGGCACGATGGGCTTCAGCGACGACGCGATCCGCCTCATCGAGTCCAGCCCCTGGGAAGGCAACGTGCGCCAGCTGCTGAGCGCAGTGAAGCGGGCGGTCATCATGTCGGACGGGCGGCGCGTCACGAGCGAAGACCTGGGCCTGGCCATGCCGGCCGGCCAGGCCGGCTCGTCCGAAGAGGCGCCGGTGCTCGACCTGCGCCAGGTCCGAGAGGCCGCCGAGAAGCAGGCGGTGCTGACCGCGCTCGCTCGCACGAACAACAACGTGCTGCGCGCGGCCGAGCTGCTCGGTGTCAGCCGTCCGACCCTGTACGACCTGATGAACCGGCTGTCCATCAAATAACCGAACCGAGATCCCCGTGACGAGATCCCTCCCACGCGCCGCTGCCACGCTGGCGCTGCCCCTCCTGCTGCTGGCCTGCGGCGCCGATCCCACGGAACGCGAGCTGCTCGACTCGGCCAAGGCGCTGATCGCCAAGTCCGACGCCAGCGGTGCGCGCATCCAGCTGCAGAACGCGCTGCTGAAGAACCCCCAGTCGGCCGAGGCGCGCTTGCTGCTCGGCAAGCTGCTGCTCGATGCCGGCCAGCCGGAGCAGGCGGAGATCGAACTGAAGAAGGCGCAGGACCTGGGCGCGCCTGCGGATCGCCTGATGCCGCTGCTGGCCCGCGCCACGCTTCAGCGGCATCCGCCGCAGAAGGTGATCGACCAATTCGGCGCGGTGAACCTGCAAGACGCCGCCGCGGACGCCGAGTTGAAATCGGCCGTCGTCGTCGCATTGGCTCGCACCGGACAGCGCCCACGCGCCGAAGCGCTTGCGAAGGACGTGCTGGCGCGCGTGCCCGACAGTCCGCACATGCTGCTCACCCAGGCCCGGCTGCAGGCGGCGTCGGAAGGTGTCGACGCCTCGCTGGCCGCGGTCAAGAAAGTGCTGGAGCTCAACCCCGGGCTGGCCGAGGGCTGGCAGTTCCAAGGCGAGCTGCTGGCCTTTGGCAAGCGCGACCTCGACGGCGCGGTGACGTCGTTCGAGCGCTGGGTGGCCCTGCAACCCTCCAGCGCCTACGCGCATTCGACGCTGGTGGCCCTGCACTTCGCACGGCATGACGTGGCGGCCGCACGCAAGCAGCACGCGGCCATGGAGAAGGCCCTGCCGACGGCGCTGCAGACCCGCTACGTCGACGCGCAGGTGACCTTCGCCGAGAACAACTCCTTGCGCGCCCGAGAACTGGTCCAGGCCGTGCTGAAGGCCGCCCCCAAGGACGCGCGCCTGCTGCAGTTCGCCGGCACCATCGAAGCGCAGCTCAACTCGCCGTCGCAGGCCGCCGCCTACCTGAACAAGGCGCTGTCCCTGTCGCCGGACCTCGTCACCGCCAGGCGGCTGCTGGCCAAGACGAACCTGCGCATGGGGCAGGACGAGCGGGCCCTCGAGGTGCTTCGCCCCCTGCTCGGCCCCGAGTCGCGGGATGCGGAGGCCTTCACGCTGGCCGCGGAGGCGGCGCTGGCCGGCGGCGACCTCAAGGCCGCGGAACTGCTGTTCGCCCGGGCCAAGGCACTGCAGCCGGAAGACGCCAAGGTGCGCACCGCGCTCGCCTTGACGCAACTGTCGAAGGGGCAGACGGAGGAAGGCGTCGCCGAGTTGAAGCGCATCGCCGCGGCGGACAAGGACGTCGTCGCCGACCTCGCGCTCATCAGCGCGCTGCTGCGCCGCAACGACCTGGACGGCGCACTGAAGGCCATCGCTGCACTGGCGGTCAAGGAGCCGAAGAACCCGCGCACACCCCACATGCGGGGCCGGGTGCTGCTGATGAAGCGGGACCAGGCCGGCGCCCGCAAGAGCTTCGAGGACGCGCTGGCCCTCGACCCGGCGTTCTTCCCGGCCACGGCCAGCCTCGCGACCCTCGACTACACCTCGGGCAAGCCCGACGCCGCGCGCCAGCGACTCGAGGAGGTGCTGAAGGCCGATCCACGCCACCTGCAGGCCCTGATCAGCCTCGCGGACCTCGGCATCCGGCAGAAGGCGCCGCCTGCATCGAACGCCGAGTGGCTGAACAAGGCGATCGCAGCGCACCCGGGTGAAGCGACGCCGCGCCTGATGCTGGTGAACCTGTGGCTCGCGAATGGGGATCGCAAGCAGGCGCTCGAAGTGGCGCAGGCCGCCGTCGCGGCGATGCCGGACCAGCCGGCACTGCTCGATGCGCTGGGCCGCGCCCAGGTGGCCACGGGCGAACTGAACCAGGCGGTCGCCACCTTCGCCAAGCTCAGCACGTTGAAGTCCAGTTCGCCGCAACCGCTGCTGCGGCTGGCGGACGCTTACCGCGCCGCACGCAACGACGCATCGGCCGAGCAGGCGCTCAAGCGGGCGCTGGCTGTTTCGCCGCGCAACCTGGATGCGCAGCGCGGACTGATCATCATGGCCCTGCGCGGCAAGCGGGTGAACGATGCGCTGGCGGTGGCGCGGCAGGTGCAGAAGGAACGCCCCGAAGAGGCCGTGGGCTACCTGCTCGAGGGCAACATCCACGCCGAGGCCAAGAGTCCGGACGAGGCGATCAAGGCCTACCGGCGCGGACTGGAAAAGCCGGAGGGCCGCCTGCTCGCGATCCAGATCCACGAGACGCTGCTGAAGCAGAAGCGAACGCCCGAGGCCGAGCAGTTCGTCGCTGAATGGCTGAAGAAGGATCCGAAGGACGCGCTCTTCCTGTTCCACCTCGGTAATGTCGCGCTGCGCGCGGAAGACTGGGCCGCTGCCGAGAAGCGCTACACGCAGGTGGTGGAACTGCAGCCCAACAACCCCAAGGCGCTGAACAACCTGGCCTGGCTGAAGGTGAAGACCAAGCAGCCGGACGCCACGGCCTTTGCGGAGCGAGCGGTGGCGCTGGCGCCGCGCGACCCGCGCATGCTGGACACGCTGGCGCTGGCGCTCGGGCAGAGCGGACAAACCGCGCGCGCGATCGAGGTGGCGAAGTCCGCGGTGACCCTGTCGGGCAACGATGCCGGGCTGCGCCTCGCGCTGGCGCGCCTGCACGTGGCGGCGGGCCAGAAGCAGCAGGCGCGCGAACTGCTCGAGGAACTGGCCAAGCTCGGCGACAAGTTCGACAAGCAGCCCGAAGTGCAGAAGCTGCTCAAGGAGGTCTGATCGCCGCTCCCGGCGCGCGTGCCGCGCCGCCTCGGGCCCGCGGTCGGAACGTGCGGCTCAGCTCTGCATCAGCGGCATCAACATGCGCACGGTCGTGCCTCGGCCGACCTCGCTGTCCACCTCGATGCTGCCGCCGAGTTCCTTCACGTACTGGTGGCTCTCGTACGCGCCGATGCCCATGCCGCTGGCCTTGGTGGTGTTGAAGGGACGATGCAGCTTGGTCTGCACGAACTCGGGCGTCATGCCCGCGCCGGTGTCTCGCACCTCGACCACGGCGCGGCCCGCGTCGCGGTAGAGCCGCACCAGCACCTGCCCGGAAGGCGGCGTCGCATCGAGCGCGTTCTGCACCACGTGGCCGATGACGCGCTCCAGCCGCGTCTCGTCGCCACGGGTGGCGACGGCGTCGATCACCTCCAGGTCCACCTGCCGCGCACTTCGGGCGGCAGCAGCGCCGATGCGCTGCAGCACCGCTTCCAGGTTCACCCCCAGTGATCCGCCGGCCTGGGCATGCCCTTCGCGCAGCTGCAGCATCATCTGGCGCATCTTTTCCAGCGAGTGCTGCACCGTCAGCATCATGTCCTGCTGGAACTCCGGGTTGTCGGCGTGGCGCTCGGCGTTCTTCATCATCAGCGACAGCTGCGTGACGATGTTCTTCAGGTCATGCACGACGAAGGCGGACATGCGGTTGAAGGAGTCGAGCTTGCGCGACTCCATCAGCGCCTCGGTCGCACGGGTGTGGGCGAGGAAGGCAGCGGCCTGGCGCGCGGCGTTCTTGAGCAGGTCGCGCACTTCCCAGTCCAGGTCGAACGGCGTGCGCGACTTCATCAGGATCACGAAGCCCACGAGTTCGTCGGCAACGATCAGCGGAATGACCAGCCAGGCGCCGACGTGGGTCGACAGCCACACGGGCAACACGAGATCGCCGTAGAAGCGCGGCTGGTTCCGGAACTCCGCCAGGTCGACGATCCAGTCGCGCTCGCGCATGAAGCGGCACAACGCGCTGTCGGCGGGCTCGGCCTCGGTGCCGACCGGGGCATTCCAGCGCTCCGTCTGGATGAATCGCTCGCCGCTGGCATCGCGCGACCACAGGCTGCCCGCGGGGCTCTCGACCAGGTCGGCCAGCCCCTGGATCAGGGACAGGCCGACCTCCTGCGGGGAACCGCGGGACGAGAGCCGCGCGGTGAACCGAAGCCACTCCTGGCGGTAGTCGTAGCGGTAGCGGAAGAAGTGCTTGTTCAGGAACACGCGCAGCCGTGAGCGCAGCGTGCCCGACAGCAGCAGCAGCAGCAGCACCAGGCCGGCGGAGAACAGCAGGGCGATCTGCAGCGCCCTCCCCCAGCTGCCGCCGACATAACGAACGTAGTAGCCGGCCGCGGCAACGAACAGCAGGTAGCCGCCGATCAGCAGCAGGGTCGCCGAGTAGAAGGCCGCGGCGCGCGAGACCCGCATCTTCTCGATCCACAGCTCGTGGCGGCGCGACGCGATGACGAGCAGCGGCACCACCACCGCGTGCACCAGGCCGCGCGCGTCGAGCGAGCCCTGGTCGAAGCGGCCGAACATGATGGCTTCGGCGTACAGGTACAGATCGAACAGGAAGCCCACGCCCAGGGCCAGGCAGACGAGCTTGGCGTTCCAGCGCCCACCCTCCCGCTGGCCGCGGAACAGCTGCTCGATCAGCACCAGGCCGAAGATGGCGACGCCCAGCGAGCTGGCCAGCACCGGCCGCGCCAGCGCTTCGCGCCAATCCGGGTTCACGACCACGGCCAGCCGCAGGCCCGCGGCCGCGGCGATGCTCAGCACCGCGATGCGCAGCAAGGTGCGGTGGGTGGAGGCCTTGTCCTGCTCCTCGCCGGGGCGCAGCAGGGCCAGCACGAAGCCGAACCAGAGGCCGCAGCGCAGCAGGTCGATGACCACGCCGGTGCCGGCCACTGCGAGCGAGCCGGTGAAGACCAGCGCCGTCTCGGTGGCGCCCCAGGCCGCGCTGGCCGCACTGGCCGCGAGCAGCCAGGCGTAGGCCGGTTCCCCGCTGCGCTTGGGCCAGCCCCAGCGCCGCAGCAGGTGCAGCGAGAAGCCGAAATACAGCAGCGCGGTGAGGGCGACCCCGGCCACGCCGGGGGCGAAGGCGGCGGTCATCGCCACGCGTCCGGCGCAGTGCCGGCCGCGGCCCCGGCGCTCAGCGCGCGCCCTTGCCCGTCAGCACCACGCCCACCGTCTCGAACAGCACGACGAAGTCGAGGAACAGCGAATGGTTCTTGACGTAGTAGAGGTCGTACTGCAGCTTCTCGGCCGAATCCTCGACCGTCGAACCGTACTGGTACTTCACCTGCGCCCATCCCGTCAGTCCCGGCTTGATGCTGTGGCGGACGGAATAGTAAGGAATCTCCTGCTTCAGCTGCTCGACGAAGTAGGGCCGCTCGGGGCGCGGGCCAACCAGGCTCATCTCGCCCTTGAGCACGTTGAACAGCTGCGGCAGTTCGTCGATGCGGGTGCGGCGGATGATCCCGCCGACCTTGGTCACCCGGCTGTCCTGGGCGGCGGCCCAGACCGGCTTGCCATCCTTCTCGGCATCGGTGCGCATGCTGCGGAACTTGGCCACCTTGAAGACCTTGCCGTTCGCGCCGACGCGTTCCTGGCGGTACAGGATCGGGCCGCGGCTTTCCAGCTTGATGGCGATGGCCGTCAGCAGCATCACCGGCGCGGACACGAGGATCAGGATCGTCGAGCAGACGATGTCGAAGACCCGCTTGACGGCCGTGCGGTACAGGCCCTGGTTGAAGCCATCGCCGAAGATCAGCCAGCCGGCATTGACGTAGTCGATGCGGATCTGGCCGAGCATGCGCTCGAAGTAGGTGGTGATGTCGAACACGCGCACGCCGGCCAGCTTGCAGTCGAGCAGTTCGCGCATCGGCATGCTGCCGGAGCGGCGTTCGGTGAGCGCGACCACGATCTCGTCGACGCCCAGGTGCCGCGCGGTGTCGGTGAGCGAGCGCTGGTTGCTCAGCCGTTCGGCCTCGGGCACGGCCGACTGCTTCTCGTTCGGACCGGGGAAGTAGCCGACGATGCGGGCCAGCGGATCAGCGGCCTTCAACGTGGCGCCGACCATTTGCGCGGCCGGGCCGGTGCCGAAGATCAGCACGCGGTTGCTGGCACGCGACTGGCCGGCCCAGTGGCCGACGAAGACGCGGCGCACGATCACCATCGAAATCACCAGCATCGCCGACACGCGCACGGCCGCGGTGTTGACGAAGTCGGTCGGCAGCAGCGCGAAGACCTGGTAGGTCAGCGCCAGCGCCAGCACCAGCGCCAGTGCGGCACGCAGGCAGGACTCGCCGATCGAGCGCTTGGCCACGCGCTGGTAGAGGCCGGAAAAGGCATTGACGACGAACATGCCGGCGGCCAGCGTCAGCACGTGCGTTCCGGCGACCATGCTGCTGGTGGCCTGCGGGCCGCCCTGCACGAGCATCACCGCGGCGAGCGCGACCAGCGCGAGCCCCAGGTCGAACAGGATGCGGCGCAGCGTCCAGGCGTGGAAGTAGTGGTTGAAGACCCGAATCATTTTTTCTCCCGCCAGTTTGCTGGAGGCCCGTCACTGGTCTGCTGGCGGACACAGCGATGGGTGCCCGCCCTGCGACGATCGGCCCGCCGCTGGCTCGTTTTGTGCTTGTCGCCCTCTCGGCCCGCTTCGTGGTCAAGCCTGCAGAGGCGCTCCCAAGGTGACGGGGGACTGTAAGCATCGCAAAACAGCCGCCGCAACCCCAGCCTTGAGGGGGCACTGCGACCGATGTCACGAACCGGCGCGCGGCGTGGCCCCCAATCGACCGCCACTGCCGCGCGGAGCGCGATGGTAGGCGAATGGCGTGGGGGGACGGCGTTCCGAGGCGTTACCGCGCGGGCGGCTCACCGGCGGCCCATCAGCTCGACTGCATGCCGCACCGGAATCGCGTAGCTGATGCCGGTGGGCTGGCTCAGCGCCGACTCGCGCGAGGCCTTGACGAAGACGCTGTTGACGATGCCCAGCACGCGGCCGCTGTCGGCATCGAGGACGGGGCTGCCGCTGTTGCCGGGATAGGCGGTGGCATCGAGCTGGTAGACCTCGAAGCTGCCCTGTCGCATGCGCGCCACCGCGCGTTCGTTGAGCTGCCTGGCGCTGGGCTGGGGCTGGGCGATGGCCACGGTCGCCGCCACGATGCCGCGGTGCGTCACCGGAACGAAGCCCAGCACCACCCCGACCGGGTAGCCGATCAGCGCCACCGCGCTGCCGTCCTTGGCAGCGGCGGCGGGATCGGCCAGCGGCAGCGCGGGCACCGGCGGTCCGTCGAACTTCAGCAAGGCCAGGTCATGCGCGGCGTCGGCGGCGACGAGGGTCGCCGCGCGCACGTCGCGGTCGTCACGGGGCTTGGGCAGGACCACGGCGAGCCGGTCCGCCGGCTCGGCCTCCGGGGCCGGCGGCAGCACGTGTGCGTTGGTGATCAGGTGGTTGCCGTCGCCGACGACGAAGCCGGTGCCGCGGAAACTGAACCGCGGGTTCTTCAGCGCGTTGATGGTGCCCACCGCGAGCACCGAAGGCTTGGCGGCCTCGACCACCTCGACCAGCCCGGCACAGGCTGTCCGGACCAGCGCCGCCGCGAGCAGCAGGGCGGCGGCACCGCCGCGCAGCATCTTGTTCATCAGGCGGGGATCGGAACAGGAGACGGGGCGCAGCCGCCTGCCGGCCGCGCAAGCCGGCGATTCTGCCAGCCGGGTCCGGCGCTCGGGCGCTCGGGCGCTCGGGCGCTCGGGCGCTCGGGCGCTCGGGCGCTCAGGTGCTCAGGTGCTCAGGTGCTCGGGTGCTCGGGTGCTCAGGTGCTCAGGTGCTCAGGTGCTCAGGTGCTCACGCGCAGGCCAGATCCACCTCGGCCGGTAGCGCGCCCTGTCCGGCTGGCCGCGGCGCCAGGTCGGCATGCGTGCGGCCGCGCTGAAGGGCATCGACGCAGGCATGCCACGCAGCATCGGCGGTGGTGATCTGGAAGCCGTACGACAGCGTGGTCGCCGCGTCGGCGGCCCGGCGCACGACCGTGGCGTCGACCACCGACCAAAGGCCTTCGCCCAGCTCCACGCTGAGCCAGCCGCGCTGCCCGGACGGCAGTGGCGCGTCGCCCTCGGCGCGGAAGCCGGACCGCGAGAGGTCGGTCAAGCGCAGCGGGCACTCGCCGCCGCCTCCCAGCGGCCGCCAACTGGCCGGGAAGCTGATCGAGTAGCGCGGGTGGGCGCGCTGCAGGGTCGCGTCCACCGGCTGCCCCGCGGGCAAAGGCCCCAGCGCATACATGCTGCGCAGCAGCAGCTGCCGGCGCGGGTCCAGCGCGGCGTAAGCGCGGGTGCGACGGACGAAGAAGTACTCGATCAGCGCCTCGGTCATCACCGGATCGTTGGTGGTGTGATAACGCCTCAGCGGAGCGACCACGTTCGGCAGGCGGTGCTCGATGAAGTAGCGGTACAGGTTGCGCCGGTCCGGCCGCGTGCCGTAGCCGGCCTTCAGCTTGCCGGGCAGCGCATGCAGGTCCAGCGTCGCGCCGACGGCGGGCGCGCCGTTGGCGAAGTCGTAGCGGTCGACGACGGCCGCGGGCAGGCGTTCGAAGCCCAGCAGCGCCTCGTACATCTCGATCTTGTTCGGGTTGACCGCGATCACGAGATGGCGGGTGTCGAAATACGCCCGGCAGTAGTCGTGCATGAACTTCATCAGCGGGAAGAGGATGCGCCCGCCGGTGCGGCGGTAGTCGCGGTGCACCGCCAGCGCCGAGACCTCGGCGATGCGCCCCTGCTTGGCCCGCACGGCAGCGAGGTCGAACGCGGTCTGCATCGGAAAGCCGAACAGGCCCTCCCGGATCAGCGACAGGGTGCCGACGACGCGCCCATCCACCTTGGCGCACAGCGTGGTCGTGGTGGGCAGCGCGTGGTACGCGGTGACGCGCAGGCCCGAGGGATCGGGCGCCATGTAGCCCTCGCCGACGTAGGCGTCGTGCAGCAGCGCGAAGCAGGCCTCCAGTTCCTCGCGGGTGTCGGCGATCTTCAGCTGCAGGCGCGGCCCGGGGTCGAATTCGCAATCGACCATGGCGCGCGCCAGTGCAAAGCGCCACGGCCGCGGCAGCAGCGCCACGGCGCGCCTGGTCAATTGATGGGCCGAACGCCTCAACACCGATCCCAGCGAACGCTTCATCGCTCCCCCTCGAGCCGCGGACGGCGGGGCCGCCGCCGGACCGCCCGGTGCGTCGCCCTCCCACGATGGATCTACGGCGCGCGGCGCGCCGGCTTGAGCCCCGGCGGCGCGATGCACGCAAACCGATACAAGTGTTGCGACTCAGCCGGGCCGCTGCACCAGCCGCACGCGGCGCTGCCGGCCCTCGGGCCGGCCGATGTGGCCCAGCGGCAGCTCGGTGCTGGTCTTGATGCGGTTCAGCACGATGGACGACTTCACGTTGACGACGCCTGGCAGCCGCGTCAGCCGGCGCAGCACCGAGTCCGACAGCTCGTGCAGCGAGGCGGCGACGATCTGCAGCAGGTAGTCGGACTCGCCGGCGATCGAGTACGCATCGAGCACCTCGGGCAGGTCGGCCAGGGCGCGCTCGAAGGCCACGCCCTCCTCGCCGCCGTGCCGCGCCAGCGTCACGTAGGTGAAGGACCGCACCGCCAGGGACAGCACCGCGGGATCGAGCAGCGCCACGTAGGCGCGGATCACGCCCAGCCCCTCCAGCCGCTGGATGCGCCGGCTCACCTGCGAAGCCGACAGGCCCAGCCGCTCGCCCACGACCTGGTTGGTGGCATGGCAGTCACGCTGCAGCTGCACGAGAAGCTCGATGTCCAGCGGGTCGAGCAGCAGGTCGTCCATGAATCCCCCGGCGTTATGCACATACCGTGCGCAATATAGCCATGCCAGCGCATCAGATGCGTACACCTTGCGCGACAAGCGCTCAAGAATTCAACTCTCACGCGCCGACGCGCACCAAACTTCGAGGACCGCCATGAGCCAGCCCAGTTCCCGTCCCGCCAGCATCGAACCGCACAACCCGATGGGTACCGACGGCTTCGAGTTCATCGAGTACGCCGCGCCGGACCCGGCGGCGATGGGCGCGCTGTTCGAGCGCATGGGCTTCAAGGCGATCGCCAAGCACCGCCACAAGAACGTCACCCTGTACCGCCAGGGCGAGATCAACTTCATCGTCAATGCCGAGCCGGATTCCTTCGCGCAGCGCTTCGCCCGGCTGCACGGCCCCAGCATCTGCGCCATCGCCTTCCGCGTGCAGGACGCCAAGTACGCCTACGAACGCGCCATTTCGCTCGGCGCCTGGGGCTACGCCGGCGCGGCCGGCCCCGGCGAGCTGAACATCCCCGCCATCAAGGGCATCGGCGACTCGATCATCTACTTCGTCGACCGCTGGCGCGGCAAGAACGGCGCGAAGGAAGGCGAGATCGGCAACATCGGCTTCTTCGACGTCGACTTCGAGCCCCTGCCCGGTGCCACGCTGGACGTGCCCGGCAACGGCCTGCAGCTGATCGACCACCTGACGCACAACGTGCACAAGGGCCGCATGGCGGAATGGGCCGACTTCTACGAGCGCCTGTTCAACTTCCGCGAGATCCGCTACTTCGACATCGAGGGCCAGGTCACCGGCGTGAAGAGCAAGGCCATGACCAGCCCCTGCGGCAAGATCCGCATCCCGATCAACGAGGAAGGCAACGACAACAAGGGCCAGATCCAGGAGTACCTGGACCTGTACCACGGCGAAGGCATCCAGCACATCGCCCTGCTGTCGCGCGACCTGTACTCGACCGTGGACCGCATGCGCGGCAACGGCATCAAGCTGCTGTCGACGCCGGACACCTACTACGAGCTGGTCGACAAGCGCATCCCCGGCCACGGCGAAGACCTGCAGGCCATGCACCAGCGCCAGATCCTGGTCGACGGCAAGAAGGGCGACCTGCTGCTGCAGATCTTCACGGAGAACCAGCTCGGGCCCATCTTCTTCGAGTTCATCCAGCGCAAGGGCAACGAAGGCTTCGGCGAAGGCAACTTCAAGGCGCTGTTCGAGAGCATCGAGCTCGACCAGATGCGCCGCGGCGTGCTGAGCGCGGAACCGGCCAAGGCCTGAGGACACGAGCCGCCGCGCCGGCGTGACGCGCCGTTACCGCCGCGCGCCAGCCGTGGTGGCCGGGTGTACGACACTTCGGCCTCACGCCCGCGCGCGCCGCAGCCGGGCCCCGCCCGATGCCGACGCCTCCCCCCGCCGCCGCCCGCGCCGCTTCCACCGCCCAGCGCATCGATGGCCATGCCGGTCCGCCCGACCTGGACGCCGTCGCGCGCACGCTGCTGATTCCGCTCGCCGCGCGCGCCCACGGCGACGCGATGTTCCCGGCGCTTGCGGTGAACGATCGCCACGCGGCGGCGCTGCTCGCGCAGCTGGAAGTCGACGTCGCGCCCTTCGTCGCCGACCGGCACTCGGTGTGCGGCGTGCTCAGCCGCACGCAGCTGATGCGCCGCGTCGCCGAGTCCTTCTTCGCCTGCCACCCGCGCGCCACCGGCGTTGCGCTGGGCGCCGGCCTCAGCCACTACCACCAGTGGCTGGACAACGGCCACAACCGCTGGATCGACGTCGACCGGGCGCCGGTCACCGCGCTGCGCGAACGCTGGCTGCCCTCGGCCAAGCGGCGCCTGAACCGCTGCGCGGACCTGAGCGACCCCGGCTGGTGGCAGCAGGCCGGCCTGCCGCAAGGCCGTGACGGCACGCCGCTGCTGCTGCTGGCCGAAGGGGTGCTGATGTACCTCGAGCCGCGGCAGGTCAACCACCTCTTGTGGCTGTTCGGTGAACACGCGCCGGCGGGTTCGCTGCTGCTGGCCGACTGCTTCGGCCGGCACCTGGTCGGGCTCGAAGCCTGGCATCCGAGCGTGCGGCTCACCGACGCGCGCTTTCGCTGGGGCCTGAAGGCGGTGGAAGACTTGGCGCGCCCGCACCCGCGGCTGCAGGTCGTGGCCGAGCAGCCGGTGATGGACGCGATGGGCCCGCCCGAGGCCTACGCGGCGCGCTGGTTCCGCTTCATGACCGGCGTGCCGTTCTACAGTGTCTACCTGCTCGGCGTGGGCCGGGATCCGGGAGACGAGGGAGCTGGAGCATGACGACAGCATCGACCGACGCCGCGGTCGCGGTGGTCACCGGCGGAGCGCGCGGCATCGGCCTGGCGATCGCGCGCTGGTTCCTGGCCCGCGGCCACCGCGTGGCGCTGCTCGACATCGACACCGACACGCTGCGCCGCACCGAGGCCGCACTGGCCGACGCCGAACGCGTGCTGGCGCTGCCGACCGACGTCTCGCAGCCCGGCCAGGTCGACGGCGCGGTGGCGGCCGTGGTGCGGCGCTTCGGCCGCATCGACGCACTGGTCAACAACGCCGGCGTCGCGGTGTTCAAGCCCATCGGCGAGACCAGCTACGAGGACTGGCGCCACGTGCTCGGCACCAACCTCGACGGCGCCTTCCTCTGCACGCAGGCCTGCGCGCCGGTGATGCAGGCCGGCGGCGGCGGCGCGGTGGTGAACATCGCATCGATCTCCGGCCTGCGCGCCAGCACCCTGCGCGTGGCCTACGGCACCAGCAAGGCGGCCTTGATCCACCTGACGAAGCAGCAGGCGGTGGAGCTGGGCACGGTGGGCATCCGCGTCAATGCGGTGGCACCGGGGCCGGTGGACACCGAGATGGCGAAGCTGGTGCACAGCGTCGCGATCCGCTCCGACTACCACGACGTGATCCCGCTCAACCGCTACGGCACGAGCGAGGAGATCGCCGAGGCCGTCGGCTTCCTCTGCAGCCCGGCGGCCAGCTACGTGAACGGCCAGGTGCTGGCGGTGGACGGCGGTTTCGACGCCGCCGGCGTAGGCCTGCCGACGCTGCGGCGCAACGCGGGCCAGGCCTCCTAGCGCCGGAAGGACGCGGCACGGCCGAAGCGGCCGAAGCGGCCGGACGACGCCGGACGGCGGCGATCCCGGCGGCGGCCCCGGCGGCGAACGGCCCTCGGCATCAGTGCATGCCGGGCGTGCCCATGGGCAGGAAGACGACCCGGCGGGACGGCTGCGGCACCGACGATGACGGCACCGGCGCCGGCGCGGCAGCCTCGCCCGACCCCGGCGTGCCGCACACGCGCAGCATCGCACCCGCCACCGCGTCCAGCTGCGCGGCGATGGCGCCGACGATGTCGTCGATCGACACCACGCCGGCCAGCTGCGCGTCGCCTTCCACCACCACCAGCCGGCGCACGCCGTACTGCAGCATCAGCTGCGCGGCCTGGTTCAGCTCGGCATCGGCGCGCACGGCCACCAGGCGGTGCCGTGCGATGTCGCCCACCCGCAAGGTCGGGACGCTCGCTTCGCGCGTCAGACCTTCGAGCGCCAGGTCGCGGTCGGTGACGATGCCGGACACGCGGTGGCCGCCGTCCGCCTCGGACGTCACCACCAGCGCGCCCACCTCGTGCTCCCGCATCAGGTGAGCGGCCTCGGCCAGGCTGGCCGCGGCGTCGACGGTCACCGCGCCGCGGTGGCACAGGGTTCGGATGGACATCGCCAGGCTCCGTGGATGAATGCGCCGATGTTCCGGCCGCGCCGCCCAAGGCGGCTTGCGCTGGCGCAAGCGGCAGGACCCTGGCGGGCGGGCGCCGGCCGTGCACCGACCGGGACCCGCGCCCAGCAAGCGCCGGCCGCGTGCGGCAAGCCGCCCCTTGCGCCCGCTCAAGCGCATGGCGCGGCAGCGCCGCAGAATCAACCGCATGCAGGCGATGGTTGCACTCCAGCCGCGGGCCCCTTTGGTGCTGCAGCAGCGGCCCACGCCCGTGCCGGGACCGCAGGAACTGCGCCTGCGCGTGCTGGCGTGCGCCGTCTGCCGGACCGACCTGCACGTGGTGGACGGCGACCTGCCGCAGGCGCGCTACCCGGTCGTGCCCGGGCACGAGGTGGTGGGCATCGTCGAAGCGGTCGGGCCGGGCGTGGCGCCGGGGATCGTCGGCCGACGCGTCGGCCTGCCCTGGCTCGGCGGCACCTGCGGCCGCTGCCCCTACTGCCTGGACGGCCGGGAGAACCTGTGCGACGCGCCCGAGTTCACCGGCTGCACGCGCGACGGCGGCTTCGCGACCCACGTGATCGCCCGCGCCGACTACTGCCTGCCGCTCGAGGGCCTGCCCGCCGATGCGGCGCAGGTGGCTCCCCTGCTCTGCGCCGGGCTGATCGGCTGGCGCACCCTGCGCGCCGCCGGTGATGGGGCGCGCTCGCTGGGCTTGTACGGCTTCGGCGCCGCGGCCCACCTCGTCGCGCAGGTGGCGCGGCACGAGGGCCGGCGCATCGCCGCCTTCACACGTCCGGGGGACGGCACGGCGCAGGAGCTGGCGCGCCGCCTCGGCGCGCACTGGGCCGGCGGCAGCGACCAGCCGCCGCCGGAGCCGCTGGACGCGGCGCTGATCTTCGCGCCCACGGGCGCCCTGGTGCCGCAGGCGCTGGCCGCGGTGCGCAAGGGCGGCTGCGTCGTCTGCGGCGGCATCCACATGAGCGACCTGCCCTCGTTCCCGTACCGACTGCTGTGGGAAGAGCGGCAGCTGCGCTCGGTGGCCAACCTGACGCGCAGCGACGGACACGCCTTCCTCGCCCACGCGGCGCGGCATCCGCTGGACGTTCACTTCACGACTTATCCGCTGCAGCAGGCCAACCGGGCGCTGGACGACCTGCGCGACGGCCACGTCAGCGGCGCCGCGGTGCTCGTGCCCTGAGCGCGCACGGTCGCGGTAGCGCGCGGACCGGCGCATCGGCCGGCGCCTTGCTGCACAGAAGCGGGGTCAGGTCGCCACCAGCACCGGCACCTTCGACAGCGCCAGCACCGCCTGCGTCTGGCTGCCCAGCAGCATCGACGCGAGGGCGCCGCGCCCGCGCGTGGCCATCACGATCAGGTCGTGGTGGTCGCGCTCCGCGGTGTCGACGATCTCCCGGCTCGGAGACTCCGCGGTGCGCACCAGGCGCGTGATGCGCTCGGCCCGCTCGCCCTGGCGCGCCAGCGCCTCGTCGAGCCGCCGGCGGGCCTGTTCCAGCGCGGTCTCGGTCAGCCCGGCGTGGCCGGCGCGCCCCAGGCCCATCTCGCCGAATTCGGTCGCAGCAGGGTCGGCCACCACCATCAGCGCGGACACGCGTCCCTTGGGCGCCACGCTCAGCGCCAACGCCACCGCCTTGTCGGCATGCTCCGATCCATCCGTTGCCACCAGCACGTTCTCGAACATCGCCGTTCCTTCGTCAGTCGGGGATGCGGCCACTGTGGCACCGCCGGTGCGGCGCCGGCTTGCGCCACCGCAAGGTGAAGGGTGAGGCACGCCGCCGTGCACGGGCGCCCGCGCGGAGCTGCCGGTCTCAGGCGCTGTTCGCGGCTTCTCAGGGCCCTGGCGAGGCTGCCCGCACGGCCGGGCTCGACGGCCGCGGCCAGGCATCCGGCAGCGTCAGCCGCAGGTACTGGCCGTCGCGGAAGACGGCCAGCCGCGTGCCGGCCGTGCGCCGCCACTGCAGCAGCGCCAGGGCCAGGTCGGCGCTGCCCGCGACGAGCTGGCCGTCGAAGCCGACGATGATGTCGCCGGACCGCAGCCCCGCCGCTTCCGCCTGGCTGTTCACCGCCACCAGGTCCACCAGCGCACCATGCGTGTGGGCACGGCCGAGCGCCAAGGCCTCGCCGGGCGTCAGGTCGTGGAACTCGGCACCCAGGCGCGGCCGCTCGATGGGGCCGGCTTGCAGTTCGCGCGCCACCTGCAGCACCACCTCGATCGGCACCGACAGGCTGACGCCCGGCGAGCCGGCGCTGGCGACCACCGTGCGCACGTTCAGGCCCACGATGGCCCCTTCGGCGTCGACCAGCGGGCCGCCGGAGTTGCCGGGGTTCAGGGCCGCGTCGCTTTGGATATAGCTCATCACCGGTTCGTCGGCGAAGTGCCGGCGCGTGCCGCCGACGACCCCGGCCGAGACCGAGTGGGCCAGGCCATAGGGTTCGCCCAGCGCCAGCACCCAGTCGCCGGCGCGCAGCGCGGTCGCCCGGCCGAAGGCCGGCAGCACGGGCGGTGCCACCGGCAGGCGGATCAGCGCGATGTCGGAGGCTTCGTCGCTGCCCAGCACCTCGGCCACGTGGATGCGGCCATCGGACATCTTCACCGCCACGCGGCGGCTGCGTTCGACCACGTGCGCCGCGGTGACGGCCAGGCCGCGGCCATCGATGAAGAAGCCCGAGCCGACGCGGGCCACGCCGCCCAGGTCGCGCCGGCCGCCGGGCTGGTCCTCCAGCGGATCACCGTCCATTCCATAGACGCCAAAGGACACGGGGCCGGCGCGCTCCACCGCGGCGGCGAAACCGGGCAGCAGCGGAGCCGCCACCGCCGGTCCGGCCAGCGCGGCCACGCACAACGCGGCCACGCACAGCGCCGCCGCGGCCAGACAACGGCGGCGGCCGTGCCTCAAGGCGCCACCAGCACCGGCACTTTCGACAGCGACAGCACGCGTTGCTTCTGGCTGCCCGGCAGCGCGCCGGTCACCATGCGCGTCTTCGGATCACCGTCCGCCATGCGCAGCGCGAGCGCGATCGCCTTGTCGGAATGCTTGGAGCCGTCGACGGCGACCAGGATGTGCCTGAACATGGTCGATCCCCAGGGGGTTGATGCTGCCGGCCACTGTGGCAGCACCACCGCCGGATCGATTGACGAAGCGCAAGAAGGCGCCTTGCGGCGCCGCGACCACCCGGGGTCCCGGCACGAGCGGGCACACCACGTCGCTCACCGTCCAGCACCGCGCCCGCCGACCACCCGAGCTTGCGCAATATCAAGCTGCGCGAGGCCGCGCTGCGAACAATGCACGTGGGTCACCCGCAGCAGAAAGGCAAAGACCATGAAGATCCTCCTGGCCGTCGACGGCAGCACCTACACCAAGCACATGCTGGCCTACATCGCCGCGCATGACGAACTGGTCGCCCCGTCGAACGAGTTCACGGCGCTGACGGTCGTGCCGCCGGTGCCGCCCCACGCCAGCCGCTTCCTGTCCCACTCCGTGCTGGAGGACTACTACCGCGACGAGGCGCAGCGCGTGCTCGAACCGGTGCGGCACTTCGCCGCGCAGCACGGCTGGAAGCTGCAGGCGCAGCAACTGGTCGGCCAGGCAGGCGATGCCATCGCCCAGTTCGCGGCCGAGGGCCGCTTCGACCTGGTCGTGCTCGGCTCGCATGGCCATTCCGCGCTCGCCAACGTCGTGCTCGGCTCGGTGGCCGCGCGCGTGCTGGCGCAGTGCAAGACGCCGCTGCTGATCGTGCGATGAAGGCCCGGTCGAGGGCCTTCGCATGACCACGCGCCACCTGGACGCCTTGCTGCGCCCGGCCTCGGTGGCCGTCATCGGCGCCTCCGACCGGGTCGGCAGCGTCGGCGGCACCGTGTGGCGCAACCTGCGCGCCGGCGGATTCCCGGGACCGGTGCTCGCGGTCAATCCGCACCACCGCACGCTGGACGGCCAGCCGGTCGCACCCAGCGTCGAAGCCCTGCCGGCGGTGCCGGACCTGGCCGTCATCTGCACACCGGCCCACACCGTGCCCGCGCTCATCGCACAGCTGGGCGCCCGGGGCACGCGCGCCGCCATCGTGATGACGGCCGGGCTGGATGCCCCGACGAAGCAGGCCATGCTGGACGCCGCGCGGCCGCACCTGCTGCGCGTGCTGGGTCCCAACTGCCTGGGCCTGCTGACGCCGGCGCTGGGCCTGAACGCGAGCTTCGCGCACACCGACGCGCTGGCCGGCCCCATCGCCTTCGTGTCGCAATCGGGCGCGCTGGTGACCGCGGTGCTGGACTGGGCGAAGTCGCGCCGCATCGGCTTTTCGCACCTGGTGTCGCTGGGCGAACATGCCGACGTCGATTTCGGCGACCTGCTGGACTGGCTCGCCAGCGATCCGCACACCAGCGCCATCCTGCTCTACATCGAATCGATCGAAGCGCCCCGCAAGTTCATGTCGGCCGCCCGCGCGGCGGCGCGCAACAAGCCGGTCATCGTCGTCAAGGCCGGGCGGGCCGGCAACGGCATGAAGGCGGCGGCCTCGCACACCGGCGCGCTCGCGGGCTCGGACCTGGTGTTCGACGCGGCGATCCGCCGCGCCGGCATGCTGCGCGTCGACACCCTGGCCGACCTCTTCATGGCGGCCCAGACGCTGGCCCGCTTCGCCGGCAACCGCAGCCGCCAGCTCATCGTCATGACGAACGGCGGCGGCGCCGGCGTGATGGCCGCGGACGCGGCCGGCCTGCTGGGCGTGCCGCTCGCGCCGCTGGAGCCGGCGCTGCTGGCGGCGCTGGACGGCGCCCTGCCGCCGAACTGGTCGCGCGCGAACCCGATCGACATCATCGGGGACGCTCCGATCGAACGTTACACGGCGACGCTGCGCGTGTTGCTGGAACACACCGACGCGGCGCTGCTGTTCGTGCACGCGCCCACCGCGATCGTGCGCAGCGAGGACATCGCCCGCGCCTGCGTGCCGCTGCTGCGCGAGCACCCCGGCCGCGTGATGGCCAGCTGGCTCGGCGACGCGGCGGTGGCCCAGGCGCGCGGGCTCTTCACCGACGCCGGCGTCGCGGACTACCAGACGCCCGAGGAAGCGGTGCGCGCCTTCGCGATGCTGTCCACCTACCGGCGCAACCAGGCTTCGCTGCTGGAGGCGCCGGCGGAATCGCCCGCGGTGCCGACCGACCGGGCCGCGGCCCGCGCGCTCGTCGCGCGACGGCTCGCCGAAGGCGGCGGCTGGCTGGGCGAGCCCGAGGCCAAGGCCTTGCTGCGCGCCTACGGCATCGCCTCGGTCGACACCGCCGTGGCGGTGGACGCCGCAGCCGCCGTGTCCACCGCCGAGCGCCTCGGCTACCCGGTCGTGCTGAAGATCCTGTCGCCCGACATCACGCACAAGTCCGACGTCGGCGGCGTCGCCTTGTCGCTGCACGATGGTGCGGCGGTGCGCGCGGCCGCCGAGCGCATGCAGGAGCGCGTGCGCCGCGAGCGGCCCGAAGCCCGCGTCACCGGCTTCACGGTGCAGCCGATGGTGAAGCGCCCGCAAGCGATCGAGCTGATCGCCGGCGCGAGCGTCGATCCGCTGTTCGGCCCGGTGATCCTCTTCGGCCAGGGCGGCACCGCCGTCGAGGTCGTCGGCGACCGCGCGCTGGCGCTGCCGCCGCTGAACGAGGCCCTGGCGCGCGACCTGGTGCAGCGCACCCGCGTGTCGCGCCTGCTCGGCGGCTGGCGCGACCATGCACCGGCGCGCGTCGACGCGGTGTGCGCGGTGCTCGTCGCGCTGTCGCAGATGCTGGCCGACCTGCCCGACCTGGCGGAGCTGGACATCAACCCGCTGTGGGCCGATGCCGACGGCGTGCTGGCGCTGGACGCCCGCGTGCGCATCGACGCCGCCGCGGGCGGCGGCAGCGCCCGCTTCGCGATCCGGCCCTACCCCGACCAGCTGGAGGAACGGGCGGCGTGGCAGGGGCGAAGCATCGTGCTGCGCCCGATCCGGCCGGAAGACGGCGAGCGCCACCGCGCCTTCATCGAGCGCCTGGACCCGGAGGACCTGCGCATGCGCTTCTTCCAGAGCCGGCGCGCGCTGCACGCCGGCGAACTGGCGCGGCTGACGCAGATCGACTACGAGCGGGAAATGGCCTTCGTCGCCGTCGCGGCCGATGCCGCCGGAACGGAGGAGACGCTGGGCGTCGTGCGCGCCATCGCCGATCCCGACAACGAGGAAGCCGAGCTGGCGATCGTCGTGCGCTCCGACCTCAAGCAGCGCGGCCTGGGCGCCTTGCTGACGCGCAAGATGATCGGCTACTGCCGGGACCGGGGTACCCGGCGGCTGGTGGCGCTGGTGCTGCGCGAGAACCACGGCATGCAGGCGCTGGCCCGCGCCGAAGGCTTTGCGAGCGACCCGGCCTGGAAGGACCGCGACGCGCTGCGCATGGTGCTGCCGCTGCATTGACGCGGCCGTCCGGGACGTCGCTCACGCCCCTGTCGAGGAGCATGAGCGAAAGGCTCCCGGGCTCTTCAGCCCAGGTCGATGCGCTCGCCGTCCTCCGGCACGCGGGCCGGCCAGCCGCAGCGCTCCTCGATGGCGAGCCGCAGCGCGTCGGCGGCGGCCGGCTCGCCGTGGTTCACCAGCACCTCGCGCGGGGCCGAGGGCAGGCGCTGCAGCCAGCGCAGCAGGCCCTCGCGGTCGGCATGCGCGGACAGCGACGCCATGGACACCACTTCCGCCCGCACCGGCACGTGCTGGCCGTGGATCTTCAGCGTCGTCGCCCCCGCCAGCAGCGCCGCGCCGCGCGTGCCGGGCGCCTGGAAGCCCGGCAGGATGATGGTGTTGCGCGGGTCGCCCGCATACGCCACCAGGTGGTGCAGCACGCGGCCGCCGGTCAGCATGCCGCTGGCCGACACGATGACCGACGGCCACTTGAGGGCGTTCAAGCGCTTGGAATCCTCGACCGTCTCGACGATGCGGGTCCCGGCCGCGATGCGCTCGCAGTCCGCCTCGGACAAGCGGTGCAGTGCCGCCCAGCGCATGTACAGCCGCGTGGCGCTGGCCGCCATCGGGCTGTTCAGGTAGATCGGCAGGTCCGGGATGCGGTGCGCGGCCTTCAGCTGCTGCAGCGCGTGCAGCAGCACCTGCGCACGGCCGACGGCGAAGGCCGGGATCACGACGATGCCGCCACGGGCGGCGGTGCGGCCGATCGCGCCAGCGAGTCCGTCCAGCGCATCCGCCGGGTCGTGCGACCGGTCGCCATAGGTCGACTCGACGATGACCAGGTCGGCCGCCACCGGCGGTTGCGGCGGGCGCATCAGGAGATCGTCGTCGCGGCCCAGGTCGCCGGAGAACAGCACCGACCGCTCTCCCGCCTGCAGGCGCACGCTCGCCGCGCCGAGGATGTGCCCGGCCGGGCGGAACGTCACCCGCATGCCCGGGACCGGCTCGAAGGCCTCGTCGAAACCCTCGGGCTCGAAGCGCTCGAGCACGCGCAAGGCATCGTCCCGCGTGAACAGCGGCAGCGCCGGCCGGTGGCGCGAGAAGCCATGGCGGTTGGCATAGGCCGCCTCCTCTTCGAACAGGTGGCCGGCGTCGGCCAGCAGCAGGCGGCACAGGTCCAGCGTCGCGTGCGTCGCGTGCACCCGGCCCTTGAAGCCCAGCTTGGCCAGGCGCGGCAGGAAGCCGCTGTGGTCGAGGTGCGCATGCGTCAGCACGACGGCGTCGATCGAGTGCGCCGGCACCGGCAACTCGCGCCAGTTGCGCAGCCGCAGCTGCTTCACGCCCTGGAACAGCCCGCAGTCGACGAGCACGCGGCGGCCCCCGTGCTCGACCAGGGTCTTCGAACCGGTGACGGTGCCGGTCGCACCGAGGAATTGGATCTGCATGCGATCGACGCTAACGCCCGGCCGAGCCGGCCCGCTTGCGATAGCGCAAGCGCGGCGGTGCGCGGGCCTTCAGCGCCCGCCGCTGTCGTGCAGCCGCACCCGCGCCCCCGGCTGCAGCGCCGGGGGCGGATAGACGACCACCCGCGCCCCCGCGGCCAGGCCGCCACGCAGCCAGGCCTCGTTGCCGTTGCGCCCGCCCACGTCCACCCGCTGCAGCTGCGCCCGGCCCTCCTGCACGACGAACACCGCCATGCCGCCGCTGCCGTCGTCGGCCACCGGGAACACCGCGCTCACCGGCACCAGCAGCGCGCCGTCCTGCACCACGGTGATCACGCGCACCGTGACGCGGAAGCCGTCGCCCAGCAGGCGCCACGGCGGCGGCGCGCGGTCCGGCGCCTCCAGGTCGATCAGCACCTTCACGCGCTGCTCCTCGACGCCGAGCGCGGAGACCTTGGTGAAGGCCGCCGGCTCGACCCGGCGCACCCGCCCCTGCAGCGGCACCGGCCCGCCCCAGCGCTCGATGGACACGCGGCTGCCGGGCACCGCCTGCAGCGCGTCGCTGGTCAGCAGCTCGGCCACCACCTCGAGGTCCGCCAGGTCGCCCAGCTCGATCAGCGGCGTGCCCAGCGCCACGCTGGCCTCGCTGTTCTGCAGCACGCGCAGCACGCTGCCGGCGATCGGCGAGCGCAGCGCGAAGGCCCGCCCCGCCGCCGGCTGCCGCACCGCGCCCAGCGCCGCGCGCGCCTGTTCCACGCCATGCGCGGCGACGCGCCGGTCGCCTGCGGCCGCCTCCAGCTCCTTCTGCGCCGCGGCCAACGCCAGCCGGTCCGCATCCAGCCGCGTCGGCGCCAGGAAGCCCTGCTGCGCCAGCTGCTCGCTGCGCAAGGCCTCGTTGGCCGCCTGCTGGCGCGCCACGCGGGCCCGCTCCAGGCGCGCATCGGCCCGCTGCACGGTCGCCTGCGCGATCTGCAACTGGGCCTCCTGCTCGCGCAAGGTGCGCTCGTCCACCAGCGGCGACAGCGCCGGCTCCAGCAGGGCGACCACCGCGCCCGCCGCCACCGCATCACCTTCGCGCAGCGCGATGCGCTGCACCCGGCCGGACAGCGGCGCCGACACCACGTAGCGCTCGCGCAGCCGGGTGCGGCCGTCTTCCTCGATCGCCGCCTCGAAGCGGCCCTGCCGGGCCACCGCGGTCTCCACCGCCAGCGGCCGCGGCGCGAAGGCCCAGGCCAGCAGCGCCCCCGCGGCCAGCACGGCGCCGGCCACCACGGCGAGCGTCGTCTTCTTCATGCTCATTCCCTCGTCTTGAGGACCGCCACCAGGTCGAGGCGGTCGATGCGCCGGCGCACCACCAGCGCGCTGGCCAGGCCCGCGGCCAGCACGCACAGCGCCGCCCAGGCGTAGGTGCGCGGCTGGATCGTGGCCGGGAACAGGAACTGGTCGGAGCGCAGCAGCTGGTTCACGCCGTGCACCAGCGCCCAGCCCGCGGCCATGCCCAGCGGCAGGGCGACCAGGATGGCCAGCGCCATCTCGCCCAGCAGCAGCGCCGACACCTCGGCGCGGGTGAAGCCCAGCACGCGCAGCGAGGCCAGCTCCCAGCCGCGCTCGGCCAGCGCGATGCGCGCGTTGTTGTAGACCACGCCCACCGAGATCACCGCGGCGAAGGCGGTCAGCACCGTGCTCATGATGCGCACGTTGCGGGCGCTGATCTCCTCCATGTTGCGCAGCATCGTGGCCTTGCTGAAGGCACCGGCCGACCGCGGCAGCGCCTTGCTGGCTTCCAGCAGCGCCGCCTCGCGGCCGGGCTCCAGGCCCAGCACCCAGCCGCTGGAGACGTCGCCTTCGCCCAGCGCGCGGTTCAGCGCCCGGC
Organism: uncultured Burkholderiales bacterium; assembly: GCA_946480465.1. The sequence continues at coordinate 55,725 of CAMLJY010000024.1, forward strand.
GGTCCATGTAGGCGTTCAGTCCCATCATGTCGCGCACCGTGCCGCTGACCGTGATGGTCAGCGTGCGCGGCGCGCCCACCAGCACCTCGGCCTGCACGGCGTCGCCCACGCGCAGCCCCAGCTTGTCGGCCAGGCGGTCGGTCAGCACCAGGCCGCCGCCGTCGAGCAGGGTCTCGCGGCCGGCCACGTCGATCACGCGGTAGAGGTCCGGCCGCGCGGCGTAGCCGCGGATCAGGCCGCGCTCGCGGCGGTGCCCGTGCACCAGCGTGACCGGCACGAAGCGCGTCGACTCGACCTGGCGCACACCCGGCAGCCGGGCCAGTTCCAGCCGCGCCGCATCGTCCACCGCGTCCACCGTCCACACCGTGACGTCGCCGCGCAGGCCCAGCTCGAACTGGGTGTGCACGATGGTGTCGATGGCGTCGCGGAAGAAGTTGCCCATGATGGTGATGGCCACCGCGGCGGCGATGCCGCCGATGCCCATCAGCGTGCGCAGGGGCCGCCGCTCCATGTTGCGCACGATCATGCGCAGCGCCGGCGCCATGCGCTGCACGCCCAGGCGCTCCAGCAGCGTGCGGCGGTAGCGGCCGGGCGCCGGCGGCCGCATCGCCTCGGCCGGCGGCAGCCGCACGGTGGCGAGCACCGCGTTCAGCGTGCCCAGCACCGCGGTGACCAGCCCGACGCCGGCGCTGATGGCCACCAGCCCCGGCGCCAGCCGGTGCTGGAAGCGCGGGAACTGGAAGAACTCGGCGTACAGGCCGGTGAACATCGCGCCCAGCTGCCCGCCGAGCAGCAGGCCCAGCACCACGCCGGCCGCCACGATCAGCAGCACCAGCTTCAGGTAGTGCAGGCCGATGGCCAGGTCGGGGTAGCCCAGTGCCTTCAGCGCCGCGATCTGCTCGCGCTGCGTGCCCACCAGGCGCGAGATCACCACGTGCAGCAGGAAGGCGGCCACGCCCAGGAAGATCGCCGGCAGCACGGTGCCGATCACGCGCTGCTCCTTGATCTCGTTGTCCAGCATCTGGTGCGAGGCCTGCTCGGCCCGGCCGTGCACGTCGCGCCCGCCGTAGGGCGCGAGGCGGCGCGCCAGCGCGTCGATCGTGGCCTGCGCATCGGCCGCCGGCGCCAGGCGCACCGCCAGCTTGTTGAAGGCGCCGTCCATGTCGTAGGCGGCCGCGAGCACGCGCCGGTCGAGCCAGAACACGCCGTAGCCGCGCATGTCCGGCATGCCCCAGAGGCCGGCGAAGACGAACTCCGGCGACAGCGCCAGGCCGCTGATGCGCAGCGTGCGCAGGCGCCCGTTGAGCTGGGCCTGCAGCTCGTCGCCGGGCTTCAGCCCGCGCGCCAGCGCGAAGCCGCGCGAAACCAGCACCGGGATGCGCTGGTCGCCGGCGCCTTCGTCGGCGCTGAGCATGCGGCCCGCGGCCACGTCGACGCGGTTCAGGCGCTGCGCCTGCTGCAGGTCCAGCCCGATCAGCTGGCCGATCACCGGGTCGGAGACGCCGGGCAGGGTCACCCGCACCATCGCCTCCTGGCCGGTCTGCACGTCGGCCACGCCGGGCAGTTCGCGCAGCGTGCTTTCCAGCGCCTGCGGCGCGCGCTTCAGGCTGGCGAACACGTCGGCGAAGCGGCCGGCGGCGTAATAACTGTCACGTGCAGCGGCCAGCGAATCGACCGCCGACAGGCTGGTCACGAAGCCGGCGATGCCGGCGGCGACCACCAGCGCGATGGTCAGCGCCTGGCTCCACAGCAGCCGCAGGTCGCGCCACAGCTTGCGGTCCAGCGCCTTCATGCGGCCTGCCCCGCGGCGGCGTGCCTCACCACGACAGCTCCGACGGCGCCAGCTTGCGCGCCGGGCTGTCGATGCGCTGGATGCGGCCATCGCCCAGGTGGATGACGCGATCGGCCATGCCGGCGATGGCCGCGTTGTGGGTGATGACGATGGCCGTGGTTCCCAACGCCTGGTTGACGCGGCCAATGGCCTCCAGCACCAGCTTGCCGGTCTGGTAGTCCAGCGCGCCGGTCGGTTCGTCGCACAGCAGCACCTCGGGGCGCTTGGCGATTGCGCGGGCGATGGCCACGCGCTGCTGCTCGCCGCCGGACAGCTGCGCCGGGAAGTGGTCGCGCCGCTCGGTCAGTCCGACCTGGGCCACCGCCTCGTCCACCGGCATCGGGTCGTCGGCGATGTCGGTGACCAGCGCGACGTTCTCGCGCACCGTCAGGCTGGGGATCAGGTTGTAGAACTGGAACACGAAGCCGACGTGCGCGCGGCGATAGGCGGTCAGCTCGGCCTCGCCCGCGCCGTCGAGGCGGCGGCCGTTGAACTCGAGCGTGCCTTCGCTGGGCACGTCCAGGCCGCCCAGGATGTTCAGCAGCGTCGACTTGCCGCTGCCCGAGGGGCCGAGCAGCACGATGAACTCGCCGCGCGCGATGTCCAGGTCGACCTCGCGCAGCGCCCGCACCTCGACCTCGCCCGTGCGGTAGGTCTTGGCCAGGCCGCGGGCGCGGAAGACGGCGGGGGCATCCATGGGTGGCATTTGTCCGTCATGCCGCCGCCGCGGCGCTTGACCGCGGTCAAACGAGGGCATCCGGGCCCGCCGCGGTCCGCCGCGCGCTGCGCAGCGACCACAGCCGCAGCACAGCCCATGCCGCCGGCAGGGCCGGAACGAGGGCCCACGGGGCGAGCCCGAGCGGCAGCCCGAAGGCGCGCGCCGCCCAGGGCACGGCCAGCAGGGCGGCGCAGACGGCGCCCAGCACGGCCAGCAGCGTCAGATAAACCGGATTGGACGCGTCATGGTCGCGCGCCGAACCGCGGAACCAGCGCAGCAGCAGCAGGTTGCCGCCGACGATGGCCGCCAGCACCAGCAGCCGCAGCTGCTCCACCGCCGCGCCGGCCAGCGCCCCCAGCGCATAGGCGCCCGCGACGCCGGCGAACGCGATGGCCCCGGCGGCGAGCGCACGCAGGGCGGCCGGCAGCGCGAACAGCCGTTCGGACGCCGGCCGCGGCGGCACCCGCATGGCGTCGTCCGGCGGCGGCTCGGCCTCGAAGACCAGCGAGCAGGCCGGGTCGATGATCAGTTCGAGCAGCACCACGTGCAGCGGCAGCAGCAGCACCGGCCCGCCCACCAGCAGCGGAATCATCGAGACGCCGACGATGGGCACGTGCACGGCAAACAGGTAGCCGAGCGACTTGCGCAGATTGGCGAAGATGCGCCGCCCGCCGGCCACGCCCTGCACCAGGGCGCCGAAGTCGTCGTCGAGCAGCACCAGCGAGGCGGCCTCGCGCGCCACGTCCGTGCCGCGCCGTCCCATCGCCACGCCGACGTCGGCCGCGCGCAGCGCCGGCGCATCGTTGACGCCGTCGCCGGTCATCGCCACCACGGCACCCTGCGCCTGCAGCGCGCGCACCAGCCGCAGCTTCTGCGCCGGCGCGATGCGGGCGAACACGCTGGCCCGCGGCAGGCGCGCGGCCAGCTCGGCATCGCCCAGGCGCGCCAGCTCGGCCCCGGTGATGACCGTGCCGTCGCCGTCGATCAGGCCCGCCTGGTGCGCGATGGCCCGCGCGGTCGCCGGCGCGTCGCCGGTGATCATCACGACGCGCATGCCGGCCGCGCGGCAGGCGGCGATGGCCGCGGGCACTTCGGCGCGCAGCGGGTCCTGGAACACCAGCAGGCCGAGGGCTTCGAGCGCGGTGCGCGGCAGGCGGTCGTCGGGCAGCGGGCCGGACGCGGCGGCGTGCGCCACCGCGAGCACGCGCCGGCCTTCGGCGCTGAAGGCCTCGGCGGCCTCGCGCAGCGCGGCCAGCCGCGCCGGCGCATCGGCGCACAGCGCCAGCACCGCTTCGGGCGCGCCCTTGACCACCACCCGGCCCTCGCCCGCCGCGCCGGCCCACCAGTGCACGACGTAGGGCCGCCCTTCGCCGGTGCCGACGTGCGCCGCCATCGTCCAACCGGCACGGCCGGCGCGGCGCGCACCCCGCGCGGCGAGGATGGCGCGGTCCATCGGCTCCACCGGCTGCGGGCTGCAGGCCAGGGCCGCCGCATCCAGCAGCGCCTGCAGCGGCGGCGCCAGGGCCGCATCCGGGGCGGCCGCGGCCGTTCCGTCGTGCAGGCGTTCGAGCGTCATGCGGTTGTGCGTCAAGGTGCCGGTCTTGTCGACGCAGAGCACGCTGACGGTGCCCAGCGCCTCGATCGCCTGCGGCTGCCGCGTCAGCACCCGCACCTGCGCCAGCCGCCACGCGCCGAGCGCGAGCATCACGCTCCACACGACCGCGAACTCCTCGGGAATCAGCGACATCGCCAGCGTCAGCCCGACGATGAGGCCGGTGGTCCACGAGCCCTCGCGCCAGCTGTAGAGCAGCACCGCCACCAGGCAGGTGGCGGCGGCCATCAGCGCGACGATGCGCACCAGCCGCTTCAGCTCGCGCTGCAGGCGGCTGGGCCGCGCCGCCATCTGCCGCAGCGAGCCGCCGATGCGGCCGAGCGCGGTGTAGGCGCCGGTGGCGCAGACGATGGCCAGGCCGTCGCCCTGCACCACCAGGCTGCCGGCATGCAGCACCGTGGCATCGCTTGCTTCGAGCGAACTACCGCCCGCGGCGGCGGCCGCGCCGCCGGCACCGGCGCGCTTGTCCACCGGGACCGATTCACCGGTCAGCAGCGATTCATCGACGCGCAGGCCGCTGCACTCGACGATGCGCGCATCGGCAGCCAGGCGATCGCCCTCGGCGACGAGCAGCCGGTCGCCGCGCACCAGCTCCTCGCTGGCGATCTGCACCGTCGCCCCGTCGCGCAGCACCCGGCAGCGCGGGCTCGACAGGTCGGCCAGCGCATGCAGCACGCGCTCGCTGCGCTGCTCCTGCCAGATCGCGAGCGCCGCCACCGCCAGCACCGAGACGCCGAGCAGCGCCGCGTCCTGCAGCTCGCCGACCGCGGCATAGACGCTGGCCGCGGCCAGCAGCAGCAACAGCATCGGCTGCGTCAGCGCTTCCCAGGCGATGCGGACCAGGCCGCGGCGGTCGGCCCGCGGCAGGCGGTTCGGCCCGTCCCGGCGCCGCTGCGCCTCCACCTGGGCCCGGGTCAGTCCTGGGTCGGACATGGGGTGAGGGCTGGCCGCGAACCATCGGCCTGGCGCACGGGGCACGGCGGCCCGCCGCCCGCAGCGGCGGCGGCCGGCGTTTCCGGCCCGGCCCGGCGCGCCAGGTGGCGACCGACGACGTCAGCCAGCGTCGCGAGGTCGAAGGGCTTGGCGATCACCTCGTCGATGCCCGCGGCGAGGCAGGCGGCCCGGCTGTCGGACAGCACGTTGGCCGTGACGGCGAGCAGCGGCACCCCGCCGCCGTGGGGCAAGGCCCGGATGCGCCGGGCGGCCGACATGCCATCCAGGCGCGGCATGTGCATGTCCAGCAGCACCAGGTCATAGCAGCCGCCGGCGAACAGCTCGAGCGCCTCCTGGCCATCCGCCGCGACGTCGGGGACGATGCCCAGCCGGCGCAGCGCGGCCACCGCGATCTCGCGGTTGACGGCATCGTCCTCGGCCAGCAGCACCCGCGCACCGGGAAACTGCGCCGGCGGCACCGTGGCCGCCGGTGCGCCGGCGTCCACCGGCGCGCCGGCACGCACCAGCCGGGCGGTGAACCAGAAGGTGCTGCCCGCCCCCGGCGTGCTGCAGGCGCCCGCTTCGCCGCCCATCAGCATCGCCAGGCGCCGCGTGATGGCCAGCCCGAGGCCGGTGCCGCCGTAGCGGCGCGTGATCGTGTTGTCGGCCTGCTCGAACGGATGGAACAGGCGCTGCAGCACCTCCGGCGCAATGCCCGGCCCGGTGTCGCCGACCTCGAAGCGGACCAGCAGGCCCTGCTCGTTCTCGTCCACCGGCAACACGCGCAGGCTGACCTCGCCCGCGTCGGTGAACTTCACCGCATTGGCCGCGTAGTTCAGCAACGCCTGCTGCAGCCACGTGCGGTCACCGCGCAGTCGGCCGGCCACCCCGCCGCGGTCCACCGACAGTCGCAGTCCCTTGTCGTGCGCCGACTGCTGCACCATGCCGGCCACGGCCTGCAGCACGGCGTCCAGCTCGAACACCGTCTCCTCGGGTTCGTACTGGCCGGCCTCGATCTTCGACAGGTCGAGGATCGCGTTGACCACGTCCAGCAGGTGGCGGCCGGCGCGCTCGATCTTGGCCAGCCGGTCCTGCTGCTCCGGCGTCACGCCGGCGTCGACGATCAGTTCGGCCATGCCGATGATCGCGCCCAGCGGCGTGCGGATCTCGTGCGTCATGTTGGCCAGGAACGCGCTCTTGGCCTTGCTGGCCGCTTCGGCCTGCGCCTTGGCCTGCGCCAGTTCGGCGGTGCGGTCCGCCACCAGTTGCTCCAGGTGGTCGTGGTGCGCCTGCAGCGCCATCGCCAGCCGCTTGCGCTCGGTGATGACGTCGAAGATCGCGACGAAGTGATCGCGCCGTGGACTGAACACCTCGATCGCGAACCACTGCTGCAGCGCCTGGACCCAGGTCTCGAAGCGCTCGGGCGCGCCGCCCGCGGCCACGCGCCCGTAACGCTCGAGCAGCGCGGCATCGCTCTCGCGCAGGTTCGGAATGAGCGTGCTGACCGCCCGGCCGGCCGCATCGGCAATGCCGGTCTGGCGATGGAAGGCGGGGTTGGTGTAGAGGTAGACGAAGTCGACCGGGCGCCCGTCCTCGTAGAGCATGCGGCAAAAGGCAACCCCGTTCATCGTGTGCTCCAGCACGCTGCGCAGCGTGCCGGCATCCATCGAGACAGGTTCGCGGCCGTCCTGAGTCACGACTCTTCCTTCGCCGCTCGGCATCGGGGGATCGGGGGTGCTGCATTCGACCATCGGGCGCCGTCCGCGCCTTGCGCGGAATCAAGCCGGGGCGGCCCCGTGCGGCGGCGGCAGGAAAAAGCGCCGCGGCCACCGGCCAGGGGTTGATGGCCATCAAGCGCACGGCGCCGGGCGGGACTAGCCTGCGGTCTTCGGCGCGATGCCGCGCGCACGCCATTCCCCCTTTGACGGAGCCGTCCATGACCGAACCCACCCCGCCCAACCGCATCCTCGTCGCCACCGACCTCAGTGCGCGCTGCGACCGTGCCGTCGCGCGGGCCGCGCAGCTGGCCCGCGCCTGGCACAGCGCGCTGGTCGTGGCGCACGTCGTCCATGCCGCCGAGGTCGCGCGGCGCGACCAGCTGGCCGGCTCCGCGCCCTCGTGGCGCCGCCCCGAATCGTGGGCCCAGACGCTGCAGCGCACGCTCGGCGCCGACCTCGATGCCGAAGGCATCGCCGCCACGGCCAGGGTCGTGATCGGCGCGCCGGCGGCCGCGGCGGTGCAGCAGGCGCTGGCCGATGAGGGGGCCGGCCTGGTGGTGCTGGGGGTCGCGAAAGACGCGCGCATGGACCGCATCCAGCTCGGCAGCACCGTGGACACGCTGGTGCGCCATTCCCGCGTGCCGGTGCTGAACGTGCGCGGCCGCGCCCGCGCCGCCTACCGTCACGTGGTGGTGGCCACGGACTTCTCCGCGCCCGCGCTGCAGGCCCTGCGCCTGGCGGCGCACTGGTTCCCGGGCGCGCGCCTGTCGCTGTTCCATGCCTACGTGCCCCCGGGCACGATGCTCGGCAACGGCGCCGCCGCGGACGATGCCTGGCGCGCCGCGGCCACGCAGGAGTGCACCGCGCACCTGGCCGAGGCCGCGCTGCCCGCCCCGGTCCTGGCCAGCCTGCAGCGGGTGATCGAGCGCGGGCAGCCGGAAGTCCTTCTGCCGGACTACGTCGCCAGCACCGGGGCCGATCTCGTCGTGCTGGGCTCGCAGGGGCGCAGCGGCCTCGCCCGCGCGCTGCTCGGCAGCACGGCGGAAAACCTGCTGCACGTGCTGGACTGCGACACCCTGGTCGTTCGCGGTGACTGATGCAGGCTGCCGCGGCCGGGACGCGCATCGCTGGCCGGCGCCGGACCGCGAGGTCGACGGCGCCGAGCCGGTGTGGCATGCGCTGCAGGCCGCGCAGGTGCTGCGCCACTTCGGGGCCGATGCCCGGCAGGGCCTGGGCGCACCCGAGGTGCGGCGCGCCCAGGAACGGCACGGTCCCAACGCCTTGCCGGAGCCACCGCCACGATCGCGGTGGCGCACCCTCGCCCGGCAGTTCAAGAGCCCGCTGATCTACATCCTCTTCGTCGCCGCGGTGCTCGCGGTGGCACTGGGGCACCGCGGCGATGCGCTGGTGATCCTCGCCGTGGTGCTGGTCAACGCCCTGATCCCAGGAAGGCCGCGCCGAGCGCTCGATGGCGGCGCTGCGCCGGCTCGCCGGGCTGCGGGTGCGGGTGCTGCGCGAGGGCGCCGAGCAGTCGGTCGAGGCGCGCGAGCTGGTGCCCGGGGACACGGTGCTGCTGGCGGCCGGCGATGCAGTGGCGGCCGACGCCCGCCTCGTGGAAGAGTCGCAGCTGCAGGTGGCGGAGGCGGCGCTCACCGGCGAATCGGTGCCGGTGGCGAAGGCCGTCACCGCCGTGCCGGAGGCCACCAGCCTGGCCGATCGCCACTGCATGGTGTATTCCGGCACCCACGTGGCGGCGGGCCGGGCACGTGCGGTCGTCGTGGCCACCGGCTCGCACACCGAGGTGGGCCGCATCGCCGGCCTGACCGAAGGAGCGGCGGAGCCCAGGACTCCGCTGGAGCTGCGCCTGGAGCAGTTCGGCCGGGCGCTGGTGGCGGCGGCGCTGGGCCTGTTCGTGCTGGTGGTGCTGCTGGGCCTGTGGCGGCAGCTGCCGCTGGCGCAGGTGCTGATGGTCGCCATCAGCCAGATGGTGTCCATGGTGCCCGAGGGCCTGCCGGTGGCGATGACGATCGCGCTGGCCGTCGGCATGCAGCGCATGGCCGAGCGCGGCGCCATCATCCGGCGGCTGTCGGCGGTGGAGACGCTGGGCTCCACCACGGTCATCTGCAGCGACAAGACCGGCACGCTGACGCGCAACGAGATGACGGCCGTGGCGCTGTGGCTGCCCGGCGGCCGCGAGATCACGGTGAACGGCACCGGCCATGTCCCGGAAGGCCGGCTGCACGAGGGCGCAGCCGCCGCGGACCCGGCCGACCCGGCCCTGCGGCAGCTGCTGCTGGCCGGCGCCCTGTGCAACGACGCGGAACTGCTGCCGCCGCAGGAGGGACGCGCCGGCTGGACCGTGCTGGGCGACCCGACCGAAGCGGCGCTGCTGGTACTGGCGCGCAAGGGCGGCATCGCACTCGACGCGCTGCGACGCGAGGCACCGCGGGAGGCCGAGCTGCCCTTCGACTCCGACACCAAGCTGATGGCCACGCGCCACCGCATGGACGGCGCGCCGCGCCGCGTGTGGATCAAGGGCGCGCCCGAGGCGGTGCTGCGGCTGTGCATGGCCGACGGCGGCGCCGTGCACGCCGCGCGCGAAGCCGCCGACGCCATGGCCGCCCAGGCCCTGCGGGTGCTCGCCTTCGCGGCCGTGGACGACGACGTACTCGATACCGCGGCCGGCTTCGGCGCGCTGGCCTGCCGGGCCCGCCTGCTCGGCCTGGTGGGCCAGATCGACCCGCCGCGCGAGGAGGCCAGGCGCGCCGTCGCCGACTGCCGCGCCGCCGGCATCCGGCCGGTCATGGTCACCGGCGACCACAAGCTGACCGGCCTGGCCATCGCGCGCCAGCTCGGCATCGCCCGCGACGGACAGCGCGCCGTCGACGGCCCCGAACTGGAACGTATGGGCGAGGCCGAACTGCGCGCCGAGCTGCCCGGCATCGCCGTCTTCGCCCGCGTGCAGCCGGCGCAGAAGCTGCGCATCGTGGAGGCGCTGCAGGCGCGCGGCGAGGTCGTCGCGATGACGGGCGACGGCGTCAACGACGCCCCGGCGCTGGCACGCGCCGACGTCGGCGTGGCCATGGGCATCACCGGCACCGAGGTGGCCAAGAGCGCGGCCAAGATCGTCATCACCGACGACAACTTCTCGACCATCGTCGGCGCGGTGCAGCAGGGGCGGGTGGTCTACGGCAACCTGAAGAAGGTGATCCTGTACCTCTTCGCCACCTCGCTGGCCGAGGTGCTGGTGCTGCTGCTGGCGCTGGTGGGCGGCTTCCCGCTGCCGCTGGCGGCGGTGCAGATCCTGTGGATCAACATCGTCACCGAGGGCACGGTCACGGTGAACCTGGTGATGGACCCGGCCGATGGCGACGAGATGCGGCGCGCGCCGGTGCCGCGCGACGACCGGCTGCTGGGCGCCGGGCTGCTGCGACGTGTGGCGCTGATGACGCCGGTGATCGCGGGCGTCAGCTTCGGCTGGTTCGCGTGGCGCCTGGGCCAGGGCGCGCCGCTGGACCTGGTGCGCACCGAGACCTTCACCGTGCTGGCGATGTGCCAGTGGTTCAACGTGCTCAACTGCCAGTCGGCCAGCGCCTCGGCGCTGGGGCCGCGCATCCTGCGCAACCGCTGGCTGCTGGGCGGGCTGGCGCTGTCGATGCTGCTGCAGGCGCTGGTGCTTTACGCGCCGCCGATGAACGCGCTGTTCCACACCGTGCCGCTGCCGCCGGCGTCGCTGCTGCCGCTGCTGCTGCTGGCCAGCGCGGTGCTGTGGGTGGAAGAGGCGCGCAAGCTCTGGTCGCGCACGGCGCGCGAGGGCCGGCCGTGACCCTGGCCTGGCTGCTGCTGCAGTTCGCGGCCTGCGCGGTGCTGATCGCCCGTGCGGGCCACGTGCTCAGCCGCAGCGCCGATGCCCTGGCCGAGGGCTACGGGTGGGGGCGCGGCTGGGTCGGCCTGGCCCTGCTGGCCACCGTCACCTCGCTGCCGGAGCTGGCCTCGGGCATCAGCGCGGTGGCCTGGGTGCAGGCGCCCAACCTGGCGGTGGGCAACGCGCTGGGCGCCTGCGTGGTCAACCTGCTGTTCCTCGTCGTCGTCGATGCGCTGCAGCGGCACCAGCCGATGTACCGCGAAGCCAGCGCCACGCACCTGCTGTCCGCCGGCTTCGGCGTCGTGATGCTGGGCTTCGTCGCCCTCAGCCTGCTCACGGGCCGGCGGGTGCCCGCCGTGCTGCACGTGGGCCTGTACAGCCCGCTGCTGCTGGCGCTGTACCTGGTGGCGCTGCGGGCGGTACACGGGCACGAGCGCCAGCACATGGCGGCCGCCGCCCGCGCGCGGGCGCCTGCGTCGGGGTCGGGGTCGCCGGGTGGGGCGCCCGACGTGCGCCGCGCATGGCGGCGCTTCGGCCTGGCCGCCGGCACGGTGCTGGTCGCCGGCAGCTGGCTGCCCGGGCTCGCCGACGGCCTGGCGCAAGCGCTGGGGCTGTCGCGCAGTTTCGTCGGCACCGTCTTCATGGCCCTCGTGACCACGCTGCCGGAAATGGCCGTGACCCTGGCCGCGCTGCGGCTCGGCGCGCTGGACATGGCGATCGGCAACCTGCTGGGCAGCAACCTCTTCAACGTCACGATCCTGGCCGTGGACGATGCGTTCTACGTGCACGGCCCGCTGCTGGCCGCGGCGTCGCCGGTGCATGCCGGCACCGCGGTGACGGCACTGGTGATGACGGGCCTGGTCATCATCGGCCTGGTGATGCGGCCGCAGGGCCGCGCGCTGCGCGTGCTCAGCTGGATCAGCGTCGGGCTGGCGGCGACCTATGCCGTGAACGCGGCGCTGCTCTACCTGGGCGGGGCATGACCTGGCCCCCTTCATCCCGCTGGCGCATGCTCGGCTGCCTGCTGCTCGCCGCGCTGGCCTACCAGGGCGCGCCGCCGCCGGAGGGGCTGCGCACCGGACTCGCCCTCTTCGTGCTGGTCGGCGGCCTGTGGATGACGCAGGCACTGCACCTGAGCGTCACAGCGCTGCTGGTGCCGCTGCTGGCCGTGCTGACCGGGCTGATGGACCTGCGCACCGCGCTGGCGCCCTTCGCCCACCCGGTGATCTTCCTTTTCCTCGGCGGCTTCGCGCTGGCGGCGGCCCTGCAGCAGCAGGGGCTGGACCGCCGCCTCGCGCGGGCGGTGCTGCAACTGGCCGCGGGCCGGCGCGGCGTGGCCGTGGGACTGCTGTTCGGCTTGACGGCGCTGCTGTCCATGTGGATCAGCAACACCGCCACCGCCGCGATGATGCTGCCGCTGGCCCTGGGGCTGTTGACCGAAGCAGACGGCCCGCGCGAACGCGCCTTCGTGCTGCTGGGCGTGGCCTACAGCGCCAGCATCGGCGGTATCGGCACGCTGGTGGGCAGCCCGCCGAATGCCATTGCCGCGGCGCAGGCGGGCATCGGCTTCGCGGGCTGGATGCGCATCGGCATGCCGATGGTGCTGCTGCTGCTGCCGCTGATGGCCGTGGTGCTGTGGCTGGTGCTGCGGCCGCGGCTGGCCTCGGCCTGCGGCACCGCATCCAGCGCCGGCGCCGCGCCGGCCTGGTCGCGGCCGCAGCGCATCACCGTGGCGGTGTTCGGCTTCGCCGCGGCGGGCTGGGTCGGCGCCGCACCGCTCGGCCGGGCGCTGGGCATCACGGCCGACATCGACAGCGCCGTGGCGCTGGCCGCCATCGCCGCGCTGGTGGCCGGCGGCGCCATCGGCTGGCCGGAGATCGAACGCCGCACCCATTGGAGCGTGCTGCTGCTGTTCGGCGGCGGACTGGCGCTGAGCGAGGTCATGGCCAGCAGCGGCGCCAGCACCTTCCTGGCCGGCACGCTGACCGATGCCCTGCATGGAGCGCCGCCGCTGCTGATGCTGATCGCCGTGGTCGCCTTCGTCGTCTTCCTGACCGAGCTGGTCAGCAACACCGCGACGGCCGCCCTGCTGGTACCGGTGTTCATGGGCGTGGCGGCGGCACTGGGGCTGCCGCCGCCACTGTTCGCCGCGGCCATCGCGGTGTCGGCGTCCTGCGCCTTCATGCTCCCGGTGGCCACGCCGCCGAACGCCATCGTCTACGCCACCGACCAGGTGCCGCAGGCGACCATGATGCGCTGCGGCCTCGCGCTGAACCTGGCGTGCATCTCGGTGGTCGCGGCGGTCGCCGCGGCGGTCCTCGCATGATCGGGTTCGGCCACCTGGCGAGCGTCGCCGGCATCGTGCCGGCGCTGGTGCCGCTGATGGCGCTGGCCTGCATCAGCGTGCTGGTGCTGCCCCCGGCACGGTTGCCGTGGTCGCCGACGCGGCCATGGGAGCCGATCGGCCCGCGCAGTGCTACCGTGCCCCGATGCGCGTGGCCATCTACAGCACCCGCCCCCACGATCGCGAGTTCCTGACCCGGGCGAACGAGAAGGGCCGGCACGCGTTCGTGTTCCTCGAGGGCCGGCTGGACTCGACCACCGTGGCCCTGGCCGACGGCGCACAGGCCGTGTGCGCCTTCGTCAACGACCGCCTGGACGCCGAGGTGCTGCGCGCGCTGCACGGCGGTGGCGTGCGGCTGGTGGCCTTGCGCTGTGCCGGCTTCAACAACGTGGACCTGGCGGCCGCGGCGGCCCTGGGCATCGCCGTGGGCCGCGTGCCCGAGTATTCGCCGCACGCGGTCGCCGAGCACACGGCGGCGCTGGTGCTGACGCTGAACCGCAAGATCCACCGCGCCTACAACCGCGTGCGCGAAGGCAATTTCGCGCTCGAAGGCCTGCTCGGCTTCGACCTGCACGGCCGCACGGTGGGCCTGGTGGGCACCGGCCGCATCGGCGCCTGCTTCGCGCGCATCATGGCCGGCTTCGGCTGCCGGGTGCTGGCCACGGCGCCGGAGGTCAATCCCGAGTGCGAGGCGCTGGGCGTGCAGTACGTCGACCTGGACGGCCTGCTCGCGTGCAGCGACGTCGTGAGCCTGCACTGCCCCTTGACGCCGCAGACGCGCCACCTGATCGATGCCGGGGCGCTAACACGCATGAAACGCGGCGCCATGCTGATCAACACCAGCCGCGGCGCGGTGGTGGACACGCGCGCGCTGATCGCGGCGCTGAAATCCGGCCAGCTCGGCAGCCTGGGCCTCGACGTGTACGAGGAAGAGGCGGACCTCTTCTTCCGCGACCTGTCGGACGAGGTGCTGCACGACGACCTGTTCGCGCGCCTGCTCACCTTCCCCAACGTCGTCATCACCGGGCACCAGGCCTTCTTCACCGCCGATGCGCTGCGCGCGATCGCCGAGACCACGCTGGCCAACCTCGACCGCTTCGAGGCCCGGGGGCAGGCGCTGCACGCCGTGACGATCGACCAGCTCGCCTGACCCGCTCTCGCCCCGCCGCAGGACGGGCGCTGCCGCGGACGGGCATCATCCGGGCGATGAACCGGGCCCCCGCCTCCGCGCTGAACTGGGACGACCTGCGCATCACGCTGGCCATCGCCGAGCACGGCACCCTCTCCGGGGCCGCATCGGCGCTGCTGGTGAGCCACCCGACGCTGTCGCGCCGCCTGCAGCTGATCGAGCGCCGGCTCGGCACGCGGCTGTTCGAGCGCACCCCTTCCAGCCTGCGCCCGACACCGGCCGGCGAAGAAGTGCGGCAGCTGGCCCTGCGGCTGCGCGAGGACATCGCGGCGCTCGAACGGCGGGTCGGCGGCCGCGACACGTCCGCCGCCGGCACGGTGCGGCTGACCGCGCCGGACGCCGTGTCGGAGTACCTGCTGCCGCCCATCCTGCAGGCCCTGTGCCGGCAGCACGCCAGCCTGCGCATCGACCTGCTGGTCGCCAACGAGCTCGTGCCGCTGGCCCAGCGCACCGCGGACATCGCGCTGCGGGTGACGAGCCGGCCGGCCGACACGCTGCGCGGCCGGCAGGTGGGCACGGTGGCGATGGCCGTCTATGCCGCGCGCCAGCTCGGTGAATCCTGGCCGGGCACGCCACCGGCCGGCGCGCCCTGGGTGGGGTTCGACGCCGGCCTGGCCTGCAGCGGGCCGGGCAGCTGGCTGGCGCGGCACGTGGCCGACGGCGACGTCCGGTTGCGCGCGAACACCCTGCTCGGCGCCGCGCAGGCGGTGCGCTCGGGCATCGGCTGCGGCGTCCTGCCCTGCTTCGTCGGCGGGTCGCTGCCCGGCGTCGTGCGCATCGGCGAGCCGCTGGCCGAACTGGAGCAGCCGCTGTGGCTGCTGATGCACCCGGACGCGGCCCGCATCGGGCGCGTGCGGGCGGCCGGCGCGGCGCTCGCTTCAGCGATCGGCGGGGCCTCCGGCCTGCTGCTCGGCCGCGCCGGCCCGCGGCCCGGCGCCGCCCTCGCCCATCAGGCGTGACAGCTGCGATCCGCGCTCCAGCACATAACGCCTGAAGACCTCGCCATAGCCGGCGGCCACGGCGTCGCGCACGCACGGCCGGACGGCCAGCGCCCGGCGGTAGGCCGGCACCGCGCCCAGCCCCGCGAAGAGGCCGAAGTCGCCGATGGCATCGAAGGTGTCGAAGAGGCGGAAGACCGGCGCGAAGGCGGCGTCGACCAGGCCGAAACGATGGCCGCCGAAGTAGGGGCCCGGGCCCAACTGGCGATCGAGGCGGCGGAACTTCGCGGCCAGGTCGGCGCACTTGCGCTCGAACGCCTCGGGCCCCGGCGCGGTGTAGAAGCCGAAGACGTCGGCGATGACGGCCGAGGCGAATTCGGCCCAGCCGCGGTGGCGCGCCCGCTCCAGCGGCGCGGACGGCCACAGCGGGTGCGCGGGCGCCAGGTCCTCGATGCACTCGCAGATCGCCGAGGTCTCGAAGACCACCGCATCGCCCACCCGCAGCAGCGGCACCTTGCCGAGCGGCGAGGCCTCGTCGAACCAGCCCGGCTTGGCGGCCAGGTCGATGTACGTGCGCTCGAAGGGCAGGCCCTTCTCGGCCAGCTGGATGGCGGCGCGCTGGGTGTAGGGACAGAGCAGGTTGCTCACGAGTTCGATGTGGTGCATGTCGCGTTCCTGGTCGTGGGACCGCGACGGTAGGACGGCCTGCGCCGCACCGGTATCGAAAGCTTGTTCAGCCCGCTGTGCGCGGACTTTCAGGGGCGGCGGCGAGCCACAGCCAGCGGTCGATGCGCCGGGCGGCGGCGCGCACGTCCAGCGGCTGCCGCCCGGCACTGCGGACCGCCACCATCAGGTTGCCGCGCGTGAACAGCACCAGCGCGCCGTTGTCGAGCGCAAGACGGGTTTCTCCGTCGTCGCCGTCGTCGCCACCGTCGGCTCGCCATCGATCCAGGGCGGGCGACGCGACCTGCCCGAGCGCCTCCAGCAGCGCGCTTCGCGCCTGCTCCGGGCCGGCGGTCTCCAGGGCATCGGCACGCAGCAAGGCCTGCGGCGCCCGCAAGGGCCGCCAGGCGGCCATCTGCAGGCGCATCGGCGCGGCATCCAGGCTCAGGCTCCGCACCGGCAGCCATTCGGGCCCCAGCTCGCCGCCGGCCCAGCGGAAGCCTTCGAACCGGCACCGCGCATCGGGCCGGCCCGCCGGCTCGCCGGCGCGCGCGCTCAGCGCGCGTGCGACCGGCGGCGGCAGCGGTGGCGGCAGCGGTGTCGCGGCCGCCACCGTTCGCCGCACCCGCAGCTCGGGCTGCGGCTCGCAGGCCGCGCGGTCCGGCGCCAGCGCGATGCGATCGCGGAAGCCGCCCTCGCCCGGCTGGCCGAAGCGCATGCCGAGCGGCAGCAGCGGCACCCTTGGCCGGGCCGAGGGGTCCATGTCGGCGTCGACCCGCAGGCAGGCGTCGTACACGAGGTCGTCCGCGGCGCAGGCACCGGTCCAGGCCACCTCGTGGAAGCCGAAGCTGCCGTGCAGCGTGGACCACTCGCGGGCGCCGATGGCCAGCAGCGGGTTGAGCCGGAAGCCCGGCCCCACCAGCCCCATCTTCGACTGCCACAGGTCGGCCCCGAGCAGGTTGGCGAGGGTCGAGACGATGGTCGCGCAGTCCGAGCAGTTGACCAGCGGACCGGCGCCCTCGCCGCCGCGCACGCGGTCCAGGAAGGCGTCGCACAGGAAGTGCGGCAGGCCCAGCACGGTGTAGTGCGGCGCGCCCACGGCGGCGTCATACGCCAGCGTGGCGCCGCCGAGCCGGTTCACCGCCGCGGCGATGCGGGCGGCCACGCCGGCGCGGTCGCGCGCGCCGCTCGCCCACAGGCAGGCGACGTCGAGCAGGTCGGTGCGCGGCAGCGCAGGGTTGGCCGGGACGGCCGGCTGCGTGAGCCAGGGAGCGGTGGGCTGCCCCAGCAGCGCATAGATGCGGTGCTGGGTGGCATCCACATCGGTCCAGGGATCCGCGGGCCCCCGGCGCAGCTGCCAGCGCCATTGCAGCGTGGCGCAGGCGACACCGCCGGCCGCCATGGCCGCGGTGCGGAACGTGAACGCCTGCCAGGCGGAGACGCCACGGTCGTCGAAGCTCACCCGCCGCGGCGCCAGGCAGCCCACCAGCGGCGCGAACGGCAGCGGCGCGCCGCCCGGCGCCTCGGCCAGCGCGCGCACCTCGACCACGCGCGGCAGCTCGGGCGTGGCGGTGAAGCAGGCCTGCACGGTGGCCGTGGGGCCGAGGCGGTCGATGGCATAGGCCGCCACCGCGGGCGCGCGCTGGCCGCGCTGCCATTCGGGCAGCAGCATCGGCTGCGTGGCGTCGTAGCGCAGCGGCACCGTGGCCACCCCCGGCAGGCCTCGGCCATGGTCCAGCAGGATGGCGGCGACGTTCAGGCCCATGGCGGTCTCCTTCCTCCGCGTCACAGGCCCTGCCGGGCCGCCTGCGCGCGCGGCAGGCGCACCAGCGGCACCTCGTCGCCGGCCGGCCGCCGCGGCGCGTCGGCCTTCAGCCGGTCCACCCGCGCGGCGAGCGCCGCGACGGTGGAGTGCGTGAACACGTCGGCGATGCTCATTTCGATGCCGAAGGCCGCCTGCATGCGCGACACCAGGCTGGCCGCGGCCAGCGAGTGGCCGCCGATGCGGAAGAAGTCGTCGTCGGCCGCCACGCCGGGCCGGTGCAGCAGCTGCTGCATCAGCGCGGCCAGCAGGCGCTCGGTCTCGGTGGCCGGCGGCGGCGCGGCCGCGGACGGTGCCGGGCCCGCGCCGGGCGCCGGCAGGGCGCGGCGGTCGACCTTGCCGCTGCTGTTGCGGGGAAAGGCCGGCACGGCGACGAAGTGGCTGGGGCACATGGACGCCGGCAGCCGTTCGCGCAGGGCCGCGCGGCAGGCGTCGAACAGCGCCGGCGCCTCGGCATCGGCCACGCGGAGATAGGCCACCAGCACCGGTTCGCCGTGCAGCGGCACGGCATCGACCAGCGCCTCGGCCGCGCCGGCGTGCTCGCGCAGCACGCGCTCGATCTCCTCCGGCTCGATGCGCACGCCGCGCACCTTCAGCTGGCGGTCGATGCGGCCGAGGAACAGCAGCTCGCCGCTGCGCAGCTGGCGCACCAGGTCGCCGGTGCGGTACATGCGCTGGTGGCCCAGCGCGGCCAGCGCGGGAGGCGCCGGCACGAAGGCGCGGGCGGTCTGCTCCGGCGCCTGCAGGTAGCCGCGCGCCACGCCGGCGCCGGCCACGCACAGCTCGCCCGCGGTCCCCAGGGGCACGATCCGGCCCTGCTCGTCCACCACGGCGGTGGCCAGGTTCTGGATCGGCCGGCCGATGCACACGCGGGCGCCGGCCGCCAGCCGGCCGGCGGTGGCCCAGATCGTCGCCTCGGTGGGGCCGTAGAGGTTCCAGAAGCCGCGCCCGGCGCCGTAGCGTTCGGCGAGGTCGGCCGGGCAGGCTTCCCCCGCCACGCAGATCAGCCGCAGGCCGGCGCAGCAGGCCGGCTCGGCGGTCGCCAGCAGGCTGGGCGGGATCACGACCGTGTCGATGGCACGCGCGCGCAGGAAGTCCTGCAGACCCGCGGCGGCGACGATGCCGGGCGCGGCGATGGCCAGCGTGGCGCCGCTGCACAGCGCGAGCACCAGCTCGAACACCGAGGCGTCGAAGGTGGGCGCCGACAGCTGCGCCACGCGGCGGCCCGCGCCGAGCTGGAACAGGCGCCGCTGCGCGTGCGCGACGTTGAGCAGCCCGCGGTGCTCGACCACCACGGTCTTGGGCTCGCCGGTGGAGCCGGAGGTGGTGATGAGGTAGGCCGCGTCCCCCGGGCCGGGCCAGGCCGGCACCCCGCCCCCCGGCCCCGGCTGCGCCCCGCGCAGCGCCTGCAGCGCCGGCCCGTCCACCACCAGCGGCGAGGCGGTGCGCTGCCGCACCCCCGCGCGCCGTTCGGCCGGCCAGGCCGGGTCCACGCAGACGAAGGCGGCGCCCGCACGCATGACCGCCAGCTGCAGCAGGCACAGCGCCAGCGAGCGCGGGACCTCGAGCACGACGACTGCGCCGGGCACCACGCCGCGGGCCGCCAGCGCGGCGGCCAGCTCGTCCACCTGCGGCATCAGCGCGCGATAGCTCAGCGCGCGGCCGTCGGCATCCTCCAGCGCGATGGCCTCGGGATGCCGCGCCGCGGCCTCGGCGATCAGCGCGAGGCAGCTCGGTTCGGGCAGCGCGAGCACCTCGCCGGCCAGCAGCGAAGGCGCCAGTGCGCCCTGCCGCTCGTCGAGGCCCAGCGCGCTCCAGCGCCGGCCCGGCTCGGCCAGCCAGTGCAGCGCGGCGAGCAGCGCCTGGCCCAGCGCGTCGACCGTCTCGGCATCGAAGATGTCGGCATTGAACTGCAGCCGGCCGTGCACCTCGGCATGCTGCGGCCACAGGTCGATGCACAGGTCGAACATCGCGCTGGTGCGGGCCGGGTCGGTGCCGTGCGAATCGGCGCGCGAGAGGGGCGACTGCATCAACTGGAAGCCGACCTGGAACAGCGGGTTCACGCCCAGGTCCCGTGCCAGGCCGAGGTGCTGCACCAGCAGCTCGAACGGCAGGTCGCGGTGCGCCAGGGCGCGGTGCATCGCGTCGCGGGCGGCAGCCAGCAGGTCGTCGTTGCTGGGGTCGTCGTCCCAGCGCAGGCGCACCACCAGCGTGTCGACGAAGAAGCCGATCGCCTGCTGCCGCGCGGGCGTGTCGCGGCCGGTCAGCGGCAGGCCGAGCGCGAAGTCCTGCTGGCGGCACACCCGGCCCAGCGCCGCCGCCAGCCCGGCCAGCAGCGCGGTGAACAGCGTGACCTGCGCCGCCTGCGCCCGCTGCTGCAGCCGCCCCACCAGCGCGGCCGGCAGCACCAGCGTGCGCTGGTCGCCGCGGAAGCTGGGCAGCCGCGGCCGCGGGCGGTCCAGCGGCAGGTCCAGCATCGGCAGGCCGGCCAGCTCGGCGCGCCAGAACGCCAGCGCGGCATCGATGCGCGCCGGGGTCAGCCGCTCGCGCTGCTCGCGGGCGAAGGCGGCGTACTGCTCCGGCGGCGGCAGGGCGGCCACGCTGCCCTGCAGCGCGGCGGCGTACAGCGCGTCCAGCTCCTGGAAGAAGACCTGGAACGACTGCCAGTCGAACACCGCGTGGTGCACCGCCACCAGCAGCAGGAACTCCTGCGGTCCCAGCTCGTACAGCTCGGTCCTCAGCAGCGGGCCGGCACGCAGGTCGAAGCGCTGCGCGAGCGTCTGCACCATCAGGCGCTTGGCCTCGTGCTCGCGCTGGTCGGCCGGCCACGCGCCCAGGTCCACCCGCCGCAACGGCAGCCGCGGCCGGGGGGCGATGCGCTGGACCACCTCGTCGTCCCGCAGCTCGAAGGTGGTGCGCAGCACCTCGTGGCGCTGCGCGATGCCGCGCAGCGCCTCCTCCAGCAGCCCGGCGTCCACCGCGAAGCGCAGGTGCTGCACCGCATGCAGGGTGTACGGCGCGTGGGCCTGCTGCAGCTGCTCGATGAACCACAGGCGGCGCTGCGCGAAGGAGGCCGGCGCCAGGGCCGGCGCGTGCGGGATCGCCGCGTCCGCCCCGGGCGCCCCGTTTACCCCATGCACCCCGGGCGCGACCAGCGGCAGCGGGGCGGCCGCGGCGCACTGCGGCGGGTCCGCCGTGGCGCCCTGCGGCGGGTCCGCCATGGCGCCCTGCGGCGCGTGGGCCGGGGCGCCGGGCCGCGCGTCGCCCGCCATCGCGCCCGACCGCATCACCAGCTGCCGCAGCAGCCGGCGCCGGGCATCGTCGGCATCCATGGTCATCCTCCCCACCCGGCGGCCAGCCGCTGCCGCACTTCATCGTCGGACATCGCGGCCACCCGCTCGCCGATGCGGCGGTGGATGAGCGCGGCGAAGGCCGCGAGCGTGGGGTGGTCGAACACGTCGGTCAGCCCGAGCGCGACGCCGAACTGCTCGCCGCAGCGCGACACGATCTGCAGCGCCATCAGCGACTGGCCGCCCAGCTCGAAGAAGTTGTCCTGCGGCTGCGGCGGCGGCACGCCCAGCACCGCCGACCACACGGCGCCGACGCGCTCGGCCAGCAGGCGTTCCAGCGCCTGGTCGTCGTCGCCTGCCGCGGCGGCAGCGCCGGGCCGGATCTCGGCGCCGGGGCCCGCGGCGGCCGCTGACGGCACGGCGGGTGACGGCACGGTGGGTGACTGCGCGCCGGGTACCGGCGCGGCGGCCGGCCAGGCGCCGGCCTCGGCGTTCCCCGCGCCGGCCGCGGCCATCGGCGCGCGCGGCGGCAGCACGACCTGCGGCAGGTCGGCCTGCAGGATGCGCAGGAACAGCGCCGCGCCCTCGGCCGAGCTGATGCCGCTGTCCAGGCTGGCGCGGCGCAGGTGCTCCAGCTCCGGCGGCAGCGTCATCGCATGCGCCATGCCGGCCTCGCGCCAGGCCGGCCAATCCACCGCGGTGGCGCGCAGCCCCATCGCGCGGGCGGTCCAGGCCATCGCGTCGACGAAGGCGTTGGCGGCGCAGTACTCGCCCTGGCCGATGCCGCCGGACACGGCGGCGAACGAGGAGCACATCAGCACGAAGTCCGGCTGGTGCGGCGCCACCGCCTCCAGCAGCGCCAGCGTGCCCTGCACCTTGGGCGCGAGCACGCGGCCCGCGGCCTCGCCCTCGGGCACCATCAGCATCCGGCCGCCGGCCACGCCGGCGCAGTGCAGCACGCCGTCGATGCGGCCGAAGCGCGCCTTCACCTCGCCGGCCACGTCGCGCATGGCCGCGCCGTCGCTCACATCGGCCGCCAGCGCGAGCACGTCGGCGCCGCGCTCGCGCAGCGTGGCCAGGAGGCGCTGCGCCTCGGGCCCGCCATCCGGCCCGCGGCGGCCGACCAGCGCGATGCGCGCGCCGGGGCTGGCCTGGGCCAGCGCGGCCGCCAGCACGCCGCCCACGGCACCGAAGCCGCCGGTGACCAGGTAGCAGCCCCCCGGCCGCAGCGAAGGCGCCTGCGGCGACGGCGGCAGCGCGGTGGGCGCGAAGGCCTCGGCCAGGCGCTGGGTGCCGCGGAACGCCAGCACCGTCTCCGGCCCCGGCTGCTGCAGTTCGGCGGCCAGCTGCCCGGCCAGGCGCCGTGCCTCATCGGCGCCGGGCTGCAGCGCGGTGTCGATCACGCGCGCGCGCAGGTCCTGCAGTTCCTGCGGCAGCACCCGCGCCAGCCCCAGCGCGGGCGCGGCCAGCGGCTCGGGCCACTCGCCGGGCAGGATCGGAAACAGGTGCCGCGTCAGCGTCTCCAGCGCGGTGACGCGGCGGCGCGCCGCCTTCAAGCCTCGCAGCAGCTGCAGCGGCGCCTGGTAGGACAGCGAGAGGCCCTCCTGCACCCGCGCCGCCGAGGGCAGCCCGGGCGCCATGGTCAGCGGCCAGGCGTTCACGAGCCGCAGCGGCACGTCGGCGAAGCCGGCGGCGTCGAGCTGGCGCAGCAGGGCGTCGACGTCCGGCCGCGCCGGGTCCAGGTCGACGGCCGGCAGCTCCGCCGCCGCCGGCGGCTCGGTGGCGCTGGCCGCACGCACGACGAGCACGGGCGCGCCGTCCTGCCGCAGCCGCTGCGCCAGCGCCATGCCGATGCCGGCGGATCCGGCCAGCACGACGAAGCCCGCGCCCGGGTCCGCGCGTCCCCCGGCGGCCGGCACGGCCGGCGCCGGCGCCCAGGCGCGCACGCAGGCGCCGCCCTCGCCGGCCGGCGCGGCGGCCGGCACCGCCGGGGCGGCCGCCGCGGCCCGCGGTTCGTCGACCCAGTAGCGCCGGCGCTGGAACGGGTAGCCGGGCAGCGCCGCGCGGCGCGCGCCGCGCCCGGCCCAGACCCGCTCCCAGTCGATGGCCAGCCCGGCCTGCCAGCCCTGGCCCAGCGCGGCCAGCAGGCCGCGGCGCTCGGCGTCCACCTCCCCCGGCGCGGGCAGGGTCGGCAGCACCAGCGGCGGCTCCGCGCCCGCGGCGTGCGCCCGCAGCAGCGTGCCCAGCGCACGCCCCGGGCCGCATTCCACGTACGCCGCCGTGCCGTGCGAGGCCAGCAGCGATTGCGCGGCCTGCGAGAAGCGCACCGGCTGCACCAGGCTGCGCGCCCAGTAGCCGGGATCGGTCGCCTGCTGTGCCGTCATCGGCTCGCCGCTGACGCACGATGTGAGCGGCAGCACCGGTGGGTGCAGCGCCATGCCGTCGAGCTCGCGGCGCAGGCCGTCGGCGGCCTCGCGCATCGACGGGTGGTGGAACGCGTGCGAGGTCGGCAGCCGCACGGCGTCGATGCCGCGCGCGCGCAGCAGCGCCTGCACCCGCTCCACCGTGCCCGGCGCCACGGCCAGCGTCTGCTGGTTCGGCGCGTTGCAGGCGGCGATGCAGGCTTCGCCGGCCGGCAGCCCGTCCAGCAGCGCCTGCGCTTCATCGGCCGGCAGCGGCACCGCGAGCATCGCGCCCGGGGTCATCGACTGCATCAGGCGGCCGCGCCGGCAGACCAGGCGCACCGCGTCGGGCAGGTCCAGCACGCCGGCCAGTTGCGCGGCGACCAGCTCGCCCAGGCTGTGGCCCAGCATCTGCACCGGGCGCAGGCCCCAGTGCATCCACAGCCGCGCGCAGGCCAGCTCCACCGCGAACAGCAGCGGCTGCGCGATGGCGGTCTGCGCCAGGTCGTGCTGCTGCCCGTTGCCGTGCGCGGCGCGGTCGATCAGCGAACGGCCGTCGAAGCCGAGTTCGGGCTCGGCCAGCGCGAGGATCTCGTCCAGCGCCTGCCGGAACACCGGCTCGTCCAGGTACGGCGCCAGCCCCATGCCCAGGCGCTGGCTGCCCTGGCCGGGAAAGAGGAAGACGGCGGCGCGATCGGCGGCCCAGGCCGGCCCCCCGGCCCCGGGCGTGGCCAGCAACGCGGCGGCTTCCTGCGCGCTGGCCGCCACCAGCACGCGCCGGTGCCGCAACTGGCGCCGGCCGCAGGCGAGCGTGAACGCCACGTCGCGCAGCGGCGCGGCGGGCGGCTGGCCGAGCACGTGCGCCAACCCGTCGGCCATCGCCTGCAGTGCCTCGGGCGCGGCGGCGGACAGCAGCAGCAGCTCGGGGCGCTCGGGCTGGTCCGCGGCGGCCGGCAGCGGCGGCGCTTCCTCCAGCACCGCATGCACGTTGGTGCCGCCGATGCCGAAAGCGCTGACGCCGGCCCGGCGCGGGCGGCCTTCGCGGCGCGGCCAGGGTTCGCACTGCGACACCACGCGCACGCCGGCGGCGTCGAAGTCGATCGCCGGGTTGGGCGCCTCGAAATGCAGGCTGGCCGGGATGCGCTGCCGGGACAGGCCGAGCGCGGTCTTGATCAGCGCGGCGATGCCGGCAGCCGGGTCGAGGTGGCCGACGTTGCTCTTGACCGAGCCGATGCGCAGCGGCGCGCGCGCGGCGCCGCTGTCCGGTCCGAAGACCCGCGCCAGCGCCGCCACCTCGATCGGGTCGCCCAGCGCGGTGGCGGTGCCGTGGGCCTCGACGTAGTCGACGTCGGCCGGCGACAGCGCCGCCTCCGCCAGCGCGCGCTCCAGCACCTCGGCCTGCGCGCGCACGCTGGGCGCGGCGAACGAGGACTTGCTGCGGCCGTCGTTGTTGACGGCGACGGCGCGCAGCACCGCCACGATGCGGTCGCCGTCGGCCAGCGCATCGCCGACGCGCTTGAGCACGACCGCCGCCACGCCGTTGCCCAGCACCGATCCATCGGCGCGGGCGTCGAACGGCCGGCAGTGCCCGTCGGACGAGGCGATGCTGCCCGGCTGGTGCATGTAGCCGGTGCACTGCGGCACCGAGATCGACGCGGCGCCCGCCACCGCCGCGTCGCAGCGGCCGGCGGCCAGCGCATCGCAGGCCAGCGACACCGCGAGCAGCGAGGTCGAGCACGCCGCCTGCACGTTGACGCTGGGGCCGCGCAGGTCGAAACGGAACGAGGCCTGGGTGGCGAGGAAGTCCTTGTCGTTGCCGGCGGCCACCTGGTGCCAGCCCAGGCCGGCCATGAAGCCGGCGTTCTTCATCAGCCGCAGCCAGTAGCCGCTCAGGCGGCTGCCCGCGTACACGGCGATGCGGCCGCGGTGGCGCCGCGGGTCCAGCGCGGCATCGTCGAACGCGTGCTGCACCACCTCGAGGAAGACGCGCTGCTGCGGGTCCATCGACTCGGCCTCGCGCGGGCTGATGCCGAAGAAGCCGGCGTCGAACAGCTCGATGCCGTCGAGCACCGCGCCGGCGCGCACGTAGCGCTCGTGGTCCAGCAGCGCCGGCTCGACGCCTTCGGCGAGCAATTCCTCGCGGCTGAAGCGGCGGATGCAGTCGCGCCCGTCGAGCAGGTTGCACCAGAACGCGTCGACCGTGTCCGCCTGCGGCAGGCGCGCCGCCATGCCGACGATGGCGATGCCTTCGCCGCGCCACGGTCCCTCCGGGGACGACCAGGCGGTGGTGTTCATGCGGTGCCTCCCAGCTGAAGTGCCTGTGCCTGTGCCTGTGCCTGTGCCTGTGCCTGTGCCTGTGCCTGTGCCTGTGCCTG
>CAMLJY010000025.1 GCA_946480465.1 uncultured Burkholderiales bacterium
CCAGCTTCAGCCGCGGCGCCAGCACCGGGTAGCTGGCCTTGCCGTCGTGCTCGACGACGAGCCCCGGCAGGTCGCCCAGGTGGCCATCGCCCCAGGGGGTGCCGTGCTTCTTCGTGCCTGCGGGATCGAGGTGGCCGCCGGCGGCCATGCCGGCCACGGGCTTGCCGTCGCGCACCACGGGGGCACAGCTCGGGTTCTCGTGCACGTGGAAGCCGTGCACGCCGGCAGGCAGGCCTTCCAGCGCCGGCGTGAACACCAGGCCATAGCGGCTTTCGGTGACGGCGACCGTGCCCAGGCGCTTGGTGGCACCGGTCTCGTTGATCAGGTCGATGGGCACCACCAGCTGCGCCTGGGCAGCGGCAGCGGCGAAGGTCAGCGACAGCGCGGTCGCGGCGAGCAAACGAGGCATGGGTCTTCTCCGGATTGAATGGGCCCCCAAGGACGCGGCCACCGGATGCGGCCCGGCACGGGCGGGCACCTCAGCGATTGGCCCTCGGATCGATGTGGGCCGGCCGATCCTACTGGCAGCCGCAGCCTGATTCGTGACCAGGCATGACGTTCGGCCATGTGCGCGCTTCACGCGCGTCCAGCGCAGTCGCGGCGGTGCGTGAGCGCAGTGCGGCGGTAGGGCGGCCTGCAGTGGCGGCGGTCAGCAAAGGCGCCGCCGCCCCTCACTCCGGCGCCTTGCGCAAGGTCTCCATCACCGGCCGCCGCAGCACCTCGCGCAGGCCCCACCAGCCGGCCACCAGCGCCAGCACGGCGCCGATGGCGGTGCTGGCCACCGGCACCCAGGGCGACGGCGCCCAGCTGAATTCGAAGACCTGGCGCGCCATCACCCCGCCCACCGCCACCGCGGCCAGCGAGGCCAGGAAGCCGGCCAAGGCGCCCACGCCCAGCAGCTCGGCCCGCTGCATGCGCTTGAGCAGCGACGAGCCGGCGCCCACCGCGCGCATCACCGCGTACTCGCGCGAGCGGCTCTCACGCGTGGCCGCCACGGCCGCGAACAGCACCACCAGGCCCGCGGCGAGCGTGAAGCCGAACAGGAACTCCACCGCGCGGATCACCTGGTCCAGCACCCGCTGCACCTGCGCCAGCGAGACCGACACGTCGACGTTCGTGATGTTGGGAAACTGCCGCGTCAGCGCGCTGTCGAAACCCGGCTTGTCCGGCGCGCGGAAGGCGCTGATGTAGCTGGCCGGCACGTCGTCCAGCCTGGCCACCGGGAACATCACGAAGAAATTGACCCGCATCGACTGCCAGTCCACCTTGCGCAGGCTGGTGATGCGGCCCTCCTTCGGCATGCCGCCGATGTCGAAGCGCAGGCGGTCGCCCAGCTTCAGGCCCAGGGTCTGCGCCAGGCCTTCTTCCACGCTCAGCGCATCCGGCTCGTTGGGCGTCCATCGGCCGGCGCTGATGCTGTTGTGTCCCGGCATCGTGTCGCCATGGCTCAGGTTGAACTCGCGCTCGACCAGGCGCTGCGCGCGGTCCTCCGCAAACTGGCTGGGCGCGACCTCGCGGCCGTTGATGGCCGTCAGCCGGCCGCGGATCATCGGGAACCAGTCATAACGCGCAACGCCAGCGGCCTTGAGCGTCGCCTGGAAGGCCTCGCCCTGCTCCGGCTGCAGGTTGATGACGAAGCGGTTCGGCGCGTCCTTGGGCGTGGCCTGGCGCCACGCGCTGATCAGGTCGGTGCGCAACAGCACCAGCAGCACCAGCGCCAACAGGCCCACCGACAGCGCCGACACCTGCAGCACCGCGAACGCCGGCCGCGCCGCCAGCTGGCGCGTCGCCAGCACCAGCCAGCGCGGCGCGCGCGACTCGGGCACCGCGCGCTTCAGCAGCGCCACCGCCACCCACGCCAGGAAGGCGAACAGCAGCACGGCCGCGGCAAAGCCGCCCACGGCGATCAGCCCCAGCTTCAGGTCCGACGACGCCGCGACCAGCAGCGCCGCGAAGCCCGCCGTGCCGGCCAGCAGCACGCCGACCGAGGCGGCCTTCAGGCCGCCCACGTCGCGCCGGATCACCCGCAGCGGCGGCACCCGCGCCAGCTGCAGCACCGGCGGCAGGCCGAAGGCGGCCAGCAGCGTCATGCCCACGCCCAGCCCGAACAGTGCCGGCATGAAACCGGGGGCCGGCAAGGCCGCATCCATCAGCCCGGCGAGCAGGCGCACGAAGACGAAGTGGACGGCAAAGCCCAGCAGCACGCCGGCGGCGCTGGCGATCAGGCCGACGGCGCCGAACTCCAGCGCGTAGGCGCCGGCGATGGCGCGCTGCGGCGCGCCCAGCACCCGCAGCATCGCGCAGTCGTCGAGGTGCCGCTGCGCGAAATCGCGCGCGGCGATGGCCACCGCCACCGCCGACAGCAGCGCCGCCAGCAGCGCCACCAGGTTCAGGAAGCGCTGCGCGCGGTCCAGCGTCTGCCGCATCTCCGGCCGGCCGGATTCGAGGGACTCGATGCGCAGGCCGCGCAGCCGGGCCTCCTTGATGTGGGCCTCGGCCCATCGAACGAACTGCCCCACCTGCGCGGCGCGGCCTTCCGGGGCGGCGACCGCCAACCGGTAGGTGACGCGGCTGGCGGGCTGGATCAGGCCGGTGGCGGGCAGGTCGGACGCATGCAGCATCACGCGCGGGGCAAAGCTCATGAAGCCGGCGCCGCGGTCGGGCTCGAGCGCAATCACCTGGGCAATCGTGAAGCGCTGGTCACCCAGCATCAGCGGGTCGCCCGGTGCCAGCTGCAGCTGGTCCAGCAACGCCGCATCCACCCACACGGTGCCCGGCGCGGGGCCATGCGCCAGCGCCTGTTCGGCGGCGCCGGCGGGGCCGCCGCGCACCCGCATCGCACCGCGCAGTGGGTAGCCGTCTGGCACGGCCTTCAACGCGACGAGCCGGCTGTCGCCGCCCTTCTCGTCCGGCGCGCGCGCCATGCTGGGAAAGGTGGCGGTGGCCACCACCTGCAGGCCCAGTTCACGTGCCTTGGCGCTGAAGGCGGGCGGCGCCGGCTGGTCGCTGGCCACCACCGCATCACCGCCCAGCAGTTGCCGCGCGTCACGCGCCAGCGCGCCCTGCAAGCGGTCGGCAAAAAAGCCCACCGCCGCCAGCGCCGCCACCGCCAGCATCACCGCCACCATCAGCAGCCGCAGCTCGCCGGCCCGGAAGTCGCGCCAGCCCTGCCGCCAGGCCAGGGCGACCGTGGAGATGGGCAGCGTTGTCTTCAGGGGCGGCGCGCTGGCCAGGGGTGGTCCGGGCTGGGCGGTGGCAGAGGCATCCATGGGCGGCGACGGTACACCAGCCGCGGTGGCGGAGTCGCCCGGATGCGCTTGCGCCCCCGCCGCAGGTGGGCCGAACGCGCGCGGGCTTCGGACAAGGCGGCTGAAGGCTGCGTGCAGCGGGTGCGAACGGCGGCGTGCCCGGCCGGTGCTGCAATGCCGGCATGGACACGCCAGCCGCATCCGCCCTCACCGGCGTCACGACCGCCCCGGTCTTCGTCTCGCACGGCTCGCCGATGACGGCGCTGGAGCCGGGTGACACCGGACCGTTCTGGCGGCGGCTGGGCTCGGCGATCGACCGCCTGGCCGGCCGCCGGCCGACGGCGATCCTGGCCGTCTCGGCGCATTCGCTGGCGCGCGAGCCGGTACTGCTGGCCGCGGCGCAACACGCCACCGTGCACGACTTCGGCGGCTTTCCCGATGCGCTGTACCGCCTGCGCTACGACGCCGCCGGCGCCCCGGCGCTGGCCGGGCGCGTGGCCGCGCTGCTGCACTCGGCCGCGCTGCCGGCGCACCTGAGCGACAGCGGCGGCCTGGACCACGGCATCTGGACGCCGCTGCGCTTCAGCCACCCGGATGCCGGCGTGCCGGTGTTGCCGCTGGCCTTTCCGCCGGACTGGACGCCGGCGCAGCTCTTCGCGCTGGGCCAGGCACTGGCACCGCTGGCGGACGAAGGGGTGTGGCTCCTGGCCACCGGCAGCATCACGCACAACCTGCGCTTGCTCTTCGGCGCGCGGCGCCCCGCGCTGGATGCGCCCGAGATCGCCGAAAGCGCCGCCTTCCGCCGCTGGTTCGCCGAGCGCAGCGCCGCCTGCGACTGGGCCGCGCTGCTGGACTACCGCCAGCGGGCGCCGCACGCGCTTGCCATGCATCCGAGCGACGAGCACCTGCTGCCCTGGTTCGTCGCCGCCGGTGCCGGCGGGCCGGCCGCGCCGCCGCAGCGCCTGCACGACGCGCTGACCTACGGCTGCCTGGGCATGGATGCCTACGCCTTCGGGCCGGCGGCCGCGGCGCTGATGGCGGCCACCGCCGCGCAGGCGCTCAGTTCGGACACACCTTCTCACCCGTCGCCTGGCGGGTGAAGCACAGGCTCTCGTCACGCCTGGCCTGGGCGTCCTTGCGGGCGGCAGCCTGCTCGTTGGCGCCGCCGGACTCGGCCTGCCGCTGCTGCTGGTACTGGTCGTAGCCGGGCGGCACACGGCTGCGGCACTCGTCGTGCTGCGTCTTCGACACCTGCTGCTCGCAATGGCGCGCGGCCGAGTGCCGCTTGTTCTCGTAGACCAGCTCCGCAAGAACGCTGCAGCCCGCCAGCAGGGTGCCCGCGCCGAGAAGCAGCAGCGCATGCGCGGCGGACCGTGGAAGGGAGTACGGGGGCGGCATCGACGGGATGTGCGTTCAGAGGCGAGCGGAGCCGGCATCTTACGGCCCCGCCTTGCTGCCACCGGTCACAACCTGCGCGCCCGAGCCGGCCTAGACTTTGGCGATGCCCGCTGCCCGCCAACGCATCGCCACCGAACGCCTGCTGCTGCACGCCACCGATCCGGCACTGGCCCCCGCCGTGGCCGACTACTACCGGCGCAACGCCGCTCACTTTGCACGCTGGGACCCGCCGCTGCCGCCCGACCATGCCCGACTCGCCAGCGTCGCCGAATCGCTGGCCGAAGGCCGCCGCGCCTTCGACGAAGGCCGCGGCCTGCGCTGGTGGCTGGAACCGCGCAACAAGCCGGGCTGGGTGATCGGCTCGGTGCACTTCTCGGGCATCGCGCGCGGCCCCTTCCACGGCTGTGCGCTGGGCTACGGCCTGGACGTGCACCACACCGGCCGCGGCCTGATGCACGAGGCCTTGTCGGCGCTGCTGGACGAAGCCTTCTCGCCCGCCGTCAACCTGCACCGCGTGCAGGCCGCGATCCGCCCCGAGAACGCCCCCAGCCTGCGCGTCGTGCAGCGCCTGGGCTTCCGCGAGGAAGGCCTGGCGCGCGACTACCTCTACATCGACGGCGCCTGGCGCGACCACAAGCTGTTCGCGCTGCTGAACCCCGGCTTCATCCGGCCGGAAAGCTGGCCGCGGGCGGTCGAGCTCACCACGGGCTGACGCGACCTCGCTGGTGGCGCGCGGCGGTCTCGGCGCCGCGCCGGCGCATCCCGCCGCGGCGCGCTGGATCGCCCGCGGCTGGTGATCGTTTCAGCGCGCAGCGGCGGGCATCCCACCGCTGACGCCCTGCACCAGCCAGTCCATGCCGGCGATCTGCGCATCGGTCAGCGCGCCCTTGGCCAGCCGCTCGCGGCCGGTGTTGTCCACCAGGGGGCCGCTGAAGGGCTGGAAGCGCCCGCCGAGGATGGCCTGGCGGCGCCGCTCCAGGTCGACCTTCAGCTCGGCCGGCAGCGCCGGGTTCAGCGCCGAAAGCTGCACGAAGCCGTCCTTCATGCCGCCCCACACCGGCTGCGGCTTCCACCTGCCGGCGATCACCGACTTGGCCACCTGCGTGTAGTAGCCGCCCCAGTGGTGCGTGACCGAGGCCAGCTGGGCCTGCGGCGCGAACTTCGACATGTCGCTCTGGTAGGCGACGACGGCAACGCCCTTCTCCTGCGCCGTCTGCGGCACGGCGGGCGAGCCGCTGTGGTTGGCCAGCACGTCCGCGCCCCGGCTGATCAGCGCCAGCGCCGCTTCGCGCTCGCGCGCGGGGTCGAACCAGGCGTTCAGCCACACCAGCTTGACCTCGGCCTTCGGGTTGGCCGCACGCATGCCCAGCGTGAAGGCATTGATGCCCTGCACCACCTCCGGCACCGGGAAGCCGGCGACATAGCCTGCGATGCCCGTCTTGCTGTGCCGGCCGGCCAGGTAGCCGGCCAGCCAGCGCGCTTCGTAATAACGCGCGTTGTACGTGTTCAGGTTCGCCGCGGTCTTGTAGCCGCCGGCGTGTTCGAACTTCACCGACGGGAACTCCGCCGCCACGCGCAGCGCCGGCTCCAGGTAGCCGAAGCTGGTGGCGAAGATGAGGCCGCAGCCGTCGCGCGCCAGCTCGCGCATCACGCGCTCGCTGTCGGCGCCTTCGGGCACTGCTTCGACGAAGCGCGTCGTCACCCGGCCCTCCAGCGCCTTGGCCATCGCCTGGCGCCCCAGGTCGTGCTGGTGGCTCCAGCCGGCCTGGCCGACGGGGCTCACGTAGACGAAACAAGCCTGCAAGGGAGCGGCGGAAGCCGCCGGGAGCGCGCCGAGCGCGGAAGCAAGCAGCGCCGCCACGGCAGCGCCCTTGAGGTTTTTGTGCATGGTTGTCCTCGACATGGCCCCGGGGAATGAAAAACGCCGGCTACGGGGGCACGCAGCCGGCGTCGAAGTGCGCGATTGTCTCAGACCGGTCTGGCGGCGCCGCGGGCGCCCTCCCCACCCTCCACGCCCTCGGCGCCCTGGCCCACGCCGCGCAGCGCGGCCCAGGCCAGCGGCACGGCCAGCAAGGCGAACACGGCCCCGGCGACCGCGGCCGCGGGCCAGCCCCAGCGTTCGACCCCCGCGGCCATCAGCGGCGGCCCGGCCAGCGCGCCGCCGGCACCGAACTGCGCGATCAAGCCGTTCGCGCGCACCATGCCGGCCCGCCCGCCCGCCACCGCCGGCAGCCACGCAAAAGCCAGGCTGAAGTAGATGCCCGCGATGGCGTTCAGAACCGTTGCCAGCAAAGCCACACGCCACACCTCGGGCGATTCGACGAAGACGCCGAAGAGCATCAGCCCCGGCAGCACGGTGGTCGCGACGATCGGCGCCAGCGGCGCCACATGCCGCCGCGCCAGCACCGCCGCCGCCACGCTGCCCAGCACCGCCGCGAGCGAGGCCACCGCCGTCCAGTGCGCCGCCAGTGCCGCCGAGGCCCCGCCGCGCTGCACCAGGTAGCTCGGCAGCAGCGCCAGCAGGCCCACCTCGTACAGCGTGCAGCAGCCGAAAGACGCGGCCAGGCACCACGGGCCCCAGCCGCCCCGGCGGTCGCCCTGGTCCTGCGCGCTGCCCGCCGGCACCCGCCCGGCCGGCGCTGCCCAGGCGCAGGCAGCCAGCGCCAGCAGTGCCATCGCGCCGCCCACCAGCATCGCCCCGCGCCAGGACATCAGCGTCGCCAGCCCGCCCCAACTCCAGGCCCCGAGCGCCAGCCCCACCGGGACGAAGCTGCTCCAGAGCGCCAGTGCCACCCGCACCGACGGCCCGGCCACCGCGGCAATCATCACCGGCACGGTGACGATGACGCCCAGGTGCCCCAGGCTCTCCAGCAGCCGCCACCCGATCAGCCCCGGCGCGCCCTGGGCGGACGCCGTACCGAGCCCCGCCGCCGCCAGGCACGCCAGGCCACCCAGCAACGTGCGGCGCAGGCCGATCTTCAACGCCAGCACGCCGGCCACCGCGCCCAGCAGCGCGCCGCCGGCCTCCAGCAGCGATATGGCGCCGGCGACCGTGGTCAGGCTGAGGCGCAGGTCCGCTGCCACGACCGGCGCCAGCGCGGACATCTTGCCCAGCTGCGCCGCCGAGAACACGCCGACCAGGTAGTAGCCGAAAATCGGCGCCCAGCGCGCCCGGTCAGACACCCTGCCCCCTTCCATGCAACCCACGCCCGCCATCCATTGCGGCGACGCCCGCCAGCTGGGTGCCGCGCTGCGGCGCTGGCGGGTCCTGCGCCGCATCAAGCAGCAGCACGCGGGCGAGCTGCTGGGGGTGTCGCAAGCCACCATCTCGCGCTGGGAGAACGGCCGCCAGCTGCCCGACCCCGACGAGGAAACCGCGCTGCGCCAGCTGATGCATGCCCGCCTGGACAGCGCGGCCGAACGCGAGTTGGCGCGCCTGGTGGAGCAATCCACCCGCCCGGTGCACCTGGTGTGCGACCTGACGCACCGGCTGCTGGCGCTGTCGCCCGCGCGCGAACGGCAATGCCACGTCCCGCGCTCGCAGTTGCTGGGCCGCGCCCTTTGGCGTTATGCCAGCCCGGAGATCGTGGCGGCCGAGGCGCGCCTGGCTTCGCTGCATTGGTTCGGCCCCGCGCCGCCGGCGCTGGAGTTCGTCACCGGCGCCAACCACGACCCGGAGGTCGAGATCGAACCAAGCCGCATGCGCTGGGTCCGCTTCCAGCTGTCGGACGGCAGCGCGGCGCGGCTGGTGGAGACGCTGGACCCGCCCGGCTGAATCCGCAGCCCGGGCACCGGGACGCACCCGAGCCTGCCGGCGCATCCGCCAGCAAGGGTCACAAGCCATCGAGCCACGGCACCAGGTCACCCAGCCTCTCGAACGCGCGAAAGCGCGGGTGCGCCTTGGGCGCCTCCGCCGCCTCGTGCGCCCAGACCAGCGGGTACGGGATCAGCGCCGCATGGCTGCCGGCCTCCAGTGCCGGCAGGATGTCCGAGCGCACGGAGTTGCCGGCCATCAGCGCCGCCTCCGCGGCCGCGCCGTGGCGGCGGAAGGCGCGGCGGTAGGTCTCGGCCGTCTTCTCGCTGACGATCTCGACACCCGAGAACAGGTCACCCAGACCCGAGGCAGCCAGCTTCGATTCCTGGTGGAAGAGGTCGCCCTTGGTGATCAGCACCAGCGGCGCACGCTCGGCCAGCGCTTCCAGCGCCTCGCGCACGCCGGGCAGCGGGTCGATCGGGTGCGTCATCAGGTCACGCCCGTTGGCGAGGATCTCCTGCATCACGCGCGCCGGCGCGGCACCGCCGCTGAGCTCCACCGCGGTCTCCAGCATCGACAAGGTGAAGCCCTTGGCGCCGTAGCCATAGACCGCGAGATTGCGCCGTTCCACCGCGGCCAGGTGCTCTTCGACCCGGGCGGCATCGGCCCAGGGGACCAGCAGCTCGTTGAAGCGCTCGTGGGTGAGGCGGAACAGGGTCTCGTTGTGCCAGAGCGTGTCGTCCGCATCGAGGCCGATCAGGGTGGGCCGGGTCATCGCCGTCATCCAGGAAAGGAGCGCCCGAGGATAGCGGCGCGGCGGCACCCGCCCCGGTGGCGCATGTTTTATTCAGCCGAGGGGCTCCGCCCCCGCGTCCGCCGCGGGCGGCAGCAGCCGGATGCGCACACCCGTCAGCGCCACCACCTGGCCGGCACGCAGCTTGGCGGTCTTGCGCAGCTCGTCCTGGCCATCGACCTGCACCTTGCCCTCGGCCACCAGGGCCTTGGCCTGGCCGCCGCTGCCGGCCAGTCCGGTGGCCTTCAGCAAGCGGTCCAGCGTGATGAACTCGCCGCGCAATTCAAAGTCGATTTTCTGCATGGGATCATGGCCACGGCGGCCATCGGCGACAGGGGAACGGATTGTGTGGCCCGGCGTGGCTTCCAGTGGTAGCAGTACCAGATGAAGGCCGCCCGGCAGACCCCGCCCGCCAGCCCGGGTTCATAGGGAAACGTGGACGCCGAGAGTGAATGCCGAGAGCCGCCCCAGGAACACCGAACTGCTTATCTGGTCATGCGTGGTACTACAGTGGTATTATCCAGCCGACCATGATGCGCTTCCAGCACCTGCCCCACGCCGACCTGCGCTACTTCATCGGAGTCGATGGCGGCGGCAGCGGCACCCGCGTGCGGGTGACCGATGCCACCGGCGGCCCCGTCGGGGCCGGCGAGGGCGGCCCGTCCGCGCTCGGCCAAGGCATCGAGCAGGCCTGGCAGCACGTGCACGCCGCCATCGAGCGCGCCTTTGCCGATGCCGCCCTGCCGCAACCCCGGCCCGAACAATGCGCCATCGGTCTGGGCCTGGCGGGCGCGCATTCCCCCGCACGCTGCGATGCCTTCCTGGCCGCCGCCCCCGCCTACGGCCGCCTGGCGCTGGACACCGATGCCGGCACCGCGCTGCTCGGCGCCCACGGCGGCGCACCGGGCTCCATCGTCGCCGCCGGCACCGGCAGCGTCGGCGAAGCCCTGCGCCGCAATGGCCAGCGCGTCAGCGTGGGCGGCTGGGGCTTCGGCATCGGCGACGAGGGTTCCGGCGCCTGGCTGGGCCTGGCCGCGATGCGCGTGGCCCACCGCGCGCTCGATGGCCGCGCCCACACCGGCCCGCTGGCACGCGCCGTGTGGCGCGTGGCCGGCGGCCAGCGCGATGCGCTGCTGGACTGGTGCGTGCGTGCCGGCCAGCACGGCTTCGCGCGGCTGGCCCCCCTGGTGTTCGACAACGCCGATGCCGACGGGGCGGCACGCCGCCTGCTGGACGAGGCGGTGCAGGCCCTGGTGGACATGGCCGACGCACTGGACCCCGCTGGCGACCTGCCGCTGGTGCTCACCGGCAGCGTCGCCCAGCGCCTGAAACCCCGGCTGCCACCGGCACTCGCGGCGCGCTGCGTGGCACCGCAGGGCGATGCCGTGGCGGGCGCGCTGCTGCTGGCCCGCGAATCGAGAACCGCGTGATGTCCTCCACTTCCACTTCGCCGCCGCTGCTGCTCGACGGCCACATCCTCACCCCGCGCGGCTTCGTGCGCGGCCGGCTCACGGTGGAGCGCGGCCGCATCGCCGAGGTCACCGGCGAGCCGCGCAACGAGTACGTGGTGCGCCACGAAGACCTGCCCATCGTGCTGCCCGGCTTCATCGACCTGCACGTGCACGGCGGCGGCGGCAGCGACACGATGGAAGGCGGCGACTCGGTCGCCCGCATCGGCCGCCTGCATGCCCGGCACGGCACCACCTCGCTGCTGGCGACGACGATGACGGCCCCGCATGCCGAGCTGGTCAGCGCCCTCACCGGCGTCAGCCGCTTCTGCCGTGAACGGCCCGCGGGCAGCGCACGCGTGCTGGGCGTGCACCTGGAAGGCCCCTACATCAACGCGGGCAAGCTCGGCGCGCAGCCGGACTTCGTGCGCTCGGTCTCGGTGCCCGAACTACGCCAGCTGAACGCGCTGGCACCAATCCGCCTGATCACGCTGGCGCCGGAAATCCCCGGCAACCTCGATTTCATCGAGCCGCTGGTGGCCGCGGGCTTCACGGTCCAGCTGGGCCACTCCGCCGGCAGCTACGAAGACGGGGTGGCGGCGCTGGACCGCGGCGCCACCGGTTTCACCCACCTCTTCAACGCGATGACCGGCCTGCACCACCGCGCCCCCGGCATGGCCGGCGCGGCCCTGGCCCATGCGCGTTATGCCGAGATCATCCCGGACCTGCTCCACGTGCACCCCGGGGCCATCCGCGCCGCGCTGCGCGCCATC
This sequence comes from uncultured Burkholderiales bacterium, assembly GCA_946480465.1. Next base: position 11,415 of record CAMLJY010000025.1, read on the forward strand.
CCTTGCCTTTACTGCGTCACCGATTCCACGGCCGCTGCCGGCATGCCGGACGGCGACTACAAGCTCGGCAGCCTCACCGTCACCAAGTGCCTGGGCGGCGTGCGGCTGGAAGACGGCACGCTGGCCGGCAGCACCTTGACCATGGACCAGGCGCTGCGCAATCTCGTCGGCCTGGGGCTGGAGATCGAAGAGGCCTCGCGCCGCACCGCCACCCACGCCGCCGATTTCCTCGGCCTGCACGACCGCGGCCGCATCGAGCGCGGCGCGTGGGCCGACCTGGTGGTGCTGGACAGCGCGCTGAAGCTGCAACAGGTGATCGTCGAAGGAGAACCAATTGAACTCGCGCATGCTGCTTGAGGCCCGCGAGGCGCCACGGGCCGTGGCCCGCGCCCTGGCCGCCGACCGCGAGGCGCTGTCCGCGCTGGGGCAGACCCTGCGAACCGCGCCCCCCTCCGCGGTGCTGACGGTGGCCCGCGGCAGTTCCGACCATGCCGCTCACTTCATGGCCTATCTGGTGATGGCGCGGCTGGGCCGGCTGGTCACCTCGCTGCCGATGTCGCTGGTGACGCTGTACTCGTCGCGGCTGCAGTGCGAAGGCCTGCTGTCGATCGCCTTTTCGCAGTCCGGCCAGAGCCCGGACCTGGTCGCGCCGCAGCGCTTCTTCCGCTCAGGCGGCGCGCGCACCGTGGCGGTGGTGAACGACCCGGCCTCGCCCCTGGCAGAGGCCGCGCAGTGGGTGCTGCCGCTGCATGCCGGCGCCGAGACCAGCGTGGCCGCCACCAAGAGCTACGTCGCGCAGCTGGCCGCCGGCGCGCGGCTGGTCGCGCAGTGGCAGGGCGATGCGGCACTGCAGCGCGCGATCGAGGCCCTGCCCGAGGCACTGGAAAAGGCCGCCTGGGCCGACTGGTCGCCGCTGGCCGACGCGCTGGCCCAGGCCGACCGGCTCTTCGTCATCGGCCGCGGGCTGGGCCTGGCGGTGGCGATGGAAGCGGCGCTGAAGTTCAAGGAGGTCTGCGGCATCCAGGCCGAAGCCTTCTCCGGTGCCGAGGTCAAGCATGGGCCCATGGCGCTGATCGACGAAGGCTACCCGCTGCTGGTGTTCGCACCGCGCGGACCGGCACAGCCGGGCTTGCTGTCGCTGGCCGAAGAAATGCGCGGCCGCGGTGCGCGGGTGCTGGTGGCCGCGCCACCCGGCACGCCGGGCGCCGAGCTGCCGCTGATCGCCGCCGCCAACGAGGACCTGGACCCGATCACCGCGGTGCAGAGCTTCTATCCCGCGGTGGAGGCCTTGGCGCGCGCGCGCGGGCTCGACCCCGATGCGCCGCGCCACCTGAGCAAGGTCACCAGGACCCATTGACGCCATGACGCCCACCCCCACGCAAGCGCCGCAGGACGAGCACCCGGCCGCTTCCCCAGCGGCCCGCGCCCCCCTCGCGGGGCCGGGTGCCACGCCCGGCGGCCAGGACACCGCATTCCACCCCGGCCACCTGGTGATGGTGGACATCCCGGGCAAATCGCTAATGCCTGAAGTGGTCAGCTTCCTGCGCCGCCACCACATCCGCGCCGTCTGCCTGTTCCGCAAGAACCTGGGCACCGAGGCCGACGTGCGGCAACTCACCACCGACCTGCGTGAAGTGCTCGGTCCCGAAGCCCTCATCGGCATGGACCAGGAGGGCGGCTCCGTCGTGCGCGCCACCTTCCTGCCGCAGCCGCCCGCCGCCATGGCCCTGGGCGCCGCGGACGACGAACGACAGGCCGAAGCCGTCGGCGCCGCGGTGGCGCGCGGCCTGCGCGCGATCGGCGTCAACTGGAACTTCGCGCCGGTGCTCGACGTCAACAACAACCCCGCGAACCCGGTGATCGCCGAGCGCAGCTTCGGCGCCGACCCGGAGCGCGTCGCCGCGCTGGCCCGCGCCTGGATGCGCGGCTCGCTGCGTGAAGGCGTGGCCTGCTGCGTCAAGCACTTTCCCGGCCATGGCGACACGCACGTCGATTCCCACCATGCGCTGCCCACCGTCGACAAGTCGCTCGCCGAACTGGAGGCGCTGGAGCTGAAGCCGTTCCGGTCGCTGGCCCACGGCACCGACGCGGCACCGGCGATGATGACCGCGCACATCGTCTATCCCCGGATCGACGCGTCCCACCCGGCCACGCTGTCGCGCCCCATCCTGACCGGCCTGCTGCGCGACGCCATCGGTTACGACGGCGTCGTGATCACCGACGCGCTGTTCATGAAGGCCGTCCACGAACGCTACGGCCACGCCCGCGGCGCGGTGCTGGCCTTGCAGGCCGGCGCCGACATGCCGCTGGCCCAGGGCAGCCTGGACGAGCAGGCGGCCGCGCTGCAGGCCATCGAGCACGCGCTGCGCCAAGGCGAGCTGCAGCCCGCGCAGCTGCTGCGGTCGCAGGCGCGGCTCAGCGCGCTGGCCCGCCGCTACCCGGCCTCCCCGGCCGACTACCCGCCGGCACGGCGCGCCGCCGACGACGGCCTGATGCATGACGCCTGGGCCCGGGGCCTCACCACCGTCGGCGGAGCCACGCCACCGGCCCGGGCGGCGCGGCTGCGCGTCATCACCCAGGCCAGCGTCGACGGCGACGGCGTGTCCGAAGCCGGCCTGCCTGCCGAGCGGGTGCGGCCGCTGGTGGCCGCCTTCGAGGACGTGGAGTTCGTCCGCCTGCCCGACCTGAGGCAGATCGGCGAGTTCGGCATCAGGCGCGATGGCCGCGTCAATGTGTTGATATCAAACCACCGCCAGCGCTACCCGGCTTCCGCCTCGGCCATCGCCGTCGACCTGCACCTGGCGCTGTGGAACCCGTTCCAGGTGCACGACATCGCCGCGCCCGCCCTGGTCAGCTGGGGTTATGCCGACGGCGCGCTGGCCGCCGTGCAGGCCTGGCTGGAAGGCCGCGCCGCGGCAACGGGCCGGGCTCCGGTGCCACTGGCGGTGCATCCGGGCTGACATCCTCCATCCACCCACCGAGCGCGCGCCGATGACCCCGACCACCACTGCCGACGCCACGCCCGCTGCCGAGCCCGGCAGCCCCGGCCCGGCCCGATCGCCGATCCGCTGGGTACCCAGCCTGTACTTCGTGCAGGGCCTGCAATTCTTCGTCGTGATGCTGATCGCGGGCCTGATGTTCAAGAACATGGGCATTGCCAACGACCAGATCGCGCGCTGGACCGGCGTGCTGGGCCTGGCCTGGGCCTTCAAGCCGCTGTGGAGCCCCTTCCTCGAGATGGCGCGCAGCAAGAAGTCGCTGGTGGTGCTGTTCCAGTTCACCGGCGCCATCAGCCTGGCGCTGCTGGCCCTGGCGATCCAGCTGCCGATGTTCTTCGCCGCCAGCATCGCGGTGCTGTTCCTGCTGGCCTACTCCTCGGCCACGCACGACATCGCCTGCGATGGGCTCTACATGGCTTCGCTGAGCCAGAAGCAGCAGGCCGCCTATGCCGGCTGGCAGGGCGCGTTCTTCAACGCCTCCAAGTTCCTGACGCTGGGTGGCCTGCTGGTCGTGGCCGGACACCTCGAGAAGAGCATCGGCGTGCACCACGCGTGGTCGCTGATCTTCGCGCTGCTGGCGGGGCTGCTGGCCGCGCTGGCCGCCTACAACGCCTGGGCCCTGCCCGGCGCGCTGAAGGCCCAGACGCTCCCGCTCACGGCCGGCAGCGTGTGGCGCACGCTGCGCGAGGTCATCTCGGACTTCCTCCGCAAACCCGCGGTCTGGAAGGCCATCCTGTTCATCGTGCTGTTCCGCCTGGCCGAGGGCCAGGTGCAGACCATCGGCCCGCTGTTCCTCATCGAGCCACGCGACAAGGGTGGACTGGGCCTGAACACCGAACAGGTCGGCGGCATCTACGGCACCGCGGGAACCGCCGCCTTCCTGGCCGGCAGCATCCTGGGCGGCTATTTCACGTCCTGGCTCGGCCTGAAACGCGCGATGCCGGTGCTGATCGTCGCGATGGCGGTGCCCAACGTGGTGTTCTGGTACCTCAGCATCGCGCTGCCGACCGATCTGTTCCACACGGGCGTGGCCATCAGCATCGAAATGGCAGGCTACGGCTTCGGCTTCGTCGGCATGATCCTCTACATCATGCAGGCGGTGGCACCGGGCAACTTCCAGACCGCGCACTACGCGCTCGGCACCGGCGTGATGCAGCTGGGCTTCATCCTCTCCAAGACCATCAGCGGCGACATCCAGGTCGCGATGGGCTACCAGCAGTTCTTCCTCTGGACCATCCTCTGCGGCATCCCCGCCTTCGTGCTGATGTTCTTCGTGCACATTCCCGCCACGGGCGGGACCCGCTCGTGAAGCAATCCCTGTTGATCGCCACGGCCGCGTCATTTTTGAGTTATGCGACGGCGATGGCGGCGCCGGAACCGCGCTTCTTCGACGACTTCAGCCACGCGGACACCGCCGCGCTGCAGGCCGCCGGCTGGCTGTTGCGCAGCGGGCTCGGCCATCCGGGCGTCACCGGCGCGCGCTGGGCGCCCGAGGCGATCTCGCTGATCGAGGACCCCGCGCAACGCGGCAACCGCCTGCTGCGCCTGACGGCGCGCACCGACGGCCACGACGGCCCCGGCACCGTGCAGGCGCAGCTGTGCCACCAGCGCAAGCTGCTGCGCGGCACCTACGCGGCCCGCGTGCGCTTCTCCGACACGCCGGTCACCGGCGCGGACGGCGACCCGGTCGTGCAGACCTTCTACGCCGTCGCGCCGCTGAAGCATGCCTTCGACCCCGAGTTCAGCGAGGTCGACTGGGAATACCTGCCCAACGGCGGCTGGGGCAGCGAGAAGCAGCGCCTTTACGGCATCTCATGGCAGACGGTGCAGCTGGAACCCTGGACAGCCCACAACAGCGCGCACGAGGAGTTCCGCTCCTTCGACGGCTGGCACGTGCTGATGATGCAGGTCGAAGAACAGCAGGTGCGCATGTTCGTCGACGGCCGGCCGGTGGCGCGGCACGCCGGCCGCAACGTGCCGGTGGTGCCGATGTCCATCGCCTTCAACCTGTGGTTCTCGCCGGCCGGGCTGCTGCCCGCGGGCGGCGAGCCGCGCGTTTACGCACAGGACGTGGACTGGGTGTTCCACCTCGCCGGCCGCAGCCTGACCCCGGCCCAGGTGGACGGCGAAGTCCGCCGCTTGCGCCGCGCCGGCACGGCGCATATCGACACGGTGCCCGCGCCGCAGCCGGCGCTCGAAAGCCGCTGCGACTTCTAGCAAGCAAAGCACACGGCCACTCCACCCGCCCGGTTCAGGGCCCCGATCGGCCGTTCGCACTGCCAGCCGGTGCCGCGTGCCAGCGCCTTGACCGGCGACGCCACCGGTCAGATCGCGTTCAGTTCCGCGACGAAGTCATAGGTGTCGCCGCGGTAGATCGACTGCGACAGCTCGATCGCCCGCCCGTCGCGCAGGTAGCCCAGCCGCTCCACCAACAGCCCCGCGTCACGCGGCTTGGCCTCGAGCAGCTTGGCCTGCTCGTCGTTCAGCAGCAGTGCATGCAGGCGCTGCAGCGCCCGCACCGGACGGTGGCCGGCGCGGTCCAGCGCTTCGTACAGCGAGGTGTCCACCGCCTCCAGCGACGGCAGCGCGAAGGCGGCGATCGTCGCGGTCTCGATCGACATCGGCGCCTCGTCGGCATAGCGCAGCCGGTGGAAGCGGTAGACCGTGGTGCCCGGGCTCATCGCCAGCTTCAGCGCCTCCTCCGGCGTCACCGTGCCCTCAGCCTTCTTCAGCCATACGCTGCGCGGATTGCGGCCGCGTGCGCGCATGTCCTCGGAAAACGAGGTCAGCTTGGAGAAGTTCTTGTCGATGCGGGTGCAGACGAAATTGCCTGCCCCCTGGCGCCGCTCCAGCAGGCCTTCTTCGGCCAGGCCGTCGATCGCCTTGCGGACCGTGATGCGCGAGACGTTGAGGTCCGCCGCCAGCTGCCGTTCCGACGGCAGCGCGTCGTCGGGCCCGAGGATGCGTTTCTCGATCGCTTCGCGCAGCGCCTGCTGCAGTTGCAGGTACAGCGGTTGGTGGCTGTCCGGGTCGAGCGTGCGCAGGATCTGCGTCAGCGCTGCCGGACCGGGGACTTCGCTCCTCATTCCTCTCGTTCGCCTTGCCGTTGCTTGAGTACCACTATCGTACCAGAAGCGATTGACGCGCCACCCCGTGCCGATATCGAGCATTCACTGGTCCGCATCACTTCCGCCACCCCCATTCAGAGGGCCACGGCCCCAAATCGCGGCCCGATCCGGGAAAACGGCTAGACCGATTTCGTCAAGTGGTAGTACAGTGGTACGCATCCACTTAAGACCAAGGCTGCAGCTCCCGCGCAGCCACCGCAACCGGACGCCGCGCTGGCGCCATCTTCGACGAGGAGCTCATGAAGGCAACTTTGACACCCATCGCATCGGCCGTCGCCTTTGCGTTGATCGGCACGGTGGCGCACGCGCAGCAGGCGACGGCGCAGGAGCCCGAGAAGAAAGCGCCGGCCCGGCAGGTGGCGCAGGCACCGCAAAGCGCGGCCTCCGCGGCGCAGGCCACACCCACGGCCGCAGTCCAGGTCGCCCAGGCGCAGACGGGCGCCGCCCAGGCCGCGGCCGCAGCCCCGAGCCCGGACAACACCGTCATCATCACTGGCATCCGCCGCTCGCTGCAGCAGTCGCTGAACCAGAAGCGCGCGGCCGACACGCGGGTCGACGTGATCACCGCCGAAGACATCGGCAAGATGCCCGACAAGAACGTGGCCGACTCGCTGCAGCGGCTGCCGGGCGTGACCATCAGCTCCGCCGGGGCCAACGAAGGGGGCTTCGACGAGAACGACCGCGTCTCGATGCGCGGCACGAATCCCAGCTACACGCAGACCCTGATCAACGGCCACCCGGTCTCCTCCGGCGACTGGTTCGTGCTGAACCAGAGCGCCAATGCCGGCCGCAGCGTCAGCTACTCGCTGCTGCCATCCGAACTGGTCAGCAAGGTGGTCGTGCACAAGAGTTCCGAGGCCAGCCTGGTCGAAGGCGGCGTCGCCGGCTCGGTCAACATCGTCACGCGCAAGCCACTGGAGTTCCGCAAGGCCCTGACCCTCGAGGCGGCCGCCGGCGCCGTCCATGCCGACCTGCCGAACAAGACCGATCCCCAGTTCAATGCACTGGTCAATTGGCGCAACGAGGCCAGGACGGTCGGCGTGCTGTTCCAGGCCTTCTCCGAGAAGCGCCACCTGCGCCGCGATGGCGTCGAGGTCCTCGGCTACAACCAGATCGCACCGGGCAGCGCGGTGGCGCAATCCAACCCGGACCTGGCCGACGTCTGGTATCCCCGCTCCATCGGCGCGGCACTCTTCGAGCAGGAGCGCGAGCGCACCGGCGGCCTGCTGGACCTGCAGTTCAAACCCAGCGCCAACCTGACGCTGGACCTCACCGCGATGTCGTCGGAGATGAAGGCCTCCAACTACAACCGCAACTACCTGCTGCACGCGCCCTTCTTCCTGAACGAAGGCGCGGGCCAGGCCCCGCAGCCCGGTTACGTGGTGCGCAACGGCACGCTGGTGCAGGCCAGTTTCGCGGCCGACCCCAGCCGCTCCTACAGCACCTACGACCAGATCTCCCGGCCCGACGAGAAGGCGACCACCCAGTTCTTCAACTTCGCCGCCGACTGGCGTGCCAGCGACGCGCTGAGCTTCCACACCAAGCTGGGTCTCTCCAAGGGCACCGGCGAAACCCCGAGCCAGCACCAGGCCTCCTGGGACCAGCGCGGCGGCGGCGCATGGAAGCTGAACGGCGTGGACAGCGCGCCGGATTTCTCGATCGGCACGCCTGCCAGCAGCCCGGCGGGCTCCTCGCTCAACTGGCTGTGGGGGGCCCAGAGCGTCGACATCAGGGACAAGGACGAATGGGCGCAGATCGACGCCGAGTACGCGATCGACAAGGGCATGCTCACGACGCTGAAGTTCGGCGCCCGCACCGCCCAGCACACGCGCACCTCGGAAGGCGTGCTGGGCCGCGGGCCGAAATGCTCGGACGGCAGCGCCTTCACCTGGGGCGCCACCTGGTGCACGAACCCGGCGGCCTCGCCGGACTACCTGCCGAACTGGGGCACCGTCTACCAGAACTACCCCGGCGACTTCGGTGACGGCCTGGGCGGCAACTTCCCGCGCAACGTCTGGTACTTCTCGCCGGAAGTGCTGGCGGCGGCCCATGCGAAGTTCGGCAACGTCGATCCGAAGTTGCGCGCCCTCAGGGACTGGGACTTCGGCCTGAAGGAGAAGTCGCACGCCGCCTACGTCCAGGCCAACCTGGAGGGCAGCGGCTGGCGAGGCAACGTCGGCCTGCGCGTGGTGCAGACGAAGGAACACGTGCTGCGCTACGTGGCCGTGCCCGAGAACGCCCAGGGGGCCATCGTCGGCTCGGCCTTCGGCGCCTACCTGCCGATCTACAACGACAACAGCTACACCGACGTCCTGCCCAGCCTGAACCTGCGCGTCGACCTGGCCAAGGACATGGTCGCCCGCCTTGCGTTGTCCAAGACGATGACCCGGGCCGACTACTCCGCGCTGGCCGGGGCCACCACCCTTACCCCGCCGGCGGCGCGCGGCGACCTGGGCAGCGGCAACGGCTCCAACCCCGACCTGAAGCCGATCCGCTCGACCAACTTCGACGTCAACTTCGAGTGGTACTTCGCCCCGCGCGCCCTGCTCTCGGCCGGTGCGTTCTACATGGACCTGAAGAACTACGTCGGCCTCGGCCAGGAGCGCAAGCAGTTCCGCACCTTCGACCAGGCCAATCCGCAGGGCTACATCGCCGACTACGTGCTGACCGTCCCGGTCAACAGCAGCGGCAAGGTCAAGGGCATCGAGCTGGCCTACGAGCAGCCGCTGATGGGCAACTTCGGCATCGCGGCCAACTACACCTATGCGGACGGCAAGGAAAAGGGCGGCGGCCCGCTGGTGGGCACGTCACGCAACACCTACAACCTGAGCGCCTACTACGAGGACGACCGGTTCAGCGCCCGGGTGGCCTACAACTACCGCTCGGCCTTCTACAGCGGCCTGGACCGCAGCACGGCGTTCAACCAGGACGACTTCGCCACGCTCGCCGCCTCCATCGGCTACAAGTTCAGCGACCAGTTCAGCGTCCACTTCGACGGCATGAACCTCAACGAGCCGACGCTGAAGTACTACGCGCTGAACAAGGACCAGCCGCGCTCGATCTACAAGAACGGCCGCCAGTACTACCTGATGGCGCGCGTGAAGTTCTGATGCGCTGAGCATCGACCGTCTCGGGGGACGGGGGGCGGTCCGGTACAGGCCGGACCGCCCTTTCCCATTCTTCTGGCTATGCTCCGGGCCCATGCCCGATGCCGATGACGTCTTCACGCTGGCCGTCCAGCCCGCCGGCTGGCAGGTTGCCGCGCCGGCCGAGCGCACGCTGCTCCAATCGCTGCATGCCGCCGGCGCCAGCCTGCCGTCCTCCTGCCGCAACGGCACCTGCCGCACCTGCCTCAGCCGCCTGGCGGCCGGCCGCGTCGGCTACCGCATCGCCTGGCCCGGCCTGCTGCCCGAAGAAAAGGCCGAGGGCTGGATCCTGCCCTGCGTCGCCTACCCCGAGTCCGACGTGGTGATCGACGCGCCCGCCGCCACGCCGCCGCGCTGACGCTTCATCATCCTCGGGCAATGCTTCTTTGCACCGCGCCCGCGGCCGCTCTGGCACGATGGTGCGGCGACCCGCCTCGGAGGTGAACCATGCGCCGCAGCCTGATGCTCCTTGCCGCCCTCGCCTCGGCCACCGTCGCCAGCGCCGGCACGGTGGAGGTGAAATTCATCGAACCCGACAAGTTCGTCGACGCACGCGATGGCATGAACAGCCGCGAAGACGTGCTGAAGACGCTGGAAGGGCACCTGAAGCAACTGGGCGACAAGAATCTGCCCGCATCGCAGACGCTGAAGGTGGAAGTGCTGGACGTCGACCTGGCGGGTGACGCCTTCCCACGCGTCGCGCTGCGCGACACCCGCGTGCTGCGCGGCCGCGCCGACTGGCCGCGCATGCACCTGCGCTACACCCTCAGCGAAGGCGACAAGGTGATCAAGAGCGGTGAAGACCGCATCGCCGACATGAACTACCTGACGGGCTCGCTGCGCGCCAGCCACGACACGCCGCTGCCGTACGAGAAGCGCATGCTCGACAACTGGTTCGACGAACGCTTCCTCGCCGCGAGCCGCTGAGGGTCACGTGCTTCCCGCCGCCGGTGGCGCGGCGTGCCGCCGAGTTCAGGCCCGGCGCGCCTTCCGGCCGCTGGCCGCTTCCTTGGGCTGCAAGGCCTCGTGCAGCGCCAGGTACTCCTGCGTCAGCTTGTGCCGCGCGTCCAGGTGCACCAGCGGCGTCGCGCAGTCGTGCGATTCCTTCACGCGGATGCTGGCGCTCAGCGGCGGCTGCAGGACCGGCAGGCCCTCGTCCACCAGCTCCTGCACCAGCCGCTGCGGCAGCTTGGCCCGTGGCTGGAACTGGTTGACCACGATGCCGACCACCTCCAGGCCGCGGTTGTGGTCGGCCCGGATTTCCTGCACGTTCTCCAGCAGCGTGTAGAGCGCGCGGCGCGAAAAGTCGTCGCAATCGAACGGAATCAGGCAGCCGTCGGCCGCGATGAGCGCCGAGCGGGTGTAGAAATTCAGCGCCGGGGGCGTGTCGACGTAGATCCGGTCATAACGCCCATCCAGCTCGGCCAGCGCATCGCGCAGCTTGTAGATCTTGTAGCGCGACTCCAGCTTGCCGTGCAGTTCCTCCAGTTGCGGGCTCGCAGGCAGCAGGTGCAGGTTCTCGAAAGGCGTCTCGGCGATGAACTCGGCCGTCGACTTGGTGCGCAGCGAGAACTTCAGCGTCTGGTCGAAGAATTCGGCCAGCGTGTCGCGCGGCGCCTCGGCGGCATCGCCGAGCAGGTAGTGGGTGGAATTGCACTGGGCGTCGAGATCGACCACCAGGGTCTTGAGTCCCTGCTGCGCGCTGATGGCGGCCAAGTTGCAGGTGATCGTCGACTTGCCGACGCCACCCTTCTGGTTGAAGACGACGATGCGCATGGAGGGCTGGGGTTCGCGACCGCGGACGGACGAATCCGCGAATTATGCTGCGCCGCAACAGTCGCGCTGCCGAAATGGCTGGCCAGGGCCCCGCTGTTGTCGCGATTCCGTCATCGGTGCGCCGGCACAATGCAAGGCATCCAAGGCGAGCAATCGACCGCACGAATGGGCGGAGCGCGGAACCCGTCACCGTCGCCAAGATCCGGTCCAGGCCATCCGAAATCGAAAGGATGTCCCGGCTCCGTGAGCAGCAGGGCCACCACTCGGTGGCCCTTTGCTTTGATGCCGTCCGCTGCGGCAATGCCGTATGCTGCGCGACAGGCAGCGGCACGCGAACGGCGTGTGCCGGCCAGCACAGGAGGACCGCCTTGGCGACCCCCAACTACTCGTATGAAAAGCGGCAGCGCGAGCTGGCGAAGAAACGCAAGGCCGAGGAAAAGCGTCAGAAGAAGCTCAACAAGAGCGATGACGCACCCGCTGACCAGCAGGGTGACCGAGCGCCGGGCATGCCCGAAAGCACCGGCGCCCAGACGCCGCCTCCCGCACCGACCGAGTAGATCTCCGGGACCGCGCCCATGAGGCGCTGGCCCCAAGAAAAAACCGCGGCTTCGAGCCGCGGTTTTTCATTGGTCGGCTGATGCCGACCCTTCAGCCTCAGCCGCTCAGAGCGGGCGGATGTTCGCGGCTTGCAGGCCCTTCGGGCCCTGCTTCACTTCGAACTCGACGCGCTGGTTCTCCTGCAGGCTGCGGAAGCCGCCGCCGTTGCGGATCTCGCTGAAGTGGGCAAACAGGTCGGCGCCGCCGCCTTCGGGCGTGATGAAGCCGAAGCCCTTACCGTCGTTGAACCATTTAACGACGCCCGTCTGGGTGGTACTCATGAAGAATGTTCCGTTTTGGAATTGATGGGACGACACGCGGCGCGCCCAACGCGCGCAACGGACAGAAACACTCAAGAGGCGTGAACCTGGGATTTCCACCTGGGCCGGCCGCCCGACTTTTGGCGCCGAACGGCGGTGCAGTGATAAGACCTTGTGGAAACGGTCTCGTGCATGTCTGTCCCACGAATGTAGCAGCAACTGAATCAAATTCAGGGTTCGGGGTTGCCCTCAGATCGGCCTGCGGAACGCGTCGACTTTGTCGCACTGGCGCTGCCATGCACGAGTTCACGAACCGGCCATGCGGTCTTACCCGGGGCGGGGCTAGAGCGGGTCCCCGACCCTAAGGCGCGCTGCCCCGCCGAGGGCGGGCATACCATGGCCCGGCCCTGCGCGCCGCGCCACGCCGTGCGGCACACCACGGAGACACCCATGTTCGACTACATCGTGATCGGCGGCGGTTCGGCGGGTTCGGTGCTGGCCGCCCGGCTCAGCGAAGACCCCTCGGTGAAGGTTTGCCTGCTGGAAGCGGGCGGGCCGGACAGCAGCGTGCTCATCCATTGCCCCGCCGGACTCGCGCTGCTGGCCAAGAACGGCCAGGCGAACTGGACCTTCCAGACCGTGCCGCAGCCCGGCCTCAACGGCCGCCGCGGCTACCAGCCACGCGGCAAGGTGCTGGGCGGCTCGAGTTCGGTGAACGCGATGGTCTACATCCGCGGCCAGCGCGAGGACTACGACGCCTGGGCGGCCGAAGGCAACGCCGGCTGGTCCTTCGCCGACCTGCTGCCCTACTTCCGGCGCTCCGAGCACAACGAACGGGGCGCGGACGCCTACCACGCCACTGGCGGCCCGCTGAACGTGATGGACCTGCGTTCGCCCAACCGCTACGGGCCGAACTTCATCGAGGCGGCGCAGCAGGCCGGCATCGCACTGAACCGCGACTTCAATGGCGCGACGCAGGAAGGCGTCGGCCCCTACCAGGTGACGCATCGCAACGGCGAGCGCTGCAGCACCGCCAAGGCCTACCTGACACCGAATCTGTCGCGTCCGAACCTGCGGGTGGTCACCCAGGCGCACACGACCCGGTTGCTCTTCGAAGGCCGCCGGGCCGTCGGCGTCGAATACCGCCGGGGCGACACGCTGGAGCAGGTGCGCGCACAGCGCGAGGTGCTGCTGTGCGCCGGCGCGCTGCAATCGCCGCAGATCCTGATGCTGAGCGGCATCGGCCCTGGCGCTCACCTGCGGCAGCACGGCATCAGCGTGCTGCACGACCTGCCCGGCGTCGGCGCCAACCTGCACGACCACGTCGACGTGGTGTTGGGGGTGGACGCGCCGCACCTGACGGACCTCTTCGGCCTGTCGCTCGTCGGTGCATGGAGAGCACTCCGCGCGATGAACGAATGGCGCGGCCGCCGCACCGGCCCGATGACGACCAACTTCGCCGAAGCCGGCGCCTTCATCAAGAGCAGCCCGGCGGTGGCGACACCGGACCTGCAACTGCATTTCGTGATCGGCAAGCTGGTGGACCACGGCCGCAAGACCGTGTTCGGCCACGGCTACTCCTGCCACGTCTGCCTGCTGCGGCCGTCCAGCCGCGGCACGCTGAAGCTGGCCAGCGCCGACCCGATGGCCGCGCCTCTGATCGACCCGAACTTCTTCGGCCACCCGGACGACATGCCGCGCATGGTGGCCGGCTTCAAGCTGATGCGCCACATCCTGTCGCAGCCGGCGCTGGCCGACCTGGGCGGGCGTGAAATGGCCTCGTCGGCCGGCGCGCGCAGCGATGCGGAGATCGAAGCCTTCATCCGCCAGTACGCAGACACCATCTACCACCCCGTGGGCTCGTGCCGCATGGGCTCGGGCCCGCTCGACGTCGTCGACGTCGAACTGCGGGTGCACGGCCTGCAGGGCCTGCGGGTGGTCGATGCGTCGATGATGCCCAGCATCGTCAGCGGCAACACCAACGCGCCGGTGATCGCGGTGGCCGAGAAGGCGGCCGACCTGATCAAGGCCACGGCCCGGGGCCCTGTGGCGCGAACCGCCGTGGCCGCGTCGATCGCCGCCTAGGAACGTTCCGCCGCGCGAGCACCAGGCGCCTCCAAGCCCCGCCCCTGCAGCACCGGCACCTGGCGCAGCCGCTGCGCCGCGAACCCGACGAAGGCCCGCACCTTCGCCGCCGCCATGCGGCCGGCGGGGTAGACGAGGTGCACAGGCACGGGCGGCCGCTCATGCCGGGCCAGCAACACGCGCAGGCGGCCGTCGCACACCTCGTCGGTCACCTGGTAGGCCAGGGCCTGGGCCAGGCCGAAGCCGGCGCAGGCCGCGGCGATCTTCGCGTCGACGTTGTTGACGACCAGGCGCTGCTGCGGCACCACCGCTTCGCGCCGGTCGCCGAACTGCCACGGCAGCTGCCCCTGCCCGTCCCGGCTGAAGCCGATGGCCTGGTGCCGGGACAGGTCTTCCGGCCTGTGCGGCTCACCATGGCGTTCAAGATAAGCAGGTGACGCCACGACGACGCGGCGCAGGTGCCCCACCGGCACGGCGGTGAGGCCGGAATCCGGCAACTGCGCGATGCGCAGCGCCACGTCATAGCCCTCGTCGATCAGGTGCACGACACGGTCGACAAAGAGGGCGCGCGCGCTGACGGCAGGCTGCGCCGCGAGGAAGTCCAGCAGCACGGGCGCGATGTGGCGGCGCCCGAACGTGGCGGGTGCGGTGACGGACAACACGCCCTGCGGCTCTTCGCGCCGGCCGCTCACCGCCGCCTCGGCAGCATCCAGCTCGCCGAGGATGCGGCGGCAGTCGGCCAAGAAGGCTTCGCCGGCCTCGGTCAGCCGCAGGCTGCGCGTGGTGCGGTGCAGCAGCGGCGTGCCCAGGCGTCTTTCCAGCGCGGCAATGGCACGCGTCACGGCCGGGGCGGAGCTGCCGCGCAGCCGAGCCGCGCGAGCCAAGCCGCCCGCATCAGCCACGGCGACAAAGATGCGCAACGAGTCCAGATGATCCATCACCAGCATTACGCCAGGCGAAAAACTGTCGTGTCAATCAAGCGGATTCCGTCCACGGCGGGCAATGAATACGCTGATGGTCTTCTCCACTGCTCCCCAACGCCCTGCCATGACGACCCCACGCTCGCCCATCACGCTGTACCGCTACGCTCTCTCGGGCCATGCCCATCGGGCGCAGCTGATGCTGTCGCTGCTCGGGCTGCCACACCGCCTGGTCGAAGTCGACCTGATGAAGGGCGAGCACAAGACCCCCGACTTCCTCGCCCGCAACCTCTTCGGCCAGGTGCCGGTGATCGAGGACGGCGATTTCACCCTCGCCGACAGCAATGCGATCCTGGTCTACCTGGCACTGCACTACGACACCGACCGCACCTGGCTGCCGGCCGACGTTCGCACGCAGTCCGAGGTGCAGCGCTGGCTGGGCGCCGCAGCCGGGCCGCTGGTGCGCGGGCCGGCCGCGGCGCGCTTGCAGCGCATCTCTGGCCAGGGCGACGGCGTCGCGCTGCATGCGCAAAGCCATCAGTTCTTCGCCCGCGTCGAGCAGCACCTGCAGCAGCGCGACTGGCTGGTCGGCGCGGCACCGACGATCGCCGACGTCGCGCTGTACAGCTACACGGCCCGGGCGCCCGAAGGTGGCATCCCGCTCGACGACTACCCGCGGCTGCGGGCCTGGCTGGCCCGGGTGGAGGTGTTGCCTGGGTTCATCCCGATGCCGGTCGCAGGCATGTCATGAGCGCGCCCGGACCTTCCCGAGCGGGCACCCCGGATGCGCAGCCCATGACAGGCCATGTGCCGAGCGCCCCGGCCGATGCGCCGTTTCACGCCGGCGAGGTGGCGCTGCAAGCCTCCGTCGGCCTCGACGAACGGCTCGACCAGGTCGGCCGCAGCGTCATCCGCGACCATATGCCCGACCAGCACCGCGAACTGTTCGAACAGCTGCAGACCCTGCTGGTCGGCGCGCTGGATGCCGATGGCCAACCCTGGGCCGCGGTGCTGCACGGGGATCCCGGATTCGTCGCCACGCCCGACGCCCGCACGATGGGGGTGAGCGCCCTGCCCGGCGCGGATGACCCGGTTCGCCCGCTGATCGCGGCGGGCGCGCCATTGGGCCTGCTGGGGCTGCAGCCGCACACGCGGCGCCGCAACCGCATGAACGGGCGGATCGTGCGCACCGACGCGCAGGGCTTCACCGTCCAGGTGGCGCAGAGCTTCGGCAATTGCCCGAAGTACATCCAGGCGCGCGAGCCGCAACGCGTGGATCGCCAGCCGCAGCCGGCGCGCCTGGAAGGCCCGCGGCTGGGCGGGCCAGCGCGCGCGCTGGTGGCGGCGGCCGACACGCTCTTCATCGCCTCCGCCAGCGGCCCGGTCATCGGGGCGGCGCGGGCAGAAGGGGTGGACGTGTCACACCGTGGCGGCCCAAGTGGCTTCGTGGGCCTCGACGAACACGAAGCCGCCACCGTGCTGACGCTGCCCGACTACAGCGGCAATTTCATGTTCAACACGCTCGGCAACCTGCGCTCATGGCCCCGCGCGGGCCTGCTGTTCATCGACCACGACAGCGGCGACCTGCTGCAACTGGCGGTGCAGACCTGGCAGACGCTGTCCGGGCCCGAGGTGGCCCGCTGGCCGGGTGCCCAGCGCCTGCTGCATGCCCGCGTGCTGCACGGCGTGTGGCGGCCGGGCGCGCTGCCGCTGCGCTGGACCGCGCCGGCCTTCGCCCCCCAGTTCGAGGCCTTTGCGGGAAAACCCGTCCACGCCTGACGGGCCTGTGCCACAATCCCGGGCTTCGCCGATCGGCACCCCGATCGGCGATTCTTCGTTCATCTCCCTGACCCTCATCGAGCCGGGCCCTGCCGCAGCGCAGGGAGCACATGCCGCGTCTCGAGGCCTGGTTGGCGGCGATGCCGTCGCTCCAGACGTTCGGGCCCGTCGGCTCCCACCTGCAGCTCCTGCAGGCGCCGTCATCCGCTCCCTTGGCGACTCCACCTGCGGCGTGCATCCGTTTGCGCGCGCCGCGGCCGTGCCTTGCCGTGGCCTTCGGGCCACCGGGGCATGGCTTGCTCGATGAAAGCGTTCCATGAGTTTCGAATCCATTGACACGACCGCGCTGGTCGACACCCCCACCGTCGACAGCGCCAGCTTCGACGCGCTGGGCCTGGCCCCCGAGATCCTGAAGGCCATCATTCACGCCGGCTACCCCGAGCCGACCGAAGTGCAGGCCCAGGCCGTGCCCGCCGCGCTGAGCGGCACCGACCTCCTCGTTTCCTCCCAGACCGGCAGCGGCAAGACCGCCGCTTTCGTCTGGCCCGCGCTGCAGCGCATCCTGAATGCGCGCCTGGACCCGTCCAAGAAGCGCATCAAGGGCCAGCCGCAAGGGCCGCGCATCCTCGTGCTGGCCCCCACGCGTGAGCTGGCGATGCAGGTCTCGCGCGCCTGCATGCAGTACGGCCACGGCGTGCAAGGCCTGCGCATCGCGCACGTCGTCGGCGGCGTGCCCTACCACGCGCAGCTGAAGGCGCTGCGCGGCCCGCTGGACATCCTGATCGCCACGCCCGGCCGCCTGCTCGACCTGATGGGCTCGGGCGCCGCGGTGATGTCGCAGGTCGAGATGCTGGTGCTCGACGAAGCGGACCGCATGCTGGACATGGGCTTCATCGACGACATCACCACCGTCGCCCAGGCCCTGCCCGAGAACCGCCAGACACTGATGTTCAGCGCCACCTTCGCCGGCAACGTCGGCCAGCTGGCGCGCCAGCTGACGCGCGAGCCGCAGCGCATCAACGTCGCATCGCACACCGACACGCACGCCCAGATCGAGCAGCGCCTGCACTGGGCGGACAGCCCCTTCCACAAGCATGCGCTGCTGGAGCAACTGCTGGCCGACCGCGACCTCGACCAGGCCGTCGTCTTCACCAGCACGCAACGCGACGCCGACGAACTGGCCTACAAGCTGGGCGAGATCGGCCATGCCGTGGCCGCGCTGCACGGCGGCATGCCGCAAGGCCGCCGCAACCGCGTGCTGCAGGGCCTGCGCCAGCGCCAGCTGCGCGTGCTGGTCGCCACCGACGTCGCCGCGCGCGGCATCGACGTGCCCACGATCACCCACGTCATCAACTACGGCCTGCCGATGAAGGCCGAGGACTACGTGCATCGCATCGGCCGCACCGGCCGCGCCGGGCGCACCGGCCTGGCGATCACGCTGGCCGAGCGCCGCGACATCGGCATGATCCGCCGCATCGAGCGCTTCACCACCCAGCGCATCAGCGCGACGGTGATCCCCGGCCTCGAGCCGAAGGCTCCGCCGCCGTCGGACAAGCCGGCGGGCGACCGCTCGTTCGGCAAGCCGCTGGGCCGGGGCTTCGGCCGCGGTGCCGGGCCGCGTGGTGGCTTCGGTGGCCGGGCGCCGCACGGTGCCCCGCGCGAAGGCCAGGGCTTCGATCGTCGCAACGGCGATGAGCGCGGCTTCGACCGCGGCCACGGCGGCCCGCGCCACGCCGCGCCGCACCACCATCAAGGCGGCCACCAAGGTGCCCACCAAGGCGGTTTCCAGGGCGGGCCGCAGGGCGGCTCCCAAGGCGGCTTTCGAGGTGATTCGCGCGGCGACTTCCAAGGCGCGCCGCAAGACCGCGGCCACGGCGGCCGCCCCTTCGAGCACCGCCCGGCCGGCGGCCCCGCTGCACGCCCCGCGGGATTCCGCCGCAACAACGGCCCGCGCCGCTGACGCGGCGGCGGCACGCCGGCGCACGCGCTGGTGTGCCGCATAACGCGCGATAGGCGCGGCAGCAGCCTCCCGCTGCCGCCCTCCGGATCCCGCCCGCCGCCCGGCATGGCGGGGCGGCGCGAGCTCTCACGCACTTCGATGGCACCCCGTGCCCCGGGGCTAACACGGCCCTGCCCATTCGGGCGAACAGGCTATGCTTGCCGCCCCTCCTCCGCCGCACGCGCGGCACGTCCTCACGCTTCCCGCTCTGCGATGGCCGGCATCCACATCACCGACATCGAATCGGCCATCAACTGGTGGCGCGAACGTTCGCCGTCGCCCGACGGCATCAGCGCCTGCCCCGAGGTGCGCGCGCTGGCCGAGGTCTACGCGCTGATGGTGTATTACCGCGAACCGCTGGCCGACGAGGACACGATGCCTCCGGACGCGCGCGCCGCCTGGCTCGCCTGGTATGCCCACACGCCCGACGCACCGTGCATCGCCATCTGCTCCACTGCGCAGGGTGATGCCGTGTGCAAGGGCTGCGGCCGCACCGAGGGCGAGGTGCAGGACTGGCCGGTGATGAGCCCGGCCGAAAAGCGCATCGTCTGGCGCCGCATCACCCAGGAAGGCACGGCCTGGCGCTTCAACCGCTACGCCGAACGCGCCCGCCACGCCCGCGGCATCGACCACCCCACGGCGGAGAGCCTCGGGGCCGAGCCGCGACCACCGGCATGACCGGCCACGGCTTCGCGGCCAGCGTGCGGCGCATCGTGCCGCTGGCCTGGCCGGTGTTCGTCGGCCAGCTGGCGGTGCTCGGTTTCTCGACCGTCGACACCGTGCTGGTCGCACGCCACTCCGCCACGGACCTCGCGGCGCTCGCGGTCGGCTCTGCCGCCTTCGTCACCGTCTTCATCGGCCTGATGGGCGTCGTGCTGGCGGTGGGTCCGATCGTCGGCCAGCTGTACGGCGCGCGCCGCCTCCAGGAGGCGGGCCGGCAGCTGCACCAGGCGGTGTGGCTCGCCATCGGGCTCTCGGTGCTGGGCAGCCTGCTGCTGGCGTTCCCGGCGCCCTTCCTCGCGTTGTCGCAGGCGGGGCCGGAAATGGCACCCAAAGTACGCGGCTACCTGCTGGCACTGGCGTTCTCGCTGCCTGCGTCGCTGCTGTTCACCGCCTACCGCGGCTTCAACACCGCGGTGTCCCGGCCCAAGGCGGTGATGGCACTGCAGATCGGCGGGCTGGCCCTGAAGGTGCCGCTGTCGCTGGCGCTGGTCTCCGGGGCGCCGGCACTCGGCCTGCCGGCACTGGGCGTGCAGGGCTGCGGCATCGCGACCCTGGTGGCGATGTGGGCCCAGGCCATCGCCGCCTACGTGGTGCTGCGCCGCGATCGCTTCTACGCGCCCTTCTCGCTCGGCGGCCACGGGCTGGCGCGGCCGGACGCCGCCTCGCTGCGCGCGCTGCTGAAGCTGGGCGTGCCGATGGGCCTGGCGATCCTGATCGAGGTGACCGGCTTCGCCTTCATGGCGATCTTCATCGCGCGCCTGGGCGAAACGCCGGTGGCCGGCCACCAGATCGCGGCCAACCTGGTGGCGCTGCTGTTCATGATGCCGCTGGGCCTGGCCAATGCCACCGGCACGCTGGTGGCCCAGCGCATCGGCGCCGAGGACTGGCGCGACGCCCGGCGCCTGGGGTGCCACGGCGTGCAGTTGGCGCTGCTGGTGGCACTCGCCATGGGCGGCGCGGTGTACCTGCTGCGCGGCGAAGTGGTGCGGCTGTACACCAGCAACCCGGCTGTGATCGCCGCCGCGCTGCCGCTGCTGGCGTGGGTGGCCCTCTTCCATGCGGCCGATGCGGTGCAGACGGCGGCCGCCTTCGTGCTGCGGGCTTGGCGCATCGCGACCGCGCCGCTCGTGATCTACGCCGTCGCACTGTGGGGCGTGGGCCTGGGCGGCGGCTACTGGTTCGCCTTCGCGACGCCCGTTTTCGTACCGGCGGGCTGGAACGGCGCGCCGGGGTTCTGGAGCGCCTCGACCGCCGGCCTGGCCATTGCGGCGACGGGGCTCAGCGCCTTCCTGGCCATGGTGCACCGGGCGAAGCGCCGCGAGGCCGGCTCCCGCCCGCAGCGGCCCGGAACGGACCGGCATCCGCCGGCAGGCTGATCACGAAGCAGGAGCCGCCGCCGGGCCGCGGCTCGCAACGCACGCTGCCGGCGTGGTGCCGGGCGATCTGCCGCACGAGGCTCAGGCCCAGGCCCACGCCGCCCTCGCGCTCGGCATGGCCGGGCAGGCGGAAGAAGGCCTCGAAGATGCGCTCGCGGTAGGCCTCGGGCACGCCCGGCCCGCGGTCGCAAACCCAGGCTTCGGCTCCGCCCGCGGCACCGCGGCGGATCTCGACCTCGACGGCGTCGCCACCGTAGCGGCGCGCGTTCTCCAGCAGGTTGCGCAGCGCCCGGCGCAGCAGGCGTTCGCTGCCCTGCACCGTCACCGCCTCGCCGCCGGCCTGGGCGCCGACCCGCGCCGCTTCTTCAGCAGCCAGCCCGAGCAGTTCGACCGGCTCCTGGCGCTCCATCGTCGCGGAGGCGTCGAGCCGGCTGGCCAGCAGCACCTCCTCGACCAGCGCGTCCAGCTCAGCGACGTTGGCGTCGATCTCGCGACGCAGCGTGGCGCGCTGCGCGTCGCCCGCGTCGGCGTACAGCGCCACCGCCATCTTCAGGCGCGCCAGCGGCGAGCGCAGCTCGTGGCTGGCATTGGCCAGCAGGCTCTGGTGCGAGCGCACCAACGCCTCGATGCGCTCGGCGGCACGGTTGAAGGTCCCGGCGACGGCAGCCACCTCGTCCTTACCCGCATCGTCGACACGCTGGCCCAGCCGGCCCTCGCCGAAGGCTTCGACGCCTTGCTTCAAGGCCTCCAGCCGCCGCGTCAGGCGACGCACCACCGGATAAGCCCCCGCCGCCACCGCCACCAGCAGCACGCCCAGCAGCACGGCCATGCCGAGCGCCCCCGGCCAGGCGGACGGGAACAACGGCAGTACCGACGGCGGCCCGACACCGCGGCGCGGCGGCTCGGCTGCTGGATCGGGTCCCCGGCCGCCCTCGCCGAACGCGGGGCGCCGGAAGCCCGGCTCCGCGCCCGGGCCAGCCGGGGCGCCCGGTCCCGCTCCCTGGACGGGCAGCCGGCGGAAGGGACGGCGCGAGATCCACAGCGTGCGTCCGTCGTCGAGCCTGACCGCGATGGAAGGAATACCTTCCATCTCGCGGCGCAGGAAGCTCTCGGCCGCGGCGATGCGGCGGCCGCGCCCATCGTCCAGCGCCATCGGCAGGCGCAAGCGCTGGGACCATTCGTGCAAGGCATCGGCCTGCTCGGCCGGCGGAGCATCCGCGGGAGGCAGTGAACGCTGCACCAGTTCGGCCCAGGCCGACAGGCGCTCCATCGCGATCGCCTCGATGCGGACCCGCTCTTCCGACAGCTGCCGCTGCCACAGCCAGCTCGACAGCAGGGCGAAAAGCAGCAGCGCCGCGACCACCGTGAGCCAGATCCGCAGGTACAGCGACTTCATGCCGCACCCCGCGGCGGCCGACGCACGCCGCGCGCACGGCCAGGCCGGGGGCGCAGCGAAGCACCGCTACTCGTCGGCATCCTGCTTGCGGGCGAAGACGTAGCCTGAGCCGCGAACGGTCAGCACACGCTTGGGGTTCTTCGGATCGTCCTCGATGCAGGCGCGGATGCGGGAGACGTGCACGTCGATGCTGCGGTCGAAGGCCTCCATCGGATGGCCCTTCAGCGCATCCATGATCTGGTCGCGCGACAGCACGCGGCCCGCACTCTGGGCCAGCACCACCAGCAGGTCGAACTGGTGGCCGGTGAGGTCGGCTGCCCTGCCGTCGATGCGGGCCTGGCGCGCACCCAGGTCGATCTCGAGGCGGCCGAAGCGCATCACGTCGTCCGCCGCGGCCTCGGGCTCGGCGCGGCGCAGCAGCGCCTTCACCCGCGCCAGCAGCTCGCGCGGCTCGAAGGGCTTGGGCAGGTAGTCGTCGGCGCCCAGCTCGAGGCCGACCACGCGGTCCAGCGGCTCGCCCCGCGCGGTGAGCATCAGCAGCGGCAGGCGCTTCAGGCGCGGATCGGCCCGCAGCTCGCGCGTCAGGTCCAGGCCGTCGCCATCGGGCAGCATCAGGTCGAGCACCAGGGCATCGTAGCCGCCGGTCTTCAGCCGTTCACGGCCCGCGGAGAGCGAGCCCGCCGTGTCCACCTGGTAGCTGTTGCCACGCAGGTAGTCGCCGATCATCGCCGTGAGGCGCGCGTCGTCATCGATCAACAGCAGGCGTGCGGTCATGGCGACGTGTGCGGAGGTCGGAGCATCCGCCAAGTATCGGAGATCGACGCCACCGCTCAGCGGCGCGGCACGCCCTCGAGCGCATCACGCTCGCGGCGGTGGCGCTCCATCAGTTCGTGGCGCCTGCCCATCTGTTCCGCGAGCTTCGCGCGCTGCTCGGGGGTCAGCACTGCTGCGGCGTCGAGCATGGCCTGCATCGTGCGCTTGCTGACCGCGTCGTGCAGCGCCAGCCGCTTCTGGCGCAGCGCCTCGGCCGCACGGGCATCGATGGTGGGCGCCGCCAGCAACTGCGCGCCCTGCGCCCGCAGGTCGCCAGCGCCGTCGCGCAGCTTGCGCACATCCTCGCGTGCGGCCTTCATGATGTCGTGGATGCGGGCCTGCTGCTCGCTGCTGGCACCCACCGACTGCAGCACGCGGCCATGCATCATCATGCCGCCGCCATGGGGACCGCCGTGGTGCCCGGGGCCGCCGGGCATGGCCTGCGCCATCTGGGCCGCGCCGCCGGCCACGGCCAGCACCAGGGCCGCGGCCGCCAGGCGCCACGGAGCCGTCGAACGAGAATTCGAGATCGCCATCGTCATCACCTCGGAATGAACCGTGTTGGGATGATGGAAGTCTGGAAGGGCGGGGTATCCCGGCCTCGTCGCCGCCGTAAAGATGGGTAAATCGAGACCCACCGTCCGCGGCGTGAACACCTCAGCCGCCGGCGCTGGCCTCGACGCGCACGAGTCGGCGCCGCAGCGCGTAGCTGGCGTTCTCGCAGCGCAGTTCCAGGCGCAGCAGCACGCCGCTGCGGCGGTCGACCGACATCACGCCATCCAGCCGGGTGCTGCCGGCCTGGGACGGCGCATCGCCGAAGAGCTCGATCACGGCGACGTCGAAGACACGGCCATCGATGCGCTGCGGACCGATCGCCACCACCTGGCCACGCACCCGGGCCGCACCGGCCGATTCATGCGGCGACGCCAATTCGCCGACGAGCACCTGCCCCAGTTGCAGGTCGCGCCTCAGCAAGCGCTGCCAGCCCAGCAGTTCAGACCGGAGGGCCGCCGCGGTCGGGTTGCCGGCCAGGTCCTGCTGCCACCGCTGCGGCAGCGCTCGGCCGTCCAGGTCGAGCACGAACTCCAGCTGGTCGCGTCGCAGTGCCGACACGCGCATGCCCAGCTCATGCGTGGCGCCACGGTGGCCGGCGCGGTTCTCGTACACCAGCCGGTCGCCCAGCTCCACCGGCATCATGGGCGGGCGTGTCTCGATGCGTGCATCCGCGCTGCCGCAGCGGCGCCGCTCGGCGACGAAGCGCATGGCCTCGAAGCGGCCTTTCAGGGCCGCCAACTCGACCGCCTCGCTGCCGTCCGGCCGCATCGCCATCAACGCGGGCCAGAAGACGGCGACGCCCTGGCCGAGCGCAATCATGTTGTTGCCCACGCGCGCATCGATGGCGTAGGCCACGTCGGCCGCGCGTTCCTGCACCGCGTCGATGCCGTCGAACAGCTGTTCGCACGACCAGGCGGCGTAGGCAGCCGGCTCGCTCGGTCCCGGCCCCGGACGCGACGCACAGCCCGCCGCCAGCGCCAGCGCGCCGAGGGCAAGCCAGGGTCTGCACACCCGAGCGTCGAAAAACATGGGGCGCATTGTGCCTGCGCGAAAGACAACGCTGATCAGAGGGAAGCACGCATGTGCAACCGCGGCTGACAGGCGTCAAGAATGTGACGGCCGACGCGCGGTGGCTGGCGGCCTCGCACGAGGGCGGTGGCTGATCTGATTGCCGCGCGCTGCCGCAAAAGAAAAATCCCGCGCCGGCTGTTGGGCGCGGCGCGGGATGGTCCTTGGCGGAGAGGGAGGGATTCGAACCCTCGATACGGGGTTACCGTATACCGGATTTCGAGTCCGGCGCATTCGACCACTCTGCCACCTCTCCTGAAACTGCGGCCCCGTGGTCGACGGGTGAAGCCCGCGATTCTAGCGCAGGTTTTCAGTGGTTCAGGCGCGCAAGACGTCGATGCCGCCGAGATAGGGCCGCAGCGGCGCGGGAATGGCGATGCTGCCATCAGCTTGCTGGTGGTTTTCCAGCACCGCCACCAGCGTGCGGCCCACGGCCAGGCCCGAGCCGTTCAGCGTGTGCACCAGTTCCGGCTTGCCCTGCGCGTTGCGGAAGCGCGCCTGCATGCGCCGGGCCTGGAACGCGCCCATGTCCGAACACGAGCTGATCTCGCGATAGGCGTTCTGCGCCGGCAGCCACACCTCCAGGTCGTAGGTCTTACGGCTGCCGAAGCCCATGTCGCCGGTGCACAGCAGCATCACGCGGTACGGCAGCTCCAGCTTCTGCAGGATGGCCTCGGCATGGCCGACCATCTCTTCCAGTGCGCGGCCGCTGTCCTCGGGCCGGGTGATCTGCACCATCTCGACCTTGTCGAACTGATGCTGGCGAATCATGCCGCGCGTGTCGCGCCCGGCCGAACCCGCCTCCGAGCGGAAGCAGGGGCTGTGGGCGGTCATCTTGATCGGCAACTGCTCGGCCGGAAGAATCTGCTCGCGCACGACGTTGGTCAGCGAGATCTCCGAGGTCGAGATCAGGTACTGCTCGGTGGGTGCCTCGTCGCCCGCCTCGGCGCCCCTGAAGACCCAGAACATGTCCTGCTTGAACTTCGGCAGCTGGCCCGTGCCTTCGAGGATTTCGCGGTTGACGATGTAGGGCGTGTAGCACTCGGTGTAGCCGTGCTCCAGCGTCTGCACGTCCAGCATGAACTGCGCGAGCGCCCGGTGCAGCCGTGCGACCGGCCCGCGCATGAAGGTGAAACGCGAGCCCGCGAGCTTGGCGCCGGTCTCCGGGTCCAGGCCCAGCGGCGCGCCGACGTCGACGTGGTCCTTGACGGTGAAGTCGAAGCTGCGCGGCGCGCCCCACCGGCGCACCTCGGCATTGGCCGTCTCGTCGGCCCCCACCGGCACGTCGTCCTGCGGCAGGTTGGGCACGCTCATCAGCATCTGCGACAGCTCGGCCTGCAGCGCGTCCAGGCGTTCGGCGCCCGACTTCATCTCGTCAGCGATGCCGTTGACTTCGGCCATTAGGGCGCCGGCGTCCTCGCCCTTGCCCTTCAGCTGGCCGATCTGCTTCGACAAGGCGTTGCGCTTGGCCTGCAGCTGTTCGGTGCGGGTCTGCAGCGTCTTGCGTTCGGCCTCCAGCGCGCCGAAGCGGTCGACGTCGAGAAAGGGTTGCGGGTTCTTGCGGGTTTCGAGCTTGGCGACGACTTGCGCCAAGTCGCGGCGCAGTTGGGTGATGTCGAGCATGGGGTCCTCGGGATCTTGAATCGATTGTAGAAACGGCACCCGCAGGTGCCGTTGAATGCATGTCAGCAAACGAACGGCAGGCTTCAGGATCGAGAGGACGAGAACTCGCGCATCGACTTGTCGCCCAGGCCCACCGGCAGCGGGAAGCGCACCGTTTCCTCGACGCCGGCCATGCGGCGCACGCTGCCCGCGCCCAGTTCGCGCAGGCGCTCGATCACCTGCTGCACGAGGATCTCGGGCGCCGAGGCGCCGGCGGTCAGGCCCACGCGGGCGCCGCTGTGGAACCAGGCGGGGTCGAGCTGCGCGGTCGAGTCGATCATGTGCGCCGGCGTGCCCAGCCGCTCGGCCAGTTCGCGCAGCCGGTTGCTGTTGCTGCTGGTGGGGCTGCCGACCACGATCACCACGTCCACCTGGGGCGCCAGCACCTTCACCGCATCCTGGCGGTTCTGCGTGGCGTAGCAGATGTCCTGCTGCTTGGGCTCGCGCACGTGCGGGAAGCGCGCCTTCACCGCGGCCAGGATCTCGGCCGCGTCGTCCACCGACAGCGTGGTCTGCGTGACCACCGCCAGCTTCTCGCCGCGGGGCTGCACGCGGGCCACGTCCGCCACGTCCTCGACCAGGTAGATGCCGTCGGACAGCTGGCCCATCGTGCCCTCGACCTCCGGGTGGCCCTTGTGGCCGATCATCACGAACTCGTAGCCTTCCTTGGCCAGCTTGGCGACCTCGACGTGGACCTTGGTCACCAGCGGGCAGGTGGCGTCGAAGACCTGGAACCCGCGCTGCTCGGCTTCGTCGCGCACTGCGCGACTCACGCCGTGGGCGCTGAAGATCAGCGTGGCGCCGGGCGGCACGTCGGCCAGGTCCTCGATGAAGATCGCACCCTTGGCCTTCAGGTCGTTGACGACGTAGGTGTTGTGCACGATCTCGTGGCGCACGTAGATCGGTGCGCCGAAGCGCTTGATCGCCCGTTCGACGATCTCGATGGCACGGTCGACCCCGGCACAGAAGCCACGAGGCTCGGCGAGCAGCACTTCGTCGACTTGCGGCTGCGCGGTCATCACAGGATTCCGATCACCCGGACCTCGAAGGTCACGGGCTGCCCCGCCAGCGGGTGGTTGAAGTCGAACAGCAGCCAGTCCGGACCCAGCTCGCGCACGACGCCGGCGTAGGCGCCCTGGCCGTCCGGCGTGGGGAACTGCACCACGTCGCCGAGGCTGTATTCGGCATCGGGATCGCCCAACTCGTCGAGCAGCGCACGCTTCACGCGCTGCACCATGTCCGGGTTGCGCTCGCCGAAGGCCTCGCCGGGCTGCAGCGTGAAACGCTCGTGCGCGCCTTCGGGCAGGCCGATCAGCCGCGCCTCCATGGCCGGCGCGAGTTGCCCCGTGCCGAGCGACAGCGTGGCGGGCTGGCCGCCGAAGGTGTTGACGACGTCGCCGCCATCGGGGCCGGCGAGGCGGTAATGCAGGGTCAGGAACGACCCCTCCTGAATGGTGTTCACGCCAATGGGGGAGATGGACTGCCGCGGGGCGCGACTAGACTGCCGCAATTCTAGGGGCGCCCCCCGGGGGCGCTGGAACGATGTCGATCAAGGAACTTCCCCCGGGTGCGCGTCCGCGCGAGAAATTGCTGGCGCTGGGCCCCGCCGCGCTGGCCGATGCGGAGCTGCTGGCCCTGCTGCTGCGCACCGGCGTGCGTGGCCAGGGCGTGCTTCAGCTGGCCGAGCACGTGCTGCAGCGAGTCGGCGGCTTCGGAGGGCTGCTGCAGGCCAGCGGCAGCGCGCTGCCGACGATCAAGGGCCTGGGGCCGGCCAAGCGCGCCGAGCTGGTCGCGGTGATCGAGATGGCGCGCCGCGCGCTGGCGCAGAAGCTGGAGGCCGCGCCGGTCTTCGAATCCCCCGCCGCGGTGAAGGACTACGTGCACCTGCAGCTGGGCCGCCTGCCGCACGAGGTGTTCGCGGTGCTCTTCCTCGACAGCCAGCACCGCCTGCTGCAGTGGGACGAGATGTTCCGCGGCACGCTGAACCAGACCAGCGTCTACCCGCGCGAAGTGGTGCGCCGCGCCTTGGCACTGAATGCGGGCGCGGTGATCCTGGCGCACAACCACCCTTCCGGCCTGGCCGAACCGTCCCGTGCGGATGAATTCCTGACGCAGACGCTGAAGTCCGCGCTGCAGCTGGTGGACGTTCGGGTGCTGGACCACCTGGTGGTCGGGCGCGGCACGGTGGTGTCTTTCGCGGAGCGGGGACTGTTGTGAAGATCCGCAGCCTCGCCGACCTGGGCGGGCATTGGCAGAACGCCCGCGCCGCGGTCCAGCGGGCCCAGCGCGAAGCGGCCGAGCGCGCGCTGCGCGAACGCGACCGCCAGCGCCGCGAGCAGGCGCAGCACGATCTGTTCGCGCGCAGCGTCGGACCGGTGCACCGGCTGCGCGACCGCGGTCTGGCCGAACTGGACCGGCCCAAGCCCCCGCCCCACCCGCGCCAGCGCGAGCTGGACGAACAGGCCGCGGTGCGCGAGTCGCTGTCGGACGAGGTCAACCTCGAGTCGCTGCTGCTGACCGACGACGGCCTGAGCTTCCGCCGCCCTGGCATCGGCCCGGAGGTGACCACCAAGCTGCGCCGCGGCCACTGGGCCATCCAGGGCCAGATGGACCTGCATGGCCTGAACCGGGACGAGGCGCGCCAGGCGCTGGTGGAGTACCTGAACGAATGCCAGCGGCGCGGCATGCGCTGCGTGCGCGTGGTGCACGGCAAGGGCCATGGCTCGCCCGGGCGCAAGCCGGTGCTGAAGGCCAAGGTGCAGCGCTGGCTGGCGCAAAGCGCCGAGGTGATCGCCTTCGCGCAGGCCAGCGGGCCGCAAGGCGGCGCGGGCGCCCTGATCGTGCTGCTGGCCGGCTGACGGGCGCACCGGGCCGCGGGCCGCGGCGCCCAGCCGCCGCCGCCGGACGGGCGACCGGCCATGGGCCGCTTGGATATGGGCCGCTTGGATATGGGCCGCTTGGATATGGGCCGCGAGGGAGATGGGTCGCGAGGGAAATGGGCCGCGCGGGGAATCGGCCGCGTGGGAATGACCTGCGTGGCCGTGGGCGGCTTGGGAACGGCTCGGCGCCGGCCCTGGTCAGGAGCCTTGGTTTCGCATCCAGTCGGCGGTGCCGAAGAAGCTCTCGGCCAGGCGCTCGGCCAGCGCCGGGTCCACCGCCAGCTCCTGCATGGCTTGCAGCATGCAAGCCATCCACTGATCGCGCTCGCGGATGCCGATCTTGAACGGCAGGTGCCGCGCGCGCAGCCGCGGGTGCCCGAAGCGCTCGATGTAGTGGTTGGGCCCCCCGAGCCAGCCGCTCAGGAACCAGTAGAGCTTGTCGCGCGACCCCTCCAGCGTGGTGGGGTGCAGGGCCCGCAGCTCGGCATAGGCCGGCTCCAGGTCCATCAGGTCGTAGAAGCGGTCGGCCAGCGCGCGAACCTGCGCGTCGCCGCCGATCCACTCGTAGGCCGTGGTCTGCGCCGGTGCGTCGGCGTCGCTCATCCTCTGTCTCCCGCGATGCGGCCGGCGACCGCCACCAGCGCCTGCGCGGCGGCGCTGCCCGGCAGCGATTCCAGCAGCAGCTGGCGGCGCTGAACGGTTTCCCGCACGGCGGTGTCCTGCGGCACGTCGCCCACGTGGTCCAGCTTGACCGGCTGCGGCAGCGTGGCGTTGACGAAACGGTCCACCACCTGCTGCAGCTGGGAACGCACCGCGCGGCCTTCGCCGCTCTTCTGCGTCTGGTTCACCAGCAGCCGCATCGGCCGCAGCGACTGGGTCGCGGCCAGCACCTTGACGGTGGCGTAGGCGTCGGCCAGCGAGGTGGGTTCGGGCGTCGCGACGATCAGCACCTCGTCGGCCAGCGAGACGGTGAACAGCACCACGTCGGAGATGCCGGCGCCGGTGTCCAGCAGGATGTGGTCGTAGCGCGGGCGGACGCGGCCGATGACCTCGAGCAGCTTGTCGCGTACTTCGGGCGTCATGCGCGAATACTCGACGAGGCCGGAGCCTGCCAGCAGCACCGAGAAGCCGCCCGGCGCCGGCAGGATGGCGTCGTCCAGCGGCGTGCGGCCGGTGAAGACGTCGTGCAGCGTCAGCCGCGAATAGAGGTTCAGCACCACGTCGATGTTGGCCAGGCCCAGGTCGGCGTCCAGCACCAGCACGCGCTCGCCGCGGCGCGCCAGCGCGGCCGCGAGGTTGGCTGTGACGAAGGTCTTGCCGACGCCGCCCTTGCCGCTGGTGACGGCGGTGATGCGGGCGCCCTTGGCCGGGCCCGCCGCAGCCGGGGCCGTGATGGCGCTCGGTGCCGGCGGCGGGGCGGCGGGGCCCGAGGGCGCCGAAGGGGCCGGATGGGACACAGGCGTCATTCGAGATCCTGGAACTGGGAGGTACCGAACAGCAAGCCCTTCTCTTCGGCGCTGACGTGCGGCACGGCCGAGGCTTCGAGGCAGACGCGGTCGCGCCCTTCGGCCTTGGCCCGGTACAGCTGGCGGTCGGCCCGCTCCAGCCACAACTCGGCCGACGAGCGCACCCATTGCTGGGCAAATGCGCCGCCCACGCTGACCGTGACCGCGACGGAGCGCCCGTCGGCCAGCAGCACCAGGGTGCGGGCGACGCGCTGGCGGATGCGCGCCGCCACCTGCGGCCCGAAGGCGGCCGGGCAGTTGGGCAGCACGATCGCGAACTCTTCCCCGCCGATGCGCGCCACCAGGTCCATCGGCCGCACGGTGACGGCCAGGGCCTCGCCGACGGCGCGGATCACCTGGTCGCCCACCGCATGGCCGTGGGTGTCGTTGATGCGCTTGAAATGGTCGATGTCCACCGCCAGCAGCAGCGCGGACTCGCCGGAGCGCGCAACGCGGTCGACCTCGCGCGACAAGGCCAGTTCGAAGTGGCGGCGGTTGGCCAGGCCGGTCATGGGATCGCGGCTGGAGAGGTCGACGAGCCGATCGATCAGCTGCTGCAGCCAGGCTTCGGAACCGGGCACGCCGGTCGGCAGTTCGTGGCCGGCGTGGCGCAGCAAGGCCAGTGCCATGTCCAGCCGCAGCACGTCGGGTTCTGCGGAGGATGGGGGCTGGCGGTGGGGCGCGTCCACGGTGGCGGGAGGAGATGGGCGGCAGTCTAGCAGTGGCCCTGCCGCGATCAGGGGCGTGAATAGCGGCCCATTCCCAGGCCACTTCCACACCTCAAGCGCGGGGGTGGTCATTCAGACTGCCAGCCAACTGCCGAAATCGCAGAAGCGCCACACGGCCAGCCCATGCCCATGCCATGACCGAACTGCTTTCTCCGAACCGCACTGCCAGCCCCGCCGCCGCCTCGCCGGCTGGCACTGTCGAGCAGGAATTCACGTTCTCGAAAGCCGATTTCGACAAGGTGCGCGAGCTGATCTACCAGCGCGCCGGCATCAGCCTGCATGCCGGCAAGCAGGCGATGGTGTACAGCCGCCTGTCGCGCCGCCTGCGCGAGACCACCCACCGCAGCTTCGCCAGCTACCTGCAGTGGCTGCAGTCGAACACCGGCCCGAGCGGCGATGCCGAATGGCAGGAGTTCATCAACTGCCTGACGACCAACCTGACCTCGTTCTTCCGCGAGGACCACCATTTCACTGCGCTGGCCGACGACCTGAAGGCCCGAGCAGGACAGAACCTGCGCATCTGGTGCAGCGCCGCCTCGACCGGCGAGGAGCCCTACTCGATCGCCATGACCGTGGCCGAGGCGCTGGGCCCGGCCGCGCCGGTGCGCATCCTGTCCAGCGACATCGACACCAAGGTGCTCGCCACCGCACAGCGCGGCGTGTACGACGCCGAGTCGCGCGGCCTGACACCGCAGCGGTTGCAGCGCCACTTCCTGCGCGGCAAGGGTTCGAACGCCGGCTTCATCCGCGTCAAGCCGGAACTGGCGCGGCTGATCGAGTTCCGCCCGTTCAACCTGATGAGCCGCGACTGGGCCCTCGGCGAGCCCTTCGACATCATCTTCTGCCGCAACGTGATGATCTATTTCGATGCGCCCACTCAGCGCCAGGTGCTGCAGCACATGCACCGCGTGCTGCGGCCGGGGGGCCTGCTGTACGTCGGCCACTCCGAGAACTTCACCGACTCGCGCGACTTGTTCAAGCTGCGCGGCAAGACGATCTACCAGAAGGTCTGACCGCCGCCCGTGCGCGCTCAAGACACCACGCCGTTCAGCCGACAACAAACCAGCAGCTCAGGACCGACCGCCCCATGATGCCCTTGCCTGCCGCCACCGGCCTGATGCCGCCCCCGCGCCCCCCGCTCGCCAGCAGCGCGCTGAACTCCACGCCGCGGCTCGAGAAGCTGAAGGCCGCCTCGCGCAAGCCGGGCGAAGCGTCGTTCTTCTTCTGGGATGCGCATTTCAAGAACGATGCGGTCAAGGTGCTGCCCGGCGAGTACTTCGTCCACGAAGAGGACCTGCTGATCACGACCACGCTGGGCTCCTGCATCGCCGCCTGCCTGTGGGACCGCGACCGCCGCATCGGCGGCATGAACCACTTCATGCTGCCGGAAGGCAGCGGTGACTCGGGCCGCTATGGCTCGTACGCCATGGAATTGCTGATCAACGAGATGATGAAGCGCGGCGCCTCGCGCCTGACGATGGAAGCCAAGGTCTTCGGCGGCGGTGCCGTCATCAGCGGCATGAACAGCCTGAACGTGGGCGAGCGCAACACGAAGTTCGTCATCGACTACCTGCATACCGAGCGCATTCCCATCGTCAGCAAGGACGTGATGGACATCTACCCGCGCAAGGTGTGCTTCCTGCCGGGCAGCGGCAAGGCCATGGTCAAGCGCCTGGCGCCGACGAATGCCGAGGCGCTGGTGGCGCAGGACCGTGCGGCGGCCCAGAAGGCGGTGCCGACGAGCACGGGTGGTGGCTCGGTGGACTTGTTCTGACCCGGCTGGACGACGAGAACGGAGAACAAGCCCATGTCGAAAACCAAAGTGGTTGTGGTGGACGATTCCGCGCTGGTGCGCGGCCTGCTCGCCGAGATCATCAACAAGCAGCCGGACATGGAATGCATCGGCGCGGCCAGCGACCCCTACGTCGCGCGCGAGATGATCCGCAACCTGAATCCGGACGTGATCACGCTGGACGTCGAGATGCCGCGCATGGACGGCATCGACTTCCTGTCCAAGCTGATGCGGCTGCGGCCGATGCCGGTGGTGATGGTCAGCACGCTGACCGAGCGCGGCGCCGAGGTGACGCTGCGCGCGCTGGAGCTGGGCGCGATCGACTTCGTCGCCAAGCCGAAGATCGGCGTCGCCGATGGCCTGCGCCAGCTGGCCGAGGACATCACCGAGAAGGTGCGCACCGCGTCGAAGGCGCACGTGCGGCGCCTGCCGCCCGCGGCGCCGCCGCCAGGTTCCGCCCCCGGCACCCCGGCCCCGGCCGGCGTGCGGCCCGCGGCGCCGGTGGCCTCGCTGGGCCGGCTCTCGACGGAGAAGATCATCTTCATCGGCGCCTCCACCGGCGGCACCGAAGCGACCAAGGAAGTGCTGATGAACCTGCCGGCCGATGCGCCCGCGGTGGTCATCACGCAGCACATGCCGGCCGGCTTCACGCGCAGCTATGCGGCGCGCCTCGATGGCCTGTGCCGCATCCGCGTCAAGGAAGCGGTGGACAACGAGCGCGTGCTGCCCGGCCATGCCTACATCGCGCCGGGCGGGCTGCACCTGTCGGTGGAACGCTCGGGCGCCAACTACGTGGCCCGCGTGCGCGACGGCGAGCCGGTGAACCGCCACAAGCCCTCGGTCGAGGTGCTGTTCGAATCGGCCGCGCGCGTCGTCGGCCAGAACGCGCTCGGCGTGATGCTGACCGGCATGGGCGCCGACGGTGCCCGCGCGATGAAGACCATGAAGGACGCCGGTAGCTACAACATCTGCCAGGACGAGGCGAGCTGCGTCGTCTTCGGCATGCCGCGCGAGGCCATCGCCCATGGCGCCGCGGACGAGGTGCTGCCGCTGCAGCGCATCGCGCCGGCGCTGCTGGAGCGGCTGCGCACGACGGTGGGCGCGGCGATCCACCGCGTCTGACCCCGCGGCGCGGGCCGGGCCCGCGCGCCCCTGCGAAGGCGCCGCCGCTTCCGTGGCCGCGCCTTTTGAACGCCATGGGCTCGGCACGCCGGCCGGCGTACCGAGCCGTCACACCCCCGGGATGCCCACCTGCTGCAGCTCGGCCACGCCCACCAGGTCCACGTGGTCGGCCAGCATGAAGCTCTGCCCGGAAGGCAGCGCCGCGCTGGCCGCGTCCATCGCGTAATAGGTGGTGCCGATCTGCAGGTACTCGACGCCTGACAGCCGGTCCACCGGACCGCCGTGCACGTTCTGCAGCAGCAGCGTGCGCGCGGCGCCGGCACCCTCGAAGCTGAAGCGGAACTCCGACAGCGTGCCGGTGAAGACGGCCAGGTCGGTGCCGTCGCCGCCGTCCAGCGTGTCGGCACCGTGGCCGCCGACCAGGCGGTCGTTGCCGTCGCCGCCGCGCAGCACGTCGTCGCCCAGGTCGCCCATCCAGCCGAACTCGCCGCCGGCGTAGGGCTGGGCCAGCGACAGGTTGCCGTCGTTGTCGGTCAGCAGCGCCATGCTGGCCGCGCTGTTCGCCAGGTAGAGCAAGCCGCCCGCCCAGCTGCCGCCGGCGTTGATGTAGTCCACCCCCACGGGCACCAGCGCATCGGTGGCTTCGCCCGCGCCCCACACCGTCTCGATCAGGCTGCGCACCTGCTCCTGCAGCGGCTTGGCCGCGGCATCGGTCTGGTGCGCGTGGTAGTCGTAGGCCACCTGCGCCAGCTGCATCGCGTCCAGCCCGAGGCCGGAGTAGTAGTTCAGCTCCTCGAGCGTGGGCAGCCGGTCCACCACCGCCTGGTGCAGCAGCGCCAGCGCCTGCAGCTTGCCCACGTCCTCGAAGCTGAAGGCCACGCGCTCGTCCGTCGCGCGCGCGCCGTTGGCATCCACCCAGGGTCCCGTCTGGCTGAACGAGGCGATGCCGGACAGCGCGGCATCGGCGCTGTTGAAGCGGGTCAGGACTTCGCCGGCGGAATTGACCTGGAAGCGCCAGGTGCCGGTTTCGGCCGAGCTGCCCTGCAGCACGTCGTTGCCGGTGCCGCCTTCGAGCACGTCGTTGCCGGCGCCGCCGATGACCCGATCGTTGCCGGCGTCGCCGAAGAGCTGGTCGTCGCCGCCCTTGGAAGCCACGGTGTCGTTGCCGCCGCCACCGCGCAGCACGTCGTCCTCCGGCCCGAGCAGGATCACCTGGTCCTCGGCGTCGCCGACGACGAAGTTGCGCCCTTCACCCCCGATGACGCGCACGTTGCCGATGACGATCGCGAACTCCACCTTGTCCAGCTGCAGCACGCTGCCGTCGGGCAAGGCCCGCGCGTCGATCACCAGCGCCTCCTGGCGCTGCGGCTCGGCCGCATCGCCCTCACCCAGGCCGCTGGCGCCTGTGATCAGGATCGGCACGTTCGGCGGCGTGCCGGTGCCGGGCGCCACGGTGAGGGCCAGCGTGCGCACCGTCACGGCCGGCTCGCTGGGCGTCCCGGCCACGAAGGCCTGGATGCCGTTCTGCACGATGGCCGCCAGGCTGCCCGAGTCGGTCAGCGGCGTGGCCGCGTCGGTCAGGCGTTGTTCCAGCGTGCGGGTGCCGCCGCTGGTGCCGGAGGACACCAGGCCGATGCCCACCGGCAGCGCCGCGACGATCAGGGGCTCGCTGGCAGCGCCCGTGGCCAACGGGATGTCCGCGCGGTCCTGGTTGGGCGTGCTCGGGTCGTCCTCGCGGTTCGGCGCCACCGGCTGCACGGTCTGCGTGGTCTGGGTCGCGCCGTCGGGCTGGGTGGTGGTGTCGGTGATGACGGTGGCGCCGTCCACGTCCTCCGGCGGCGGCGCGGGGGTCAGCGTCACGGTGACGGCGTTGCCCGTCAGGTCCGCCTCGTTGGCGCTCGGGTCCAGGCCCGCGGCCCAGCCCTCGGCCGCGGCCAGGTTGTAGGCGCTGCCGTCGGCGGCGCTGGTACCGCTCTTGTTCAGCACCGCGTTCAGCGCCGTGCGGTCGGCGGCGCTGAGGATGACGGTGAACTGCGTCGCCGACTCACGCTCGACCGAGCCGCTGAGCGTGAAGCTGGCGCTGCCCTGGCCGACCAGGCTGAGCTTGCTGAGGTCGATGTCGTTGCCCACCCCGGGTGCGGCGGGGAAGTTGGTGCCGGTGACCACCAGCGTGCCGGTGTCGCCGTTGTAGGCGGCCAAGGTGATGGTGGGCACCACCACCGGGATCTGGCTGACCTCGATCGGGTTGATCGTGTCCGAGGTGTCGCCATCGGTGACCGCCGCGTTCCAGTCGTCCGCGGCCGACAGGCTGTACATCGCGCCACCGGCGGAGCTGCTGCCATTGCGGTCGAACAGCAGGGCCAGCGCGGCGCGGTCGGCCTCGTTCAGCTGGATGCTGAAGCCGCTGGCGCTGCTGATCTCGACGTCGGTGCTGGTCAATACCCGGCCGTTGCCGTTGGCGCCATTGACGGTGAGCCGGCTGACGATGATGTCGTTGCTGGCCCCCGGCTTGGCCAGCAGGTTGGCGCCGGTGACGCTCAACACGCCGGTCTGCGCGTTGTACGCGGCGCCGGTGATCGCGGGCACCGGCACGGCGCTGACGGTGATCGGGTTGCCGGTCAGGTCGGCCACCACCACCGCGGCATCGGCGCCGGCCGCCCAGTCCTCGGCGGCGGCCAGGTTGTAGGTGGTGCCGCCGACCGAGCTGCTGCCGTTTTTGTTCAGCAGCGCCGCCAGCGCCTGGCGGTCGGCCGCGCCGAGGGTCAGCGTGAAGCTGGTGCCGGAGCTGATGTCGACCGACGCGGTGCTCGACAGGGTGTGCGTGGCGCCGCCTTCGCCGGTCAGCGTGAACTTGCCCGCCACCACGTCATTGGCGACGCCCGAGGCCGCGACGAAGCCGCTGCCGGTCACCACCAGCGTGCCGGCGCTGGCGTTGTAGGTGGCCGAAGTGATGGTGGGCACCGGCATGTTGCTCACGGTCACCGGGTTGCCGCTGTCGGCGATGACGACGGCGCTGGCCGCGCCGGCCAGCCAGTCTTCCGCGGCGGACAGCGTGTAGGCCGTGCCGCCGGCCGACGTGGTGCCGTTGCGGTTGAGCAGCTGGTTCACCGAGTCGCGCGTGCCGGCGTTGAAGCTGATCGTGAACTGCGTCGGCGAGCTGACCTCGACGTTGTCGACCCCGCCCAGCAGCACCGCCACGTTGCCTTCACCGACCAGCATGAACTTCGACGCGATGACGTCGTTCGCACTGCCCGCGCGGTGGGAGAAGCCGGTGCCGGTGACCACCAGGGTTCCGGCCGTGGCGTCGTACGCGGCCGAAGTGATCGTGGGCACCGGCACGTTGCTGACGTTGACGCCGGTCGTCGCCTTCGAGGTGTCGCCGTTCGTGGCCGGGATGTTCCAGTCGTCCGCGGCGGCCAGGTTGTAGGTGGTGCCGCCGGTGGAGGCCGTGCCGTTGGCGTTGATCATCAAGGCCAGCGCATTGCGGTCGGTGGCGTTCAGCGTCACGCTGAAGCTGCCGCTGTGGGCGATGTCGACGTCGCCGCTGGTCAGCGTGTAGGTGGCGCCGCCCTCGCCGGTGAGCGTCAGCTTGTTGACGGCGACGTCGTTGTTCAGCCCGCCCTGGCCCTGCATGTTGCTGCCGGCCACGGTGAGCACGCCGGTGTCGGCGTTGTAGCTGGCGGTGCTGATGGCCGGCGGCACGACGTTCGACACGGTGACGCCGTTGCCGGCCAGGTCGGCCACCGCCACCGCGGCCGGGCTGCCGGCCATCCAGTCCTCGGCGGCGGCCAGGTTGTAGGTGGTGCCGCCGGTGGACGCGGTGCCGTCCTTGTTCAGCACCGCCTGCAGCGCCAGCCGGTCGGTGGCGGACAGCGTCAGCGAGGCGCTGGTGGCGCTCGTCAGCTCGGCGTTGGCCGTGTCGGTCAGCGTGTAGGTGGCGCCGCCCTGGCCGGTGAAGGTGAGCTTGCTGGCCACCACGTCGTTCGCCGCGCCCGCCAGCGCGACGAAGTTGGTGCCGGTGAGCACCAGCGCGCCGGACGATGCATCGTAGGTGGCGCTGGTGATCGTGGGCGCGGCGTAGTTGCTGACGGTGATGCCGTTGCCGGCCGCATCGGCCACGACGACGGCGGCATCGGCACCGGCGGCCCAGTCCTCGGCGGCGGCCAGGTTGTAGGTGGTCGCGTCGGACGAGGCCGTGCCGTTCTGGTTCAGCAGCCGTTCGACCAGCGGCAGGTCGGCCGCGGCCATCGTCACCGCGAAGCTGGTGGCGCTGGTGATCTCGACGCCGGCACCGGTCAGCGTGTGGGTGGCACCGCCCTCGCCGGTGATCGTGAGCTTGCTGACGTCGATGTCGTTGGTGGCCCCGTCGCGCTTCAGGAAGCCGGTGCCGGTGACCGTGAGCACGTTGCTCGTGTAGTCGTAGGTGGCCGAGGTGATGGTCGGCACCGCGACGTTGCTGGCCGTCACGCCGTTGCCGCTGGCATCGGCGATGGTGGCCGCGGCATCGACGCCGGCCAGCCAGTCCTCGGCCGCCGCCAGGTCGTAGGTGGCGCCGGTGGTGGACGTGGTGCCGTTCTTGTTGACGACCTGGTTCAGCGCCGCGCGGTCGGTGGCGCTGAGGGTGAGCGTGAAGGTGGTGGCGGACGTGATCTCGACATTGGCCGTGTCGGTCAGCGTGTAGGTGGCGCCGCCCTCGCCGGTCAGCGTGAACTTGTTGGCCACGACGTCATTCGTCGCGCCCACCGCCTTGACGAAGTTGGTGCCTGTGACCACCAGCGCGCCGGAACCGGCGTCGTAGGTGGCCGAGGTGATGCTGGGTGACTGGGTGTTGCTCACCGTCACGCCGTTGCCGGTCAGGTCGGCATTCAGTGCGACGGCCGCCATCCAGTTGTCCGCGGCGGCCAGGTTGTAGGTGGTGCCGCCGCTGGAGCTGGTGCCGTTCTTGTTCAGCAGGCCTTCGACGTTGATCTGGTCGGCGGCGTTCAGCGTCACCGAGAAGCTCGTCGCGCTGCTGATCTCGACGTCGCTCGAGGTCAACGTGTAGCTGCCGCCCTCGCCGGTCAGGGTCAGCAGCGAGACCGCCACGTCGTTCAGCGCGCCGCCGTTGGCGACGAAGCGAAGGCCGGAGACGCTGAGCACGTTGGTCGAAGCGTCGTAGGTGGCGCTGGTGATCACCGGCATCGCGACGTTGTTGGCCGTGATTCCGTTGCCGGTGGTGTCGGCGACCACCACGGCTGC
The DNA here is from genome assembly GCA_946480465.1 of uncultured Burkholderiales bacterium. Next base: position 50,961 of record CAMLJY010000025.1, read on the forward strand.
ATCGGCGCCGGCGGCCCAGTCCTCGGCCGCGGCCAGGTTGTAGGTGGTGCCGTCGACCGACGACGTGCCGTTCTTGTTGATGACGCTCTCCAGCGCCAGCTGGTCGGCGGCGCTCAGCGTCAGCGTGAACGAGGTGGCCGAACTGATCTCCACGTTGGCCGTGTCGGTCAGCGTATAGGTGCCGCCGCCTTCGCCGACCAGGGTGAACTTGTTGGCGACGACGTCGTTCGCGGAGCCCGAGAGCGAGAGGAAGCCGGTGCCCGTCACCACCAGCGCGCCGGTGCTGCCGTTGTAGGTGGCCGAGGTGATGGCCGGTGCCGCCACGTTGCTCGCGGTGATGCCATTGCCGGTGCTGTCGGCCACCACGACCGACGCGTCGGCCCCGGCCGCCCAGTCCTCGGCCGCGGCCAGGTTGTAGGTGGTGCCGCTGGTCGACGAGCTGCCGTTCCTGTTGACGATCGTGCCGACCGCGGCCCGGTCTGTGGCGCTGAGCGTCAGCGTGAAGGCGGTGGCCGACGCGATGTCGACGTTGGCCGTGTCGGTCAGGGTATAGGTGACCCCGCCCTCACCGGTGAAGGTGAACTTGTTCGCGACGATGTCGTTGCTGCCGCCGGTGAGCGAGGGGAATCCGGTGCCGGTGACGGCCAGCGCCCCCGTCGCGGCGTTGTAGGTGGCCGAGGTGATGGCCGGCGCGGCCACGTTGCTGGCCGTGATGCCGTTGCCGGTGGTGTCGGCGACGGCCACCGCCGCATCGGCGCCGGCCGCCCAGTCCTCCGCGGCCGCCAGGTTGTAGGTGGCGCCGCCGGTGGACGAGGTGCCGTTCTTGTTGACGATGCTGGCCACGGCGGCCCGGTCCGTCGCGCTGAGCGTGAGCGTGAAGCCGGTGGCCGAGCCGATCTCGACGTTGGCCGTGTCGGTCAGGGTGTAGGTGCTGCCGTCTTCGCCCGCGAGGGTGAACTTGTTGGCGACGATGTCGTTGGCGGCGCCATTGATCGAGCGCAGGCCGGTGCCGGTGACGACGAGCGAGCCGGTGCTCGCGTCGTAGGTCGCGGAGGTGATGGTCGGCACCGGCACGTTGCTGACGGTGATGCCGTTGCCGGCGGCATCGGCCACCGCGACCGATGGATCTGCACCGGCCGTCCAGTCCTCCGCCGCGGCCAGGTTGTAGGTCGTACCACCGGTGGAGGCGCTGCCGTTCTTGTTGAAGAGCCCCGCGATGCCGGCCTGGTCGGTGGCGCTGAGCGTCAGCGTGAAAGCGGTGGCCGAACTGATGTCGACGTTGGCCGTGTCGGTCAGCGTGTAGGTGGCGCCGCCTTCGCCGGTAAGGGTGAACTTGTTGGCGACGATGTCGTTGGTCGCGCCGTTGAGCGACAGCAGGCCCGTGCCGGCGACCACCAGCGAGCCGGTGGCGACGTCGTACGTGGCGGAGGTGATCGTCGGTACCGGCACGTTGGACACCGTCACGCCCGCGCTCGCGTCGGAAATGTCGGTGTCGTTGATGACGCTGTCCCAGTCGTCCGCGGCGGCCAGGTTGTAGGTGCTGCCGCCGGTCGAGGCAGTGCCGTTCTTGTTGAAGAAGGTCTCGACCACCGCCTGGTCGGCCCCGTTCAGGGTGACCGCGAACGTCGTCTCGTTCGTGATGTCGACGTCGCCCGTCGTCAGCGTGCGCGTCACGCCGCCCTCGCCCGTGAGCGTCAGGTTGGCCACGGTGATGTCGTTGTTGTTGCCCACCGTGCGCACGAGGTTCGTGCCGGTCACCGTCAGCACGTGCGTGCTCGCGTCATAGGTGGCCGAGGTGATGGTGGGCGAGGCCACGTTGCTCACCGTCACGCCGTTGCCAGCGAGGTCTGCCGAGGCATGGGCCGCCTGGTGCCAGCCGGCATCGGCCGCCAGATTGAAGGTGGTGCCACCGACGGACGTGGTGCCGTTCTTGTTCAGCAGGCCATTCACCGCGATCTTGTCCGCCGCGTTCAGCGTCACGGAGAACGCCGTCGTGCTGGAGGCGGTGACGTTGGGCGTCGTCAGCGTGTAGGTGCCGCCGCCTTGGCCGCTCAGCGTCAACTTGCTGACGTCGATGGTGCCGCCATTGGTCAGGTCGGTACCGGTCACCGCCAGCACGCCGGTGCTGGCGTCGTAGGTGGCGCTCGTGATCGCCGGATCGACCGCTGCGGAAATATCGATGTCGTCCAGCGCGAACTTCGGCCCGGAATTGCCGTCGTTCTTCGTGAAGCGAATCGTGTCGACGTTCTGCCAGGTCGCATCGAAGGTCAACGTGCCGGCGACCGCCGTGAGGTGCTTGACATAGGTGATCGAACCCGTCGCGTCCGACGCGGCCAGGTTCACGGTGTCGCTGGCCACGGCCGTGGTGCCGCTGCCACCGTCGTAGCCGGTGATGGTGAACGCATCCGTCCAGCCTGCGGTGTACGACTCGATCACCAGCGAGACGAGCTTGAAGTTGTCCGACAGCGCCGACGAATGGAACTCGACATAGGTGGCCGTCATGCTGTCATCGGCATTCATCAGCAGCACCTGGCCGGAGCCGACGGACAGGTTCTGGGTGACGGTGTCCGTTATGAAGGTCGTGGCGCCGCCATTGGCCTCGTAGACGAAGCCGGTGAGCGTTCTGGGCGTCGCCACCGTTCCGCCATCGGCGGCGTAACCACCAAAGTCCTCGTCAGCCGGTGCGACGAGCAGTTGGGCATAGCCGCTGCCCGCGAAGATGGCGCCGAAGTCTTCCTTCACCTCGCCCCGCCGCGACTCCAGCACCCAGTCGCCGCCACGCCGCGCGGCACCGGTGGCATCGGTTGACGCCGCCACGTCGGCGCCCAGCAACTGCGCCAGCCGATCGTTCAGCCGGCCGCCATCGGCTGCCACGTTGCAGCCGTAGATCAGGAAGTCACCGTCGGCGGCCAGGGCACTGCCGATCTGCTGCAGTGCGGCAGCATGCTCGTCGATGTTCCCGAGGTCGAGCCAGGCACTGCCGGCCTGGATGGCCCCGGGCCGGCCGTGGGACAGGAAGTGGATCTGGTCGATGCCGCTCCGCCCTTCGAGGTACTCGGCCATCTGCTGCCAGCCATCGGCAGAGCGCTCGAGCAGGACCACTTCGGTCCCGGCCGGCATTGCGGCGATCAGGGATGCGGCATCTTCGACGCGGGCGTCGATGAAAACAAGGCTGGTGGCCACCTTTGTCTCCTGTGTCGAGACCCCAACGGTCCCGACCCAGTATCCCGAGGGGCCGCGTCTCCTACAAGCTAGTGAGGCATCGCCCTGACGGAATGTCGCCCACTCAAGACGGTGCCGCCGCGGCTCAGCCGTACCAGTTGCGCCCCCGCCCGGCAAGGTCGCCCTGCGCGACGTGCGCTGCCATCGAGTCGAGGCCGCGCCGGACTGCCGCCTCGTCGCGCAAGGCCTCGGAGACACCGATGTCGCGCAGCAAATGGTCGTTCAAGGCCATCGCTTCACGCAGGTTCATCGCCTGCAGGCCCTTGTCACGGCGGCTGCTCCATTGCCGCCACGCTTCGGCGAATCGAAGGGTGATGCGTTCCCACAGCGGCCGGTGCAGCGGGATCGTGACGGGCATCGTGTTGCAGCAGGCATTCATGTCGGGCTCCATTGGCGGCAGGAATCAAGTGCTGGTAAGCATAGACATCCAGCCGCCCGCGGGAAATCGATACTTTCTGGCCATATTGGTCGTCTATGCTTACCAGCATGGCCCGCCTGCCCCTGCACACCCTGCCCACCTTCAAGGTCGTCGCCATGCGCCAGAACCTGCGCGCCGCGGCCGAGCAACTGCACCTGACGCACAGCGCCGTGAGCCAGCAGATCAAGCTGCTGGAAGCGCAGATCGGCTTCCCGCTGTTCGACCGCGGTGGCCGCCGGCTGGCGCTGAACGCCGCGGGCGCCGCCCTGCTGCGCGCCACCGAGACCGCGCTGGCCCAGCTGGACGATGGCTTGCGCGCCGCGGCCGCCGCAGCGCAGGGCGACGAGCAGTGCGTGCGCGTCACCTTGCTGCCCTCGTTCGCCCAGCGCTGGCTGCTGCCGCGCATGGGCCGCTGGCGCCAGCGCCATCCCTGCATCGCCCTCGAACTCGAGGCCTCGCTGCGCCTGGTCGACCTGCAGCGCGATGGCTTCCACGTCGCGCTGCGCCAGGGCTCGGGCCCTTGGCGCGGCCTGCAGGCGGAGCGCTTGATCGACTCCCCGCGCATCGTCGTCGCCGCGCCCGACATCGCCGCCCGCCTGCGCGGCGAACCGATCGCGAAGATGCTGGACATGCCGCTGCTGGGCGGTGCGGCGATGTGGCAGGACTGGTTCGCCGCACAGGGCGTCAGCGCGCGCGTCAACCCGGTGGCCAGCTTCAACGACGCGGGACTGATGCTGCAGGCGGCCGAGCAAGGCCTGGGCCTGGCGCTGGCCCGCGAGCTGTTGGCCGCGGACGCCCTGCGCGATGGCCGGCTTGCGCGCATCTCGCCCACCACCCAGCAAGGTGAAGGCATCGACACATTCTGGTTCGTGCATCCTCCGGCCCTGGCGGACTGGCCGCCGCTGCGGGCCTTCGAGGCCTGGTTGCGGGAAGAGCTGGCGCAATCCGCGCGCGAGCTGGCCGACACCCCGAATCCGGCCCGGCTGGCCTCCAGGCGCCCGGTGGTCGGGCGCCGGCGGACCTCATAGGAAGCCGGGCGTGCCGGCGGTGAGGGGCGGCCTCAGGCAACCGCGATGCTGCGGGCCCGATCGCGCGGCCGGCATCACGCCGGCGGCAGGAACAGCGACTGCAGGTCGGACAGGAAATCGAAGCCGCGCTCGGTCGGCCACACGCGGTTGAAGTCGCGCTGGATCAAGCCGCGCCGCTCGGCCTCGTCCAGCGGCTTCGTGATCGCGCTCGGCGCCAGGCCGGTGCGCGCGGTGAAATCGACCAGCGCAAAGCCTTCGCGCAGCCGCAGCGCGTTCAGCATGAACTCGAAGGGCAGCTGCGCGCGCGGCACCTCATCGTCGTTGCTCATGGCCTGCCCGGCCAGCGCCTTCGCCATGTAGGTCGCCGGCTCGCGCCAACGCACCTGGCGCACCACGCGGTGCGGGTAGCTGAGCTTGCCGTGCGCACCGGCGCCCAGTCCCAGGTAGTCGCCGAACTGCCAGTAGTTCAGGTTGTGGCGGCAGCGGTGCCCCGGCCGGGCGAAGGCCGAGACCTCATAACGCGCCAAGCCGGTGGCTGCGGTGCGCTCGGCGATCAGGTCCAGCATGTCGCTGGCCAGGTCGTCGTCAGGAAGGTTGCGCGGCGTGTCCACCGCGAACCGCGTGTTCGGCTCGATGGTCAGGTGGTAGATGGACAGGTGCGGCGGCTGGAAAGACAGCGCCGTCTCCAGGTCCGCGCGCAACTGCGCCAGGGTCTGGCCGGGCAGCGCGTACATCAGGTCGATGTTGAAGGTGTCGAAGGCCTCGCGCGCCTCGTCGATCGCCGCGCGCGCCTGGGCGCCGTCGTGCACGCGGCCCAGCTGCCTGAGCATGCCGTCGTCGAAGCTTTGCACGCCGATCGACAGGCGCGTGACGCCCGCGGCGCGGAAGGCCTTGAAGCGTTCCCGCTCGAAGGTCCCCGGGTTGGCTTCGAACGTGATCTCGCAGCCGGGCTCCAGCGGCAGCCGCGCCCGGATCGCCGCCAGCAGCCGGTCGATCCCGTCAGGCGAGAACAGGCTGGGGGTGCCCCCGCCGATGAAGACGCTGATGACCGGCCGGCCCCACACCTGGGGCAATGCGGCGTCGAGGTCGGCGATCACCGCATCCAGGTAGCGCTGCTCCGGCAAGGCACCGGCCGGCACGGCATGCGAGTTGAAATCGCAGTAGGGGCACTTGGCCAGGCACCACGGCAGGTGCACGTACAGCGACAGCGGCGGCGATTCGCCGAGCCGCAAGGTGCCCGGGCGGAGGTAGCGCTCGACGATGTCCATGGCCGCCACTTTCGAACGCTAGGCACCGAGGTGCCAGACCTCGCGCAGCAACGCCAGCAGCTGCGCTGCCGAGCGCGCCCGGTGGCTGTGGGCATTCTTGGTGGCGGCATCCAGCTCGGCCACCGTCGCGCCCAGCGCGGGAATGAACATCAGCGGGTCGTAGCCGAAGCCTTCGCTGCCGCGCGGCGCGTGCAGGATCTCCCCAGGCCAGCGTCCGACCGCCACCAGCGGTTCCGGGTCGGCGGCATGGCGCACCGCGACCAGCGTGCTGATGAAGTGGCCGCGGCGGTCGGCCACGCCGGAAAGCCGGTCCAGCAGCAGCGCGTTGTTCGCCGCATCCTGCCGGCGCCGCCGGTCCTCGCGCCCCTCCGCGTCGACCGCGGCGACTTCCCCGGCGAAGTGAGCGGAGATCACGCCGGGTGCACCGCCCAGCGCGTCGACGCACAGGCCCGAGTCGTCGGCGATCGCGGCGCCGCCGGCGGCAGCCGCCGCGTGCCGCGCCTTGGCCAGCGCGTTCTCGATGAAGGTGTGGTGCGGCTCATCGGCCTCGGCGATGCCGAGTTCACCCTGCGCCACGACCTCCAGCGGCAGGCCGCCCAGCAGCGCCCGCAGCTCAACCAGCTTCTTTGCGTTGTTCGAAGCGAGGACCAGGCGCATGCCGCGTCCTTGGTGCGTCAGCGGTCCAGCGCCGCGCGCTGCGCAGCCACCAGCTCGCCGATGCCCTTGGCCGCCAGGGCCAGCAGCGCGTCCATCTCGGCGCGCGAGAACGACGCCCCTTCAGCCGTGCCCTGCACCTCGACGAAGCCGCCGGCCCCAGTCATCACGACGTTCATGTCGGTGTCGCAGGCGGCGTCTTCGGTGTATTCCAGGTCCAGCAGCGGCGTGCCCTGCACGATGCCGACCGACACGGCGGCCACGGCGTCCTTGATCGGGCTGCTGCTAATCAGGCCACGCGCGATCAGCCAGTTCACAGCGTCCTGCGCGGCCACGAAGGCGCCAGTGATCGCGGCGGTGCGCGTGCCGCCGTCGGCCTGCAGCACGTCGCAGTCGATCAGGATGCTGCGCTCGCCCAGCGCTGCGAGGTCGAACACGCAGCGCAGCGACCGGCCGATCAGCCGCTGGATCTCCTGCGTGCGGCCGCTCTGCTTGCCGCGCGCGGCCTCGCGATCGCCTCGGGTGTGGGTGGCGCGCGGCAGCATGCCGTACTCGGCGGTCACCCAGCCTTCGCCGCTGCCGCGTTTGTGCGGCGGCACCTTCTCCTCGACGGATGCGGTGCACAGCACCTTGGTGTCGCCGAAGCTCACGAGCACCGAACCCTCGGCATGGCGGGTGTAGCCGCGCTGGATCGTCACCGGACGCATGGCATCCGCCGCGCGGCTGCCCGCGCGAACAAAGTCAGTCATGGAGAAAACCTCAGTGCTTCTTTTGAGAAGACTTGCGAATGGCCTCGTTGATCTCGCGGATGGACCGCTCGATCTCGGCCTCGTCGAGTTCGTCCGGCGGCGCGTCGCCGGCGGCGAGACTGGCCTGGATCGTGGACGCGAACACCTCATCGCCCAATGCCTGCGTCGACACGGCGACGGTGGACTCGTGGTCCTCGGCCGCTTCCCACTCCACCGCCAGCACGGTCACGTTGTCGCTCTTGGCACCTGCATTGCGCAGCGCCTGCTCGGCAAGCTCCGGGACGGCATCGGAAATCGGGCGCAGCGAGAGCTGTTCGGTGATCACCGCGTCGGTCACGCTGCCCCACAGACCGTCGGAACACAGCAGCACCTTGTCGCCCGGCTGCATCAGCAGCGGACCGGCGGTGTCGACCACCGGCTTGCCCGGCGAGCCGAGGCAGGTGAACAGCACGTTGCGGTTGAAGCGCTGCGCGATCGGCACGACCTGCGACATCGTGTCCTGCAGCTCCGTGTAGGAATGGTCGCGGGTGCGCGCGATCAGCTTGTCGCCGCGCACCAGGTACAGGCGCGAATCGCCGCAATGCGCCCAGTACGCCGCATTGCCCTGCAGCACGCAGGCGACGATGGTGGTGCGCGGGGTATCGAGCAGCGCCTTGTCGGTGGCGTAGCGCAGCAGCTGGTGGTGGCCGGCAAGGATGGCGTCGTGCAGGAAGCGCAGCGGGTCCTTCAGCCCCGGCTTGGCATCACGCTGGTACAGCGCGGCCAGCGTCTGCAGCGCGAGCTGCGAGGCAACCTCCCCCTCCGGGTGGCCGCCCATGCCGTCCGCCAGCGCGAACAGGCCGGAACTGCGCGTGTAGCAGTAGCCCATGCGGTCTTCGTTCTTCTCGCGACCGCCCTTGCGGCTGACCTGGTAGACGGAGAACCTCATGCCCGTGGCTCACTGTTCTTTGGACCGCTGCACGGCACCACGCCGCCCCGGGCCGGCGCCCGCGCGGCCGCCCGGAAGGCGGCGGCCTGGGCCCCTCGGGGGCGGGGAGCGGCAGCGAGCCGGGTCGACTTCATGGCTTGGCGCCGGACTTCAGGTTCTCGAGCTGCAGCTTGAGCCGCTCGCTGAAGCTGAGCTTGGTGTAGCGGCGCTCGGTCTCGCGCGACAGTTCCTTCTGCAGCGCGAATACGCTTTGCGGGCGCGACAGCGGATCGAGCGACATGCACCACTCGGTCACCTCGATCAGGTTGTCCGAATAGACATTGCGCAGGCGCGACAACGACAGCGCCAGGCGATCCTTCTCGAGCCGCTGCGGCGCGTCGTTCGGCGGGTAGCCCTGCATGCACGCATAGATGCACGCCCCGATGGCATAGATGTCGGTCCACGGCCCCAGCGTGCCGTCGCGCCGGTACATCTCCGGCGCCGCAAAGCCCGGCGTGTACATCGGACGAATGAAGTTGCCTTCCTTGCTGAGCACTTCGCGCGCCGCGCCGAAGTCCAGCATCACCGCCTTGTTGTCGTTGGTGATGAAGATGTTGGCCGGCTTGATGTCCAGGTGCAGCATCTTGTGCTGGTGCACGATGCGCAGGCCGCGCAGGATCTCGTCGAACAGCGAGCGGATGGTGGACTCGCGAAACACCTTGTCCCGCTTGAGCTCACGGGCCGTGACGATGAAATCCTGCAGGGTGTCGCCCTGCAGGTAGTTCATCACCATGTAGACGGTTTCGTTCTCGCGGAAGAAATTCAGCACCGAGACGACGCTGGAATGCGAGATTTGCGCAAGCGAGCGGCCTTCCTCGAAGAAGCTCTTCAGGCCCAGGCGGTACAGCGGCTGCTTTTCGGGTTTCACCCGAGGCGTGAGTTCGCCGGGCGAGCGTTCGGCCAGGGAGGCCGGCAGATATTCCTTGACCGCGACCAGATGACGGTCTGCGTCTTCGGCCAGATACACGACGCCGAAGCCGCCGGCTGCCAGTTTCTTGACGATCGAGTAACCCCCGACCACGGTGCCTGCTGGCAACGGGGCTGGTTTGGGCTTTGACATAATCGCTTTTTTCGACCGAAAAATATCGATGCCAGTCTACAGCATGACGGGTTTTGGCACTGCCACCGCCACGGCGCGCAGCGCGTCCGACGCGGCCGGAACGCACGCCAGCGCACCGGGCGGCGCCCCCGCCCCCGCACCGGCGACCCCGGGCGCCGCGGTGCTGGTGGAGCTGCGGTCGGTCAACGGCCGCTTCCTCGACCTGTCGCTGCGCCTGCCGGACGAACTGCGCGGCCTCGAACCCGCGCTGCGGGAACTGGTCGGCGGCGCCTGCCGCCGCGGCAAGATCGAACTGCGGCTGGCCACGCAGCGCGAGGCCGATGGTGCGTGGCCACAGCCGCAGCCCGCGCAGCTGATGCGGCTGGCCCAGCTGGAATCGAACGTGCTGTCGTGGCTGCCCAAGGCGCGGCCGATCAGCGTGACCGAGGCAATGAACTGGTGCCGCGCCGGGGGCGGCTCCGAGCGGCTGGATGAACTGGCCCTGGAAGCCGCCGGCCGAGCGGTGGCGGCGCTGCGTGAGGCGCGCGAACGCGAAGGTGCCCGGCTGGTCGCCATCCTCGACGAACGCATCGCCCGCCTGCGCGAACTGGCCGCGCAAGCCGCGCCGCTGGTGCCGCAGGTGGTCCAGCGCCAGCAGCAGCGCTTCCTGGAGCGCTGGCACGAAGCGCTGGCCAATGCCAGCGCGGGCAGCAGCGTCACGCCGGAGGCCTTGCAGGAGCGCGCCCTGAACGAGGCGGCCGCCTACGCCCTGCGCATCGATGTGGCGGAAGAGCTGTCGCGCCTCACCGCGCACCTCGATGAGATCAGCCGCCTGTTGAAGGCCGGCGGCGAACTGGGCAAGCGGCTGGATTTTCTGATCCAGGAACTGCACCGCGAAGCCAATACACTGGGATCGAAGTCGTCGGCGCTCGAATTGACGAACATCTCGGTCGAGATGAAGGTCGCGATCGAGCAGATGCGCGAGCAGGTGCAGAACATCGAGTAGGCACAGCGCCGCGCGAAAGTTGGCGGCCTTCCCTGCTGGCTCCGCGAAGAGCCCCTCCCGGGCTGACGCCCCCCCCTGGAAGGGTCGCCGCGGCCCCTCGCCACCGCCGGGGAATTCCTGTCAGCGCGCGCCAGCCGGCACCAGGCGGTCGGACGCAGCGACCTTTCCATCGCCATCCAGTTCGATGGCAACCTGCGTGCAGACCGCGCGGCACAGCGTGGCCACGCGCTCGCTCTGCAGCCGGTAGTAGATCTGGGTGCCTTCGCGCCGCTTGGTCAGCACGCCACTGCGGTACAGCGTGGCGAGGTGCTGCGACATGTTCGGCTGGGTGGTGTCGATCGCGGCCAGCAGCTCCGACACGTTCTTCTCGCCCTGGCACACGGCGCTGATGATCTTGAGACGGATCGGTGTCGACAGCAGCGCGAAAAGCTCCGCGGCCGCTGTGAAGACTTCGTCGGCGTCAGCGCTCTTGTCCAATCCATCCTCGCCGGGAAAAACCGCGGATCAGTATATCAATACGATCCGATGCCTCCGGCGCAGCCCTGTCCAGGACGCTTCTTTCAACGATTAGGATGGCGCCGCCGACTCGGTCGCGAGCCAGCGCTACAGATCCGCGACGCACACCACGCCGCCCAACCGAGCCAGCTTTCGCCCGGCGCGGGACAGCGCCAGCATCGGGAGGCAGCGAAATCCCAGGTGCGTGCTGCCGCTCGGATTCGCGTCGGTGTCGACGTTTCGCAAGCCGTACGCCACGCACCTGCCTGGCCGACGCCCGACAGCGGCGCCATCCTCCGGCAGGGCCGGCGCCCGATCAACTCACCGGGCCGGGCCGGCTTCCCATGCCGGTGATCTCGGGGGCATTGATGCGGCGCGGCGGGACGCGTCCACCGGTCTGGCTCCGCAGCCAGGTCTCGACCACGTCCCACACCGGCTTGTGGCCGGCGTCCCGGGCGGCTTCGGCCACCGGCGCCCAGCCGGCTACCTTGTAGCGCCTGCCGGGATCGAGCGGCCGGCCGCCCAGCCGCAGGTCACGGATGCGCGCGCCCATCTTCTCGTTCGGCGCGATCGTGTAGCGCAACCCGCCGACGCGCACCATGTCGCCGCCCTGCTGGTAGTACGGATCAGGATTGAACAGGTTGTCGGCCACGTCCTCGAGGATGGTCTTGATGGCCTCGCCGCTGAGTTCACTGACGGTCGCATGCGGGTAGGTGATCGCAAGCTGGTCCATCATCAGCTCGCGCGTGATCACCTCACCGGGCAGCAGCGAGGTGCCCCAGCGGAAGCCCGGTGAAAACGCGATCTCCGCCCCCTGCACCTGCATCAGCGCGTCGCAGACCAGCTGGTCCCAGCTGCCGTTGAAGTTGCCGCGCCGGTACAAGAGGCCGTCCGTCACCGCCAGCGGTTCGGCCAGGCGCGCCTCGAAGGGCGCGCGCAGTTTCGCGATCAGCGCGGCCATCTCGCGGTCCGGCACCAGCTGGTTCGAGAACACCGGCAGCAGCCGATAGCGGTAGTCGGCAAGGCGGCCGTCGCGAACGGCGAAGTCCATCACGCCCAGGAACTTGCCGTTGCTGCCGGCATTGGTCACCAGCGTCGTGCCGCCTGGGTTCTTCACCGGCACGGCGAAGGGCACGCCATCATGCGTGTGACCGCCCAGGATGGCATCGATGCCGCGCACCCGACCCGCCAGCTTCAGGTCCACGTCCATGCCGTTGTGAGACAGCAGCACCACCAGCTGCGCCCGCTTGCCGCGCACCTCGTCCACCACCTCCTGCAGGCGGGCTTCCTGGATGCCGAACTCCCAGTCGGCCACGAAATAGCGCGGATTCGCGATCGGCGTGTACGGGAAGGCCTGGCCGATGATGGCCACCGGCACGCCGTTGATCTCGCGCAGTGTGTAGGGCGGGAACACCGGATCGCCGAAGTCGGTGGTGCGCACGTTCTGCGCGAGGAAGTCGATGCGCCCGGCCAGGTCCTGCTCGACGATCTGCTTCACCCGCTGCATGCCGTAGGTGAATTCCCAATGGCCCGTCATCACGTCGACGCCCAGCGCCTTGGCCGCCTCGACCATGTCCTGCGCCTGGGTCCACAGCGCGGTCGCGCTGCCCTGCCAGGTGTCGCCGCCATCGAGCAGCAGGGCGCCGGGGCGGCTGGCTTTCAGCGTCTTCACCAGCGTGGCCAGGTGCGCAAAACCGCCCAGGCGGCCGTAGCGGCGCGAGGCGCGTTCGAAGTCCAGGTGCGTGAAGGCATGTGCGGCCGCCGTGCCCGGGCGCAGCCCAGCGGCCTTCAGCAGCGCTTCGCCGATCAGGTGCGGCGGCCGGCCGCGCATCGGGCCGACGCCCAGGTTCACGCTGGGCTCGCGGAAGCGCAGTGGCAGCAACTGCGCATGGCAGTCGGTCATGTGCAGCAGCGACACCCGGCCGAAGCGCGGAATGTCGTAGAGGCCGCGCTGCGCGGTCGCCGCGTCGGCCTCGGCATGGCGTCCCAGCGCCAGGCCGGCGGCCGCCGCACAGCCGATCACCTTCAGGAACTCGCGCTTTCGAAGGCTCATGATGATTCAGCGCGGGCTGAGTTTGCACGCTCAAAATAGCCCGGCGGACCGGGCTGGAGAGAAGCGTTCGGCCACTCAGCGATTGACCGGCGAAGCCGGGTCCAGCAGCAAGGCCATGATGTCGCGGATCTGGTCTTCGTCGAGCAGCCTGGCATGGCCGAAGCGCGGCATGTTCGAGCAGGCGGCGTAGGCCTTGCTGTTCCACAGCTTGCCCCAGGTGTAGCGCACCACCTCGGCGGACGCCGGATCCGCGACATCCTTGACCCCGCGCAGCTTGCCGTAGTTCCACAGGCTGGGGCCGATGGTGCCGAAGGAGATCTCCTTCTGGTCGATCTGGTGGCAGTTGTAGCAATTGCCGCCATTGGATTTGGGGTTCGCCGAAGCATCGGTCCAGGTCATGCCGCGGCCGTTCTGCGCCAGCTTTTCACCTTCGCGCCAGTTGCCGACGTAGCGGCCGCCCTCCGGCCAGCGGATGCCGGCGAGCGCCTCTGCCTCGATGCGCCTGGCCACCTCCGCCGGCGGCGGCTTGTCGCTGGAGCAGGCCGCCTGGCCGAGGTCCTGCTGGATGCGGTCGACCTTGGCGATGCCTTGGTCCCGGAACGAGGCCTTCATCGCCTCCTGCGCCTGCCGGTCCAGCTCCTGAGACGACGGCAAGGTCGCGCAGCCGGCGGCCATCAGCCCAGCCAGCGCCAGCGTTCCCACGATGCGTTTCGTCATCGAGCTTCCCCCGCGCTCAGCGCTTGATCGACGGGGCGATCGACACCGCCCCCTTGGCGTTCACGCCCATGTAGGTGGACAGTGCGACCGTCACCTCCGAGCCGAAGCCCGGGTACGGGAAGCGCTGCTGGCGGAAGCAGTCGTTCAGCCGCAGCTGCATACCCCACATCTGCCCGTTGCTGACGCGGTAGGCCGGCCAAGCGGCGTAGCCGACGCCGTCGCCCGGGTTCTTCGTCAGGTTCGGCAGGTCCTGCAGCCGGATGCGCTGGCCATCGGCACCGTGGCAGGACGCGCAGGAGAAGTCGTGCGTGCCGCCGCGGAAGAAGAAGACGCGCTTGCCGATTTCGTAGCTGCGCTGCTCTTCCGGGTGCGACTGCGGCAGGTTGAAGCGCATGCCGCGCGACGCGGTGGCCACGTAGGTCGCCAGCGCGGTCACGTTCGCCTGCTCGCCGCGCCCGAAGGGCGTGCGGGCGATCTCGGCCGCATCGAAGCCCTGCAGCATTTCCATGCAGCTGACCAGACGCGACTCCAGGTCCTGCACCCGCTTCGTATCACTGAAATAGCGCGGCAGCTCGACAAAGGCGCCCTTGACGACGCCCGGCCCCTTGCCGAGGTCGCAAGCCTCCAGCGATGCGTTCTTCGGCCCGCGCTTGTGCTTCCACAGCTGCTCCCCCTTGGCCTCGAAAAGCTCCGCGGGGTTGCCGTCTTCCAGCAGCTTTCGGTATTCGGCAATGCCTTCGGCCGCCGACTTCTGCGCCATCGCCGCGCCAGTGCTGCAGCCCATCAGCACCGCCAGTGCGGCCAAGGTGGTCGTCTTGGTCATGTCACCTCGCAACATCGCAATCGGTGGGGCAGGCGGTCAGCTGACCGTGGCTTCGTCGGTGCGGGTATCGCCCTTGTTGTCCTTCCAGGTCACGCTGATCCTGTCGCCCGCCTTGGCGCCCTTGACATTGAACTGCAGGAAAGGGTTCTTCGACACCGCCGGCCCCCACTGGACCGTCAACACCAGCTTGCCGTTGTGCGACGCGGTGACTTCCTGGATGAACCAGGCGGGAATCGTCTTGCCGGCGGCGTCCTTGCGCAGGCCGGTCTCCATCTCATGGCTCATCAGCACGCGCACTGTGGCCTTGTCGCCAGTAGCCTGGGCGCGGATGCGCATCGGGTCAGCCATCATCACTCCTTCAAACGTTGGTCCGCGGCCGGTCGCACGGGCCAGGCCGCTTCGCGAAGCGCTTGCGCAGGCGCACGCTCCGGCCCGGCCTCAACCGCCACACCCGCCGAGCGTGACCTTGATTTCCTTCTGGGCGAACAGCACCTTGCCGTCCCGCAGCAGCGCCACCGCATAGACGTTGGACGACTGGCCCATCTTCACGCGCGTCGAGAAATTGGCGTCCACGGCGTCGCTGACGTCGAAGGCCGCGGCGAGCGCGTTCGGGTTCTTCTCGACGAGCAGGAGCAGTCGCTTCGCACCGGGCAGCGCCGTGGCCACGCCCACCGGCACCACCGCGCCGTTCTCGGCAATGTCCGGGCCGCTGATCGTGACCTCCTTGCTTTCGGCCGGCGCGCCGGCGCCCAGTGCCTTCAGCACCTCGGCCAGGTTCTTGGCTTCGAAGGCGGCGCTGTCGTATGCAGCGGCCGCGCTCAGCGGCAGCAAGCCCGCGCCGGCCATCAGTGCGGCGACCCTGGCGGCATGGTTCAGAAACTCGCGGCGAGCGGTCATGAAAGTCTCCTCGGGAATGCGGGGCCGGTCACAGGCAGCGCACACCGCCGAAGCCGCCGGCACAAGCAGGCGGGCGGATGATATGCGGGCGCCCGCCTTACAGCCCTCATCGTGGCGAATGGGCTCGGTCGCTACGCCCTTTTCGCACCGGCCGTGCAAGGCGGCCATGGGCAGGATGACGAATATCAGTTCTCGATGATTCATGGGCACTCCGGACAAACCCACCCACGGGCCGTGAAGCCTTGCCGGATTCGCCGCTCCGTACAGGCTTCCCGGGGCCGCCCGAACGCGGACGCCGAAGGCCGCACTGCTAGACTTTTGCGCCATCGTCCGCGCCCGCGCCCTGCGATCGGGCCCGCCCCATGAGCGACCAAGCCACCCCGATCGAACCTCCCGGCAACCTGTTCGTCGTCGCCGCGCCGTCGGGTGCGGGCAAGTCCAGCCTCGTCAAGGCCCTGCTCGAACTGGATTCGCACCTGGCGGTGTCGATCTCGCACACCACGCGCGCGCCGCGCGGCCAGGAGCAGCACGGCCGCGAATACTGGTTCGTCGATACGCCGACCTTCCAGCGCATGGTCGAGCAAGGCGACTTCTTCGAATGGGCGCAGGTGCATGGCAACCTGTACGGCACATCCCGCTCCGCCGTCGAGGCGCGCCTGGCCGCCGGCGAAGACGTGGTGCTGGAGATCGACTTCCAGGGCGCCCTGCAGATCAAGCGCCTGTTCCGCCATGCGGTGCTCATCTTCATCCTGCCGCCCAGCTGGGAAGAACTGCGGCAGCGCCTGCAGCGCCGCGGCGAGGACAAGCCCGAAGTGATCGAGCAGCGCATGGCCAATGCCCGGGAGGAAGTGGCCCAGGCCCGGCAGTTCGACTTCGTTATAATCAACGCTCTTTTCGAGACGGCACTTTTCGACCTGAAAACCGTCGTCCATTCCCAGCGCCTCAGGTACCTTGCGCAGATGCGCAACAAGTCACAGGTCTTTGCGGCGCTGAACCTGATCTGACCCTCCCCGCCCGATTCGGGATTCTTTCGGAAGCACACACGCCCATGGCACGCATCACCGTCGAAGACTGCCTGCAGAAGATCCCCAACCGCTTCGAGCTCGTGCTGGCCGCCACCTACCGCGCGCGCATGCTGAGCCAGGGTCACGCCCCGAAGATCGAGACGAAGAACAAGCCCGGCGTGACCGCCCTGCGCGAAATCGCCTCTGGCGAAGTCGGGGTCGAAATGCTGCGCCGCGTGCCGGTCTGAGCGCCGCTGCTTCTTCCCCTGAAAGGGCGCCCTCGGGCGCCCTTCGGTTTTTGCGGGCACCGGACGGGAGACCCCGGCAAAGCAGGCTAAATTCCAGCCATGGGTATCCGCTCCTTCGCTGCTGAACTGCTGCTGCCGTCGGCGCTGCAGCCGCGGTCACGGGCGCCCGCCGACAGCGGGCCGAAGGCCGAGGCCGCCTCCTTCGCGGCCTTGTCCGACAAGCTGAATTACCTCTCCAAGGCCGAGATCAAGCAGATCCGCGAGGCCTACAAGTTCGCCGACGAGGCACACCTCGGCCAGTACCGCGCCAGCGGCCAGCCCTACATCACGCACCCGATCGCCGTGGCCGGCATGGTGGCCGACTGGCGGCTCGACGCGCAGGCGGTGATGGCCGCGCTGATGCACGACGCGATGGAGGACTGCGGCGTCACCAAGGTCGAGCTGATCGAGCGCTTCGGCGCCCCGACGGCCGAGCTGGTCGACGGCCTCACCAAGCTGGACAAGCTGCAGTTCTCGACGCGCGAGGAAGGCCAGGCCGAATCCTTCCGCAAGATGCTGCTGGCAATGGCGCGGGATGTACGCGTCATCCTCGTCAAGCTGGCCGACCGCCTGCACAACATGCGCACGATGGCGGCGATGCAGCCGGTCAAGCGCCGCCGCATCGCGCGCGAGACGCTGGACATCTACGCGCCCATCGCCCACCGCCTGGGCTTGAACCAGATCTACCGCGAGCTGCAGGAGCTGTCGTTCTCCCACCTGTACCCGTGGCGGTACGGCGCGCTGGACAAGGCGGTGAAGCGTTCGCGCGGGTACCGGCGCGACATCGTCGAGCGCGTGCAGCGCGAGGTCGAGAAGGCCTTTGCCGCCTCGAAGATGAAGGCGCAGATCAGCGGCCGCGAGAAGACGGTCTACTCGATCTACCGCAAGATGCGCGAGAAGCACACCAGCTTCGCGCAGGTCAGCGACATCTTCGGCTTCCGCATCGTCGTGCAGACCCTGCCCGACTGCTACCTGGCGCTGGGCGTGCTGCACCAGCTGTACAAGCCGGTGCCGGGCCGCTTCAAGGACTACGTGGCCATCCCGAAGGCCAACGGCTACCAGTCGCTGCACACCACGCTGGTGAGCCCGCTGGGCACGGCGGTGGAGTTCCAGATCCGCACCGAGCAGATGCACGCGGTGGCCGAAAGCGGCATTGCCGCGCACTGGCTCTACAAGAACGACCGCCGCGGCGGCGATGCGCACCCGCTCGGCGCGATGTGGCTGCAGTCGCTGCTGGACATCCAGGACGAGACGCGCGACGCCGCGGAGTTCCTAGAGCACGTGAAGATCGACCTCGTGCCCGAGGCGGTCTACGTCTTCACGCCGATGAGCAAGATCATGGCGCTGCCCCGCGGCGCCACGGCGGTCGACTTCGCTTATGCGATCCACTCCGACGTCGGCGACCACTGCGTGGCCGCCAAGGTCAATGGCGAGCCCGTGGCGCTGCGCACCGAGCTGAAGAGCGGCGACGTGGTCGAGATCGTCACCGCCCCGGGCGCGCGGCCCAATCCCGCGTGGTTGAACTTCGTGCGCACCGGCCGGGCCCGCTCGAAGATCCGCCACTTCCTGAAGACGATGGAGCTGGAAGAGTCGCGCGGCCTGGGCGAGAAGCTGCTCAGCCAGGCCCTGCGCGCCGAAGGCCTGGCGCTGCCCTCCACCGACCCGACCGACACCGACGCGCAGGCCCTGTGGCAGGCCCTGACGCGCTGGAGCGGCAACCGCGGCCGAGGCGAGCTGCTGACCGACATCGGCCTCGGCCGCAAGATCGCGACCATCGTCGCCAAGCGCCTGGCGCAGCTGATGGCCGAGCGCGGCACGCGGCCCGACGCGGTGACGCTGACGCTGGGCCGCTACGGCACTGACGACACCGTGCCGGCGCAGGGCGGCGTGGTGATCGACGGCAGCGAAGGCGCGTCGGTGCAACTCGCGTCCTGCTGCCGGCCGATCCCGGGCGACGCGATCGTCGGCTACCTGGGCCGCGGCGAAGGCCTGTTGGTGCACACCGCCGACTGCCACAACGGCAAGCGCCTGAAGGAGCGCGACCCCGAGCGCTGGATGGCGGTGGAGTGGGCCGAGCAACCGGTGCGCGCCTTCGACACGACGGTGACGGTGCAGGTGCGCAACGGCAAGGGCGCGCTGGCGCAGGTCGCGGCGTCCGTCAGCGCCGCCGAGGCGGACATCACCCACATCGACATGGACAACGAACGCGACAACGACGTCGCCGAGCTGCGCCTGCAGCTCTCGGTGCGCGACCGGCTGCACCTGGCGGACGTGCTGCGCACGCTGAAGCGTTCGCCGCCGGTGCTGCGCGCCGCCCGCGTGAAGCCCTGACGGCACCGCGGCGCGCATGCAAGCGCGTCCGCGACGCCGCCATGGTCACGGGCTGTCGTAGCCGATGATGTCTTCGAGCCGCGGCCAGCCGGTCATCGCGTTCGCTGTGAGCTGGCCCGACATCACCGTGCCTTCCACGCAGCCGGCGTTGACGCCGGTGTAGGTCCAGTCGCCGGTGACGAAGAGGTTCGCGAAGTCGCGCTGGTCGGCGCGCAAGCGGAATGCGGTCGACTTCGGCACCGACAGCACGTAGCGCTCCGATGGGTCGATGTTCGCGCGCCAGAACTGCGCCTGCAGGCGCTGCGGACCGCGCGTGTCGGCTGGCGCCACCAGCCGGTCCCAGTCGAAGCCCCGCCCGGGCGTTGACGGGTTGCCGGCTTCCGGCCAGATCACGGTGCCGTTGGCCTCAAGCCACTGCCGCGTGTTCTGCAGCACCTGGGCGGCCGCTTGCGCGGGAGCATCGCGGTCACTGATGGGCGGAATGCCTCCGGGCATCGGAGCGCAGAAGTAGGTCAGCGTGCGCGGCGTGTCGTCCGCCGGCCAGTCCTCGCGGGGCAGCAGGTGCGTCATGTCCGCCCAGGTGTCCAGCGGCTCGGGGTAGGCGTCGGTCACGGCGCTGGGCAGCGTCCAGCCCAGTTCCTTTTGCGTCGCGTTC
This sequence comes from uncultured Burkholderiales bacterium, assembly GCA_946480465.1. Next base: position 70,574 of record CAMLJY010000025.1, read on the forward strand.
AGCCACAGCTGGGCGGCCTGGGTGCGCACCGTCTCCACGTTCTGCAGGCAGGCCTGCCAGCTCGCGCTCGCCGCCAGCGGTTCGGCCGCAACGTACGGGATGCTGGCCAGCGAGATGCCGAACACCACCACGTCGAAGTCGTGTCCGCAGCGCAGCTCCACCGGCGTCTCGCGCTCGACCCACGGCGTCCACAGCGACTCCAGGTCGATGTCCAGCCGCTTCAGTTCCTCGCCCTGCACCAGCTGCTCGTACAGCGGCTCGTTGGGCCAGCAGGCCAGGCCCTTGACGTCGATGTAGGGCTGGTAGTCGCCGCCGCCGATCACGTCCGCCTGGCGGCCGACGTGGATGCGCTCGACGCGGCTCTTGTCGGCACTGAGCTCCAGGCTGCGCACGCGATGGAAGAAGCGGAACTGCACGCCGCGCTTCGCCAGCACCAGGTGCATCGGCGTGAACACGGTGTCGCCCATGCCGGCCTGCATCTTCCAGAAGATCGCGCCCTTGTAGGTCAGCGTCATGCGGAAGATGAAGCGCAGCGCGACGCCGGTGGCCACCCGCTGGTCGTCGGGATTCCCGTCCCGGTAGGCGAACAGCAGGTCGTAGAAGGCCCGCACCAGGGCCGACTGCACGCTCTCCGGGCAGGCGCCGCTCTGCGCGAGGAAGTCGCGGAAGTCCAGTTCGTCCAGCGCATCGAGTGCATGCGGGCCGTGCCACAGGCCACGTTCGAGCACGCCGGCCACGCATGACAGGCCCACGTCCAGCATGATGAAGAGGCGGCGCCCCTCGTTGCTGCCGTTCAGCTGGCCTTCCAGGTGCGCGATGAGCCGCTGCCGGATCTCGTGCATCAGGCGGGCCAGCGGCTCACGCGTGCTGTCGGCGTCCTGCTTGCCATCGGCCACCTGGTCGGCATGGTGGTGCGCAGTGCGCAGCAGCAGTTCCACCGCGACGATGTCCACCGCATCCCGCGCCAGGCGCAGCACGTGATCGACGGCCTGGCCGAGAAAGGCCAGAGGATCGTGCGGCGGCGGCGGCGCGTCGGTCACCAGCTTGCCGGTCAGCAGCTCGTACAGGCCCTTCAGCGTCAGCTCGATGTAGTCCCACAGCGTGCCGAACTCACCGCCCTGCCCCGGGGTGTCGCCGTCGGTCGGAAAGTCCAGCGGCCAGTTGGTCCACTGCCCGTCCACCTGCTCGCCCAGATCGATGAAGCCATGGCGCTTGAAGGCCTGGTCCCAGGTGGCCAGCGGCGCGCCGGCAGGACGCCCCAGCTCGGCATAGACCGCGCGCATCATCTTGAAGGCGTTCTCGTACCAGCCCATCCAGATGTGCAGGCCGTGTTCCTCGATGCGGCCGTCCCGGCCGCGGCCGCTGGCGCCCTTGCCGCCGAGCCGCCAGCCCTGCTGGTAGACGGTGATGGATTCGAAGCGTTCGCGCCAGTCGGGCTGGTTCGTCAACTCGTAGGCCACCGTCAGCGACGACGCGCCGCCACCCAGGATCGCCACCTTTTGCGCAGTGCTCATGGACGCTCCCTTCACGCGTCAGCCGAAGATGCGGCCGATGCGCTTGCCGAGGTCCAGCTCGCCATCCCAGGGCATGCCGGCGTCGTAGCGCGCCTGGTCGTTCAGGCGCCAGGGGGCGAAGATCTCCGGCTCGTGCAGCTTCCACAGCTTGCACAGCGGCGCCGAGCTGCCGCTGGCGTCGATGATGGAATTCACCGCGCGGCGCGCCGCTTCGTTCGCGCCTTCCATCGTCGCCAGGTCGGTGAAGGTGCGCACGTAGTCGGCGGCGAGGAAGAGGTTCGGGATGCGGGTATAGGCATCCGGCCGGCTGTCCCAGCTGTTGATGTAGTTCACCAGCAGCTGTTCGGCATCGCGCTCGCGGGCCGGGTCGTCGGGCTTCAAGACCGGCACCATGTCCGGGTCCAGGAACCATGAGTGCAGCATGTCGTCGGTCAGCAGCTCGGCGCCCGGGCGGTTCAGCGACTGCTTCAGCTGATACCAGGTCTCGTTGGCGATCTGCTCGTGGGTGCAGTCCTTGGCGATGCGGCCGCCGGTGTACTGCTCGGAGCCCTTCACCTCCCATTCGGAGATGTCCACCGACAGGATGCCCTTGACCGTGCCGTCGCCCGCCTGCGCGAAGTCGAAGTTGGGCCAGAACTGCGCCTGCGACACCGAGGTCAGCGCCCACGCGCTGTCCACGTACAGCTCATGACCATGCACGATCGGCACGTCCTGCTTCAGGTAGAACTGGATGCCGTTCATCCACTGCACGTTGTTCCGGATGTTGATGATCCCCTGCAGCGTGGGGTCGGCGGCCAGCAGCTCCTTGGTCACGCGCGGGGCCATCACCTCCAGCGGCACGGCGCTGATGTAGTAGTCGGCCTGCACCTCGAACAGCGTCTCGTGCTCGCGCAGCGTCACGCTGGCGATGCGGCCGTCGACGACGTTGAGCCGCTCGAAATGCACGCCGAAGCGGTAGTCCACACCCTTGCCGCGCAGGTAGTCCAGCCAGGGATTGATCCAGACGTCGTTGGTGGGGCCGTTCAGCAGGCGGTCCGAACTCATGCCCGGCGTGAGGATGTCGAACATCAGCTGCACGAGCACGTCACCGATGGTGCGGGTGCTGGCCAGCTGGGCCTTGGCGGCGTTCAGCGAACGGGTGAGGCCGCCGGCCAGGAACTTCTTGTAGGCGTCCGAGCGGCCCTCGGCGCCGATGTAGGTCCACCAGCCCAGGCGCTCGTACTCGTCGAGGCGGCGGTCTTCGCAGCTGGTCAGGATCTGCCAGATGCGGGTGGCGAAGAACTCCTGCTCGCCGGGCAGGAAGCCGTAGTCGGTGGTGAGGTCCTTGAACATCAGCACCCAGTCGTCCAGGTCGCGCGGGAAGCGGTCCACGGCGACGATGGGGGCCTGGCCCACCAGCGGGTACTCGAGCCGCGAGGTCTCGACCAGGTTGTCGGCCGCGGTGCGCCCACCGCCCACCGGAATGCGGCTCATCGTGTCCGGCAGGTGCTTGTAGAAGCGCGGAAAGAACCGGAACCCGTGTTCACCGGGCAGGTCGCGCCGCCCGTCGGTGCCCGATTTCGGCACCGGCACGCTGCGTGCCTTGCCGCCGGCGATGTGCCGCTTCTCGAACACCTGCACCTCGAAGCCGCGCTCGACCAGCTCGTGCGCCGCGGACATGCCGCCCACGCCGCCGCCCAGAATGACCACCCGCTTGCTCATCCGGCTCTCCCCTGCTCTCGGTTGAAATCGGCCCGCGTGCACTTGCACGCAGGTCCCCCGTCACATCTTGACTCACGAACGGCGAAGGGACGCACGCGAGTTGATTTTTTCGCTGGATGCGGCACCAGCGCAGCCGCCGTTGTGCGTGCGGGCCATCAGCCACTGGGCTGCAGGCGCGCCTCCAGCGCCGCGAGGGTGGCCTCGGCCCGGCGCAGCCACAGGCCCGCGCCCTGCTCGCGCGCCAGGGCCATGGCTTGCGCCAGGTCGGCGCGTGCGGCGGCTTCGGCCGCCCGTCCGTGGCGCTGCAGCGCCAGCGCGGCGCGCAGGCGCCACAGCTCGGCCAGCGAGACGCGCTCTTCACCGCCCTCTTCCTCGGCCACCGCGGCATCGATCAGCAAGCTGGCCTCGTCGATCTGGCCCTGGCCTGCGAGCGCCTCGGCCAGCAGGCCGGACCAGTACGGTGCATACAGCGTGGTGCCCGTGGCGCGCCAGCGCGACAGTCCGTCGCGCATGCGCTGCAACCCCGTCGCGCCGTCGCCCAGCGCGACGGCGGCCCAGCCGCCCAGCAGCTCGCTGGCCGCCTCCCAGATCGGAAAGCACTGCTGACGCGCCAGCGTGGCGCAGCGCGCCGCCAGCGGCGCGACGGCCGCGGCATCGCCGGCCATCACGTGCACGACCATTTCGTAGGTCATGCAGAAGCCGGAAGTGTGGAAGTGGCCGGTCTCCTCGGCGATGTGCGCCGCCTCCCGCGCATGTTCGGCCGCGCCCGCGCCATCGCCCGCAGCGGCCAAGGCTTTTGCAAGGTAGACGTGCAGCGCCATGCCCGGCTCCTGGCCGAACACCTGCGCATGCGCGCGGTGCTGCGCCGGGTCGTACAGCGCGATGCCGGCACGCAAGGTGGAGATGGCATCTTCGAACTCGCCGCGGAAGTATTGGGTGACGCCCCGCACCACCTGGGCCTCCAGCAGCAGGCCGCCGTCGTCGCCGGCGTCCTGCAGCTGGCGCAGGATCTGGTCGCCCAGGTACAGCGCGATGCGCAGATCACCGCCCACCACGTGGTAGGCCCACAGGCCGAACAGCACCGGCACCAGCTGCGGCGCCTCGCCGATCGCATTGCAGATCTCGCGCGCCTCGCGGTAGGTCTGGGCCACGCTGGGGTCGGCGTAGCCACGCGTGGCCATCTGCAGCGGGCCCAGCGTCATCAACAGGCCCAGCTCGGCTTGCGTGCGCTCGGGGCCGGCCGGCAGCTTGCGCACCAGCGCCAAAGCCTGGCCGAAATGCGCCGCGGCCTCGGCCTGGGCCGAACGCGCCATCGCGCGTTCGCCGGCCTTGCGCCACAGCGCGATGGCCTCGGCGCTCTCGCCGGCCTCGGTGTAATGGCGCGCCGGAACCTCGGGCTGGGCCTCGCAGGTCTGCGGGAAGCGCTCGACCAGCGTGCGGGCGATCGTGGCGTGGATCTCGCGCCTGCGCGAGCGCAGCAACGACTGGTAGGCGGCGTCTCGCAGCAGCGCGTGCTTGAAGCTGTAGTCGGCCTTCGGCGGTGTGCCCTGCTGAACCAGCAGGTTCTCGTGGACCAGCTGCTCCAGCGCATGCTCGAGCCCGGTGGGCACCATGTCGGCCATGACGCGCAGCAGCTCGTAGCTGAACTGCCGGCCCAGCGCCGCGGCCAGCTGCGCGATCGGCTTGGCCGGGCCGAGGCGGTCGATGCGTGCCGCCAGCGACTCCTGCACGGTGGCGGGGATCGCGCGCTCGGCATCCAGCGGCTCGTCGTGCAGTGCGCCGGCATCGAGCACCACGCGCGTGATCTCCTCCAGGTACAGCGGATTGCCCTCGGCGCGCGCCAGCACCAGCTGCAGCAGCCCCGCGGGCAGCGGGCGCCCGCCATTGACGTTGCGCACGATCACCGCCGCGGCCTCGTCCTCGAGCGCGCCGAGCGAGAACTGCGCGACGCCGGCCGCCCGCGCCCATGCGGGCACGAACTCGGGACGGTGCGTCATCACAACCAGCAGCGCGGCCTGCGGCGCGCGCTGCACGATCTCGTCGATGACGTCCAGGGTCGACGGATCAGCCCAGTGCATGTCCTCGACCACCAGCAGCAGCGGCTGCCGGCCGGCGCGCTGCAGCAGCAGCTCCATCAGCAGCTCGATGGTGCGGCGGCGCTGCGCCTGCGGCGTCATCTGCAGGTCGGCATGGCCGGGCGGCCGCTCGACCGACAGCAGGTCGGACAGCAGCGTCAGCGTCTCGGGCGGATTGGACGAGGGCACCACCGCCAGCGCAGCCGCCAGCGCGGCCCCGCGCTCCGCGGCGGAGTGCTCGCGCACCAGGCCGAAGGCGCGCTCCATCGTCTCGATCAGCGGCGCGAAGGCGCTGCTCTGCTGATACGGCGAGCATTGCAGCTCGACCACCGCGGACGGCGGCAAGGCGAGCCGCTCGCGCAGCGCACGCAGCACGCGCGACTTGCCCATGCCGGGCTCGCCCTGCAGCATCACCGCGTGCCCCTGGCCGCTCAGCGCGCTGCTCCAGCGTTGCTGCAGTTCATCGATCAGCGCGCCGCGGCCGACGAAGGGCAGCAGCGACTCCTCGCCCACCGCCGCCAGCCGGGTCGATGCGCCGGTGCGGCCGATCACGCGGAACAGAGACAGCGGGTGGCCGATGCCCTCGACGGGGCGGCGCACCAGCGGGTCGAGCCGGAAGTAGCCGCGCACCAGGTTCTGCGTCGCTTCGCTGATGACGATGGTGTTGGGCTCCGCCAGGCTCTGGATGCGGGCGGCGATGTTGGGGGTCTCGCCGGTGGCCAGCATCTGGCTGTGGCCGGCGGCGCCCATCTCGCCCACCACGGCCTGGCCGCTGTGCACGCCGATGCGCACGCGCAGCGTCACCCCGGCTTCGCGCCGCCAGCGCGCTGCCAGCGGCGCCAGGCCGTCGACGGTCTCGAGCGCGGCATGCACGGCGCGGCGCGCGTCATCCTCGTGCGCGGCGGGGTAGCCGAAGTAGGCGAGCACGCCGTCGCCCAGGTACTGCGCGATGTGGCCGTCGTAACGGGCGATGGCGCTGGCGCAGGTCTGCTGATACGCGCGGATGAGGTCGCGCAGGTCTTCCGCATCCAGCTCGGTCGACAGCGCGACCGAGCCGACCAGGTCGCAGAACATGACGGTGAGGTTGCGGCGCTCTGCGTCGCGCGCGGCCTCGCACTCCAGGCCGCCGGGCGCCGGGCCCGCCGCCTCGGACAGCGGCTTGCCGCAGCCCTTGCAGAACCGGTCTCCCGGCTGGTTGCTCGCGCCGCAGTGCGCGCAACTGCGCCATTGCGGCGCACCGCAAGCGGGACAGAAACGGGCATCGGACGGCACCGCAGCACGACAACGAGGGCAATGCACGCTGGCAGGCTCCGGAATGACAGGAAAAGTGCTGACGGGGGCGGCGTGACCCGGGAGCGCGCGCTCAGCGCGGCGCGCGCGGGCCGGTCAGCGTGACTGTAGCCACGGCATGGCGGCGGCCGCAATCCGCAGCCGTGCCGATTGGCGCGCCGCTGCGTGGCGTGTTGACACCAGCGCCTCGTGGCATCGTTCGATGCGCCTGCTCACCACGCATGCGGCAGCCTCTTGCGGATCACCAGCAGCTTGGTGTTCTCGTCCGGCGTGACGTACTGGCCGATCGCCAGTTCCTTCATCACCCGGTGCACCATCTCGCGCGACGAGCCGACCCGGTCGGCGATGTCCTGCTGCGTCAGCCGCTGGCGCACCACGCGCTGCTCGCCGTGGCCATCCACCGGCTCGGAAAGCTCCATCAATACCCGGGTGACGCGGCCATAGACGTCCTGCAGCGCCAGGCTCTTCACCTGCTCGGTCAGGCGCCGCACCATGCGGATCAGCTTGCGCGTCAGGTGACCGGCGAACTCGGGATGCTCGGCGAGGAAGGCGTCCAGGCCCTCGCGCTGCACGACGCAGCAGGTGGTGGGCTCCAGCGTCTTGATGGACACCGAGCGCCGCTCCCCGTCGAGCGCCAGCTCGCCCACGTAATGCCCCGGCCCCAACTCGTCGAGCACGATCTCGCGCCCCTGCGTACCCGCCGAATAGGCCTTGATGCGCCCGGAGAGCACGATGTAGATCGCGTCGCTCTCGTCGCCCTCGTGGATCAGCACCGTGTTCGCGGCGAAGCTGCGGGTACCGCCATGCCGCGCCACCGCCACGAGCAGGCTGTGGGGCAGGCGGTCGTCTTCGTTGGTGGGCAGGGCGTTCATCGCCGGCAATTATGGCGGTGCAGCAATGTCAAGCAGGAATAGGTCACACCCACCCTGTGAACTCTGCCAGTGTCGAAAAAAGCTGTGCACTTCTACAGTGCGTTCCAGACCGTTCCTCACGGCGCCGGCTCAGGGAAACAGGCCGCCGCAGCCCCGCTGCGCGACGAGCCTGGGGCCAGGGCGGACAGCCTCTCCAGGTTGTCCGCCCTGTCTTTATTTCAGGCCCGCGACTTCGTCGGGAATTATTGACAGACCCGTCACCTTCCAATAGGCGCAGCCGCGCAGCGGACGCTCATCGAGTTGGCCAGCCGCCAAGCCACGGCAACCGTCCCTTCAGGCCTTCGGGCTTCCAGCCCTTCAGGAATCGCCGGGCGCGGGGTAGCTCACCTCCAGCACCTCCAGCGTGTCGAGCCCGCCAGGGGTCTGCAACCTCACTTCGTCGCCGACACGCGCTTTCAGCAGCGCGCGCGCGATCGGCGCCACCCAGCTCACCTGCCCCTGCAGGTTGTCGGCCTCGTCGATACCCTTGATGGTGATCGTCCGCTCCTCGCCGTGCTGGTTCGCGTAGGTGACGGTGGCGCCGAAGAAGATCTGGTCGCTGCCATGGTGGGCCGACGGGTCGGCGACCTCGGCGATGTCGAGCCGCTTGGTCAGGAAACGGATGCGGCGGTCGATCTCGCGCAGGCGCTTCTTGCCGTACAGGTAGTCGCCGTTCTCCGAGCGGTCGCCGTTGCTCGCCGCCCAGTGCACCACTTCGACCATCTTCGGCCGCTCGACGTCGATCAGGTTCAGCAACTCCGCGCGCAGGCACTGGTAGCCCTGCGGGGTGATGTAGTTCTTGCCGCCGGCAGGCAGCGGCGGCAGGCCCGCGCCGTCCTCGTCGTCGTCGAGGTCGCCGTCGGGCTCGCGGGTGAAAGCCTTGTTCATCGCAAAAGTCTAGGCGCTCGACGACACTCGGCCGCGTCCATGGTGATCGGGAGACGGGCTTGGCGCGCGAGTGGGTGGAAACGATGGCGGGCGTGGATTTCGAGGAGCTGTCTGCGCTGTACCGCGCAGCGCCGCTGGGCAACAAGCCGGCGGATCACCTGCGCGAGGTGTTCGGCAACAGCCGCTTCGTGTGCTTCGCCTACGACGATGGCCGGCTCGTCGGTGCCGGCCGGGCGATGGCGGACGGGCGGGACTGCAGCTACCTCTGCGACATCGCCGTCCACCCGGACACCCAGGGCACCGGGCTGGGCCGCGACCTCGTGCGGCGGCTGGTCGATCGCTCGCGCGGCCACAAGAAGATCATCCTCTACGCCGTGCCGGGCAAGGAAGCCTTCTACGGCCGCTTCGGCTTCAAGCGCATGACGACCGCGATGGCGATCTTCGAGGACGAGGCCGGAGCGCGGGCGCGCGGGATGATCGTCGACGACTGAAGGCGGTGCCGCTCAGCCGCTGCGGTAGGCCCCTGGCGCTGCCCCGGTCCACTTGCGGAACGCGCGGTGGAACGAACTGGCGTCGTTGAAGCCGAGCTGACTGGCGATGTCCTCGATGCTGAGCCGCCGGTCGGCCAGCCGGTGGATGGCCAGGTCGCGCCGCACCTCGTCCTTCAGGGCCTGCCAGCCGGCGCCCTCGTCGTCGAGCCGGCGCCTCAGAGTGGCCGGAGACAGCGCGAACTGCCGCGCCAAGGTATCGAGCGTCAGGGCCTCGGCCGCGCCCGGCATCACCAGTTCACGCCGCAGCTGCCGCCGCACGCGCTCGGCCCATCCGCCCTGGTGCACCTGCTTCAGGAACACCGACTGCGGCGCATTGCGCAGGAAGGCGGTCAGGGCGGCCGGCGTCACCGCCGTGGCGGCACGAAGCACGCGCGCGTCGAAATGCGCCACCGTGGCCGCATGGTCGAAGCTCACCCGCGGGGAAAACATGCGCCTGTACTCGTCGGCGTGCGGCGGCCGCGGATGGCCCCAGTCCAGCTGCGACAAGGGCACGCGCCGCCCGGCCAGCCAGCACAGCAGGCCGTGCAGCATCACCAGCAAGGTTTCGTCGGCAAAGCGGCGGGCGTCCGCCCCTCGGATGCGGCTGTCGATCGCGAGCACGGCGTCATCGCCCTCCACCGCGAGCGCGGCGCCGATGTCGTCCAGGAACAGACCGAAGCCGCGCAGCGCCTGCCGCAGCGCCCGCTCCACCGTGCCCTGCCCCATCAGCGCGCGGCAGAGCAATGCGAAGCTGCCGACCTTCATGCGGCGCGAATCGAGACCGAAGAACTCGTCGTCCAGTGCCTCGCCCACCGCCAGCCACAACGCGCCAAAGGCCGAGGCGGGCACGCGCGCCGCTTCACTGGCCAGCAACTCGGACGCGATGCCGGCACGCTGCAGCACGGCCTGGCGCATCGAGGCATCGAGCTGCTGCACCGCCCCCCGCACGAAGGCGATGGACACGGTGTGCTGGGGACCCGGCGGCATCGAAGGATTCTGGCAAAACCCATCAGCCGGCTGAGCATTTACGCCATCGCGCGCCGCGGGACCGGGTCCTAGACTGCCCGGTCGAACGACCGCTGCCCGAAAGACACCGCGATGACCAACCTGTCCGCCGACTACAAGGCCCTCGCCGCGTACCGCCCCACGCACAAGGTGCGCTTCGTCACCGCCGCCAGCCTGTTCGACGGCCACGACGCCGCCATCAACATCATGCGGCGCATCCTGCAGGGCATGGGCTGCGAGGTGATCCACCTGGGCCACAACCGCTCGGTCGACGAGGTGGTCACCGCCGCGCTGCAGGAAGACGTGCAGGGCATCGCCGTCTCCAGCTACCAGGGCGGGCACAACGAGTACTTCGCGTACATGGTCGAGTTGCTGAAGCAACGCGGCGGCGCGCACATCCAGGTGTTCGGCGGCGGCGGCGGCGTCATCGTGCCGGCCGAGATCCGC
>CAMLJY010000026.1 GCA_946480465.1 uncultured Burkholderiales bacterium
TCGGCGACCGCATCCGCATCGAGATGAAGGGCCGCGACGGCCAGAGCGTGTTCGGTGCCATCGACCAGCGCGTGGCCAGCGCCCGCGGCAGCGATGACCCAGGCCAGGACGACGACGACGACGACGGCGGCGACGGCGATCCCGCCGCAACAAGCCGCCGGGCGTGACATGCGCCTGCCGCCGCGGGGCGCAAAGCATGGCATCGTTCGCCGATGATGCCTTCGACCCCCTCGCCCGCCGGAGCCCATGACCGTTCCCGCTCCGCCGGGCGCCACGGCGCCCGAGCGCCGGCCGCGCTGGCGCGCCGGCTGCGCGGGCTGGCGGTGGCACTGCTGGCCGCCGGTGCCGCGGCGCTGCTGGCCCCGTCCGCGCTGGCCCGCGCCGGGAGCGCACCGCAAGCCGGCGGTTCCGCACCGGCCGCGCGCGCCGACTGCCCGCCGGTGCCGCGCGAACCCAGCGCGGAACAGGTGCAGGCCGCACTCCAGGCGGCCCGCGACCGCGGCTTCCTCTGGCGCATCAGCAAGGACGGCCGCGACTCCTACCTGTACGGCACCATCCACGTCGGCAAGCTGGACTGGGCCTTCCCCGGCCCGCGGGTGCGCGAGGCGCTGATGCACGCCAATGCGCTGGCGCTGGAACTGGACCTGACCGATCCGCAGGTGCTGGCCCAGCTGTCGCGCAGCATGAGGCCCGAGCCGGCCACCCGCGGCGGGGCACGCTTCCAGCTGCCGGCACCGGCGCAGCAGCGTCTGGCGCGCCAGGCCCAGCTGGCCTGCGTCGGCCCGGACGTGCTGAGCGGGCAGCACCCGGTGATGCAGGCCATCACCCTCACCGTGCTGGCCGCGCGCCACGACGGCCTGGACCCGAGCTACGCGCAGGAGCTGACGCTGGGCGGCATCGCCCGCGCGATCGACAAGCCCATCGTCTCGCTGGAATCGGCCGAGATGCAGGCCAGCCTGCTGGTGCCGGCCGACCGGCAGCAGGCGCTGGCGATCGCCGAGCAGACCTTGACCCAGCTTGAGAAGGGCCAGGCCCGCGCGATGCTGGTGAAGGTGGCGCAGGTGTGGGAAGACAGCGACCTCGACCAGCTCGGCAACTTCGAGCAGTGGTGCGGCTGCGCCGAGACCGAACCGGAGCGCGAGTTCCTGCGCCGCGTCAACGACGAGCGCAACGGCCCGATGGCCGAGCGCATCGACGCGCTGCATGCGGGCGGCAAGACCGTGTTCGCCGCCGTCGGCTCCTTGCACATGACCGGCCCGCGCGGGCTGCCGCAGCTGATGCAGCAGCGCGGCTACACGGTCGAGCGGATCCGCTTCGGGGTGAAGTGAGTGCGGCATCCGGGTCCCGCACAGTTCGGGACCACCCACCGGTGAACGGGTGAACGGGTGAACGGGTGAACGGGTGAACGGGTGAACGGGTGAACGGGTGACCGGGTGACCCGGGGCCACGCAGGCGCCGCAAGGCCCGCCGGACTGCCCGGGCAGCGTGTGACTTCACGCGCGGGCGGGGCTACCATGGCCCGCCTCCTTTGCCCATCCACCGCACCCTCCACCGCACCATGGCCGATCCCACCGCCGCCTTCGCCAAGCTCGTGCCGGGCTTCGATTTCCTGCAGGGCCTCGTCAAGAACGCCGGCGCGGCGCTGCCCAGTGTCGGCCAGTGGGTCGCACCGACGCTCGACCCGGACGAGCTGGAAAAGCGCATCGAGGAACTGCGCACCGTGCAGTTCTGGCTCGAGCAGAACGCCCGCATGCTGGGCGCCACCATCCAGGCGCTGGAAGTGCAGCGCATGACGCTGTCGACGCTGAAGACGATGAACGTCTCGCTCGGCGACCTCACCGAATCGCTGAAGATCAAGCTGCCCGACCCGGTCAGCACCGCCGACGCGGTCGAAGCCGCCGGCGGCCCGGTGCCCGCGCCGCCCCCCGCGGACGAAGAAGCACCCGCCCCCGCCACGCGCAAGAGCAGTGCCCGCGCCCGCAAGGCCGACGACGCCCCCGCCGCCCCCAGCGTGCCGCCCGGCGTGCCCGACCCGATGCAGTGGTGGGGTGCGCTGACCAAGCAGTTCACCGAACTGGCCGCCAACGCGATGAAGGACAGCGCGACCGACGCCGCCAAGTCGCTGGCCGGCGCCATGGTCAAGCAGGGCTTCGAGGCCGCGAGCGAGACGATGAAGAAAGCCGCCGGCATGCCCGCGGCGATGGTCAAGACCGCCGCCGACGTCGCGCAGAGCGCGGCGGCGCAGGCCGCCCAGGTCGCCCAGGCCGCGCAATCCGGCAAGGCCACCCGCGCGGCAGCCCCCAAGAGCCGGTCCGGCGGTGCCGAAGCCTCCCCCGCGCCGGCGGAGGGCGGCGCCGACGGCACGCCGGCACGCGCCGGCCAGCGCGCGGGCACGGCCCGCAAGCGCGCCGCCGCCCGCCGCTGAAGGACGACGGGCCAGGCACCATGGGCAGCTTTCTCGCGGCGCACGCCACGCACCCGGACCCGCGCCTGGCGCTGGCGCTGGTGGCCGCTCAGATCGAAGGTCAGCGCGCGCAGCGCGGCAGCGGCTTCACGCCGACGCTCGGGCTGGTCTACCTGACCGAGCGCGCGGCCGCGCAGGCTGAAGCGCTGCTGGACGAACTGGGACGGCGCTGGCCCGGCGTGGCCTTTGCCGGCGCCAGCGGGGCGGGCGTGATCGGCAGCGGCGCGGAGTATTTCGACGAACCCGCGATTTCGCTGCTGCTGACCGACATCGACCCGCCGCAGTTCCAGGTCTTCAACGGCCGCCGCCCGCTCGATCCCGCGCTGGCCTTCAGCGCGCTGGTGCATGCCGACGCCGGTACGCAGGACCTGGCCGAGCTGATCGCCGAGCTGAGCGAGCGCACGCAGTCGGGCTACCTCTTCGGCGGCCTGGCGGTGGGCGGCGAGCGCGCGCTGCACCTGGCCGACGGCGTCTTCGAAGGCGGCCTGTCCGGCGTCGGCTTCGGCGCCGGGGTGACGCTGATCTCACGGGTTACGCAGGGCTGCCTGCCGGTGGGCCCGGTGCGCCGCATCACCGCCTGCGAGCGCAACGTCGTCATCGAACTCGACGGCCGCCCTGCACTGCCGCAGCTGCTGGCCGACATCGGCCACACGCTGGACAAGCCCGAGGCCGCGCTGAAGGCGCTGCGCGCGACGCTGGTGGGCATCGCCGCGAGCGAGGACGCGGTGATGGGCCGCGGCGGCCAGTTCGGCGCCGACACCCGCGTGCGCCACCTGATCGGCATCGACCCCGGCCGCGAGGCGGTCGCCATCGCCGACCTGGCCGTCGAGGGCGAGCAGCTGGCCTTCTGCCGCCGCGATGCCGAGGCCGCGCGGCGCGACCTGGTGCGCATCTGCAGCGAGATCCGCGAGGAAGTGGAAACCCTGGCGCCCGACCGCCCGGTGCCGGCGCTGCACGGCGGCAGCGGCGAACTGGGCGCGCCGCACATCGCGGGCGCGGTCTACGTGTCCTGCGCCGGGCGCGGCGGGCCGCACTTCGGCGCGTCGTCGGCCGAGGCGCTGATCGTCAAGCACGCCCTGGGCGACGTGCCGCTGGCCGGCTTCTTCGCCGGCGGCGAGATCGGCCACCGCCACCTCTACGGCTACACCGGCGTGCTCACCGTGTTCGTGGCGACCTGATGGCCGTGCACGAACTGGCCGGCCCCCGCGTGCGCCTGCGCGACTGGCGCGACGAAGACCTGCCCGCCTTCGCCGCGCTGAACGCCGACCCGGTGGTGATGCGCCTGCTCTCGCGTGCGCTGGGCGCCGCCGAAAGCGATGCGCTGGCCGGCCGCATGCGCGAACGCCTGCGCCGCCAGGGCTGGGGCAGCTATGCGCTGGAGGTGCCCGGCCTCGGCTTCGCCGGCTTCGTTGCGCTCAGCGAACCCGCGTTCACGATCCCCGTGCCCGGCTTCGAGCCGCCGCAAATCGAGATCGGCTGGCGGCTCGCGCACGCGGCCTGGGGCCATGGCTACGCCACCGAAGGCGCCCGCCTGCTGCTGGCCTTCGCTCGGGACGAGCTGCGCCTGCCGCGCGTGGTGTCCTTCACCACCACCAGCAATGCCCGCTCGATGGCGGTGATGCAGCGCCTGGGCCTCGAGCCGGCCGGCGACTTCGACCATCCGCTGCTGGAGGGCCACCCGCTGCGGCCGCACCGCCTCTACGCCACGCCGCCGGGCTGGTCGCTCGGCTGAAGCGGTGAACGAGACCGCACGCCGCGATGCCTGCGCCCCGCATCCCGCCGATCCAGAACCTGCAGGCCTTCGAGGCGCTGGCGCGGCTGCGCAGCGTGACGGCCGCGGGCGACGAGCTGAACGTGACGCCCAGCGCCGTCAGCCACCGGCTGCGCCAGCTGGAGACGCAGCTGGGCACCCGCCTCTTCGAGCGCAGCGACTTCACGCTGACCGCCGACGGCGCCGCCGCGCTGGCGCAGGTGCGGCCGGCGCTGCAGGCGCTGGCGCAGCTGCCGCAGGCCGCACCGCGCGGCAGTCCGCGGCTGCGCGTCGCGGTGACGCCCACCTTCTCGCGCGAGCTGCTGCTGCCGCGGCTCGCCGGCTTCCGGCGCGCGTGGCCGGACATCGAGCTGGTGCTGCAGGTCGCGATTCCCTTGCTGGACGTGGTGGGCGAACCGGCGGACCTGGAGATCCGCTACGGCACCGGCCCCTACCCCGGCATGGAGCAGCGCCTGCTGCTGTCCGATGACGTCACGCCCGCCTGCAGCCCGGAATTCCTCGCCGAGCACGGCCCCTTCGACGAGCACTTCGAAACCCTGGCCGAGGTGAGCCGGGTGCGCCTGATCCGCAGCCCGCTGGAGCCCTGGTCGACCTGGTTCGGGGCCTGCGGCCTGCAGCTGGCCGAGCCGCGCGAGGGGGCGCAGTTCAACGACGTCGGCCTGATGCTGGACGCCGCCGTCGCCGGCCTGGGCGTGACGCTGGCGCGGCTGCGGCTGGGCGCGGCCTGGTTCGACAGCGGTCGGCTCGTGCGCCTGTCGCCGCGCGCGGTGCCGTCGCCGCACCACCACCACCTGTGCTGGAAGCCGGGCACGCTGCAGCGCTGGGAATGCGCCGCCTTCGCCGACTGGCTGGGCCAGGCGCTGGCCTGAAGCCCTGCAAGCCGGCGCTCCGGCCCGCAGACGCCGCGCCGCGCGGCGTGAAATTCCTTCAGCCGCCCGGCCTGCAGATTTCAACGCCGGCGCGAAAGGGGCTGCACTAGACTGGCCCGGCTCCCGCCTGCCGCGATGAACGTACCGTCCACCGACCTCGACATCCCGCTGCCGCCCGACCTGCCCGCGCCCTCGCCCGAGGCCCGCGCCGCGCGCCAGGCCGTGGTGCTGGAGGCGCTGAAGCCGCTGCTGCCGCCGCATGCGCTGCTGGCCCGGCGCGAGGACACCGTGCCCTACGAGTGCGACGGCCTCACCGCCTACCGCGAGACGCCGCTGGTCGTCGCACTGCCCGAGACCGAGGCCCAGGTGGCCGCGGTGCTGCGCGCCTGCCATGCGCTGAAGGTGCCGGTGGTGGCCCGCGGCGCCGGCACCGGCCTGTCCGGCGGCGCGATGCCGCATGCGCTGGGCGTGACGCTGTCGCTGGCCAAGTTCAACAAGATCCTCGACGTCGACCCCGACAGCTGCACCGCCCGCGTGCAATGCGGCGTGCGCAACCTCGCGATCAGCGAGGCGGCCGCGCCTTATCAGCTTTACTACGCGCCCGACCCGTCGAGCCAGATCGCCTGCACCATCGGCGGCAACGTGGCCGAGAACTCCGGCGGCGTGCACTGCCTGAAATACGGGCTGACGCTGCACAACGTGCTGCGCGTGCGCGGCTTCACGGTCGAGGGCGAGCCGGTGGAGTTCGGCAGCGAGGCGCTGGACACGCCCGGCCTGGACCTGCTGCCGCTGGTGGTTGGCAGCGAGGGCATGCTGGCGGTGATCGTCGAGGTGACGGTCCGGCTGGCGCCGAAGCCGCAGCTGGCGCGCTGCATCATGGCCAGCTTCGGTGACGTGCGCCAGGCCGGTGACGCGGTGGCCGCGGTGATCGCCGCCGGCATCATCCCCGCGGGTCTCGAGATGATGGACAAGCCCATGACCGCCGCGGTCGAGGACTTCGTGCACGCCGGCTACGACCTGGACGCCGCCGCCATCCTGCTGTGCGAAAGCGACGGCACGCCGGACGAGGTGGCCGAGGAAATCGAACGCATGCTGGCCGTGCTGCAAGGCTGCGGCGCGACGCGCGTGCAGGTCAGCGAGAACGAGACCCAGCGCCTGACCTTCTGGAGCGGACGCAAGAACGCCTTCCCCGCGTCCGGACGCATCAGCCCCGATTACATGTGCATGGACTCGACCATCCCGCGCGCGCGCCTGGCCGACATCCTGCTGGCCATCGGCGAGATGGAGGCCAAGTACGGCCTGCGCTGCTGCAACGTCTTCCATGCCGGCGACGGCAACCTGCACCCGCTGATCCTGTTCGACGCCAACGACCCCGACCAGCTGCGCCGCGCCGAGCTGTTCGGCGCCGACATCCTGGAGACCAGCGTGGCGATGGGCGGCACCATCACCGGCGAGCACGGCGTGGGCATCGAGAAGCTGGCCTCGATGTGCGTGCAGTTCTCGCCACCGGAGCTGCAGCAGATGCGCGCCGTGAAGTCGGCCTTCGATCCCGCGGGCCTGCTGAACCCCGGCAAGGTGATTCCGACCCTCCACCGCTGCGCGGAGTACGGGAAGATGCACGTCCGCAAGGGCCTGCTGCCCTTCCCGAACCTGGAGCGCTTCTAGATGAACCGATCCCCTCGTCCAATTCGTTCGCGGCCTCACGCGGGGGCTCGGCGCTGATGTCCAAGCCCCCGCTCGACCTGCCGCTGGAAGCCTTGATCGACAAGGTGCAGACCGCGCGCGCGATGAAGGCGCCGCTGCTGATCCGGGGCGGCGGCACCAAGGATTTCTACGGTGAGGCGCTGAAGGGCGAGCCGCTGTCGACGGCGGCGCTCACCGGCATCAGCGACTACGCGCCGAGCGAGCTGGTCGTCACCGTGCGCGGCGGCACGCCGCTGGCCGAGCTGGAAGCCACGCTGGCCGGCCGCGGCCAGTGCCTGCCCTTCGAGCCGCCGCGCTACGGCCCCGACGGCACCGTGGGCGGCATGGTGGCGGCGGGCCTGGCCGGGCCGGCGCGCGCGTCGGTGGGCGGCATCCGCGACTACGTGCTGGGCGCCACCATCCTGAACGGCAAGGCCGAGGTGCTGAGCTTCGGCGGCCGGGTGATGAAGAACGTGGCCGGCTACGACGTGGCGCGGCTCTACGCCGGCTCGATGGGCGTGCTGGGCGTCATCCTCGAGGTGTCGCTGAAGGTGCTGCCGGTGCCGCCGCGCACCAAGACCCTGCGCTTCGAGATGGACCAGGGCGAGGCGCTGAAGCGCCTGCGCGCCTGGGGCCGCCAGCCGCTGCCGATCAACGCCAGCGCCTGGTGGGACGGCATGCTGGTGCTGCGCCTGTCCGGCGCCCAGGCCGCGGTGCAGACGGCCGTCGCCGCGCTGGGCGGCGAGGTGATCGACCCGGCGCTGGCCGACCACTTCTGGCGCGGCCTGCGCGACCAGCAGGACGAATTCTTCAAGGGCGCCGAGAAGGCGGTGGCCGCCGGAGCCACGCTGTGGCGCATCTCGGTGCCGCAGAAGACGCGGCCGCTGCAGCTGAGCGGCGAGCAGCTCATCGAGTGGGGCGGCGCGCAGCGCTGGGTGGTGACCACCGCGCCGGCCAGCGTGCTGCGCGAAGCCGCGGCCCAGGCCGGCGGCCACGCCACCATCTTCCGCGGCGACAAGCGCGCCGGCGCCATGGCACCGCTGCCGCCGGTGCAGCAGCGCATCCAGCGCGAGCTGAAGGACAGCTTCGACCCCGAGCGCCTGTTCAACCCCGGGCGCCTGTACCCCGACCTGTGACGCGATGACGACGAACCCCGAGCCGGCCGCCGCCGCGGACCTGGCGGCCTACTACGCGCGCCGCGCGGCCGAGTACGACGCGATTTATCAGAAGCCGGAGCGCCAGGCCGACCTGCGCGCGATGGAGGCCGCGCTGCCCGGCTGTTTCCAGGGCCGGCGCGTGCTGGAGATCGCCTGCGGCACCGGCTGGTGGACCGCGCACGGCGCGCGCGACGCGAAGCGCTGGCTGGCGACCGACCTGAACGAGGAAACGCTGGCGGTAGCGCGCAGCAAGGCGCTGCCGGCCGGCGTGGAGCTGCGCAGGATGGACGCCTTCGGCTTCGAGGCCCTGGGTGCCGAGGGCTTCGATGCCGCCTTCGCCGGCCACTGGTGGTCGCACCTGCCGCGCGCGGTGCTGCCCGACTGGCTGGACCTGCTGCATGCGCACCTGGAACCCGGCGCACGCGTGGTGATGCTGGACAACCGCTACGTCGAGGGCAGCAGCACGCCCATCGCCCGCCGCGACGACGAGGGCAACACCTGGCAGCAGCGACGGCTGGCCGACGGCAGCACGCACGAGGTGCTGAAGAACTTCCCGACCGAAGCCGAGGCCCGCGCCGCGCTGGGCGGCCGCGCGCAGCGCGTGCACTGGACCGAGCACGTGCACTACTGGGTCCTCGACTACACGCTGGCCTGAGAGCCCGCCATGCAGACCACGCTCGCCCCCGAGTTCAAGGGCACGCCCGACGGCGACGCCGCCGAGGCCATCCTGCGCAAGTGCGTGCACTGCGGCTTCTGCACCGCCACCTGCCCGACCTACCAGCTGCTGGGCGACGAGCTGGACGGCCCGCGCGGCCGCATCTACCTGATCAAGCAGGTGCTCGAAGGCGCGGAACCGACGCGGGCCACGCAGACGCACCTGGACCGCTGCCTGACCTGCCGCAACTGCGAGAGCACCTGCCCGTCCGGCGTGCAGTACGGCGCGCTGGTCGAGATCGGCCGCCGCGTCGTCGACGCCAAGGTGCCGCGCCCGGCCGGTGAACGCACGGTGCGCTGGGCGCTGAAGGAAGGCCTGACCTCGCCGCTCTTCAAGCCCGCGATGACGCTGGGCCGGCTGATGCGTCCATTGGTGCCGTCCGCCCTGAAGGACAAGGTGCCCGGCGCGCCGCCGCCGCAGGCGCACCGGTGGCCGCAGCGCACGCACGCGCGCAAGGTGCTGATGCTGACCGGCTGCGTCCAGCCGGCGATGCTGCCCAACATCAACTCGGCGACGGCGCGCGTGCTGGACGCCGCCGGCATCCAGGCCCTGGTGGCCGAAGAAGCCGGCTGCTGCGGCGCCATTCGCGCGCACCTGAACGACCACGAGGGCGGGCTGGACGACATGCGCCGCAATGTCGACGCCTGGTGGCCGCTCATCGAGCGCGGCGAGGTCGAGGCCATCGTGATGAACGCCTCGGGCTGCGGCGCCACGGTGAAGGACTACGGCCATGCGCTGGCGCGCGACCCGGCGTATGCCGAGCGCGCGGCGCGGGTGTCGGCGCTGACGAAGGATGTGTCGGAACTGCTGCCGGATCTGGTGGCGGCGCTGGCGCCGCGTCTTTCAGGCGTCAGCCGCCGCACCATCGCGTTCCACCCGCCCTGCACCCTGCAGCATGCGCAGAAGCTGCGCGGCGGCGTCGAGCTGGGCCTGCGCGACCTGGGCTTCACGGTGATGCTGCCCAACGAAAGCCACCTGTGCTGCGGCTCGGCCGGCACCTACTCGGTGCTGCAGCCCGGGCTGTCGCACCAGCTGCGCGACCGCAAGCTGGAGAACCTCTCGGCGCTGAAGCCCGAGGCCATCGCGTCCGCCAACATCGGCTGCATCCAGCACCTGCAAAGCGGCACCGCGACGCGCGTGGCGCATTGGGTGGAGCTGCTGGACGAGGCGCTGGACACCGCGCGCTGACCCTTCGCTGGAATCAGCCGCGCCGGCGGCGCGTGGCCCAGCCGGCAGCCAGCAGGGCCACGGCCAGCAAGGTCACCGGAGCCGGCTCAGGCACGGTCTGGCCACTGTTGAACACGGCGCGGAAGACCAGGTCCTGGCGATTGTCATGGCGCGAGAACCAGTCGGCCGAGCCCAGCGGAGCGCTGCCGTTGGCGTAGAGGAACTCGCCGGCCGTGTACCTGTCGGTGCTGCCGTTGAATTGGGTGGCGAGGACGGTGGAGGATTCCAGTGTCTCGCCGATGGCGTCGAGCACGAAGAACAGGACGTCGCCAATGCCAACGCCGAGGTTCAGGTTGACATCGAAGTTGACCGTGCCGCCGCCGGCGTGGTGCAGGGTCTGCACGAAGAGCTGGTTGGCGGCGTCCGGCCGTTCACCCGTGCCGTCGAACAGCGGGGCAGCCACGCCCGTGGTGACGCGCAGCTTGAAGCTGCCGCCCTCGAGGTCGTCGATAGTGAAGCGCAGGCTCTCGAAATTGCTGGCGTCGGCAACGATCGACTGGGCGTAGTACTCGCTGCTCGTGGCGCCGAAGTAGCGCTGCTGCACGTTGCCGGGCAGGCCATACAGGTCGACGATGCCCGCCTGGGCGGAGAAGCCACCGGCCGCCATGGCGAAGGCTGCAAAAGACTTGGAGAGGTTCATGGATACGGACGAAAGGTGAAGGGAGGACACGGCGGCCTCCATCGCAAATCGCAGGCCATCTGCAACCTGTTGTCGCGACTGGCCTTTTTTCGCAGAGGGGCGGCCGATGCGCACCCGGCGCCCCGCGGACGGTCACTTTTTGCAACCTTTGGTGGCGCCGGATGCGGACCGGCACGACTCGTCGGAAAGCGCCACATTGCCGGTCGCACGCCTTCGGCGGCTGCGCGCCATCGGAGACCGATGTAGGCGGCCGCTGGCGATGCGGGTCAGGCCCGGATCACGCCGCCGCCACCGGCTTGGCCCGCAGCGCCCAGGCCACCCCGGTCACCAGCAGCGCAGCGCCCGCCAGCGTGGCCGCGGGCGGCGTGCCGCCGCGCAGCGCCAGTGCATAGGCCAGCGCCGCCAGGGTCTCGAAGACGATCAGCTGGCCGGCCAACGTGGTGGGCAGGCGCTGGCTGGCGGCATTCCAGCACAGCGTGCCGAGCCAGGAGGCGAAGAGGCCGATCGCACCCATCAGGCCGATGAAGACCCACGGGCGGGGGCCGAGCGGCAGCGCGAAACCCGCGTCCACCGCGCGGCCGCCAACGGCCGCCCAGGCGCACCAGCCCGCGTAGCCCACCAGCGCCAGCGGCAGCGTCGCCAGGCCCTGCGCCGTGGTCCACACCCGGGGGCTGCGGCCGGGGTGGTTGCGCAGCCAGTCGGCATTGCGGATGGGGTACCAGGTCCAGCAGGCGACTGCGCCGACCGCCAGCAGCCCACCCCAGCCATAGCGCACGAAGTCAGCGGCCGGCTCGGCGCGCAGGCGCTGCAGTTCGACCTGGTTGACGCAGGCGATGCCGGCAGCGATCAGGAGCAGCGACGGCAGCAGCCGCGACCAGCGCAGCCGGCCATCGCGCTCGCCGTCGCGCAGGTTGGAGCAGACGGCGATGAGCACCGGCAGCGTGCCGATCAACATGGTCGGCAGCGGGCCGCCGGCGCTCTGGATGGCGCTGGCGAGGAAGAGGTAATAGACGATGTTGCCGACCAGGCCGAGCTTGACGGCCTCGATCCAGTCGGAACGGCTCAGCTGCGCCAGGCGTGCGCGGTCGGCCCAGGCCAGCGGCAGCGCGATGAGGCCGAAGGCCACGTAGCGGCCGAAGGACAGCAGCGCCGGCGGGTAGTCCGGCAGCAGCAGGGGGCCGATGAAGACCAGGCCCCACATCAGGCC
Source organism: uncultured Burkholderiales bacterium (assembly GCA_946480465.1). The sequence continues at coordinate 11,734 of CAMLJY010000026.1, forward strand.
GGCCGCGAGCGCGCACAAGGTTCCGATCCACATGCCGCCAGCCTAGGCGCGCGGCGCGGGCCGGTCTTGTACCGGCTTGCTGTGCGCACGGCCGGCGGGACCGGCGCCTCGGTGCGGGGAGGTTCAGGCCGCCGCGCCGCTGCGTCCGCCGATGGCGGCGCCGCCACCGCGGTGCGAAGTGCCCGCGCGCGGCAGGGCCGCAGCGCCCGGGGCGTAGCGGCGTGCGTAGCGGCGTGCGTAGTGCGCGGCCAGCCGCTGCACCGCGGCACCGTACTTCGCGAACTCGGCTTCCGAGCGGGGATGGCGCCAGTCGTCGCGCCATATGGCGCGACGGCCGGGGCCCAGCGGCAGTTCGGCCAGCACGCCGCCGGCGCGCCGCAGCGGCGCGGCCAGGCCCCAGTACATCGCGCGCAGCGGGCCGCGGCGCGCCACACCGAGGCCGAAGTCGACCACCGCCACCTCGTCGACCACGCAAAAGGCATGGCCGGCGATGGCGCCCGGCTCGTCCAGCGCCGGCCCGCCGATGCTGTAGATGCGGTCGGGCCAGTCGAGCTCCAGGCAGCCGGACACGGCGCGCGCCGCATGGCCGTGCAGCCGCGCCACCTCGCGCACGAGCAGCGCCATCAGGAAGCACATCGCGCCGGCGTGGTGCTCATGGATCCAGCCGAGGTCCTCGAAGCGGTCGAACCAGGTCTCGACCTGCGCGGCCAGCGGCGGCGGCACGCGGCACACCAGGTGCGCGCTGCGCTGCGGCAGTCGCGGCGCGGCCCAGTGCTCGGCCTGGTCGACGTAGTCGTCCAGCAGGGCCATGAAGGCGGTGGTGGGCGGCAGCGGGGTGTCGTCCGCGACCGCCGCGCCCGGCACCGCCGCGGCCCCCGGCACTGGGGCCGCGGGGTGCGCCGGCGCCGCCAGCAGCCCGGCGGCGCGCCAGCGGCTGCACAAGGCCTGGGCCGCCTCGGGCGACAGGCCAGCCGCCCGCGCCGCGCGGCCCAGCGTGGGCACGCGGCCGGCGATCATGTCGGCGGCCAGTGCCAGCAGCCAGGCGCGGGCGGCCAGCGGATCGTCGCCCGGCAGCCGCCGCGCGGCCCAGTCGCGCAGTGCCGCATCGCAGCGCAGCTGCTGCGCAATGCGGTCGATGTGGGGGTTGGGCGCCGGGGTGGGTGGGATCGCGGGCATGGCGCGTCGGCGGCCCCGCCACCGGGAAGCGGCTGGCGGCCTGCGTTGCACTGCTGCAGCGACTGTAGGGCCGGCGGCCGCGTCAAATGGCCACTATGAAGTTTGCAGAAGCGATCAGAGATTGCGCGATGCAACCCGAGCCCGGCGGCGGTAACGATCAGAGCGCGGGAGTGAGGCTCGCCTGCTCGCCGAGCGACGCGAGCGGCGCGGCGCGCCGAGCCTCACGTCCGCACCTGCCGCTGGTAGCGCGCCGGCGTGACGCCGTACATGCGGGCGAAGCGCCGCGTCAGGTGCGCCTGGTCGGCCAGGCCCACGGCGGCCGCCACGCCGGCGGGCGGCTCGCCGGCGGCCAGCAGCCGCTTGGCGCGCGCCAGGCGAAGCGCCATCAGCATCTGGTGCGGCGTCACGCCCTGCCAGGTCTTGAAGCGGCGCTGGAAATGGAAGGGGCTGAAGCCGGCGGCCGCGGCCAGCTCGTCGAGCCGCAGCGCATCGGCGAGGCGATCGTTCATCAGCTCGACGGCACGCGACAGCGCGGGGTCGGTCGCCGCGGGCCGTGGCCCGTCGTCGGCCGCGCCGCCGGCACGGGCCCAGGGCCGCAGCAGCTGCAGCGCCTGCAGCAGGCGGCCGCTGGCGGCGAGCTCGTCACCGCCTTCGGTCCACAGCGCGTCCAGCAGCCGCGCCAGGCCGCGCGCGGCCGCAGGATCGTCGCCGACGGGGGCGCCGAAATGCCAGCCGCGTTCGCCGCTCACCGCTTCGAGCAGCGCCGGCGCGACGTAGACCATGCGGTAGCGCCAGCCGCCTTCGGTCTCGGCGCGGCCGGTGTGCAGCACGTCGGGGTTCATCAGCACCAGCGAGCCCGCCGCCGCAAGGTGCTCGCCGCCGCGGTAGCGGAAGCGCTCGACGCCGCTGTCGATGGCACCGAGACCATAGGCCTCGTGGGCGTGCGGCTCGAAGGCATAACGCACGATGTGAGCGCGGTACAGCTCGACCCCGGCCGCCAGCACGCCGGCACCGGGGCGGCGGAACTCGGCGCGGTCGGCCGCGTGGTCGAACAGGGCGGGCACGCCTTCCATGCGGGGATGATGGCATGGGCCCGCCCGGGTGGCGGTCGAAGCCGGACCCGCCGTGCGCGGACGGCGTCACGGTGCCGCGGCGGCGGCCTGCCCGGCCGCGGCCGGCGCCGCGGCGGGTGCCAGGTGCCGGTCCATGAAGTCGGCGATGCGGCGTTCGGTGCCAGGCACCACGGTCGCGCGGTCGAAGCCGGGCGGGTCGTTCAGCAGCTCGCCGATCAGGCCGTCCAGCCTCGGTGGCAGCGGTGACAGCAGCGCGCCATGGCCGGCGGTGGCGAGGTCGGCCAGGTGCTCGCAGCGCGGGCGGCAGGCGGCGAGCACGCGGTCGCCGTGGAAGCGGGGCTTCAGCCAGGCGTCGTGGCGTGCCGTCACCAGGCCCAGCGGCACGCGCGGCTGCGCCAGGCTGGCCATGTCGAAGTCCGCGGCAAAGGGGTTGCCGGCGACGACGGCGGCGATGCGCGGGTCCTCGTGCGCCTCGGCCGCATCGCTGCGGAACACCAGGCCGATCACGGCGCGGGCCGCCCACTGCTTCAGGCCATCGGCCCAGCCGCCGGTCAGGCGCAGGGCCAGGCCGACGCAGGCCGGGAAGTCTTCAGCCAGGTTCGCCTCGCAGTGCGTGCGGAAGCCGGCGCGCGACCAGCGCCCGCCGGCCAGGCTGAGCGCCGTGTGGCCACCGGCGGACTGGCCGTACACCCCCACCCGGTCCAGCGCCAGCAGCGGACTGAAGCGCGGGTCGGCGGCCACCGCGTCGATGGCGCGCGACACCTCCACCGGCCGCTGCACCCAGCTGTCCGGACCGGGGCGGCCGTGGTCGGCATGGTTGTCGCCGCGGTGGCGCGGCATGGCGACGACGTAGCCGCGGCCGACCAGCTCGGACGCCAGGTCCACGTGCACCCAGGGGCTGCCGCCCGAGCCGTGCGAGATCACCACCAGCCGGCCGTTGCCGCGCTGCGGCGCGCCGTCCGGTGCCAGCTGCATCACGAACGGGCCGCGCGTGACGCGCGCCGGCTCGGCGCTGCTGGGGTAGTACAGCGTGACCGGACCGTCCAGTCCGGGGGCGCCGTCGATCTGGGCCAGGCCCACTGCCGCCTGGGCGGGGGCGAGGCACAGCAGTGCCAGCAGCGCCAGCGCGCTCACCGCGCCGGTGGTGGCGCCGGTGATGGCGGCGCAGGCCAGCCGGGCCAGGCCGTTTCGTGAATCGGTCGTCGACATCTTCGAGCTCCTCGTCGGCGGCACCGTGCCACCGCGGCCGGCACGATGCCGGCGAGCCGCGCCGCCGTCTGGCCAAAGCCTGCGAAGCCGCCGCGCTTCGCGCTTTCGGCCAGCCGATTTCAGGAATCGGCCAGCTTCTGTTGCCGGAACTCGGTCGGCGTGAGGCCGGTCGCGGCCTTGAAGGCCCGGTTGAACGGGCCGATGGACTGGAAGCCGGCCTCCAGTGCGATGGTCAGCACCGGCCGGTCGCGGTGGCGCGGGTCCGACAGCGCGTCGTAGGTGTCCTGCAGCCGCCAGGCGTTGACGAAGGCGTTGAAGTTGCGGTGACCCAGGCGCTGGTTGATGACGCGGCGCAGGCGGTACTCGGGCACGTCCAGGTGCGCGGCCAGGCCGGCGATGCTCAGGCCCTCGCCCCGGTACAGGCGCTGCTCGCGCATCGCCTGGTCCAGCGCGGCGGCGAGGCGGTCGTCGGCGGGGTCGGGCGGCGGGGGCACGGATTCGGGATCGTCCGGCGCGGCGGCCGCGGCCGAGCGCGCGGCGATGACTGGCGGCGCCGGGACGGCATCCGGCGGCCGCGCGGCCCGCCAGCGCTCGGCCGGCCGTGGCTCGCCCAGCCCCTCGGTCAGCGCTTCGGCCGGCCGCTGGACCTGGAGCCCGGCCCCGGACTCGGCCCGTGGCTCCCCGAGCGGTTTCGCCCGCGAGATGGTCTGCGATTCGCCCAGCGAAGGGGCCAGCGAAGGGGCCAGCGAATGGGTCACCGAATGGGCCAGCGATGCGCCCGCCATCGGCACGCGGCCCGTGGCCGATTCGGCCCGGCCAGCGGTGCGCGCCGGGCCGGACACGCGCGGCCGCGGCAGCAGCTCGGTCGCGCCCAGGCGCAGCAGGCGCACCGCGATGGCGGCCACCATCGCCAGGGTCAGCACGATGTCCAGGCCGGCGCCGGCGGCGCTCAGGCGCCCGTCGGACGAGCCGAGCCGCAACGCCAGCTGCGCCACCGTGTAGGCGCTGCCGGCCAGCACGATGAACAGCCGCAGCCGGCGCCGGCCTTCGACCAGGTCGCCACGCCAGTGCCGCGCCGCGGCGGCCACCGCCAGGCCGGCGAACAGCAGCGGCAGCACCCGCTGCAGCACCGTGGCCCAGCCGCCGAAGCCGGCCAGCACGCCCGGCACGCCGGCGCCGCTGTGCAGCAGGCAGTTGAGGCCGCTGATCCCGGCCACCGCGGCCCAGGTCAGCGCATGGCGGCGGCGCGGCACGAAGTCGTCGTCGAACAGCGACCGCACGAAGAGCCAGAACAGCACCGCGTTGCCGACCGACACCGCCACCAGCGGCGCCTGCCAGCGGCCGGGCAGCTGCCACTCGATCCACGGCATGGCCGCCACCACCTGCACCGCCAGGCCCAGCGCCATCAGCATGCCCAGCCGCACCACCGGCGCCGGCGCGCGCTCGCGGCCCAGCACCGCGGCCAAGAGCAGCAGCAGGGCCAGCACGGTGCCGCGCAGCAGCGCGTCCAGCAGCATCAGCGGTTCGGGTGAAGACATCGGCGACAGCAGGCGCAGCGCGGGAGGATGCGGCGCCGCACGATAGCAGCGCGAGGCCGGCGGCGCTGCCCCCAGCCGGACCAGCGCCCGCTTCCGCTGCGATGGCCGCCCCTGGCGCCCCGCGGCGCCGGAAGGCCGGGCCGCGAAACGGGGGCGAACGGCCTCGCAGCTGCGCTTCCGGAGCCCAGGCGACGCGGCCGGCGCGACGCAGCGCGGGCTCGCGCGTCTGGCACATTGACGCGCAGGAGACGCCCGGCGCGGATGCTGGGCGGCGATGGCCATGCTGCGACTCCTGGAATCCCCGACCTGGCAGGCCGACGGCGAGGCACCGCGGCTGCTGCCCTGCACCCTGCCCTCGGCGCTGGCGATCCACCTGGCGGCGCAGCGCGGCTGGGTGGACCGCGAACGCCTGGCCTGCCTGTTCTGGCCCGACCGGCCGCCGGCCGAGGCGCTGCACAACCTGCGCGTCAACCTGCACCGGGTGCGCGGCCAACTGGCCGGCTGGGGCCAGGATGCTTGCCTGCGCAGCGAGCGCCAGCGCCTGGCGCTGGGCCTGCCGACCGACCTGCAGGCGCTGGACGAGGTCTTCGCCGCCGCCGATGCGGGGACGCTGGCGCGGCTGGCACCGTGGCGGCTGCTGGAGGGCTTCCGCATCCCCGGCTTCGACGGCTTCCAGCAGTGGGTGGACGACGAGCGCCGCCGCCTGAGCCGGCAATGGTCGCTGGCCGCCGAGCGCGCGCTGGCCGCGGCCCTGGCGGCTGGCGCCTGGGACGACGCGATTGCGCTGTTCGAGCCCTGGCGCGCACAGGACTCGGCGACGCCCGAGGCGCTGGCGCGGCTGCGCCCCCCGGCCGCCGAGGGCACCGCGGCGGCGCTGTGGCGGCAGTGGCAGGCCCAGCTTGCCGCGGCGGCCGATGCCGGCCAGTCGCAGCGTCCCCCGGACGGGCCGGCGTCCAAGGGGCCCCGGCCCGCCACCGCTCCGGCGCCCGCCCCCGGCCCGCTGACGCTCGGCGGCCGCAGCGCCGAGCAGGCCGCGCTGCGCACGCTGCGCGGCCCGGCCACGCTGGTGAGCGGCGAGCCCGGCATCGGCAAGACCACGCTAATCACCAGCACCCACCCCGGCCGCCCGCTGCTGCGCGGCCGCGAAGGCCTGGACGCCGTGCCCTTCGGCCCACTGGCCGAACTGCTGCGGCGCCAGCCGGCGTGGCTGGCCGCCGCCGGCGCCTACCGGCTCGACCTGGCGCGGCTGCTGCCCGAGATCGCACCCGACGAGCCGCTGCCGCCGCTGGATGCCCACACCGCCAAGCTGCGGCTGCTCGAAGGCCTGGCCCGCGTCGTCGAAGCCCACACCGACCTGCTGCTGGTCGACGACCTGCAGTGGTGCGATGCCGCGCTGCTGGAGTGGCTGGTCTTCGTCGCGCACCGCGGCCGCCTGCGCTGGGTGGCCACGCAGCGCACGCAGGCCCTGGCCGCCCCGGTGCGCCAAGCGGTGCAGGCGCTGCGGTCGGCCCGCCTGCTGGACGAACTGCCGCTGGGCGGCCTGGACGCCGCCGGCCTGGCCACGCTGTGCCGCCAGCGCCAGCCGCCGGCCGCGTGGCCCGAGCCCCGCGTCGCCGAGCTGCTGCGGCGCAGCGGCGGCAACCCCTTCTTCGCGCTGGAGCTGATGGAGGCGGGCGACGCCCCCCCTGGCCACGCGCCGGCCGTGCCGCGCCGCAGCCACGAGCTGGTGCAGGCCCGCGTGCGCGCCCTGCCGCCGGCGGCGCAGGCCGTGCTGGAAGCCGCCGCGGTGCTGGCCCAGCCGGCGGCGCTGCCGGTGCTGGCCGCGGTGGCCGGTGCCGACGGCGCAGGCGAGGACGCGCTGGCCGCCTGCGTCGGCGGCTGCGAGCAGGCGCTGGCGGCCGGGCTGCTGGTGGAATCGGCCGCCGGCCTGGAATGCCGGCACGACCTGGTGCGCAGCGCGGTGCATGCCGCGCTGTCGGGCCCGCGCCGGCAGTGGCTGCACCGCCGCGCCGCGCTGGCGCTGGGCCCGGCCGCGCCACCGCTGGCGCTGGCCCTGCACTGGGATGCCGCCGGCGAGCCGCAGGCCGCGCTGGCCTGGCGCCACCGCGGCGCGCTGCAGCACAAGGACTTCGGCCGCCTGGACGAAGCACGCGCGCTGTGGCGCCAGATCACCGCCGAGGCCAGCGAACCGGCGCTGGCCCTGCGCGCACGCCTGGCGCTGGCCGAGTGCGACCTGTTCGAGAACCTCGACAGCGGCCGCGACGCGCTGGAAGCCGTGCTGGCGCAGGTGCCCGCCATCGCCGACCCGGCCGTGCGCGACGAGCTGGAGGCCCAGGCACTGGCCGGCCTGGTCGACAACCGCGTCTTCGCCGGCGACCAGCCGCGCGCGCGCCAGCTGGCGGCGCAGCTGCGGCCGCTGCTGCCGCGCCTGGCATCCGAAGAGCGCGTCCACGGGATCGAGGTGTTGATCGAGCTGGCGATGCGCGAGCCCGACATCGCCGATGCCCTCGCGCTGCTGGCCGAGGCGCGCCGGCTGGCGCCGAACCGGCCTTCGCTGGCCAGCTTCGAAGGCCAGATCCACTGGTTCGGCGGCCAGCCGCTGGCGGCACGCGCGGCCTTCGAGCGGCTGCTGGCCACGCACCCGGAGTTCTGCAGCGGGCTGACGATCGAGAACGACCTGGCGGTGATGTGCCACGCCACCGGCGACCTGCGCATGGCCGAGGCCATGGCGCGCCGCAGCCTGGCGAGCTGGAAGGGCGTGGCGCACACCGAGACGCTGTCGCTGCTGGTGCTGGGCTCCACGCTGACCAGCGCCGGCCGCCTGGCCGAAGCAGCCGCCGCGCTGGACCAGGCCGAGGCGCTGGCGCGGCGCCAGGGATCGCAGCTGTTCACCAGCGAGGTGCATGCGCGCCGGACGCGTCTCTTGACTGTTTGCGGCCGGCACGACGACGCGCTGGCCCAGGCCGCCCGCGCCGCGCCGCTGGTGCGCGACGACGACAACCCGCTGCGCCTGTCGCAGCTGCTGGCGGCGCAGGTGTCGGCGGCGGCCGCGGCGGGGCAGGCCATCGACCCGATGCTGCGCACCCGCCTGCAGGCCGCCTGCGGCCGCAGCCTGCACCCGCTGGTGCATGCGCGGCTGGCGCGGGTGGAGGTGGACCTGGCGCTGGCCGCGGGCGACGCCGCGCTGGCCGCCGGTGCCGCCCAGCGCATGGCACGCATCGCGCGCGACGCCGGGCTGCTGGAGGTCCTGGCCGAGGCCCTGCTGCTGCAGGTGCGCGCGGCGGATTGCCGCGATGAGGGCGACGAACCGGACGCGGCGGGCACGCCGGCCGGGCCGGCCACGGAGCAGCTGGCGCGGGAAGCCGCCACGCTGGCGGACAGCCAGGGCTACCTGGACCTGGCGTGGCGCGGCTGGTCGCTGCTGGCCGGGCGGGCGCGCGACCCGGCGCTGGCCGGGCGCGCCCAGGCCGCGCGGGCGCAGCTGCAGGCGGGTGCCGAGCCGGGTGGCTTCGACGCTGCGGCGGCGGCACGCCGCGAACCGCGCCCCTGAGCGGCGGCCGCGCGGGCGAATCGCGCGTCGCCCCCCTCGGCTGGGGGGGCGGCCCGGTGCCGCGCCAGGCCGGCCATTGACGCGGCGGAGACGCTGCCTCGCGAGCATCGGCCCATCCCCCTGCCGCCCGGAGTTGCGCATGACCCAGCATCCCTTCCTCCCGCGCCTGGCGCTGGCCGCCGCGCTGTCGATCAGCACCGCTGCCGCCCCTGCCGCGATCGTCACCAGCACCGTCGTCGACACCGGCGACATGCAGGCCGCGGAGTGGACACGGCAGGTGCAGCGCGACGATGGGCCGGCCAGCGTCGCCATGTCCCTCGCGGCCAGCGGCGGCAACGGCGGCAGCTTCTGGCTGCATGAGCTGGCGCGGCCGCTCGGCCCCGGCAACTCCAGCAACGTGGTCGCCAACCTGTTCGGCGCCGCCAGCTGGGATCCCGCGATCCAGGGCGCGGTGACGCTCATCGACTTCGCACTCGACGCGCGCGGCCTCTTCTCCACCGGCATCGGCACGCCCGTCACCGGCTTCGTGCGGCCGGTGATCGAGCAAGGCGGCGTCATCTATTCGGTGGCCGGCACCAGCACCCGGATCGACGTCGGCACGGCCTGGCAGACCATCCACCGCCTCTTCAGCGACAGCGACAACTGGATCGACCTGAGCGCGACGCCGGGCGTGCGCCCGGATTTCTCGGACGACGGCGGCGTCATCCACTTCGGCTACCGCTACGAGCTGTCCCTGACTTGCAGCAGCAGCACCGTCGGCTGCAACGCGGCGAACACGCGCCTGGGCGTGGACAACTTCCGCGTCATGGTGAGTACCGAGCAAGCCACCAGCGAGGTTCCGGAGCCACCGGCCGGTGCGCTGCTGGCGGTGGCGCTGCTGGGCCTGGCGTGGGCGGGCCGCCGCGCGGGCCGCCGCCGACCAGTTCGGCATTGACGGCCTTGGACGTCCGCTGCCTCGCCTGCTCGATCGCCCCCACCACTTCGGCGAAGGACGCCGTGACCGCCACCTGCTTCTTCGAGCGGCGCAGTGTGCCCGCCCGCTCCTGGTGATGACAATCAAGAAGCGCGTCCATCGCCACTGCGAAGGACGCGCGAAACAAGCTCCGTCAATCACCGGGGCCGCGCCAGGCGGCCCCGGCCCACTGGCGCACTGAAGGTTCAGCGCGCCTTGCCCGCCTTCCACGCGCTCAGCAGCGCGTCGTAGGCGATGGTCTCGCCCTTCGGCTTCTCATTGGCCAGCTTCTTCCACGGCGCCGACTTGTCGCTGAGCCACTTGTCCGGACTCTCCTTCTTCGCCATCTTCGGCGCGCACTTGGCCATGCCGGCGCGTTCCAGCCGCGCCAGCACCGCGTCCATCTCATTGGCCAGCGTGTCCATCGCGGCCTGCGGGGTCTTCTCGCCAGTCACCGCCTGGGCCACGTTCTTCCACCACAGCTGCGCCAGCTTGGGGTAGTCGGGCACGTTGGTGCCGGTGGGGCTCCAGGCCACGCGCGCGGGGCTGCGGTAGAACTCGACCAGGCCGCCCAGCTTGGGTGCCAGGTCGGTCATCGCCTTGCTCTGGATGTCCGACTCGCGGATCGGCGTCAGGCCGACGATGGTCTTCTTCAGCGACGTGCTCTTCGCGGTGATGAACTGCGCGTACAGCCAGGCCGCGGCCGTCTTGTTGGCGTCGTGGTCCTTGAAGAAGGTCCACGAGCCCACGTCCTGGTAGCCGTTCTGCATGCCCTGCTTCCAGTACGGGCCGTTGGGGCCGGGGGCCATGCGCCACTTCGGCGTGCCGTCCTCGTTGACGACCGGCAGGCCCTTCTTGGTCATGTCGGCGGTGAAGGCCGTGTACCAGAAGATCTGCTGCGCGATCTGGCCCTGCGCCGGCACCGGGCCGGCTTCGCCGAAGGTCATGCCGGTGGCTTCCTTGGGCGCGTACTTCTTCATCCAGTCGACGTACTTGGTCAGCGCGTAGACCGCGGCCGGCGAGTTGGTGGCGCCACCGCGCGCGACGGACGCGCCCACCGGCGTGCACTTGTCGGCCGCCACGCGGATGCCCCACTCGTCGATCGGCAGGCCGTTGGGGGTGCCGATGTCGGCGGTGCCGGCCATCGACAGCCACGCGTCGGTGAAGCGCCAGCCCAGCGACGGGTCCTTCTTGCCGTAGTCCATGTGGCCGTAGATCGGCTTGCCGTCGATCTGCTTCACGTCGTTGGTGAAGAAGTCGGCGATGTCCTCGTAGGCGCTCCAGTTCAGCGGCACGCCCAGGTCATAGCCGTACTTGGCCTTGAACTTGTCCTTCAGGTCCTGACGCGCAAAAAGATCGGCCCGGAACCAGTACAGGTTCGCGAACTGCTGGTCGGGCAGTTGGTACAGCTTGCCGTCCGGCGCGGTGGTGAACTTGGTGCCGATGAAGTCCTTCAGGTCCAGGCCCGGGTTGGTGTACTCCTTGCCCGCGCCGGCCATGTAGTCGGTCAGGTTCAGGATCTTGCCGTAGCGGTAGTGGGTGCCGATCAGGTCCGAGTCGCTGATCCAGCCGTCGTAGATCGACTTGCCCGACTGCATCGAGGTCTGCAGCTTCTCGACCACGTCGCCTTCCTGGATCAGGTCGTGCTTGACCTTGATGCCGGTGATCTCCTCGAAGGCGCGGGCCATGGTCTTCGACTCGTACTCGTGCGTGGTGATGGTCTCGGACACCACCGAGATCTCCTTCACGCCCTTGGCCTGCAGCTTCTTCGCGGCGTCGATGAACCACTTCATCTCCGCCATCTGCTGGTCCTTGCTCAGGGTCGACGGCTGGAACTCGGCGTCGACCCATTTCTTGGCCTCCGCTTCCCCCGCCATGGCATGACCGCACACCGCAAACGCGGCAGCCAGGGCGAGCGCGCTGTAACGCAGCTTCATTGCTTCATCTCCTCGTAGCACTTCCCCGTTTGCAGTGAAGGGTCACCACGGCCCCGGGGAAGCTGCCGGGCCGGATCCCATGTCTTTCGGGCGCTAGCCCTTCTTCATCACCAGTGCCAGCACGCCCATGGACAGCACGAAGCTGATCCACACGCTGGGCTCCGCCTCCAGCGAGAACACTTCAGCGAACTTGCCCGCGAGGCCCACGAAGGCGAGGTTGATGTAGGCCGCGCTGAGCAGGCCGATGAAGAGCCGGTCGCCGCGCGTGGTGGCGATCGGCAGGAAACCGCGGCGCTTGACGTTGGGTGACTTGATCTCCCACACCGTCATGCCGACCAAGGTCAGTGCGATGCAGGCGAAGAACACGGCGACCGGTGTGGTCCAGACCATCCAATCAAACATGGCCCCCTCCTCAGACTCTGCCCATCGCGAAGCCCTTCGCGATGTAGTGCCGCACGAACCAGATGACGATGGCGCCGGGCACGATGGTCAGCGTGCCGGCCGCGGCCAGCGTGGCCCAGTCCATGCCGGAGGCCGACACCGTGCGCGTCATCGTCGCGACGATGGGCTTGGCATCGACGCTGGTGAGCGTGCGTGCCAGCAGCAGTTCAACCCACGAGAACATGAAGCAGAAGAAGGCCGCCACGCCCACGCCCGCCTTGATCAGCGGCAGGAAGATGGTGAGGAAGAAGCGCGGGAACGAGTAGCCGTCGATGTAGGCGGTTTCGTCGATCTCGCGCGGAATGCCGCTCATGAAGCCTTCCAGGATCCACACCGCCAGCGGCACGTTGAACACCAGGTGCGCCAGCGCCACCGCCAGGTGCGTGTCCATCAGGCCCAGCGTGGTGTACAGCTGGAAGAAGGGCAGCAGGAACACCGCCGGCGGCGTCATGCGGTTGGTGAGCAGCCAGAAGAAGAGCTGCTGGTCGCCCAGGAAGGAATAACGCGAGAAAGCGTAGGCCGCGGGCAGCGCCACCGCGATCGAGATCACCGTGTTGATCGCGACGTAGATCAGGCTGTTGATGTAGCCCGAGTACCACGACGGGTCGGTGAAGATGGTGCGGTAGTTCTCCCAGGTGAACTGCTGCGGAAAGATCGAGAAGCTCGACAGGATCTCGTTGTTGGTCTTGAAGCTCATGTTGACCATCCAGTAGATGGGCAACAGCGCGAACAGGATGTAGAAGACCAGGAAGATGGTGCGCTTCTGGAAGCGCGGCGTCAGCGCGCTTTTCTTCGCACGCGGCGCGGTGTTCTCGGCCGGCGTGGCAGCACCCAGGCTGCCGCGCAGGGTGGCGGTGTTCAGGTCAGCCATGGGTGCCCTCGGTCTTGTCGCCGGTGCCCACGCGCTGCATCCAGTTGTAGAGGATGAAGCACACCAGCAGGATGATGAGGAAGTAGATCAGCGAGAACGCGGCCGCGGGACCGAGGTCGAACTGGCCGACCGCTTTCTGCGTCAGGTACTGCGACAGGAAGGTGGTCGCATTGCCCGGCCCGCCACCCGTCAGCACGAAGGGCTCGGTGTAGATCATGAAAGAGTCCATGAAGCGCAGCAGCACCGCGATCATCAGCACGCCGCGCATCTTGGGCAGCTGGATGTAGCGGAACACCGCGAACTTGCTGGCGCCGTCGATGCGCGCGGCCTGGTAATACGCATCCGGAATGGAGCGCAACCCGGCGTAGCACAGCAGCGCCACCAGCGGCGTCCAGTGCCAGATGTCCATCACCAGCACGGTGAGCCAGGCGTCGGTGGAGTTGCCGGTGTAGCTGTAGTCGATGCCCAGTTTCTGCAGCGCGGCGCCGAGCAGGCCGATGTCGGCCCGGCCGTAGATCTGCCAGATGGTGCCGACCACGTTCCACGGGATCAGCAGCGACAGCGCCACGATCACCAGCACCGCCGAGGCCTTCCAGCCGGTGGCCGGCATCGACAGCGCGAGCATGATGCCCAGCGGAATCTCCACCAGCAGCACGGCAAGGGAATAGGTGAGCTGGCGCAGCAAGGCGGCGTGCAGCTCTTCGTCGCGCATCACCGCGGCGAACCATTCGGTGCCGACGAACACGCGCCGCTCGGGCGAGATGATGTCCTGCACCGAGTAGTTCACCACCGTCATCAGCGGCAGCACGGCCGAGAAGGCGACGCAGATGAAGACGGGCAGCACAAGCCACCAGGCTTTTTGATTGACGGGTTTCATGCGGTGGCCTCTTCGGCGCCGGCAGCGATCAGGGTCTCGTCGGCCGCATACCAGCAGGTGTGCGGCCCGGCGATCTGCAGCCACACGGTTTCGCCCGCGCGCGGCACGACGGCATCGGGGCTCAGGCGGGCGCGCACGGTCGCGCCGCCTACGCGCGCATTCAACAGCCAGTAGGTGCCGATGTCTTGCACCTGGGTGACAGTGGCGCTCAGCGCGCCGGTGCTGCCGGCCGAAGCGAGCGTCACGTATTCCGGCCGCATGCCCACCGTCGCGGCCGCCGCGGGACCGCCCTGCACCAGCGACGCCGGCAGGAAGTTCATGCCCGGGGAGCCGATGAAGTGGCCGACGAACTGGTGCGCCGGCCGCTCGAACAGCGCATCGGCCGAGCCGATCTGCACGGCGCGGCCCCGCGTCATCACCACCACCTCGTCGGCGAAGGTCAGGGCTTCCACCTGGTCGTGCGTGACGTAGACCAGCGTCAGCTTCAGTTCATGGTGGATCTGCTTGAGCTTGCGGCGCAGCTGCCACTTCAGGTGCGGGTCGATCACCGTCAGCGGTTCGTCGAACAGCACGGCCGAGACGTCCTCGCGCACCAGGCCGCGGCCGAGCGAGATCTTCTGCTTGGCATCCGCCGCCAGGCCCGCCGCGCGCTGGTCGAGCTGGCCGCTCATCTCCAGCATCTCGGCGATCTGGCCGACGCGGGCCTTGATGCGCGCCGGCGCCACGCCCCGGTTGCGCAGCGGAAAGGCCAGGTTCTCGGCCACGGTCATCGTGTCGTAGATCACCGGGAACTGGAACACCTGGGCGATGTTGCGCTGCTGCGGCGTCAGGTTCGTCACGTCACGGCCGTCGTACAACACCCTGCCGTGCGACGGCGCGACGAGGCCCGAGATGATGTTGAGCATCGTGCTCTTGCCGCAGCCGGACGGGCCCAGCAGCGCGTAGGCGCCGCCGTCGAGGAAGCTCATCTTCAGCGGCAGCAGCGCGTAGTCGCCGTCCTCCTTCGGGTCGGGCTTGTAGGAATGCGCCAGGTCGAGGTCGATGCGGGCCATCGTCACACCCCCTTCTGTGCTGGAGCCACCAGCAGCTTGCCTTTGGGATCGAACACGTAGGCCTGTGCCGGATCGAGGTGCAGCGTGATCGGGGAACCCAGATCGAAGTAATGAACGCCGGTCAGTTGCGCGACCAGCTCACCGGCCTCGGTGTCCACGTGCACGAAGGTGTCGGATCCCGAGATTTCCGCCAGCTCCACCTTTCCGGGCAAGGCCACATCGCCCGGCCGCTGCACCACGCGCAAGGCACTCGCCCGCACGCCCACCGTCAGCCCGTTGTCGAAGTGCCCATGCAAGGGCACCTGCAATTGCAGGCCCGAGCTCAGCTGGACCCCCAACGACGCCGCCTTCGCCTCCACCAGGTTCATCGGCGGATCGCTGAAAGCCCGCGCCACGCGAATCGACTTCGGCTTGTGGAAAACCTCGGCGGTCGGCCCGTACTGCAGCAGCTCGCCCGCGTCCATCACCGCGGTGTAGCCGCCCAGCAGCAGCGCCTCGGTGGGTTCGGTGGTGGCGTAGACCACGGTGGAATCGCCGGTCGCGAACAGCGCCGACAACTCCTCGCGCAGTTCCTCGCGCAGCTTGTAGTCCAGGTTCACCAGCGGCTCGTCCAGCAGCATCAGCGGTGCTCCCTTGGCGAGCGCCCGTGCCAGGGCCACGCGCTGCTGCTGGCCGCCGCTCAATTCAGACGGTAGGCGCTTCAGGAAGGGCTCGATGTGCAGCTTCTTCGCCAGCGCCTGCACCCGCTCCGCGATGGCCGCGCGTGTCGTTCCGCCGCGCAGCTTCAAGGGTGAAGCGATGTTGTCCGCCACGGTCATCGACGGGTAGTTGATGAACTGCTGGTAGACCATCGACACGTTGCGCTCGCGCACCGGCATACCGGTGACGTCGCGGCCATCCACGGTCACGCGGCCGGCCGTGGGCGCGTCCAGCCCCGCCATCAGCCGCATCAGCGACGTCTTGCCCGCCTGCGTGGCGCCCAGCAGCACCGTCACCGCATGCGGCTGCAAGGCCAGGTCCAGCGGGTACAGGTGCGTCTCGGCGCCGACCTGCTTGCCGACGGCTTCGAGCCTCAGCTCCATGACTTCTCCAACAAGGACTTCTCCACTCCGGGGTCGGACACTTGGGCCTCGCACCAGGTGGCGATGGCGGCACGCTGCCGCTCGTCCAGGTGCAGGCCCAGCTTGGTGCGGCGCCACAGGATGTCGTTGGCGCGGCAGGCCCATTCATGCTCCACGAGGTAGCGCAGTTCCGCCTCGTGCACCCCCGGCACCACTTCGGCGCCGGCGCCGTCGCGCATCAGCAACTCCACCCGCGCGCCGTACAGCCGCGCCCAGCGCTTCAGCACCTTGGGCGCCACCTGCGGATAACGCTGCTGCAGCGCCTGCGTGAAGCGTTGCAGGTCGGTGTCCGGGCGCGAGGCGCGCGTGGGCGCGCCGATCCATCCCGACAGGTCGCCGCCCGGCATCGTCGCGCCGGCGGTCCAGGCACCGCGCTTCGCCTTCAGCGGTCCGGCCAGCAGGTCGGCCGCCTCCTCGCCCAGCAGGCGGAAGGTGGTCAGCTTGCCACCCCAGACGTTGAGCAGCGGCGCACCGGCTCCGCTGTCCAGCTCCAGCAGGTAGTCGCGCGTCACCGCGGCGGCATCGGCCGACTCGTCGTCGATCAGCGGGCGCACGCCGGAGTAGCTCCACACCACGTCGGACGGCACGATCGGCCGCTCGAAATAGCGGCTGGACTGCTCGCACAGATAGCGGATCTCGTCCTCGTCGATGCGCGCGGCGCCGATCGGGCCCTTGTGCTCGACGTCGGTGGTGCCGATCAGCGTGAAGTCCTCTTCGTACGGCTGCACGAAGATGATGCGCTTGTCGGGGTTCTGGAAGATGTAGGCGTGGTCGTGGTCGAACAGCTTGGGCACCACGATGTGGCTGCCCTTGACCAGCCGCAGCGATTTGACGTTAGGCAGCTTCGCCTGGTCACGCAGGAAGGCTTCGGCCCAGGGGCCGGCGGCATTGACCAGCGCGCGGGCCTGCACGCCGTGGTCGGTGCCGTCGGCGGTCGTCAGGATCGCGGCCCAGCCGTCGTGGCCGCGCTTGGCGGAGGTGACGGCCGTGCGGGTCAGCACCGTCGCGCCGCGCTCGACCGCATCGATCGCGCACAGCACCACCAGGCGGGCATCGTCCACCCAGCCATCCGAATAAACGAAGCCCTGGGTGTAGCTCTTCTTCAGCGGCGCGCCGGTCACGTGGCGCCGCAGGTCCACGCCGGCCGATCCGGGCAACATCTCGCGCCGGGCCAGGTGGTCGTAGAGGAACAGGCCCGCGCGCAGCATCCAGGCCGGCCGCATCGACGGATCGTGCGGCATCACGATGCGCAGCGGCCGCATGATGTGCGGCGCGCCGCGCAGCAGGCCCTCGCGCTCGGCCAGCGCCTTGCGCACCAGCGAGAACTCGTAGTACTCCAGGTAGCGCAGGCCGCCATGGATCAGCTTGGTGGACGCGCTGCTGGTGTGCTGCGCCAGGTCTTCCCGCTCGGCCAGCAGCACCTTCAGGCCGCGCCCGGCCAGGTCGCGCGCAATACCCACCCCGTTGATGCCACCGCCCACGACCAGCACGTCGCAGGTGGCCGGCGGCGGGGCGCGGCGGCAGGCAGGGGCGGCAACGGCGGGGGTCGTCTGGTGGGCCATGAAGCGGGGAGCGGTGGTTCGCGCCGGTTCGGTCGTTGCGCGATTCGGTTCGTTTTCGTTTTCTTTTTTTCTTTATAGCGATCGATTTGCGGCGCCGCTGCCGTGGTTTTCCCCTATCTCGATTCGTTTCGGTTCGTTTTAGGCTCGCGCCGCCGCAGCGTTTTCCATTCCGAACATGACGCCCAACCCGCGCCAGGCGCAGTTGCTCGAAGAAGTCCAGGCCCTGGGCAACGTCACCGTCGAGGCCTTGGCCGAGAAGCTCAACGTCACCCTGCAAACCGTGCGGCGCGACGTGCAGCGCATGGCCGACGCCGGCCTGGTGGCGCGCTTCCATGGTGGCGTGCGGGTCATCAGCTCCACCACCGAGAACATCGCCTACCGCCAGCGCCAGGGGCTGAACGCGGATGGCAAGGCCGCAATCGCTCGGATGATCGCGGCGCGCATCCCGGACGGCTGCTCGCTGATCCTGAACATCGGCACGACGATCGAGGCGGTGGCGCGCGAACTCGTGCGCCGAAAGGGGCTGCGAGTCATAACAAACAACCTGAACGTGGCCCTGATCCTGTCGGACAACCCCGACTGCGAGCTGATCGTCGCCGGCGGCCTGGTGCGCAGCCGCGATCGCGGCGTGATCGGCGAGGCGACGATCGACTTCATGCGCCAGTTCAAGGTCGACATCGGCCTGATCGGCATCAGCGCCATCGAAGCCGACGGCACGCTGCGCGACTTCGACTACCGCGAGGTGAAGGTGGCGCGCACCATCATCGAGCACTCGCGCGAGACCTGGCTGGCCGCCGACCACACCAAGTTCAACCGCCCGGCGATGGTGGAACTGGCGCGCCTGTCCGAGATCGACCGCATCTTCACCGACCGCGACCCGCCCGAGCCCTTCCCGGCGCTGCTGGCCGATGCCGGCGTCGATTGCGAAGTGGTCGGCAAGCCGCGTGGAGAACCCGCATGACCTACCTGCTGGCCCTCGACCAGGGCACCTCCAGTTCCCGCAGCATCGTCTTCGGCCGCGAGGGCCGCATCGTGGCGATGGCCCAGCGCGAGTTCCGCCAGATCTACCCCCAGCCGGGCTGGGTGGAGCACGACCCCGAGGAGATCTGGCAGACCCAGCTCGCCACGGCGCAGGAGGCGCTGGCCAAGGCCGGCTTGGCGGCGAAGGACATCGCCGCCATCGGCATCACCAACCAGCGCGAGACCACCGTGCTGTGGAACCGCCGCACCGGCCAGGCCATCCACAACGCCATCGTCTGGCAGGACCGCCGCGGCGAGCCGCTGTGCGCGCAGCTGCGCGCGCAGGGGCACGAGGCGCAGATCCGCGCCTCCACCGGCCTGGTGATCGACGCGTACTTCTCGGCCACCAAGATCCGCTGGATCCTCGACCACGCCAGCGGCGCGCACATCGCCGCGGCCCAGGGGGACCTGGCCTTCGGCACCATCGACAGCTGGCTGATGTGGAAGCTGACGGGCGGCCGCGTGCATGCCACCGACGTCAGCAACGCGTCGCGCACGATGCTGTTCGACATCCGCCACAACACCTGGGACCACGAGCTGCTGAAGCTGCTGCACGTGCCGGACAGCCTGCTGCCGCAGGTGCACCCGTCCAGCCACGTCTACGGCGAGACCGACGCCGCGCTGCTGGGCGCGCCGATCAAGATCGCCGGCATCGCCGGCGACCAGCAAAGCGCCCTCTTCGGCCAGGCCTGCTTCTCCGCCGGGCTGGCCAAGAACACCTACGGCACGGGGTGCTTCATGCTGATGCACACCGGCACCAAGTTCCAGCCCTCGGCCAACGGCCTGATCACCACCAGCGCGGCGCAGCCCACCAGCACGCCGGAATTCGCCTTCGAAGGCAGTGTCTTCATCGGCGGCGCGGTGGTGCAGTGGCTGCGCGACGGGCTGAACGCCATCAAGGCCAGCAGCGAGGTGCAGGCCCTGGCCGAAAGCGTGCCCGACTCGGGCGGCGTGATGTTCGTGCCCGCCTTCACCGGCCTGGGCGCGCCGTACTGGGATGCCAAGGCCCGCGGCGCCATCGTCGGCCTGACCCGCGGCAGCACGGTGGCCCACATCGCGCGCGCGGCGCTGGAGAGCATCGCGTTCCAGAGCGCCGCGTTGCTGCAGGCGATGAGCCGCGACGCGCAGGCGGCCGGCGGCCACCCGGTGTCCGAGCTGCGCGTGGACGGCGGCGCCTGCGTCAACAACCTGCTGATGCAGTTCCAGGCCGACCTGCTGGGCATCCCGGTGGTGCGCCCGCAGGTGGTGGAAACCACCGCGCTGGGGGCCGCTTACTTGGCGGGTTTGGCGACCGGCGTCTACGCCGGGCTCGACGAGCTGAGCGCGCTGTGGCAGGTGGAGCGCCGCTTCCACCCGACGCTGCCGCGCGAGCGCGCCGCCGAGCTGATGGCGCAATGGGAGCACGCGGTGCGGCAGTCGGCCGCGGCGTGAAGGCAGTGCGGCCTCCCGGCCGCCGCGGCTTCGTGCACCGGGCGGGCGCGGTTCCTCAGTGCTGCGCGTCGCTGCCCGGCGGCAGCTGCGCCGCCAACTGCTGCTGCGCGAAATTGGCCGCCGCCGAGGACTTGCGCCGGCAGGCCGCGGCGGCTTCGGCTTCCATCTCGGCGCGGATCTCGCGTTCGGTGCCGACGATCCAGCGCCCGCGCAGCGAGTAGATCAGCGGCGCATCCGGCCCGCGGGCCGGCTCGGTGGCGCGGCGGCGCTCCAGCTCCTTCAAGGCGCGGCCGGCATACGAGTCCTCGCCGCGCGTCTCGACGACGATGCGCGCCAGCGCTTCCTGGCACAGGATGGACGTGGCGATGCGGCGGTCGCCGCCGCAGCGGCGGTCGGGGCTGACGCCCGGGATCCAGGTCGGCTCTGCCATGGGCATGCTCCCTTGAAGAGACTGTCGCGATCCATTCTGCGCCTGCGCCACCACTGCGCGCCAGCCACCACGAACCCCTCTTTTCCGGGGTCCGGCGCCACCGTCCCGTGCCATGCCGCGCGCCACGCACGTTGGGGAACGCCGCGGCCGTGTCGAACCTGCTTCTCGGCCGCCCTGCCGCCCCGCCGCTCAACCCGTCACGCCATCGGCCTTGAACATCGCCTTGATGCCCCTCACCGCCTGGCGGATGCGCGACTCGTTCTCGATCAGCGCGAAGCGCACGTGCTCGTCGCCGTGGTCGCCGAAGCCGATGCCGGGCGAGACGCTGACCCGGGCCTTGTCCAGCAGCTGCTTCGAGAACTCCAGGGAACCGAGCGACCGGTAGGCCTCCGGGATGCGGGCCCAGATGTACATCGAGGCCTTCGGGCATTCCACCGGCCAGCCGGCCTCGCGCAGCCCCTTCACCAGCACGTCGCGCCGCTTCTGGTAGGCGGCGGCGATGTCCTTGACGCACTGCTGGTCGCCCTCCAGCGCGGCGATGGCCGCGACCTGCACCGGCGTGAAGCTGCCGTAGTCGTGATAACTCTTGATGCGAGCGAGTGCATGCACCAGGTTGGCATTGCCCACCATGAAGCCGACGCGCCAGCCGGCCATGTTGTAGCTCTTGCTGAGGGTGAAGAACTCCACCGCCACGTCCTTCGCGCCCTTGACCTGCATGATCGACGGCGCCTTGAAGCCGTCGTAGACGATGTCGGCGTAGGCCAGGTCGTGCACCACCAGGATCTCGTGCTTCTTCGCCAGCGCGACCACACGCTCGAAGAAGGGCAGCTCCACGCACTGCGCGGTCGGGTTCGACGGGAAGCCCAGCACCATCATCTTCGGCTTCGGGTAGCTGCCTCGGATGGCTTTTTCCAGCTCCGCGAAGAACTCGGCCCCGCCCTGGTCCGACTCCACCAGCGGCACCGAGCGGATGTCCGCCCCCGCGATCACCGCGCCGTAGATGTGGATCGGGTAGCTGGGGTCGGGCACCAGCACGGTGTCGCCGCGGTCCAGCGTGGCCAGCATCAGGTGCGCCAGGCCTTCCTTGGAGCCGATGGTGACGATGGCCTCGCGGTCGGGGTCGATCTCGACGCCGTAGCGGTCGGCATACCAGTGGCTGATCGCGCGGCGCAGCCGCGGGATGCCCTTGCTGGCGGAGTAGCCGTGCGTGTCGGGCCGCTGCGCCACTTCGGCCAGCTTGGCGACGATGTGCGCGGGCGTGGCCCCGTCGGGGTTGCCCATGCTCATGTCGATCACGTCTTCGCCGCGGCGGCGGGCGGCCAGCTTCAGCTCGGCGGTGATGTTGAAGACGTAGGGGGGCAGGCGGTCGATGCGCGCGAAGCGGCGCTGCGCCGAAGGAGCAGACATGGTGTGAAGACTTTCAACGTGAGCGCCCGGAACCGTCCGAGCGACGCCGGCCATGCCTTGCGCACAGCCGGTTGCGATGCTAACCGAGCCGCCCGCGGCGGCCCGGGATAATCCCGCGGCTGAAGTCTTTGCCGTGCGCCGCATGTTTCCTTCTTTCCTGCGCCTCGACCGCGAACGGCCCTGGCGCTTCGTGCTGGGCCTGGCCGCCGGGCTCGGCATCGGCGTCATCGGCGCCGCCGCGCTGGCGGTGGCGCTGGTGCTGCCGCAATTGCCGCCGCTGGACCGGGTGACCGACTACCAGCCGCGCCAGCCGCTGGCGATCCTGACCAGCGACGGCGCCGAGATCGCGCAGTTCGGCGCCGAGCGCCGGCACTACGTGCCGATCGAGCAGATCCCCAAGCTGATGCAGGACGCCGTGCTGGCGGTGGAAGACGCGCGCTTCCGCCAGCACCCCGGCATCGACCCGATCGGCGTCGCGCGGGCGCTGCTGGCCGCGGTCACGCCGGGCGGCCTGCGCCAGGGCGCATCGACCATCACGCAGCAGGTGGCGCGCACCTTCTTCCTGAACTCGCGCCGCACCCCCGAGCGCAAATTCAAGGAAGCGCTGCTGGCGCTGCAGATCGAGCGCGAGCTGACGAAGGACCAGATCCTGGGTCTGTACATGAACCAGATCTACCTGGGGCAGCGTGCCTATGGCTTCGCTGCGGCGGCCAAGACCTACTTCGGCAAGACGCTGCCCGAGCTGTCCGTGGCCGAGGCCGCGATGCTGGCCGGCCTGCCGCAGAACCCGGCCTACGCGAACCCGGTGGTCAACATCGACCGCGCGAAGGCGCGCCAGCTCATCGTGCTGCTGCGCATGCGCGACACCGGCGTCATCACCGAGGCCCAGTGGGCCGCCGCGCGGACCGAACCGCTGAAGATCCGCTCCCCCATCAGCGCCGGCCTGCATGCCGAGCACGTGGCCGAGCTGGCGCGGCGCTGGGTCGTCGAGCGCTACGGCGAAGCCGTCTACGCCCAGGGCATCCGCGTCACCACCTCGCTGAAGTCCGCCGAGCAGGCCGCCGCCTGGAACGCGCTGCGCCGCGGCATCCTGGACCACGAGCGCCGCCAGCCCTGGCGCGGCCCGGAAGACCACGAGGAGCTGCCGGGCGAAGGCGCCTCCGCCGCCGAGGTTGAACGCGCCGCCGCCCTCGCGCTGAAGGACCACCGCGACGACGAGATGCTGCGCGTGGCCATCGTGCTGGCCGCCACCCCGCGCGAGGCGCTGGTGCAGCTGGCCAGCGGCGAGCAGCTGCGCCTGACCGGCGAGGGCCTGAAGTGGCTGCAACCGGCGCTGGCGCCCAAGGCCAGGCGCCAGATCGCCGTGCAGCGCGGCTCGGTGATCCGCGTGATGCGCCAGGACAAGCTGGGGCCGCATGGCGAGGTGCTGTGGCAGGCCGCGCAGTGGCCGGACACGCAGGGCGCGCTGGTGGCGTTGGACCCGCAGACCGGCCGCGTGCGTGCATGGGTCGGCGGCTTCGACTTCGGCGCGCAGAACTTCGATCACGTGCTGTCCGCCTGGCGCCAGCCCGGCTCGGCCTTCAAGCCCTTCATCTACTCCGCCGCGCTCGAGCACGGCGTGATGCCGGCCACGCTGGTCAACGACACCGAGCTGGTCCTGCCCGGCGCCTACGGCCCCGAGAGCTGGACGCCGAAGAATTCCGACGGACAGTTCGACGGCCCGCTGCGCTTGCGCGAGGCGCTGGCGCGCTCGAAGAACACGGTCAGCATCCGCCTCCTGCAGCACGTCGGCCTGCCCGCCGCGCGCGACTGGATCGAACGCTTCGGCTTCGACCCCGACCGCCAGCCGAACAACCTGACGCTGGCGCTGGGCGCCGGCGCCACCACGCCGCTGCAGCTGGCGCAGGGCTACGCGGTGTTCGCCAATGGCGGCCACCGCGTCACGCCGACGCTGATCGAGCGCATCACCGACGCCCACGGCCAGGTGCTGTTCGAGGCCCCCCCGCCCGAACCGCTGGGCGAGGACACGCGGGTGGTCGAGGCACGCAATGCGTTCGTCGTCGGCAGCCTGCTCAACGAAGTCACCCGCTCGGGCACCGCCGCCAAGGCGCAGCAGCAGCTGGTCCGGGCCGACCTGTACGGCAAGACCGGCACCACCAACGATGCGGTGGACGCCTGGTTCGCCGGCTACCAGCCCGGCCGTGTCGCGGTGGTGTGGCTGGGCTACGACGAGCCGCGCAGCCTGGGCGACCGCGAGACCGGCGGCGGCCTGGCGCTGCCGGTGTGGATCGCCTACATGCGCCAGGCGCTGGCGGGCGTGCCGCCGCAGCGGACACCGGTGGCGCCGGAGGGCGTGCAGCGGGCCGGCGGCGACTGGCTCTACGACGAGTGGGTCGATGGCGGCTACCTGCCCGCCATCGGCCTCGACCCGGCGGCCGAGCTGCCGACGGGCCCCGCCTCGGCCGTGCCGCCGAACGGGGAACCCAGGTGAGGGGCCGGCGCCCCACGGCCCGCATGGAACAATTCGCGTCCGCGGTACTCTGCCAGCAGGCCGGTCCAGCCTGTGCACGATGAAGCCTCCTCACGCCTACACCCTCGCCGATTTCGATTTCCAGCTGCCGCCGGAGCTGATCGCACAGCACCCCGCGCCGCAGCGCAGCGCCTCGCGCCTGCTCGATGGCCGCGGCGTCCTGCCGATCGACCGCGTGTTCCGCGAGCTGCCCTCGCTGCTGCTGCCCGGGGACCTGCTGGTGTTCAACGACACGCAGGTCATCAAGGCCCGCCTCTTCGGCGAGAAGCCCACCACCGGCGGTGCGGTGGAAGCCCTGGTCGAGCGCATCCTGCCGAACAACGAGGTGCTGGCCCACCTGCGGGCCAGCAAGGCGCCGAAGCCGGGCGGCAGCATCGCTTTCGCCAACGGCGCCTTCGAGGCCGAGGTGCTGGGCCGCGCCGGCCCGGACGACGCCCTCTTCCACCTGCGCTTGCCGTCCGACCCGCTCGCGCTGCTGCAGCAGCACGGCCACGTGCCGCTGCCACCCTACATCTCGCACGCCGACGCGGCCGAGGACGTCGAGCGTTACCAGACGGTCTTCGCCGAGCGCCCGGGCGCGGTGGCGGCGCCCACCGCGTCGCTGCATTTCGATGCCGCCGTGCTGGCCGCGCTGGACGCCCGCGGCGTCGGCCGGGCGCAGATCACGCTGCACGTCGGCGCCGGCACCTTCCAGCCGGTGCGCAGCGAGAACCTGGACGAGCACCGCATGCACAGCGAGTGGTTCGAGGTGCCCGAGTCCACCGTCGCCGCGATCGACGCCACCCGCGCCCGCGGCGGCCGCGTCGTCGCCGCCGGTACCACGACGCTGCGCGCGCTGGAATCGGCCGCGCTGGGCGGCCGCCTGCAGGCCGGCGCGCGCGACACCGACCTCTTCATCCGGCCCGGCTTCACGTTCCGCGTCGTCGACACGCTGGTCACCAACTTCCACCTGCCCAAGAGCACCTTGCTGATGCTGGTCTCGGCCTTCGCCGGCTACGGCCAGGTGCGGGCGCTGTACCGCCACGCGATCGAGGCGCGCTACCGCTTCTTCAGCTACGGCGACGCGATGCTGCTGCAGCGCGCGGCCGCGCCGGCGCGCTGACGCCCACGCCCGCATGCGCTGGGTGCTGCAGCGCCTGAAGGCCGCCGCCGGCTGGCTGCTGGCCCTGCTGGTCCTGTTCGAGGAATGGGGCTGGGAGCCGCTGCAGCGGGCGCTGGGCCGGCTGGCGAAGCTGCCGCTGGTCGGAGCGCTGGAACGCTCGATCGCCGCGCTGCCGCCCCGGGCGGCGCTGGCCGTTTTCCTGCTGCCCTCGCTGCTGCTGCTGCCGGTGAAGCTGGTCGCGCTGTGGTTGATCGGCCAGGGCCACGCGCTGCTGGGGGCCGCCACCGTCGTCGCGGCCAAGCTGGCCGGCACGGCACTGGTGGCGCGGCTCTTCGTGCTGACGCGGCCGGCGCTGATGCAGCTGGCCTGGTTCGCCACCCTCCACGGCCGCTGGGTGGCCTGGAAGGAAGCGGCCATGGCCCGCGTGCGCGCCTCCTGGCCGTGGCGGGCCGGCCGCGTGCTGAAGCGTGCGGCGCAGCGGCGCTGGGCACGCTGGCTGCACGCGGCGCGCTGAGCACTTCGGCTTCGGCTTCGGCTTCGGCTTCGGCTTCGGCTTCGGCTTCGGCTTCCGGGCCGGGCCGGGCCGGGCCGGGCATGTCACACGCGAGGCTGCTGCGCCGTCAAGCCGTCATGAAGCCCACTTTCTCTTCCACCGTCGCGCGGGCGCTGCGTGCACTGCTGGCCGCCGGCCTGGGTGCCAACGGCGCGGCCATGCTCGTGCAGCCCGCCCGCTGGTACCACGCCGTGCCCGGCGTGGCCTACACCGGTCCCTTGAACCTGCACTTCGTGCGCGACATCGGGGCGGCCTACCTCGTCGCCGCCGCGGGCCTGGCCTGGCGCGCCCGGCGGGGCGCGTCCGCCGCGCCGGCCGCGCAGTGCGGCGCGCTGTTCCTCGGCCTGCACGCGGCAGTGCACGTCGGCGAAACGCTGGCCGGCCTGTGCGGCTGGCGCCAGCTGCTGGCCGACACCCCCGGCGTGCTGCTGCCGGCGCTGCTGGCCGCGCTGCTCGCCGGCCCCTGGCGCGCGCTGCGCGCGAAGGCGCCGCGATGATCCGCCGCCTGATCGAGCGCCAGCTCGCCGCGTTCGAGCGCCGCTGGGGCTACCCGATGGACTACGCCCGCGACCTGCTGCGCGCCAGCCGGCGCGGCTTCTGGCGCTTCGCCCGCGTGCTGCCGCTGGCCGCCTGGCGCGATGGCGTGCCGGTGGCCGCATGGCATGCCGCCAAGCTGGTGGCCGTGCGCGCCGAGGACTGCGGCCCCTGCACGCAGCTGGTGGTGGACATGGCACGTGCCGACGGCGTGCCCGACGCCCTGTTGCGCGCGGTGCTGGCCGGCGACGACGCGGTGCTCGCCGCGCAGGATGCGGACGCCGCGCTGGCCGCTCACTTCGCACGTTGTTGGGCCGCCGACGCACCGGGCCTGGCCGACGCGCGCGACGCGCTGCGCCGGCGTTTCGGCGACCGCGGCCTCGCTTCGCTGGCGCTGGCGATGTCGGGCGCACGGCTCTTTCCGATGATCAAGTCCGCGCTCGGGCATGGCGCCGCCTGCCACCGCGTGCAGGTCGGCGACCAGCACCTCGCCCCCGCCCCGCTGCGGCAGACTGGACCGTGATGGCTGAACCCGACGCCCTGTTCGAATCGCGCCGCCGCCCGCTGCGCGCGCTGGCCTACCGCATGCTCGGCTCGCGCAGCGAAGCCGAAGACGTGGTGCAGGACTGCTGGCTGCGCTGGCAGGCCGCGCGCAGCCAGCCGGCCGCCGAGCCGATCGCCGAGCCCGCGGCCTGGCTGTCGCGGGTGGCCACCAACCTGTGCCTGGACCGGCTGCAATCGGCCCGTGCGCGGCGCGAGCACTACGTCGGCGTCTGGCTGCCCGAGCCGCTGGTGGACGCCGACGCGGCCGAGGTCGACCCCGGACCGGAGGCGCGCAGCGAGTACGCGCAGGAGGTGTCGGTGGCCTTCCTGCTGGTGCTGGAACGGCTGACGCCGCTGGAGCGTGCCGCCTTCCTGCTGCACGACGTGTTCGACCTCGGCTTCGACGAGGTGGCCGCGCGCCTGGGCCGCAGCGCGGCGGCCTGCCGCCAGCTGGCCAGCCGCGCCCGCGCGCACGTGCAGGCGGCGCAGGCCCGGGTGGACGTGCGCGACGAAGAAGCGCAAGGCCTGCTCGCCGCCTTTGCCGGCGCGCTGCGCACGGGCGACGTCGCCGCGTTGGCCGCGCTGCTGGCGGAGGACGCGCAGATGCTGTCCGACGGCGGCGGCCAGGTCGCCGCGGTGCCGCGCCCGGTGCTGGGCGCCGCGCGGGTGGCGCAGGTGATGGCCGGCTTCGCCCGGCTGTGGGACCCGCAGACGCAGCCGGTCGCGCCGGCGCACATCAACGGCCTGCCCGGCGTCGTGATGCGCGACCTGCAGGGCCGCGCGCTGCAGACCATGGCCTTCGCCTTGGGCCGCCGTGCCGACGGCCGCGCCTGCGTGGCCGAGATCTACGTCGTGCGCAACCCGGACAAGCTGGCGCGCGTGTGAATGCGGCGCCGGCCCCCGCCGGGTGCGGCGCCGGCCCCCGCCGGGTGCGGCGCACGGCCCCGGTTGGAGGCCGGCGCGCCTTGCCCGCGATGCCATGCCTTCCCAGGCCGGCTCGCCGGACGAGACCTCAACCCCAGGGCGTGAACTCGATCCCCGTGCCCGCGAGGCCGGTCAGGTTGATGTGCTGCGCGTTGAACGGCGTCTCGGCGGCCAGGTACGCCAGCGCGTGCGAGGTGTAGACGCCGGTCTCCAGCAGGCCGACGTAGTGGTTCAGCTCGTCGTTGCTGGGGGCCGTGCCGATCACGTTCTGGTAGACGAGCCGCACGAAGTCGGCATGGGTGCGCGAGCCGGCCAGTTCAGCGAACAGCGGCGAGGCGACTGCCTGGCGGACCAGCTCGGGGTAGCTCATGCCGCCGTCGACCAGCGCGAGCCCGAGGCCGACGTAGGTCTTGTTCTGCAGGTAGCTGGGGCCGAACACCGCGGCCAGCGTCTTAGCGACCACGCCGGCCGCGCCGTCGATGTCCAGCGCCAGGTGCGTGTTGGCGAATGCCAGGCGCTCGACGCCGGTCAGCGCGTCGGTGCCGTCGGCGCCGGTCTGGTCGTTCACGCCCCAGCCGCTGGTCGAATGGGTGACCACGTAGTTGCCGCGCGCGCCGCTGAAGACGGCGGTGTCGATGCCGCTGCCGCCGTTCACCGCGTCGTTGCCGGCGGCGCC
The DNA here is from genome assembly GCA_946480465.1 of uncultured Burkholderiales bacterium. Next base: position 40,243 of record CAMLJY010000026.1, read on the forward strand.
GGTCAGGCGGTCGTTGCCGCCCAGGCCGTTCAACGTGTCGTTGCCGGCGCTGCCGGTCAGCGTGTCGGCGCCGGCGGTGCCGTCCAGGGTCTGGCCACTGGGCGGCGGCTCGGTCGTGTCCAGCACCACCAGCGTGCCCAGGAAAGCATCGTCGGAATGGTCGTCCAGCGACAAGGGCGAGGCCTTGATCTCGTAGGTGCCGCCGCTGGAACCGGTGTGCAGCAGGCCGCCGAGCGCGGTGTAGCTCTGGGCATTCGTCGCCAGCAGGTAGTAGGTGCCGGTGCTGGGCGCCAGGAAGGACAGCGCGGCATCGCTGCCGGTGCTGACGGTCTCGACGCCGACCGAGAAGCCGGCGGTGTCGAACAGCTGCAGCGTGCCCGAGGTGATGGGGCTGGAGCCACTGGCCTTCAGCTCCAGCAGGTAGCGCAGGCCGCCGTTGAGCGTGACGCGGAAGAAGTCCTGGTCCGCCGCCAGGTCGAAGCTGCCGGTGGCGCTGCCGCCCACGGTGAGCGCGGTGCCCAGCGCCGGCAGGTCGGCGTGGTCGTCACGCGCGACCCCGCGCATCGAGACCGTGTAATCGCCCAGGATGCCGCTGCCGAAGGCAACGTCGAGCAGGTAGTTGGTGGCCACCAGCGAATAGCTGTCGGTCGCCGGGGCGACGAAGGACAGCAGGTTGTCGCCGCGCGGCTCCAGGCTGACGCTGGTGACGTGCAGCCCGCCGTTGATGTCGAACAGCTGCAGCGCGCTGGCCTGCACCGTGTTCACGCCCGCGCCCTTCAGTTCGAAGACGTAGCGCTCGCCGGCCACCAGATCGACCCGGAAGTAATCCTTGTCGGAGGGCAGGTCGAAGTTGCCGGCCAGGGCGGTGGCGCCCAGGACCGTGGCCGTCGTGGCGCGGTCGGCATGGTCATCGTCGGCCGCGACGGTCGCACGCAGCGAGAAGGAGCCGACCGAGGCGCTGGGAGACAGGCTGTAGCCGACGTTGTTCGCGGCCACCAGGTAGTAGGTGCCGCTTGCCTCGGGCACGAAGGCCAGCAGCGATTCGTGCTGGTTCTGCACCCGGGCGCCGACCAGCAGTTCCTGGCCCAGCGCGTCCAGCACCTGCAGGCCCGACAGCTCGAGCGAGGTGGAGCCGGTGTTGTTCAGCGTCAGCAGGTAGCGCGTGCCGGCATTCAGCTGCAGCTTGAAGATGTCCTTGTCGTAGGCCAGGTCGAACGCGCCGGTGGCCGTGGTGCCCAGCGCCAGGGTGGTCGCGGTGGAGAGGAGATCGCCATGGTCGTCGTTGGCGACCTGGCGGGTGCTCAGCTCGTAGGTGCCGGTGGCCGCGCCGCCATCCAGCGCCTGGGCCTCGTTGGTGGCCAGCAGGTAGTAGGTGCCGCCGACGGCCGGCACGAAGGACATCACCGCCTTCGGGTCGGAGGTGTCGCCAAAGTCGGCCGCGACCTCCAGCCCGGCCGGGCTGAAGAGCTTGAGCTGCGTGGCCACCAGCGGGCTGGCGCCGGCGCCGCGCATCTCGAAGACGTAGCGCTGGCCGGCGACGAGGTCGATGCGGAAGTAGTCTGCGTCATGGTCCAGGTCCAGGGCGCCGGTCAGCGTGGCGCCCACCGCGGCCACCGTGCCCTGCTCGCGCAGGTCCGCATGGTCGTCATGCGGCACGGCCTCGAACTGCAGGGTGTAGGCACCGGCACCGATGTCGCTGCCGTGGCGCAGGTAGTAGGTGCCGGTGCTGGCCGCCGTGAAGGCCATCGAGGTGCCGGCGGCCGTGCGGCCGTTGTCGGCCACCACCGCCAGCCCCAGCGGGTCGAAAAGCGCCGCTTCGGTGAGCGCCAGGCTGCCGGGCGAGGTCCAGGTCGAACTGATCAGGTAGCGCTGCCCGGCGACGAGGTCGATACGGAAGAAGTCGAGGTCGTTGGGCTGGTCGAATTGACCGCTGACGGTGGTGGGGGTGGCCATGGGCAAGAAGCTCCGGAAGGGGGTGCCGCGCGTGACGGAATGCGCGAAAGGCATCGAGCATAAGAGGCCGAACAGCAACGCTTGTTGCCGGACGTAGCACGCGCGACCGAGCCGACAGGCGGCCGGGCGACCGCGGCGCTGCTGCCACAATCGCCGCCATGCTGCAGTTCGATCTCCTGGCCACCGAGGGCCTGGCCCGCCGGGGCCGGCTGCGGCTGAACCATGGCGTCGTCGAGACGCCGATCTTCATGCCCGTGGGCACCTACGGCACCGTCAAGGGCGTGCTGCCGCAGTCGCTGCACGACATGGGCGCGCAGATCATCCTCGGCAACACCTTCCACCTCTGGCTGCGGCCGGGGCTGGACGTCATCACGCAGTTCAAGGGCCTGCACGGCTTCGAGGGCTGGAACAAGCCCATCCTCACCGACTCCGGCGGCTTCCAGGTCTGGTCGCTGGGCGAGATGCGCAAGATCTCGGAAGAGGGCGTGAAGTTCGCGTCCCCCGTCAACGGCGACAAGCTGTTCCTGACGCCCGAAGTGAGCATGCAGATCCAGACCGTGCTCGACTCGGACATCGTGATGCAGTTCGACGAGTGCACACCCTACGAGACGCGCGGCCACCTGACCACCGAGCGCGAGGCGCAGCAGTCGATGGAGCTGAGCCTGCGCTGGGCGCGCCGCTGCGTCGCCGAATTCCAGCGCCTGGGCAACCGCAACGCGCTCTTCGGCATCGTGCAGGGCGGCATGTTCGAACACCTGCGCGAAGCGTCGCTGAACGCGCTGGTCGAGCTGGACTTGCCGGGCTATGCGATCGGCGGCGTGTCCGTCGGGGAGCCGAAAGAAGACATGCGCCGCATCATGGCGCACACGCCGCACCGGCTGCCCGCGCACAAGCCGCGTTACCTGATGGGCGTGGGCACGCCGGAGGACCTGGTCGAGGGCGTCGCCTGCGGCGTCGACATGTTCGACTGCGTGATGCCCACCCGCAACGCCCGCAACGGCCACCTGTTCACCCGCTTCGGCGACTTGCGGCTGCGCAACGCGCGCTACAAGTCCGACCCGCGGCCCATCGACGAAACCTGCGGCTGCCACGCCTGCGCCGGCAGCAACGGCTCGGGCGGCGTCAGCCGCGCCTACCTGCACCACCTGGACCGCTGCGGCGAGATGCTGGGGCCGATGCTCACGAGCATCCACAACCTGCACTACTACCTGAACCTGATGCGGGAGATCCGCGAAGCGCTGGAGGCTGGCCGCTTCGCCGAGTTCCGCGCCAGGTTCTCGGCCGACCGCGCCCGCGGCGTCTAGCCCACCATTGACGCGGCCACCTTGCGGCCGCCCACACCGCACAAGAGAACCTCCGCCCCATGGCGACCAGCACCCGACCCCGTCGCGCCGCATCCCCGGCGCCAGCCGACGAACCCGCCCGCACCGCGGCCCCGATCAAGAAACCGGCGGCGAAGAAGAGCCCGGCCAAGCCGGCCTCGGCTCGCCGCTCCGCTGCGGAGCCCGACTCCCCCGTGGCGGCGGCCGAGGCCGACGTGGCATCGCCCCCGGAGCCTGCACGCGCTGCGCGCAAGACGCCGGAGGCGAAGGTGCCGGCGGCCGCGCCGAAGGCCACCCGGAAGGCCCCGCAGGAGGCCCCGCCGGAGGCCCCACAGAAGGCCCCACAGAAGGCCACGCAGAAGGCCGGGAAGGAGCCCCCGCCGAAGGTCGCGCAGGAGAACGCCCCGGCCGCGAAGAAGACTGCTGCCAAGCCGGCCACGCCGAAGGCCGGCGCAACGGCGGCGGCGAAGACGGCGCCCCGGGCCGCGCGCAAGACGGCCGCGCAGGCCGGCCCCGAGGGCGCCCCCAAGCCCGCTGCCGCCGCCGCGGCTGAGGCCGCCCCGGAGCAGGCGGCCCCGGCGACGGCCAATGCCAAGGCCCCGAAGAAGACCGCGGCAAAGGGGCGCGCCGCCACGACGCCGGACCGCGAGCCCGCGGCCGCCCGCAAGACCCCGGCGCGGCACCGCACCGCACCCGCGGCGGCGACCGCGAAGGCGGCTGAAGCGGTCGAACCAATCGATCTCCTCGGCGCTGCGGAGGACGTGGCGGACGCGGTGGCGCCCTCGGCGCCCACCCACCCCACGGAGCCGGTGGCGCCAGCCAGGCCACCGGCTCCGGACATGCCGCCCGCCCCCGCCGTCCCCGCCGTCAGCGCCGTCGTCCTGCTCGAGGGCGAGCACCGCCAGCTGCGCTGGATCGCCGGCCGGGACTGCCCCGACACGCTGCACGCCGCCGCCGCGGCCTGCACCGACGAGGCCGGCCTGCTGCAGCTCGACGACGACGACGCGCTGCCGGCGCTGCTGCGCGAAGCCGCGCAATGCGGCCACACGCTGCAGGTCGATCCCGCGGCCTGGCAGCAGCTGGCGCACCGGCGGGATGCGCGGCAGCGCCTCTTCGCGCTCGAACACGCCTACCCCGACGGCCCGGCCAGCGCCGCGCTGCACGGCCTGCTGCGCGCGCCACTCGCGCCCTTCCAGGCCGAAGGCGCGCTGTTCGCCGCCTGCGCCGGCCGGGCCTTGCTGGCCGACGAACGCGGCCTCGGCAAGACGGTGCAGGCGCTGGCCGCCGCGGTGCTGCTGCACCGCCACGCCGGCGTCGAGCGGGTGCTGATCCACTGCAATGCCGAGCAGCGCCTGAGCTGGCAGCGCGAGGCCGCGCGCTTCCTCGGCGCGGGCGCGCCCGAGTGGCGTGTCGTCACCGACGAGCCGGGTGGCCCGCATGCCGAGGCCATCGATGCCTGGAAGCCCGGGCTGGTGGTGATCGACGAGCCGGCGCGCCTGGCGCGCTGGGACCGCATCGACGCGCCCTTCGCACTGGTGCTGTGCGGCACGCCGCTGGAGTCCGACGCCGCCTTGGCCGAGGCGCTGGTGGCCTACCTGGACCGCCACCGCGAAGGGCCGCTGGCACGCCTGCATGCGCGCACGGCCAGCGAGCCGCTGGACGAGGCCCTGCAGGCCATGATGCTGCGCCGCCGCCGCGCCGAGGTGCTGCCGCAGCTGCCGCCGTGCGTGGTCAGCGAACGGGTGCTGCCACTGGGCCCGCTGCAGCGGGCGGTGCACGACCGCGCCGCCGCGGCCGCGCGCGCGGTGCTGGCCGGCTGGCGCCGCACCCGCCACCTGCCCGACGCGCAGCAGTGGGAACTGGGCAGCGCGCTGCAGGCGATGCGCGAGGCCTGCCACCGCGCCGAACCCGGCCAGGCCGACAGCGCGCTGGCCGACCACACGCTGGCCGCGCTGTCGTCACTGGCGTCCGAAATGCTCGGCCATGCCGGGCTGCAGTTCGCCGTCGTCGCCCCGCGTCCGTCCGATGTCACGCAGCTGGCCGAACGCCTCGCCCCGGCGGGCGAGCGCTGCACGGTGCTCGGCGCCGGCGCGACGCTGCCGCCGCAGGCCGAGGTCGTCGTCGCGGTTGGCATGCCCTGGCAGCCGCCCGCCGCCGACGAGCGGCCGCGCCAGTGGATCCACCTGCTGGCCGAGCACAGCATCGACACCGCGCTGTACGACACGCGGGAGCTGCGCACGGGCATCGCCAGCACGCCGGCCGAAGGCGGCCGCGACGGCTTCCTGCACGGAGCCGCGCTGCAGCGCTACCTGCTGGCGGCCGAAGCCGCGCTGTCCGCGCTGGACGTCCAGCCCGGCGGCTGAGGGCCTGTTCCCCTCTGTGAATCGCACCCGCGACTCACAGGGTCGCAGGCTCTGAAGGTCGGCGCGGCCCGTGCACGGCCGGCGGGCTCACCAGAAATCCCAGCGGCCGCTCAGCACCACGTAGGCGCCGAGCACCCCATTCGTGACCGCATGCGCGATCACCGCGGTCCACAACTTGCCGCTGGCGCGGTACAGCAGCGCGTAGGCCAGGCCCGCGATCGCCGCAGCCAGCCACAGCGGATGCACCAGCACGAAGACGAAGGTGGACAGCAGGACCGCGCGCCAGCCGGTCCGGCGCGGGTCCACGCCCTGGAAGGTCGGGTGCTCGAACCAGCGCATCAGGAACGAGCGCCAGAACAGCTCCTCCATCACCGGAACGACCAGCGTGGCGCCCAGCCAGCGCACCGCGACCAAGGGCCAGTCCAGCGCCCCGGACGCGTCGATCGGACGGTAGGAAGCACTGCCTTCGCCGAGCTGCATCCATGGCGCGGTCAGCTGCGTCCACAGCACGAACACCACCAGGCCGACCCCGACCGCCAACGCGGCCTCGCGCAGCGTCGGCGCGTTCTGCCGCGCCAGCTCGCCGTATTCACGCCAGCACCACAGCAGCAGCCCGCCCACCAGCGGCAGGTTCAACGCATAGAGCCAGCGCGCATCGAGCAGGGCCGAGGCCTGCACCGGCCAGTGCGCGCGCAGTGCCAGCAGCGCCATGAAGAGCGCGAAGGGGAGGATGCGCAGCCAGGCCGCGCGCGAGAGCGTCACGCCTGCAGCAGCGCTTGCACGCGCGTGCGCAGCAGCCCCGGGCTGACCTGCTGTGGGGGCACCGCCTCGCCGGCCACCAGGCCCACCGGGCTCCAGAAGCCGCGGCGGAAGGGCCGGACCATCGCGGTGCCGTTCTCGATGCGAGAAAAGTACGAGCCCCACAGGTTCTGCAGCGCGATCGGCACCACCGGCACCGGGCGGCGCTCCAGGATCTTCATCACGCCGCCCTTGAACTCCTGCAGCGTGCCGTCTCGGGTGATGCCGCCTTCCGGAAAGATACACAGCAGGTCGCCTTCGGACAGCACGCGGTCGGCGGCCTCGAAGGCCGCGGCATAGGCCGCGGGGTCTTCCTTCTGCGGCGCCACCGGGATCGCCTTCGCCAGCTTGAACAGCCAGCCCAGCACGGGGATCTTGAAGATGCGGTGGTCCATGATGAAGCGGATCGGCCGCGGGCTGGCCGCCATCAGCACGATGGCGTCGACGAAGCTGACGTGGTTGGCCACCAGGATCGCGGCGCCGTCGGCCGGAATGTTCTCGTCGCCGCGCACCCGGAAGCGGTAGATGCAGCGCGTGACGATGAAGGCGATGAAGCGCAGCAGGTACTCGGGCACCAGCAGGAAGATGTAGGCCGCGACGACCGCGTTGGCGATGCCGGTGGCCAGGAACACCTCCGGCACCGTGAAGCCCGCGCCCAGCATCGCGCCGGCGGCCACCGCGCTGACGATCATGAACAGCGCGTTCAGGATGTTGTTCGCCGCGATGATGCGCGCCCGGTGCGTGGGCGCGCTGCGCAGCTGGATCAGCGCGTACATCGGCACGCTGTAGAGGCCGGCGAAGAGGCTCAGCAGGGCCAGGTCCATCATCACGCGCCAGTTCGCGCCCTGCTCGAGGAAGACGCCGATGCCCTGCGTCGGCACCGCCGGCAAGCCGCGCGAGGCGAAGTAGAGGTCGATCGCGAACACGCTCATGCCGATCGAGCCGGCGGGCACGAGGCCGATCTCGACGTGGCGCTTGGACAGCACCTCGCACAGCAGCGAGCCGATGCCGATGCCCACCGAGAACACCACCAGCAGCAGCGAGGCCACATGCTCGTTGCCGTGCAGCACGTCCTTCGCGAAAACCGGGAAGTTGCTGAGGAAGACCGCGCCGAAGAACCACATCCAGCTGATGCCCAGCAGCGAGCGGAAGACGACGATGTTGCCGTGCGCCAGCTTCAGGTTGCGCCATGTCTCGGTGACGGGATTCCAGTTGATCTTCAGGTGCGGGTCGGTCGCCGGCGTCGGCGGCACGTAGCCGGCGGTGAGCCGGCCCAGCACCGCGGCGCCGACGCAGGCCACCGCGACGTACTGCGCGCCGGCCTCGGGAATCGCGATCAGCAGCCCGCCGATGACGTTGCCCAGCAGGATGGACACGAAGGTGCCCATCTCGACCATGCCGTTGCCGCCGGTCAGCTCGCGCTCGCTCAGGTGCTGCGGCAGGTAGGCGAACTTGACCGGCCCGAACAGCGTGGAATGCAGGCCCATCAGGAACACGCAGGCCAGCAGCACGGGGACATTGCGCGTCATGAAACCCAGCGCCGCAAGCAGCATGATGCCGATCTCGAGGTTCTTGACGAAGCGGATCACCGCCGTCTTGTCGTGCTTGTCGGTCAGCTGGCCGCTGGTGGCCGAGAACAGCAGGAAAGGCAGGATGAAGAGCGCCCCGATCACCAGGCCGGCTTGCGCCGGCGGCAGCCAGCTCACCTGCAGCTGGTAGGTCACCATCACGGTGAAGGCGAACTTGAAGAGGTTGTCGTTGCCGGCGCCGAGGAACTGGGTCCAGAAGAACGGGGCGAATCGGCGCTGGCCGAGCAGGGCGAACTGGTTCGGGTGGTCCGGATGGCTCAACGCGGTTCCCTCGTCTTGTCTGTGATGGCGGCGGCCGTGCGCGCGGGCCGCCGCAGCGCCGCGCCGACTGTAGCGGCGGATCAGCGCACGGTCACCGGGGCGGAGCCCAGGCCGCTGCGCTGCAGCCAGTCGAACATCGAGTCGACGGTGACGGTTTCGATGCGGTCGGCGAACCGCTTCTCGTTCGGGTGGTCGTCGAAGGCGACGTTGGCGGCCGTCGCCCGCGCCCCGAGGCGGGTGAAGGCACCCAGCCTCAGCACCGTCGGCTGGTACTGCTTGACGACCAGCCAGGCCTGTGCGGTGTCGCGGTCGCGCGCATTGGCGGCGGTGGCCGCCAGCGTCTCCAGCGCCCACTGGTTGCTCTGCTGGTACTTCGTCGACCACGGGTAGGCCACCATGTTGTAGCGGCGTTCGTTCATCGTGCCGACGCGGGCGTTGTCGCGCAGCAGCGGCAGCAGCTTCGCCTGCAGTTCGGGCGACAAGGCGACGAAAGCAGCCTCGTAGCGGTGCGGGTTGTCGAGGAAGAACTCGCCGAGACCCTGGCGGTACAGCGCCGCTTCGGCAGTGCCGCAATGGTTCAGCTTGTGCATGACCCGCCACACGGCGGGTCCCTGCCCGCCTTCGCGCCCCTGCGGCTTGCCGTCCACCGCCTCACGGTAGGCGAAGCCCAGGTGCGAGTAGCGCAGGCCGTACTTGCCCAGGTCCTGACCGGCCCGTGCCAGCAGCAGCACCTGTGCGCCGCTGGCGTCCAGCGCCTTCGCGGTCGCGGCCGCCAGGTTCATGCCGCGTTCCACGCTCTGCGCCTCGGCCGGCTTCTGCTCGCAGGACCGGCCGGCCTGCGCGCCCAGCGCGGCCGTTGCCAGGCAGGCCGCGGCCAGCAACGCCTTGGCCGCCCTCATCGGCTCACCCGCTCGTTGTAGAGCAGCGACTTGCCGATCTCGTTCGGGATGAAGGCGATCGCCTGGCCTGCGGCCGACAGCAGCCAGCCCGCGCTCATCGCCGTCACGACGACGCCGGTGCCGACCGCCGTGGCCGACTGGCCGGCCAGCTTGATCGACGCGCGGGCACCGTCCGAGGCCCGCTCCAGCACCCACACCGTGCCTTCGGCCGAGGCCTCGACGGCCACCACGGTCAGCGTGGCGCCGGCCGACAACACCAGGGCCGGGGCCGCTACGACAACCGCCACCGGCAGCAGCGAGACGGCGCTGAGTTCAGAGGCGCCGTTGTGGGCGCGGGCCGGCTGCACCGCCGCCGTGAGGAGCGCGGCGGCTGCGGCGGTGGCGCACAGGGCGCGCTGGATTCGGTTCGACATGATGGGGCTCACTTTCGCGATTCGTCAGGTTCAGGCCTGCGGCTCGGCGCTGTCGCGGCGGCCTTGCAGGCGGGCTTCGAGAAGGTCGGCGTCGTGCGCATCGCGCAGCGTCTTGGCCAGCGTGAAGACCTGGGCGATCAGGAACAGCCAGCACACCAGCAGGTAGGACTTCCACACCGGCTGGATGTCCATGCGCCACAGGCCCCAGCCCGTCAGGCCCATCGCCAGGAAGAAGCCACCCCACACGACCAGCTTCCACATCGGCGTGTCGATGGTGCGGTGCTGGTTGTCCCGCACGAACTTGGCCAGCGCGAAGGCGGTGGACAGGCAGAACACGTAGCCCATGACCATGAAGGCGCGGTCGATGTCGTCGCCCGGCAGCCAGGCCAGGCCGATGGCGCACAACGAGGCGGCAACGCCGAACGAGATCCAGACCTGCAGGCGCCAGGCCGAGCTGTCGCGACGGATCACGGGGGTGTTGTGGGGGGTGGACATGGTCAGCCTCGAAGGCCGGTGGTTGAACATGGCCGCGATGGTGGGACTGCGGCCGAGTCAGTGCAATGGCAAGCACCGCGGTTGAACCCAATGAATCAAACGGTAGCGCCCGGCGATACCTTTGAAACCACACCTGCCGGCCGAGCGAGGTGGGCGCGGGTGTCGAAGACCGTGGTCCCGAGGCCGGCGCCATCGGCGCGCAGCACGCGCTTGAGCGCCAGGTCGAACAGCAGCGGATTGCGCCGCCGCAGGCCCTGCAACGGCCGCATCAGGGCCGCGTCGAGCAGGCCGGCGCGAACCAGCGCGGCCAGCGAATACAGCGGTCCCAGGCCCGGCAAGGGGTAGTCCGAGCCGTGCAGCAGCCGGGCGTGCCAGTCAGCGCGCGTGAGCACCGTGCGCCAGCAGTCCGGGCTGCGGTTGCGCTGGAACAGCGCGGAGACATCGCCGAGCAGCCGGCCGCCATGGCCGCGCTCGTCCATCAATCGCGCGAAGAGGCCGAAGGCCGGCACGGTACCGCGCTTCGGATGGTCCAGGTCCTCGGCACTGCCCAGCGAAGCGCAATGCGCGGCGATGACCCTGACGCCCGATTGAAGCGGCGCGCGCAGCAGCAGCGGATTGCCCAGCTCGTCGCGGCCGGCGCCGGGCACGGCATGCTCCTCGCCGCAATGCACGATCAGCGGCAGGCCGGTCCCGGCGAGCCGATCGTAGAAGGGCCGCAGGCGGGCGTCGCACAGGTCGATGTTCATCGCGCTGGGCAGCCACTTGATGGCCAGCGCACCGCCCGCCACGGCGCGGTCGAGCCGATCGATCGCGTCCTCGCGGTACGGGTGCACGGAAGCCACCCACGCGAAGCGCTCGGGCGCCGCCGCCGCGACCTGCGCGGCGTAGGCGTCCGGCACGTGGAAGGTACTCCAGTCGGGGCGTGCGCGGCCGCGATCGTCGTGGGCTTCGTCGAAGGCATAGAGCAGCCAGCACGCGCCCGCGGGAAAGTCCTCGGCGAGGCGGCGCAGCCGGCCGACGTAGGCGGCATCGATGGCCCGCGCATCGCTATCGACCCCGGCCGCGGACAGGATGAAGCGCCGCCGCAGGAACTCCACCGGATGCCACCACTGCAGCAGGTGCGGGTGGATGCGGCAGCCGGTGCCGCCGTCGCCCACGCCCAGCAGGTGCGCGTGGGCGTCCCACAGGGCGGCGGGTTCCAGACCATCGAAGGTGCGCGCGAGCAGGGCCTGCTCGGCGGCGTCCGGCGGGGGTGCCGGCAGCGGCGGCGCGGCCTCGGCCTCGTCGGCGGCGAGGCCGGTGAACAGCCCCGCGGCGGCTGCGGCACAACACCCCAGCAAGTGGCGGCGGCTGATCGGATGGCGATGCATGTTGGGCGGTCGGGCTGTGGCACAGGGACGGCGATGCTGCGAGTCCGGGGCCCACCGGGCCAGCGTTCCGATGCGCAGGCCGCCGGAGCGCGCCAGCCGGTATCGAGTGCTGCTACCGTCGCGGCCCAGGAGCGCCGCACCATGTCCACCACCCAAGCCCTGATCCAGGTCCTGAAGGCCGAGCTGAAGACCGCCGGCATGACCTACGCATCGCTCGCCCGCGAACTGAAGCTGGCGGAGTCCAGCGTCAAGCGCATGTTCGCGAAGGGCGACATGCCGCTGTCGCGCATCGACGACATCTGCCGCGTGCTGAAGACCGACTTCGCCGAGCTGTCGCGCCAAGTGGCGGCCACCAAGACGTTGCGCCGCGAGCTGACGGCCGAGCAGGAAGCCGCGGTCGTCTCCGACCCCAAGCTGCTGCTGTGCGCCATCTGCGCCCTGAGCCAGTGGACGCTGGAACAGATCGTCGCCACCTACACGCTGACCGAGGCCGAGTGCATTGGCCGCTTCGTGCAGCTGGACCGGCTGGGCATCATCGAACTGCGGCCGATGAACCGCTACCGGCTGCAGCTGGACAAGACCTTCCGCTGGCGGCCCGACGGGCCCGTGATGCAGTACTTCCGCAGCAAGGTGGTGGGCGACTACTACAGCGGCGGCTTCGACGGCGAAGGCGAGATGCTGATGCTGGTACACGGCCAGATCGGCCGCAGCCTGGCCGCACTGTTCAACGAGCGGCTGCAGCGGGTGGCGCAGGACTTCGCGCAGCAGCACCTGGCCGACCAGAAGCTGCCGCCGGAGCAGAAGCGGCCCTACACGCTGATGATCGGCATGCGCTCGTGGCTGTTCGCGGCCTTCCGCGAGCTGAAGCGCGATGCGGATGCGCCGCTGCCCGCGGGCCCTGGCGTGGCGCCGATGGGCATCCAGCGCGTGCGCGACGGGCAGCGCCTGGGCTGACCGAGGGCCGGCTGCTCAGGCCTGCGAAGAGGCGGGCGGCCGCCCCAGCACCTCCGCCGTGTGCTCGCCCAGCGCCGGCGCCAGCGTGCGCAGCGTGCCGGGCGTGGCGCTGAGCTTGGGCACCACGCCGGGCACGTCCAGCGCCAGGCCGGAGGCGGTGGTAATGCGCTCGATCATGCGGCGTGCCCGGTAGTGCGGATCGGCGGCGATGTCGGCGACGGTATAGATGCGCCCGACCGGCACGCTGGCCGCCTGCAGGGTGGCCACCACCTCGTGCACCGGCCGCTGCACGGTCCAGCAGGTGATCGCGGCATCCAACTCATCGGCCCGTGCGGCTCGCAAGGCGTTGTCCGCCAGGCCGGGATCCGCGGCCAGGTCGGCACGGCCGATGGCGGCCATCAGCCGCTTGAAGATCGAGTCGCCATTGCCGCCAATCACCACCTGGCCGTCGGCGCAGCGGTAGGCGTTGCTGGGCGCGATGCCGGGCAGTGCCGAGCCGGCCGGCTGCCGCACCGTGCCGAAGGCGCTGTACTCCGGCAGCAGGCTCTCCATGCAGTTGAAGACGGCCTCGTACAGCGCCACGTCGACCACCTGGCCGCGTCCTTTGGGCGCTTGCGGCGATACGCTCGCAGCGCGAGCCTGCAGCGCCAGCAGCACGCCGATCACGCCATGCAGCGCCGCCAGCGTATCGCCCAGGCTCACGCCCGCGCGCACCGGCGGCCGGCCCGGCTCGCCCATCAGGTGGCGCAGGCCGCCCATCGCCTCCGCGACGACGGCGAAGCCGGGCAGGTCGCGGTAGGGCCCGTCCTGGCCATAGCCACTGATGCGCAGCATCACCAGGCCCGGGTTGTCGGCGCTGAGCAGCTCGTAGCCCAGGCCCCACTTCTCCAGCGTGCCGGGCTTGAAGTTCTCGATCAGCACGTCGGCCTCGGCGACCAGGCGGCGCACGTCGGCGCGGCCTTCGTCGGTGCGCAGGTCCAGAACCACGCTGCGCTTGTTGCGGCTCTGCACCTGCCACCAGACGCTGGTGCCCTCGTGCAGCAGGCGCCACTTGCGCAACGGGTCGCCCTCGCCCGGCGGCTCGATCTTGATGACGTCGGCGCCGAAGTCCGCCAGCGTCTTGCCGGCAAAGGGGCCGGCGATCAGCTGGCCCAGTTCGATCACCTTCAGGCCCGCGAGCGGACCGCGCTGCGGCGCGCCGGGGGGCACGCCAGTGTCACTGCCTTGTTCCATGCGCCGGCACTGTAGCGGGGCCGGCCGGGAGCCCGCTCAGTCCTTCTTGCGCCCCATGCGCGCACGGAACAGCTCGCGCAGGTTCACCTCCCGCGGGCCGGGCACCAGTTCGATCTCGTCGCCGGCCTGCACGCTGCCAGGCCGGATCACCGCCAGGTAGCTGCCGCAGTAGCCCGACTGCGTCATCAGCTTCACCGCCTGGTTGAAGCCCATCGCGAAGTTGAACTTGAAGCAAGGAAAACGCGGTTCGCTGACGGCCAGCTCGCAATTCGGCAGCAGCAGCCGGTCGCCGATCCACAGCTTGTCTTCCAGCAGGCCCTGCACCGTCAGGTTCTCGCCCATGCTGCCCGGCGTCACGGCGGCGTCCGGTGCGGCCACGCGGGCCTGCCCGCGCACCGTCTGCCAGAACGGCAGGTGTTCGCTGGGGTAGGCGTACACCGCCTTCGTGAGCCCGCCGTGCACTGATGGGTCGGCCTGCTCGTCGCCTTCGAGCCCGAGCTGCTGCACGGCAACCTGGCCCTCGCGGGGCCGCTTGCGGATCGCGGTCAGCACCGGCTTGCCATCGATGTCGACGCGCTCGGTGCGGGTGGTGTTGACGCTGAGAACGCGTGCAGTGGCTGCCATGTCGGGGTCGCGAGTGGGGAGTGGGAGCGGGGGCGCGTATCTTGGCGGAAACCCCGTCGGCCCGCGCCACGGCCGGCGGAAAGGCCCGGTCCAGCCCCTGCAACGTGCAGCAGTTCACGCGGCGCCGCACTTCCCTGCCCGCTCGGCCAGTGGGCGCCAATCCGGGCATCACTCCATGCTCGATCCGCATAAGCCACCCCGGGAGCCAGTGGTTACCACCCCGGTACACTGGCTCGACAATCCCCTTCCCTCTGGCACGGAGACCCACCCACACGGGCTGCGCGGTAACTCGCCGAAACCTCACGACGGTTGACCGGCCCCTTCCGCATCCTCTCCACGCCACCTCCTCCCCCGCTTGGCGGCATTGGTCCAGCCCCTCGGACTTGCGTGAGGCTGAACCAATCCCGTCTCTTTGACATCCCGATGATTGGAGCTGCAATGAACCGTCCCGCGATGGAAGGCCTGCGCCTGAACGTGCCGGCCTATGTGAAGCACGCCCGCCTGGTGTCCTGGGTGGCCGAGATCGCCGCGCTGACCGAAGCGGCCGAGGTCTACTGGTGCGACGGGTCCGAAGCCGAATACGACCGCCTGTGCCAGCGCCTGGTCGACGCCGGCACCTTCCGCAAGCTGAACCCCGAGCTGCGCCCGAACAGCTACCTGGCGCTGAGCGATCCCAGCGATGTCGCCCGCGTCGAGGACCGCACCTTCATCTGCAGCGAGCAACAGGACGACGCCGGCCCCACCAACAACTGGATGGCGCCGGCCGAGATGCGCAAGCTGCTGCAAACCGGCGACCAGGCCCTGTTCCGCGGCTGCATGCGTGGCCGCACGATGTACGTGGTGCCGTTCTCGATGGGCCCGCTGGGCTCGCCGATCGCGCACATCGGCGTCGAGCTGTCCGACAGCGCCTACGTCGCCGTGAACATGCGCATCATGACCCGCATGGGCAGCAAGGTGTTCGACGTGCTGGGCGAGGACGGCGACTTCGTTCCTTGCGTGCACACGGTCGGCGCCCCGCTGCTGCCGGGGCAGCAGGACGCCCGCTGGCCCTGCAACAAGACCAAGTACATCGTCCACTATCCCGAAACGCGCGAGATCTGGAGCTACGGCTCCGGCTATGGCGGCAATGCGCTGCTCGGCAAGAAATGCTTCGCGCTGCGCATCGCCTCCACCATGGGCCGCGACCAGGGCTGGCTGGCCGAGCACATGCTGATCCTCGGTGTCACCTCGCCCGCGGGCAAGAAGTACCACGTCGCCGCCGCGTTCCCCAGTGCCTGCGGCAAGACCAATTTCGCGATGCTGGTGCCGCCCAAGGCCTTCGAAGGGTGGAAGGTCACGACCATCGGCGACGACATCGCCTGGATCAAGCCCGACGCCACGGGCCGCCTGCGCGCAATCAACCCCGAAGCCGGCTATTTCGGCGTCGCGCCCGGCACCAATTACAAGACCAACCCGAATTGCATGGACTCGCTCCGCCGCGACGTGATCTTCACGAACGTCGCGCTGACGGATGACGGCGACGTCTGGTGGGAAGGCATGACCGACGCCCCGCCGGCCCACCTGATCGACTGGCAAGGCCAGGACTGGACGCCCGAGCGCGCGAAGGAAACTGGCGCCAAAGCCGCGCACCCGAATGCGCGCTTCACGGTGGCCGCCACCAACAACCCGGTGCTGGATGCCGACTGGGATTCGACCGAGGGCGTGACGATCGACGCCTTCATCTTCGGCGGCCGCCGCTCCACCACGGTGCCCTTGGTCACCGAAGCGCGCAGCTGGGCCGAAGGCGTCTACATGGCGGCCACGATGGGCTCGGAAACAACGGCCGCCGCAGCCGGCGCGCAGGGCGTGGTGCGCCGCGACCCGTTCGCGATGCTGCCCTTCATGGGCTACCACATGGGCGACTACTTCGCGCACTGGCTCAAGCTGGGAGCCTCCCTGCAGGCCCAGGGCGCCGCGTTGCCCAAGATCTACTGCGTCAACTGGTTCCGCAAGGGCGCGGACGGCAAGTTCGTCTGGCCGGGCTACGGCGAGAACATGCGCGTGCTGAAGTGGATGCTGGACCGCGTCGATGGCTTGGCCGGCGGCGAGCAGACGCTCTTCGGCACCAGCCCGCGTTATGACGACCTCAGCTGGACGGGCCTGGACTTCACCCGTGCGCAGTACCAGACCGTCACCACGGTCGACCACGCGGCCTGGCAGCAGGAGCTGAAGCTGCACGACGAACTGATGGACCAGCTGTCGACGCGCTTGCCGGCGCAGCTGCGCACGCTGAAGTCCGAGCTGGAAGCACGCCTGGCGTCCTGACGCCAGGAACTTGCCGACGCCGCCCCACGGCGGCGGAGGCGGCCGATAGACTGCACGCGCCCGCCATACCGGCGGGCGCGCCCGTTTTCGCCGTCCCCCGATGCGCCTGCAACTGCTGTCCGACCTGCACCTCGAGTCCGAGCAATTCGACCCCGCCCCGGCGCCGGGTGCCGATCTGCTGGTGCTGGCCGGCGACATCGACGCGACCTGGGCCGCCTTCGACCGTTTCCGCGGCTGGCCGGTGCCGGTGCTGGCGGTTGCGGGCAACCATGAATTCGACGGCCGGGAACTGAACGAGGCCTGGCCCGCGCTGCGCGAGCGCTGCGACGACTGCGGCATCCGGCTGTTGGAGCGCGACAGCGTGGTCATCGAGGGCCGGGACGGACAGCGTGTTCGCTTCGTCGGCACGGTCCGCTGGTCCGACTTCGATCTCTTCGGACCGGCCCGCCGGCCGCAGGCCATGCGCGCAGCGCAGTACTTCCTTCGCCTGATGGGCTCGACCAGCGATGGCTGCCCACTGGACGCGGAACGCCTGCGCGACATCTCACTCGACTGTCGGCGCTGGTTGGCCGATACGCTGCGGCAAAGCGGTGACTGGCACGCCACGGTGGCCATCACTCACTTCGGGCCCAGCCTGCGCAGTGCCGATCCGCGCTTCGGCGCCCAGCCGGGCACGGCGAGCTTCTGCAACGCGGACGATGACCTGGTCCCGCTGGCCGACCTGTGGCTGCATGGCCACCTGCATTGCCGGCACGATTACGCGGTCGAACGGCCGGGGCGCGCACCGTCCCGGGTGGTCTGCCACGCCATGGGACTGGCGCGCAAGGGCGAAGCACTCGGCTTCGATCCCCTGCGCCTGATCGACGTGCCACGTGCAGCTTGACGCCGCGCACACCAGGCTCACCAGCCCGTGCCACACTGGCCCGCGCCCCAAGACACGAAGGAGGTCCGCTGATGAAGATCCTGGTTGCCGTCGATGGCAGTTCGTTCACCAAGCGCATGCTGGCCTACCTGGCCGCGCACGAGGACTGGCTCGGCACGCACCACGAGTACACGGTGCTGCATGTGGCGCCCGCGCTGCCTCCGCGTGCCACCGCCGTGCTCGACAAGAGCCTGTTGAAGGGCTACTACGCCGACGAGGCAGAGAAGGTCTTCAAGCCGATCCGGACCTTCTTCGAGAAGCAAGGCATCCCGGCGCAGTTCGTCGCGAAGGTCGGCTCGGCCGGTGACGTGATCGCGGATGTCGCAAGCAAGGCGAAGTTTGACCTGCTGATGATGGGTTCACACGGCCACGGCACCCTCGGCAAGCTGGTGCTCGGATCGGTGTCGACCAAGGTGATGGCTCACTGCGAAACGCCGGTGCTGATCATCCGCTGAGTACCCCACGGTGAAGCAAGGCGGCGTCGGTGCCGCCATGCGCTGGGCGGGGGTCAGCGCCGCGGCGAAGACCGCCGGTCGGCGCCGTGGCGGAACGGGTCTGGCAGTTCGACAGGGTCGAAGCCGCCGACGTCGCCGGGCTCCGACTGGCTCAGGCAGTAGTCCAGCCCGAAAGCCGTGCCCATGTCCGCCGGATCCGGCTGAGACCGTTCTGTACGCTGCGGCACCACGCGCCGCAACAATCGCCAAGGCTTCGAGACGCTGGACATCGCACACCTCCCACGTGGAATGGAAGGTACCCGGCCATGCGCGGGCGCGCAGCGGGAAATGCAGAAACAAATTGGCGCAATTCGGGACGCGAACACCTGATCCTTCACTTCGCGCCAAGCGCTGCAAACGAAAGGGCCCTGATGGGCCCTTCGATTTCAGCGTTCAACCAGCCGCCAGGCGGGCCGGCAAATGGGCGGGCGCCGGTTCAGCGGCGCTGCTTTCGCATGGCGCCGGCCGCGGCCGCGAAGCCCAGCATCAGCAAGGCCAGCGACGCCGGCTCCGGCACGTCCGTACCGCCACAGTTGACGCCACCGCCGGCCGTGCACAACGAGCCGCCGACCGCGGCCAGCTTGAAGTAGTCGTCGCCGTAGTCGAATTCAGACCCACCGGCGGTCGGCTTCTTGATGCTGCCGCCATAGGTGGAGTTGTAGGCGCTGACCATCCACCAGCTGGAGCCCTTGGTCGTGTTGCCGAGGTCACGCGCGACGGTGCCGAGGTCGGAGTAGCTGCCGACCAGCTCCCAGCCCGACGCTGCCAGCGTGTCCCACTTCATGTCGGCCATGTTCGGGCCTGCGCCAGCGGTCGGGCCGGATGCATCGCCGACCCAGCGGAGCACGCTGATGTCCGAGTCGTTGCCGCCCGTCCAGCCGATGCGCACCGAGTTCAGGATCGTGCTCTGCGTGAAGCTCAGCACCACGGCGTCGGAGTTGCCCAGGTTGTCGATGCCGTGCTCACTCGAGTATTCGCCGCTGTCGGGCGAGATGCCGATGCCGCTGGTGCCGTAGACGGTCATCTGCGTGCCGGCGAATTTGACGCCCGAAGGCGCCGACCAGGCGGTGGCGGTGACGGAATTGCCGCTGTCCGAGCCGGTGCCGCTGCGCGTCATCGTGCTGATGGGGCCGCAGGTGGTCGAGGAATAGCTGCTGCAGACCTTGCCATCAAACGTGAAGTCAGCCCACGCCGGCTGGGCGCCCAGCATGCCGGCGAGCGTTGCAGCCGCCAGCGCCACACGAGAACCGAACCACTTCATAAGGTCCCTTTCGATTGTCGCAACCGAAGAATGTCAGGACGACGATCGACCGGTTGACTGTTTCTTGCCGCGCTCATGAAGCATCCTGTTCGGTCACCGAAGCGAGTCCACCGAAAGGCTGAAGCGTCGGCCGATTGTAGGAACGCGTACACCCGCGCCGCGCCCCTCACTTGAGGGAGCGCAGCAGGGCCTGCGCCTCGTCATCGCCATCGAAGCGCCGGCCGTCCTTGAGCGCGGCGTGCAGTTCGTCACGGGCTTCCGCATGGCGCCCTGCCTTCGCCAGCACGGAGGCCAGATGGAACCGGATCACCGGCCGCCCGGGATCGCGCAGCCGGGCATCGCGCAGCAACTGGAGTGCGCGCTCGTGCTGGCCCGCATGGTGTGCGGCCCAGCCGGCCGTGTCGAGCACGATGGCGCTGCTCGGCTGCAGCGCGAGCGCCCGCTCGGCCGTGGCCAGGGCCGTTCCGTCGGACAGGCGAAGCTGCACGTTGGCCAGGTTGTTCAGCGCGGCAGTGTCGTTGGGCGCCAGGCGCAGCACTTCCTCGTACAGGCCGCGGGCCGCACGGTAGTCGGCGCTGCGGACGTAGAACTCGGCGAGCGCGCTGCGCACCCGCTGGTCGCGCGGCCGCGACTGGATCCACTGCCGCGCGACCGCGACCGCACCGGCCTTGTCGTGCGGGGCCATCGCATCGAAGAGCTGCAGCAGCGTCTGCGCCGATGGTTGCGATTGGTACGCACGCCGGAACGACTCGATGGCCTGTGACGCGTTGCCACGCGCCAGGTAGGAGCTGCCCTGCACGCTGTGCGCCATCGCCGACCTGGGGTGCGCCTTGAGGATCTCGCGCAGGCGCTGGTCCGACTGGGTGTAGTCGCCCTGGCGGGCCAGCACTTCGGCCTGCATCACGCGCGCGGCCAGGTGGCTCGGGTCGGCGGCCAGCGCCTTGTCCAGGCTGTAGCTGGCACCCGGGAGGTTGCCGGCCATCACCTGCAGGCTCGCGATCTCCACCTGGGCGACCGGGCCGAAATTGGCCAGGCGGGCCGCTTGCGCGAGCGTCGCGCGCGCAGCAGCCGCATCGCGCACGGCCAGTTCCGAGCGGGCGACCGCGAGGAGCACCGCGACGTTGTTGGGCCGCGAGCTGGCCAGCTGCCGCGCTGCGGACTGGGCGTCGTCGAAGCGCCCCTTGCGGATGTGGAAGTCGATCAGCGCGAGGCCCGCGCGCAGCCCCATGTCACCATCGCGGGCGGCAGCCTTCTGAAGCCAGTTGAGCGCGTCCTCGGTCCGGCCGCGCAGTTCGCTGAGGTGGGCCCGCTCGTACATCACCTCGGCATTGGTCTCGTCTTCCTTGAACAGCGCGACGAGGCGCGCATCGGCCCGGTCGTAGGCGCGGGCCGCGATGTCCAGCCGCGCGAGGTTCAGCTTGGCGTCGACGAAGCCGGGATCGAGCTGCAAGGCGCGTTCGAAGGCACTGCGCGCGCCGGCGCTGTCCTTGGCAAGGGACCTGGCCAGGCCGGTCAGGTTCGCGAGTCCCGCATGGCGCGGATGGGCCTTCTCCAAAGTGTTCGCGACCGCCAGCGCCTTCGCCGGCTCGCGTGCCTGCAGGTGCAGCAACGCCAGGGCAAAGCCGGCCTGCAGTTGCCTGGGGTCCTTGCGGTGCGCGGTTTCCAGGCTGCTCAGCGCGCCGGCAGTCTGACCGGCCTTCAGTTGACTGATGCCCAGCACCGCATGGAACTCCGGCGCGTCCCGGGTCCGCAGCGCGTCCTGCATCAGGCTGGCCGCCTTGGCATGCCGCCCGCGCGCGAGCTGGGCGGAAGCCAGCAGCGCCAGCGCCTGCGCATCCCCGGGCTGCAGGCGCAGGTAGGTCTCAAGCACGTCGGCCGCGGCATCGGCCTTTTGCTCGGCCATGTACATCTGCGCCAGCAGTTTCGCGGCGGGGCTGCCGGGCTGGCCGCGCTGAAAGATTTCCAGCAGCGGCTTGGCCTTCTCCGGCTCGCCGAGGTCGTGGTGGGCCAGCGCATTGACCAGCAGCAGCTGCGATCGGTAACGCATCATCTCGATCGGCAGGGGATCGAGCACGCCGGTGACTTTGCGCAAGGCGGCGTGCGCCGCCGCCCGGTCCCCCGCCCGCGAGGCCAGCACCGCCTTCAGGTAGATCGCCCGCGGCTCGTTCGGCATGCGCGCCAGCAGATCGTCGACCGCTGGCGCCGCTTCCGCGTTAAGGCCGCTGTCGACCAACAGCCCGGCCCGCGCGATGCGCGACTCGGCATGCTGCGGGTCAAGCGCCAGGGCCTTCGCGTAAGCCTCCAGCGCGCCCTGGCGCTCGCCCTGCACGTGCAGCACCGATGCACGCTGGTAATGCGCCTCGGCAAGGTCCGGCTTCAACGACAGCGCCTTGTTGACCGCCGCCATGGCCTCGGCGAACTGGCGCGAGCGGATGCGGATCGGGACTTCGGCAAGCCAGGTCTCGATCGCCGTTGGATCGATCGCCCGCGCGTCCTCGGTCGCACGCAGGGCGATCTTGGTGTCGTCCAGGTCGGACGCCGCCTGCGCCTGCATCACCAGCAGCTGGATCTGCACCGACGCCGGCAGCCCGGCCAGCGCGAAGCGCGAATCGTTCAGCACCTCTTTGGGCCGGCCCTGCAGCATGATCGCCCGCGCCAACGGCACCGCCACTTCGGCGCGGCTGACCCCCAGCCGCAGCGCCTCGGCCAGGGCCGCCTCGGCGCCAGAGACATCCGACTGCGCCAGCAGCACGCGCCCCAGCAGCACGTGGGCAGGCAGCAGGTTCTTGTCGGCCTGCAGCGCGTTCTTCAGCTGAATCACCGCACCCGGCAGATCGCGCTTGTCGAAGCGCTGAAGAGCATCCTCGTAGAAGCGCGAGGCGGTGGCACTTCCGGACGCAGCGGTGCCGACGGACGGACCGAAGGCCAGTGCGAAGGCAAGTGCCGCGGCAATCAGCCGGGCCGGCGAACGCCCAGGCGCGTGCGCCCGGCGCTTGGCAAGGGGATGTTTCACGCGGCGGATGCTATAGGCATTGCGTGGCCAGGGGACGGGTGGCGCGGGGCGGGCGTGAAAAGCTGCAGAGCACAACTTTGCAGTCGGGCGGCGCTTGCGCTGCCGGACCCATTAGTCACATTACTTGAATTCAACTTTTAGTCATCCACGTTCATGAAAGCCTGAACGCCTGAACAATCGCGCCCCATGCCGCCGCCTTTCACGCCCACCACGATGACCCTGGTCGAGGGATGGGCGCTGATGGCCGGCCTGATCGTCGCGATCGGCGCGCAAAACGCCTACGTGCTGCGGCAAGGCCTGCTGCGTTCGCACGTCGGTCCGGTCGTCGCCCTGTGCGCCCTGTCAGACTGGACCTTGACGGCGCTGGGCGTCTTCGGGCTCGGCGGGCTGGTCGCCGCGTCGCCGCTGGCCACCCAGGCCTTGCGCTGGATCGGCGCCGCTTTCCTCGCTTGGTACGCCTGGCGCGCAGCCCGGCGCGCGTGGCTGAACGACGCGGCGCTGGCCGCCGCCGGCCCGGCCCAGGCACTGGGCGGCACGCTGGTCACCGCGGCAGCCGTCACCTGGCTCAACCCGCACGTCTACCTCGACACCGTCGTGCTGCTCGGCGCCGCGGCGGCGGGCCACGACCTGCCCGGCAAGCAGGCTTTCGCGCTCGGCGCCGGCCTGGCGTCGCTGATGTGGTTTGCCGCGCTGGGTTATGGCGCCGCGGCGCTGTCGCGCTGGCTGGCCCGGCCGGCCGTCTGGCGCGGCATCGATGCGCTGATCGCGCTGGTGATGGCGATCACCGCTCTCGGCCTGCTGCGCGGCAGCTGATTCCTCCATCCACTCCCCCGATCCACCATGAAAGTCATCGTCCTCGGCGCCGGCATCATCGGCATCTCCACCGCCTGGCACCTGCTGCAGCAAGGCCACCAGGTCACGGTGATCGACCGCCAGCCCGACGCGGCGCTGGAGACCAGCTTCGCCAACGGGGCGCAGATCTCGGTCAGCTTCTGCGAACCCTGGGCGAATGCCGGCGCGCCGCTGAAGGTGGCGAAGTGGCTGCTGCGGGACGATTCGCCGCTGCTGTTCCGGCCCAAGCTGGACCCGCACCAGTGGCGCTGGGGACTGTCGTTCCTGACCCAGTGCACCGATGCCGCCTTCGCGCGCAACGTGCGCCAGCTGGTGGCGCTGGGCCGCTACAGCCACGAATCACTGAAGGCCGTGGTCGCGCAGACGGGCATCCGGTACGAGCGGCTGGAACGCGGGATCCTGCACTTCTTCTCATCGCAGGCCGACTTCGATTCCGGCGCCGCCGCGGCCGAACTGATGCGCCAGCATGGCGTGGACCGCCGGGTGCTGAACCGCGACGAGGTGCTGGCGGTCGAGCCCGCGCTGCGCGCCTTCGGCGACCGCATCCACGGCGGCACCTTCACCCCCAGCGACGAGTCGGGCGACGCGCGCGTCTTCACCCAGCGCCTGGCCGCGCTGTGCCGCGAACGCGGCGCAGTGTTCCTGTACGACACCGCGATCGAGGGCTTCGAGCGCGCGGGCGGTGCCATCTCCGGCGTGCGGGTGCGGCATCTGCACCACGGCGCCGAGATGACGGTGCACGCCGACCAGTACGTCGCCGCGATGGGCTCGTACACCGCACCGCTGCTGCGCAAGCTCGGCATCTGGCTGAACGTCTACCCGGCCAAGGGCTACTCGGCGACGATGAAGCTCAAGCGCCCGGGGGACGCCAGTGTGGTCAGCCTGCTGGACGACACCCGCAAGCTGGCGATCTCGCGCCTGGGCGACGAGATCCGCGTCGCCGGCACCGCCGAACTCGCGGGCTACGACACCTCCCTCGACGGCGCCACTGCGCGCAAGCGCTGCGCGGCACTGGTGCAACGCTACGAGGAGCTGTTCCCGGGCGTGGCCGACACCTCGGCGCCGAACTTCTGGACCGGCCTGCGGCCCAGCACCCCCACCAACCTGCCCTACATCGGCCGCAGCCGCATCGCCAACCTTTGGCTGAACACCGGCCACGGCACGCTGGGCTGGACGCACGGTGCCGGTTCCGGCCAGGCGCTGGCCGAGCTGATCAGCGGCAAGCGCCCGGGGCTGAACTACGCCTTCTGCGGCGACCAGTTGCCGGCCCCGCGGCCGCGCGTGGTCGTTGCCGCGCCACAGCGCGGTTAATCTCGCCGGGGCGCTTGCGGCACTAGAATCGCGCCCCCTTCGAACACCCCACAGCCCGGCGCCTCGCGGCCCCGGGCTGTTGCCATTGCGCCATGCCCTCCGCCCCCGACTTCTGCGCCATCGACTTCGGCACCTCCAACTCGGCCATCGCGCTGCCGGCGGCCGACGGCGTGCAGCTGGTAGAACTGGAGCCCGGCCAGCGCACGATGCCGACCGCGGTGTTCTACGCCGTCGAGGGGCTGGAGCCGCACGAGGAGCCGCACCGCTACTACGGCCGCGCCGCGGTGGCCACCTACGTGGAAGGCCATGAAGGCCGGCTAATGCGCTCGATGAAGAGCATCCTCGGCTCGACGCTGGCCGACCAGTCGACCGACGTCGGTGCCGGCCGCTCGGTGCGCTACCTCGAGATCGTCTCCGGCTACCTGCGGCACCTGAAGCACAAGGCCGAAGCCGAGGCCGGCCGGCCGCTGGAGCGGGTGGTGCTGGGCCGGCCGGTGTTCTTCGTCGACGACGATCCCGAGCGCGACGCCGCTGCCCAGGCGGCCCTGGCCAAGGCGGCGCGCGAGGTGGGGTTCCGCGACCTGAGCTTCCAGTACGAGCCGATCGCCGCGGCGCTGGACTACGAGACCACCGTCGACCGCGAGCAACTGGTGATGGTGGCCGACATCGGCGGCGGCACGTCGGACTTCTCGCTGGTGCGGGTAGGGCCGCAGCAGCGGCAGCGCGTGGAGCGCAAGGACGACATCCTCGGCAACCACGGGGTGCATGTCGCCGGCACCGACTTCGACCGCCACATCGAGCTGGCGGCCGTGCTGCCGCCCTGCGGCTACCGCGGCCGCGGACCCACGGGCCGCGAGGTGCCGAGCAAGGTCTACTTCGACCTCGCGACCTGGCACCTGATCAACACCGTCTACGCCCCGGCGCGCGTGTCCGAACTGCGGCGCATGAAGAGCTTCTACGCCGACACGGCGCAGCACCAACGCCTGATGTCGGTGATCGACCTGCGCCTGGGCCATGCACTGATCGCGCGGGCCGAGGCGGCGAAGATCGCCGTGGCCGACGGCGGGGCGGCGGCGATCGACCTGTCGCTGATCGAGCGCGGGCTCGAAACCTCGATCGACGAGGCAACCGCGGTCGGCGCGCTGGAGGCCGACCTGGAGCGCATCGTGCAGGCCGGGGTCGACACCCTGGCCCAGGCGGGCCTGGCGCCCGAGCGGGTCGACGCGCTGTACTTCACCGGCGGCTCGACCGGCTTCCGGCCGCTGGCCGAGCGCATCGCGGCGCGCTTTCCGTCCGCCCGCGTGATGCGCGGCGACCGCTTCGCCAGCGTGGCGCAGGGACTGGGCGTGCACGCGCGGCGGGTGTTCGCCACGGCCTGAGCCTGTGCCGGGGCGCCGCGGGGCCCCGGGACCCGGTCCGCCCGGCGGATCAGCGGCGCGGGCCGGTCGGCGGGCGTGGCTTGCGCGGCACCTGCGGCCCACGCTGGCCGCCCCCGCCCGCGCGCGGCCGCGACACGTCGGCGATCAGCAGCACGCTGCGCACCAGGTCCTCCACCGCCTCGGGCAGGTCGACCGGCAGTTCCAGCGTCTCGATTTCGGCGAGCAGCGCGTCCGCGTCCTCCAGGTCCTCGGGGTCGAAGTGCCGGTACAGGGTGGCCAGCGGTTCCAGGATGGCGTCCTCGTGGCGGTCCATCAGCGCGGGAAAGCTGTCGGCCGCGGCAGCGAAACCGGCCACCCAGGGCAGCACCGTCTCGGACGGGCTCGCCTGCTCGTCCAGCTCGTAAATCCAGGGATCGAACCAGTCGCGGCGCTCGATCGCGCGGTTCAGTTCCGCATGCCGCCGCCGCACCAGCGCCGCCAGGCGGGCGCTGTCGAAGCGGGCCGGCGGCGGCTTGGCATCCAGGTCGGTGATGCGGGCGATCCATTCGGCTTCCGGCACCGGCCTCGGCTGCAGCAGCACGCCGCAGAGGTAGCCGTCGAGCATCACGATGTCCAGCGCCTCATGGCCGGGCGGCAGGCTGCCGAGCAGTGCGTCCAGCTCGGCCATTTCCGCGTCGTCCAGCGGCCGGGCTGCCGGCGCGGCAGCGGGGGCCAGGCGCGGCGGGCTGGATGGCCGGGCCGGGCGGGGTGGCGTCTTCGCCGGGCGGGGTGGCCGGGGCGGGTTCATCGCGGCGTTCCCGGCCACCCGCAGGCGACTGTGAACGGAGTGAGCAGGAGGCTGACCATCCAGGCATTGTGGCCTGCCTATCATCGGCCCATGAGACGACTCGACGCGGCCGCCACCCACCTCGCGCTGGGCTGGGCGCCCCTGGTGCGTGCGATCGAGCGCACGCTGGCCGACCTGGCTGCCGGCCATGTGCAGGCGCCTGAACGGCAGGTGCTGCCGATCGCGCCGGGCACCTCGTGGTTCCTGATGCCGGCGTGGCTGGCGCCGGCCGCCGGCGACCTGGCCGCGATCAAGCTGATCACCTACGCCGCGGACAACGCCTCGCGCGGGCTGCCGGCGATCCTGGGTGACGTGCTGGTGCTGCGCGCCAGCACCGGCGAGCGGCTGGCGCTGCTGGACGGGCCGGCGGTCACCGCCCGCCGTACCGCGGCCGTCACGCTGCATGCGGCCCGGCGCCTGGCCCCGCAGCCGGTGGGACCGCTGCTGGTCATCGGCACCGGGGTGCAGGCGCTGACGCACGTGCTGGCCTTCACCGAGGCGCTGGGCATCGACGAGGTGTGGGTGCGCGGCCGCACCGAGGCGTCGGCCAGCGCCTTCGTGCAGACGCTGCACCAGCAGGGCGTGTTCGCCGAGGTGGCGCCCAACCTGGCGGCAGCACTGCAGCGCTGCCCGCTCGTGGTCACTGCCACGCCGGCCCAGGCGGCCTGCCTGCACGGCCAGGTGCGCGACGATGCCTTCGTCGCCGCCATCGGTGCCTTCACGCCCACGATGCTCGAACTCGATCCGGCGCTGACGCGCGACATCGCCGCGCGCGGTCAGGTGGTGCTGGACAGCGATGCAGCGCGCCATGAGGGCGGAGACCTGATCGCCGCGGGGCTGGACGTGGCGTCACTGCCGACGCTGGCCGACCAGCCCGCGCGGCAGGACGGCGGGCCGGTGCTCTTCAAGAGCTGCGGTTCGGCGCTGTGGGACCTGGCGGCCGCCCGATGTGTTGCCGAGCTGTTGCAATCAACTTCTTTCTAGGGATGGCTTCGGGACCCGGGCACAGGCAAAGTGCCGCGAGTTGCTGCTTCGCACCCCGGTGCCGGCAGCGGCGATGCCGGCAGTCCCGTCATCGTGATGGTCCCAACGACGTCCTTTCTTTGAGGACTTCCAAGGCCCGCCGAGCAATCGGCGGGCTTTTTTTTCTTCCGCGCGGCCTGCGAAGGACGCGCCGATGCGGCACTGCCCGGCTGAGCCATCACCTGGCCGAGGCGCCAAAGCCGCCGCGCAAGGTTTCGCGCAGGTAGCCGACGAGCGCCTGCACCGCACGCGGCACGTAGGGGCTGTAGGGGCGGATGGCATAGAGATGCTCGCCGAAGCTGCCGACCGGCACCCAGTCCGGCAGCACGAGTTGCAGCTTGCCGGCCTGCAGCGCGGCCTGGGCGCTGAAGTCCGGCAGCAGCGCGATGCCCAGGCCGGCCTGGGCCGCCTCGCGCAGTGCCTCGCTGTTGTTGGCCACGAACGGACCGCCGACCGGCACCGTCAGCTTCGCGCCCGCGCGCCCACCACGCGGCACCAGCTGCCACGCGGGCGCTTCGCCGGGGCGCAGGTAGTGCAGGCAGTCGTGGCCACTGAGTTCGGCTGGCTCGGCGGGCGTGCCGCGGCGGCGCAGGTAGGCGCGGCTGGCCACCAGCACCGATTGCGTGGCGCACAGTGTCCAGGCGACGTGCGTCTCGGGCGGGGCATGGGTGTGGCGGATCGCGAGGTCGAAGCCCTCCTGCGCCAGCGGCACCAACCGGTCGGACAGGTCGAGCTGGATGCGCACCTCGGGATGGGCGCGCAGGAAGGCCGGCAGCCGCGGCACCAGTTGCTGGCGCGCCAGCGCCACCGGGGCCGTGATGCGCAGCAGGCCGCGCGGCGCGGCCGCGAGGTCCTTGATGCCGGCGAAAGCGGTGCCGATGGCGTCGAAGGCGCCGCGCGTGGCGTCGACCAGTTGCTGGCCCGCCTCGGTCAGGCGCACGCTGCGGGTCGTGCGGTGCACCAGCGGCACGCCGGCGGCACGTTCCAGCTCAGCGATGCGGGCGCTCATCGCCGCCTTGCTAACGCCCAGGCGCTGCGCCGCGGCGGTGAAGCTGCCCAGCGTGCCCAGCACCGTGAGCCAATGCAGGTGGGCCCAGAGCGTGTCGACGCGGCGGTGGTCCATGGCACGGCGGCTGTTCGTGGCAACGAGAGCGGATTGTTCAGCATTACGAACAATGAATCCACCACGCGGCGGCTACCGGCGCGCGGGTCGGACTCCTAGACTGCCGGCTTCCGCGCCAGTCGAGCGCGCTTGGGTCCAGCAAGGAGACGCAGCCATGGGTGCCCCCGAAGCCTTCACCGCCACCACCGACGTCGGCCACCACATCGGGGGGCGCGTCGTCCCTGGGGGCTCCGGCCGCCAGCAGGCGGTCTACAACCCCGCCACCGGGCGCGTCGCGCGCCAGGTGGCCCTGGCCTCCACGGAAGAAGTGGGCGCCGCGGTGGCCGCCGCGAAGGCGGCCTTCCCCGCCTGGGCGGACATGCCGCCGATCCGCCGCGCCCGCATCCTGAACAGCTTCCTTCAGCTGCTGAACCAGCACCGCGACACGCTGGCCGCGATGATCAGCGCCGAGCATGGCAAGGTGTTCACCGACGCTCAGGGCGAGGTCTCGCGCGGCATCGACATCGTCGAGTTCGCCTGCGGCGCGCCGCAGCTGCTGAAGGGCGACTACACCGACCAGGTCTCCACCGGCATCGACAACTGGACGCTGCGCCAGCCGCTGGGCGTCGTCGCCGGCATCACGCCCTTCAACTTCCCGTGCATGGTGCCGCTGTGGATGTTCCCGCTGGCCCTGGTCACCGGCAACACCTTCGTGCTGAAGCCGAGCGAGCGCGACCCGTCGCCTTCGCTCTTCATGGCCGAGCTGCTGAAGCAGGCGGGGCTGCCGGACGGCGTGTTCAACGTCGTGCAGGGCGACAAGGTGGCGGTGGACGCGCTGCTGACGCATCCGGACGTGAAGGCGCTGAGCTTCGTCGGATCCACGCCGATCGCGCAGTACATCTACGAGACCGGCGCCCACCACGGCAAGCGCGTGCAGGCCCTGGGCGGCGCGAAGAACCACATGGTGGTGATGCCCGACGCCGACATCGGCCAGGCGGTGGACGCGCTGATCGGCAGCGCCTACGGCTCGGCCGGCGAGCGCTGCATGGCAATCTCGGTCGCGGTGCTGGTGGGCGACGTGGCCGACAAGATCGTGCCGCTGCTGGCCGAGCGCGCAAGAGCGCTGAAGGTGACGAACCCCATGGACCTGTCGGCCGAGATGGGCCCGATCGTCACGAAGCAGGCGAAGGACCGCATCGAGGGCTACATCGCCGCCGGCGTCGAGGAAGGCGCGACGCTGGTGGTCGACGGCCGCGGCCTGAAGGTGCCCGGCCTGGAAGACGGCTTCTTCACCGGCGGCACGCTCTTCGACCACGTGACGCCGTCCATGCGCATCTACAAGGAGGAGATCTTCGGCCCGGTGCTGTCCTGCGTGCGGGCCAAGGACTTCGCCGAAGCGGTGCAGCTGGTGAACGAGCACGAGTACGGCAACGGCGTGTCCTGCTTCACCAGCGACGGCGGCGTGGCGCGCGAGTTCTCGCGCCGGGTGCAGGTGGGCATGGTGGGCATCAACGTGCCGATCCCGGTGCCGATGGCCTGGCACGGCTTCGGCGGCTGGAAGCGCAGCCTGTTCGGCGACATGCATGCCTACGGCGAGGAAGGCGTGCGCTTCTACACCAAGCAGAAGAGCGTGATGCAGCGCTGGAGCGAAAGCATCGGCAAGGGCGCCGAGTTCGCGTTCCCGGTGTCGAAGTGAAGCCGGGGCCGGCGGCGCGCCGCGGTGGGCGCTAACCCGCTTTCGGCGCGTCCGCGGGGCCGGCACCCAGCGCAGCACGCAGCTGCGCGACCAGCACGGCGACGGTGTTGGAGAGCAGTTCGTGCGAGCGCCGGCGCTCCGCCACGGCGGCCGATGCGTCGTCGCACAAGGCCTCGAGCGCGGCCGCCAGCGCCTGCACGCCAACGGCGCCAACCGTGGCACTGGCGCCGCGCAGCGAATGAGCGCGCTCGCGGGTGGGCAGGTCCGGCTCGCCTTCCGGTTCGGCCGGCGGCGGCAGCGGCTGGGCGTAGATCTCGGCAAAGCGGCCCAGCATGTGGCGGTACATCGGCACGCGGTTGCCGCACTGGCGCAGGCCGACCATGACGTCGAGACCCTCGACGGCGGCGAGCGCCTGGAGCTCGGGTTGCGCCGCGGCGGCGAGGCCCGCACGCCCCGCAGGCGCGCTGGAACTGGGGCGATCGGCTTGATCCATGGCGTCTGGAAGCATCCGCCAGCGCACGCGGCCGGTCAAGCCTCAGCCTGTATCGCAGCGGGCATCGCCCGGGGCTGGCGCCCGCTCACAAGCGCTCGGTCTCGCCGCTGCGCGGCTGCCACTTCATCAGCCGGCGCTCGATGCGGCCGACGGCGCCATCCAGCGCCAGCGCGAAGCCGGTCAGCACCAGGATGCCGGCCATCACCGTGTTGATGTCGAACACGCCTTCGGCCTGGTGGATCAGGTAGCCGACGCCGCTGGCGGAACCCAGGTACTCGCCGACCACCGCGCCGACGAAGGCCAGGCCCACGCTGGTGTGCAGCGAGCTGAAGACCCAGCTCGTCGCGCTGGGCAGGTAGACGTGGCGCAGCAGCTGCCGCTGCGTGGCGCCCAGCATGCGTGCGTTGGCCAGCACCACCGGGCTCACCTCCTTCACGCCCTGGTAGACGTTGAAGAAGACGATGAAGAACACCAGCGTGACGCCCAGCGCCACCTTGCTGGCGATGCCGAGCCCGAACCACACCGCGAAGATCGGCGCCAGGATGATGCGCGGCATCGAGTTCATCGCCTTGATGTAGGGCTCGAGCAGCGCGCTGGCCATGGGCTGCAGCGCCAGCCACAGGCCGAAGCCGAGCCCGAACACGGCCCCGAAGGCGAAAGCCAGCACGGTCTCCACCAGCGTGACGCCGAGGTGGGCGTAGATGTCGGCATCGCGGACGAACCAGGCCCAGATGCGGCCGAAGACCTTGACCGGTTCGCCGAAGAAGAAGGCGGCCTGCTGGTCGTTCTCGAAGACGATGGGCGGCACCAGGCCCGGCGTGGTCAACACATGCCAGGCCGCGAACACGGCGACCAGCAGGCCGACCTGCCAGACGCGCAGGTTGCGGGGGTTGGGCTTCAGCGCCTGCCACATGAGCTCACGGTCCTTTCGGAAGCAACTGCTGCTGGTAGCCCTTCAGCACCTCGTCGCGCAGCACGCCCCAGATGGCGTTGTGCAACTCGATGAAGCGTGGCGTGGTGCGCACCTCGGCCACGTCGCGCGGGCGCGCCAGGTCGACTGTGAACTCGCCGATCGGCCGCGACGCGGGGCCGGCACTCATCACGACGACGCGGTCGCTCATCGCGATGGCTTCGTCGAGGTCGTGCGTGATGAACAACACGGCCTTCTTCTTCTGCTGCCACAACGCCAGCACCTCGTTCTCCATCAGCTGCCGGGTCTGGATGTCCAGCGCCGAGAAGGGCTCGTCCATCAGGATGATGTCCGGGTCCAGCACCAGCACCTGGGCCAGGCTGGCGCGCTTGCGCATGCCACCGGACATCTGGTGCGGGTAGCGGTCGCCAAAGCCCCCCAGGCCGACGCGGCGCAGCCAGTCCTCGGCCCGAGCCCTGGCGTCGGCCGGCGGCACGCCGCGGAACTCCAGCCCGGCCATGACGTTGGCCAGCGCGCTGCGCCACGGCATCAGGCTCTCGGCCTGGAACATGTAGCCCGCGCGCCCGTTCAGGCCGGCCAGCGGGGCGCCGAAGAGCTCGACCGAGCCGGTGCTGGGCTGCAACAGCCCGGCCGCCACGTTCAGCAGCGTGCTCTTGCCGCAGCCGGTGGGGCCGACGACGGAGACGAATTCGCCGGCGCCCACCGCCAGCGACACGCCGGACACCGCCGTGTAGCGTTGGCCGGGCTGGTCGCGCGCGATGAAGGTGCAGCTCACATCGGCCAGCCGCAGCGCGGGCGCCTGGGCGTGGCCGCTCATCCTTTTGGATATTTCGCGTTCGCGGCCTTGGCGAAGTCGTTGGTGTAGACCGCCTTCAGGTCGATCGTGGCCTTGGCGATTCCGGGGTCGATGCTGGCCAGCGCCCGGCGCGCGGTGTCTGGTCCGGCGTCGGGAATCATGCCGTCGGGCGACAACGCGCCCTTGGCGGCGAGGAAGGCGTCGATGTAGACGGCGCGGTCGCCCAGCAGGTAGCTCTCGGGCACGGTCCTGATGATGTCGCCAGGACCGGCGCCCTGGATCCACTTGTCGGCCCGCACGATGGCGTTGACCAGCGCCTGCACGGTCTTCGGATGCTTGTCGATGAAGCCCTGCGGCAGGTACAGGCAGCCGGCGGGCATCGGGCCGCCGAAGACCTTGTCGGCCTCGGCCACGATGCGGGTGTCGGAGACGATCCTGAGGTCGTTCGAGCGCTGCAGCAGCGAGATGACCGGGTCGAGGTTGGAGATGGCGTCGATCTGGCCCGATCGCATCGCAGCCACCGCACCATTGCCCGCGCCGACACCGATGATGCTGACGTCGCTGGGCTTGAGGCCCGCCTTCGCAAGCACGAAGTTCGTCATCACGTTGGTCGAGCTGCCGGGCGCGGTGACGCCGATCTTCTTGCCCTTGAGGTCGGCCACCGTCTTGAAGTTCGGCATCGTCTTCGGGTTCACGCCCAGCACGATCTGCGGTGCCCGGCCCATCAGCACCACGGCGCGCAGGCGCTGGCCTTTGGTCTGCATGTTGACCGTGTGCTCGAAGGCACCGCTCACCACGTCGGCGCTGCCGCCGACCAGGGCGCGCAGGGCCTGCGAGCCGCCCGCGAAGTCGACGATGGAAAGCTCGAGCCCCTCGGCCTTGAAGTAGCCGAGCTGCTCGGCGATGGTCAGCGGCAGGTAGTACAGCAGGTTCTTGCCGCCGACAGCGAGCGTGAGCTTGGGCTTCTCGAGCGCGGGGCTTTGCGCGAACAGCGGCGCGGCGATCAGGGCCGGAGAGGCGGCGACGAGGGTACGGCGGCGAAGCGACATGGGGTCAAGTCCTGCGGGCCAAAACAGGCCACTGTAGCGAAAGCCGCAGAATCGGCGCATGAGCACAAGCACTGTCCTGGTCACCGGCGGGGGACGTGGCATTGGCGCCGCCACCGCCCGGCTTGCCGCGGCGCGCGGCTTCGACGTGGCCATCAACTACCAGCGCGATTCGGCCGCGGCTGAAGGCGTGGCCGAGGAGGTGCGCGCGCTCGGCCGTCGCGCGCTGTGCCTGCAGGCCGACGTCGCCGACGAGGCGGCGGTGGACGCGATGTTCCGCCGCCTCGACGCCGAAATGCCGCGGCTGTCGGGCCTGGTCAACAACGCCGGCATCGTCGCGATGAAGGCGCGGCTCGACGAGATGGACGTGGCGCGCTGGCGCCGCCTGTTCGACATCAACGTCGTCGGCACGCTGCTGTGCGCCCGGCACGCGGTGAAACGCATGAGCACGCGCCACGGGGGCTTGGGCGGCGCCATCGTCAACCTGTCGAGCGTTGCGGCCACGCTGGGCGCACCGGGGATGTACGTGGACTACGCCGCCAGCAAGGGCGCGATCGATGTCTTCACGGTCGGCCTGGCGCGCGAGCTGGCGGCCGAGGGCGTGCGCGTCAACGCCGTGCGCCCCGGCATCATCGACACCGACATCCACGCCGCCAGCGGCGACCGCGACCGGCCGCAGAAGTCGGCCGAGGCCATCCCGATGCAGCGCCCCGGCCGTGCCGAGGAGATCGCCACCGCGATCCTGTGGCTGCTGTCGGACGAAGCCAGCTACACGACCGGCGCGCTGTTGGACGTGACGGGAGGACGTTAGGAACCCGGCCGGCCGGCACTAGAAGCGCAGCTCGCCGCGCAGCGTCACGGTGGTGTAGCTTTTCGCCACCGTGTCCTGCGTCTGCCAGCCGCCCTTGTCGAGCAGCACCGTGCTGCCGGTCTCGTAATCCAGCGGACCGGCATTGGACAGGGACAGCCGGGCGCTGGCCAAGGGCCCGAAGCGCCACAGCGCATAGGCGTCGGTCACGCGCTTGCGGCCCTGGCGGACCTGCTGCTCGTCGATCTGACGGATGACGATGACCGGCGTGTAGTTCAGGTTGCCGCCCACCGTCAGCGGCGTGCCGTGCAGCGGCCAGTCGAAACCCAGGTTGGCGATGTAGCGCGGCTGCTGGTCGAGCCGGTTGTTCGGGCCCGGAACGCCGTCCACGCGGGACCACAGCAGGCTCAGGTTGCTGCGCAGCGACAGCGGCCACTCCGTGGCCCAAAGGTCCGAGGCGCGCAGCTTGGCTTCCAGCTCGATGCCGGCCGACAGTGCGCCGCCGACGTTCTGCGGCCGCGAGACATGGCGCGGGACGCTGGCATAACTCACCGTTTCCCGCTGTGTCACGTTGCGGATGAGGTTGTCGATGCTGCGCAGGAAGGCATTGGCGCTGACGATGCCGCCGGCATCGAGGTAGTGCTCGTAGGCCAGGTCCAGCCCCCAGGCCAGCTCCGGCTTCAGCGCGGGGTTGCCGGCGCGGTCCGGGTTCGCGGCATCGTTCTCGGCATCGGGGTTGGAATGGCGCGCGGCGAGGACCGGCCGCGCGATCAGCTGCGAGGTGCTGGGGGCCTTGTAGCTGCGGGCCAGGCTCAGCCGCACCTGGTCGCGCGGGGCGTCGGGCAGCTTCCACACCATGTGCAGCAGCGGCGTCAGCACGCTGCTGCGGTTGCGCACCGATTGCCGGGCCGAGTCGCTGCGGGTCTCGATGCCCTCCCAGCGCAGGCCGGCATAGAACGAGAAGCGCTTGCTCCAGTCCCACTCGTCCTGCGCATAGGCGGCCAGCCGCAGCGTGCGGGCCTCCAGGTTGTCGCCGAACTCGGTGAGCAGCGGCTGGCCATCGAGCAAGGTGCGGCGCTCGTCGCGGCGCTGGCCGCGCTGCAGTTCCCAGCCGGCCGACACGCTGTGCCGCTCGGCCAGCAGCTGGGAGAACTTGCCGCTCACATCGAACGTCAGGTCGCGCTGGCCGCCATCGTCCGTGCGCACGCGCAGGCGCTTGCCGGCGCCGTCGAACTCCCCGCGCTGCGATGCGCTCTCGGCCCGCGCCAGCATGCTGCCGAATCGCAGCTGCAGCCGCCCGCCGTCGCCGGTGGGCTTCTGCCAGCTGCCGTTCAGCCGTGCCATGCGGCTGGTGCTTTCGCTGCGCGTCAGCGCCAGGTCGTAGGGCTGGCACTCCTGCAGCGCCGGCTGCGCCAGGCATTCCAGGCTGGCCGTCCGGTTCGGCCAGTCCAGCGTGCCCCGCGCGCTGCCGCGCGAGCGCACGGCATGGAAGAAGGGCTGCAGGTCGAGGTTCTCTCCGGGTGCCCGCCGGAACTGCAGGCGCGACGTGAGGAACACGCCTTCGCGCGTGTCGGTGCCTGCGCTGGTGCCGAACTGCTCCAGTGTCGGCCGGCCCTGCGCGTCGTAGCGGCGCTGGATGTTGCGGCTGTCGTGGCCCTGCCGGTTGCGGAACGCGGTGGCGGTCAGGTTGTAGCCGAGCTTGTCGTTCTGGCCACTGTAGGTCCAGCTCAGACCCGCCCGGGGTCGGTCGTCCTCGAAGCCGCCACCGAACTTGAAGTCGTTCGCCCGGCGCTTGAAGTCCTCGCGCATCACGACGTTGATGGTGCCGGCGATGGCCCGGGCGCCATGCTCGGCCACCGGCGCCCGCATGATCTCGATGCGCTCGATCTGCTCCGGCGCGATGGCGTCCAGCGAGAAGCCCGGCGGCATGCGCTGCCCATCGATCAGGATCTGCGTGTAGCCCCCGCCCATGCCGCGCATGCGGATCGGCCCGCCGCGGCCGGGCGGGCCGCCGAGGCTGACACCGGGCAGGCGCTTGAGCACCTCGCCGAGCGAGGCATCGCCCATGCGGTCCAGCTCCTCGCGGCCATAGACGATGCGCGACGCGGTGGAGCGGCGCCGGTCGGTGTTGTTGTCGCTGCCGCTGGAGCCGGTGATCTCCACCTGCTGCAGCTGCCCCGCCGGCCGGCGCTGGAGCGTCGGCGCGGAGGCGGCCTGGGCCGGCCCGGGTGCCGAGGCGGCCGCGGGCGGCGGCGGGGTCTGCGCGTGGGCAGCGGCGGCGCAGATCAGGCCACCCCAAGCGAGGCGGCGAGGCAGTGCGGTCATCGGCGGGCGGATCGGCGGGTCACACGGCGCGGCAGCATGCCTGCGGCTGGTAAAGGCGGTGTGAAGCGGGCGCCCGATCGGCCTCCGGGTTCCGCTTGCCGACGGCCGCCGCCCGCGCCTTTCAACGCCGCGGCGCGGCGAGCCAGTGCACGCTGAAGAGCCGCGCCTCGTCGACCCAGGTGGCCTGCGGCTCGAAGCCGGCGCCGCGCGCGAGCCGGCGGAAGCCCTCCACCGTGTACTTGCAGGAGTTCTCGGTGTGCAGGGTCTGGCCTTCGTCGAAGACGAAACGCTCGCCGCAGACCACCACCTCCTGCCGGCGCCGGCTCACCAGGTGCATCTCGATGCGCTGCTCGCGGGGGTCGTAGAAGGCGTAGTGGGCAAAGGCATCCAGGTCGAAGGCGCAGCCCAGCTCGCGGTTGGCGCGCGCCAGCAGGTTCTTGTTGAAGGCCTCGGTGACGCCGGCGGCGTCGTTGTAGGCCCGGTGCAGCAGCGCGGGATCCTTCACCAGGTCGACGCCGATCAAGAGGCCGCCGCCGGCAAGCGCCACCGCGGCTCGCCGCAGGAAGGCCAGCGCCTCGTCGGCAGAGAAGTTGCCGATCGACGACCCCGGGAAGAAGCCGACCCGCCGGCGCGCGCCGGGCGGCAGCGGCGGCAGCACCAGGTCGGCGGCGAAGTCTGCGACCAGCGGCTCGACCGCCAGGCCGGGATGCTCGGCGGCCAGCAACCGGGCATGCTGCAGCAGGTGCTCGGCCGAGAGGTCGATCGGCAGGAAGCGCGCCGGCCGGTCCAGCGCGTCCAGCAACAGCCGCACCTTGCGCAGCGAGCCGGCACCGTACTCGACCAGGTCGGCGCCGGAGCCGATGCACTCGGCCATCTCGCGGCCATGGCGGACGAGCAGCGCCAGCTCGGTGCGGGTCGGATAGTACTCCGGCAACTCGCAGATGCGGTCGAACAGGGCCGAGCCGGCCGCGTCGTAGAAGAACTTGGGCGGCACCGAGCGCGGCGTGCGGCGCAGGCCGTCCAGCAGGGCCAGCGCCAGCGGGTGTCGGGTCCAGGGTCCGGCGGGAGCGTTCATCAGCGGGCCTCGCGCGCGAGCCGCAGCCCGCTGAACTGCCAGCGCGCGGCCGGCGGGA
>CAMLJY010000027.1 GCA_946480465.1 uncultured Burkholderiales bacterium
GCAGCAGCTCGCTGAAAAGCGGCCAGGCGATCGCGGTCAGGTGCAGCTTGGGGCGGGCGGTGTCCATGGGGCGCGCATGCTAGCCGCTTGTGAAAGCGCTTGCAGCCACCCCGCGCTGGACGGGAATGAAACCCGGCGGAAACCGCGCGGCGCAGTTCCGCCGCGGCGCCCAGGGTCTTGTGCGTTCGCGGCAAGATCCGGCCCCTGGCCCCGCCCGGGGCTTCTTCGAAAGCCTGACCATGAAATACCTGCACACGATGGTGCGCGTCACCGACCTCGAGGCCTCGCTGCGCTTCTACCGCGATGCGCTGGGGCTGGAGGTGCTGTCGCACAAGGAGGTGCCCGCCGGCCGCTACACGCTGGTGTTCCTGTCCGCGCCCGGCAACCGCGAGGCGCAGGTCGAGCTGACCTTCAACTGGGACCCGGAGGCCTACACCGGCGGCCGCAACTTCGGCCACATCGCCTACGCGGTCGACGACATCTACGCCACCTGCCGCCGATTGCAGGAGCACGGGGTGACGATCAGCCGCCCGCCGCGCGACGGCCGCATGGCCTTCGTGCGTTCCCCCGACAACATCTCGATCGAGCTGCTGCAGGCCGGCGATCCGCTGCCGCCGGCCGAGCCCTGGACCTCGATGCCGAACGTCGGCAGCTGGTAGGCGCGGGTCAGCGCACTTCGAAGGCCGGGCCGGTCTCGAAGAATGCGCCGCCGGCGATGTAGTGCAGGCTGGGCGGCGCATCGGCATGCCAGTGGCCCTGGCTGAAGGCCCGCGGGTCGGCCCACGCGGCCAGCACCTCGCCGATGAAGAGGTCGTAGGCCTGCTGGTTGTGCGGCTCGGGGATCACGCGGCAGGCCAGCCAGGCCAGGCATCCTTCCAGTGCGGTGGACAGCAGCGCGGCCGACGCCGGCGGCGGCGCATCGCCATCGCACAGCAGCGCCGGGTCCAGCGTGGGCAGCGCGCCATCGGCGAACTTGTCGCCGTCGCGCCCCGACCGGCGCCCCACCGCCAGCACCTGTGCCGCCTGCGCGCGCGCCGGCACCTGCAGCATGAATTCGCCGGAGGCCTCGACCAAGCCCCGCGTGAAGGTGGTGCGGTCGATCACCACGCAGACCTTGGCCGGCGTGAAGTCCAGCGCCATGTTCCAGGCCGCGGACATGATGTTGCGGCGCCCGCCGTGCGCGGCGCTGACCATCACCGTCGGCCCGTGGTTGATCAGGCGGTAGGCCTTGGGCAGCTCGACGCGTTCGGGCCGCATCGTCAGGCGCTCCGCGGCTGGCGGCCCGTCACCGGGTACAGCGGGTCGACGTAGCCGT
This sequence comes from uncultured Burkholderiales bacterium, assembly GCA_946480465.1. The sequence goes on from CAMLJY010000027.1 coordinate 1,316, forward strand.
GCGTCGACGCATGGCCGGCCGGCACCAGGCCGCTGACGAAGGCCTCGTCCTGCGCATTCAGCACCAGCGTGCGCGCCGCCAGGTAGTCCTGCCATTGCGCCAGCGTGCGCGGCCCGCCGATGACGCCGCCGACCAGGCGGTTGTGCAGCACCCAGGCGATCGCCAGCTGGCCGGGCGGGATGCCGCGCTGCGCCGCGTAGTCGGCGAAGCGCTGCGACAGCGCCAGCGACTCGGGACGGAACTCGGTCTGCATCAGCCGCTTGTCGGCCCGCGCGGCCCGCGTGCCATCGGCCGGCGTTTCGTCGGGCCGGTACTTGCCGGTCAGCACGCCGCGCGCCAGCGGGCTGTAGGCGACCACGCCCAGGCCGTAGTGGGCGCAGGCGGGCAGCAGTTCGGTCTCGATGCCGCGGCTCATCGCGTTGTAGGGCGGCTGGCAGGCGATCGGCGGCGGCAGGCCCATCGCGCGCGCCAGCTCGGCGATGCGGGCGATGCGCCAGGCGCGGAAGTTGGAGACGCCCCAGTGCAGGATCTTGCCGTCGTCCAGCAGGCGCCCGAGGCCGGCCAGGGTTTCCTCCATCGGCGTCGTCTCGTCGTCGCGGTGCAGGTAGTACAGGTCGATCCAGTCGGTGCCCAGGCGCTTGAGGCTCGCTTCGCAGGCCAGCTTCAGCCAGCGGGCCGAGGTGCCGCGGTCGTTCGGCTCGGCGCTCATCGGGTTGGCGAGCTTGGTGGCCAGCACCCAGCGCTGGCGGTCGCTGGCGATCAGGCGGCCGACGATGCGCTCCGATTCGCCGTTAGCGTAGATGTCGGCGGTGTCGATCGCATTCACGCCGGCCTCGCGCGTGGCGTCGACGATGCGCGCGGCTTCGGCGGCGTCGGTCTGGTCACCGAACATCATGGTGCCGAGCCACAGCGGCGAGGTCTTCAGGCCGCTGCGGCCGAGGTTGGCGTGGACGGGTGCGGTGCTCATGGTGTGCCTTTGGTCTGCGCCCTGCAGCCGCCGCAGGGGCGGCCGTGCGGGCCGATGCGCGGCATCGTAGTCGCCCCGGGCCCGGCCCCGGGCGATGCCAGCCTTTCCGAATTCAGGAGCCGGCCTTCGCCAGCACCACCACCGAGACGCCGCGCGCCGGCCGCAGCGCGTCGGCGTTCTGGTACGAATGCGGCAGGTTGCCGGGAAAGGCCAGCACCTCGCCGGTGGCGATCTCGTAGCGGTCGCCGGCCACCATCAGCACCACGCGGCCGTCCAGGCAGGTGAAGAACTCGCGCGTGCCCGGCAGGTGCGGCGTGCCGCCCATCACGGCGCCGGGCTCGAAGTCCATCAGCTCCATCATCTCGTCGGGCACCGGCTCGGGCACCAGGTCACGCACCTGCACGCCGCGGCCCTTGCTGCGTGAGGCCACTTCGTTCGCCGGCCAGTGCCGCACCATCGCGCGCGGGCCCGCCAGCAGCTCGTCGATCGGCACGCCCAGGGCCCCCGCCACCTTCACCAGCACCGCCAGCGAGGGGTTGCCCTCGCCCGACTCCAGGTTGGCGATGGTCGAGCGCGGCACCGCCGCCGCGCGCGCCAGCTCCTGCTGCGTCAGCGAGCGCGCGTGGCGCAGGCTGGCCAGGTTGCGCGCGAGGTGCGAGGCGATGCGGTCGGCCGTGTTCATCCGCGCGATTGTTGCGTCCCGCCGGCGCTGTCCAACACATCGAACATCCGCCGCTTTGGCGGACATCCGGCTCGCCGCGGCGGCGCGGCCTGCCTACCGTAGCGGCCATGCACCACGGAGACCGCACGATGACCACGCCCGACACCCCTGCCTTCGATCTCGCCCACCCCTTCGCCGGCCTGCGCGTCGCGCTGACCGGCGGCACCTCGGGCCTCGGCCTGGCGCTGCTGCGCGCGCTGCGCGAACGCGGCGCGCAGGTCGCCTTCATCGCCCGCGATGCCGAGCGCGTGGCCCGCGTGGCCGCGGCCCATCCCGGCAGCCGCGGCATCGCCGGCGACGTGTCCGACAAGCAGCAGACGCACGGCCTGGCGCTGCAGCTGGCCAGCGCCTTCGGCGGCATCGACCTGTTGATCCACAACGCTGCCGCGCTGGGGCCGGTCGCCACGCCGCTGGCCGACACCGAGTGCGAGGACTTCGGCGAGGTCGTCGACACCAACCTGCTGGGGCCCTTCCGGCTGACGCGCGCGCTGCTGGGCTCGCTGTCCGCCGCCGCGCGCGACGGGCGGCCGGCGCGTGTCCTTTTCATCGGCAGCGAATGCGCGACCGAGGCCTACCCGCGCTGGGGCGCCTACAGCGCCAGCAAGGCCGCCGCGCGCATGCTGGCGCGCATCTGGGACCAGGAGCTGGAGGCCGCCGGGATCCGCGTGCTCGAGCACGATCCCGGCAACATGGACACGCCGATGCACGCCCGCGCGCTGCCCGACACCGACCCGGCGACGCTGAAGCGCCCGAGCCGGTCGGCCGAGGAGATCCTGGCGCTGCTGGCCGCGTCGATGCGGGGCCAGGACCCGGCCGCGCCCGCTGCCGAGGTGCACGATGGCGCGCCGGCGCTCGACGGCGTCGACCACCTGCATGTCTTCGTGCAGGACCGCGCCGCGGCCGAGCGCTGGTACGCCGACGCTCTGGGGCTGCGCCGCGTCGACGCGCTGGCGCACTGGGCGGCCGACGGCGGCCCGCTGACCCTGGCCGATGCCGCCGACCGCGTGCACCTGGCGCTGTTCGAGCGCCCGCCGCAGCCCAACCGCGCCACGATCGCGCTGGGCACCGGGGCGGCCGCCTTCCTGGCCTGGCGCGCGCACCTGGGGCGCCGGCTCGGCGCGGTGCCGAAGGCGGTGGACCACGGCCTGTCCTGGTCCATCTACTTCAGCGACCCTGACGGCAATCCCTACGAAATCACCTGTTATCAGCACGACAAGGTGGCCGCGGCGCTGCGTGCCGAAGGAGCGGCACGATGAATCCCGCTTCCACCCCGGTGCAGCGCCCGGCCGACGCTCGGCTGCTGGTGATCGGCGCCGACGGCGTGCTGCGCCACCACCCGCGCACCGCCCTGCCCGGCTTGCTGCGCGCCGGCGACCTGCTGGTCGCGAACGACGCCGCCACCCTGCCCGCCAGCCTGCACGGCGTGCACCAGCGCAGCGGCGCCCCCATCGAGGTGCGGCTGGCCGGCCGGCCGACGCTGGCGGTGGACGCGGTGCGCGACTTCAGCGCCGTGGTCTTCGGCGCCGGCGACCACCGCACCCGCACCGAGGACCGGCCGCCGCCGCCCGCGCTGCGTCCGGACGACCTGCTGCGGCTGGGCCCGCTGCGGGCCCGCGTGCGCTGGGCGCTGGGCCACCCGCGCCTGGTGGCGCTGAGCTTCGAGGGCACGCCCGACGCCATCTGGGCCGGCCTGGCGCGCCACGGCAAGCCGGTGCAGTACGCGCACCTGCCGCAAGCGCTGGCGCTGTGGGACAGCTGGACCCGCATCGCCGCCTTGCCGGTGGCCTTCGAGCCGCCGTCCGCCGGCTTCCTGCTCGACTGGGCGATGCTGGACCTGCTGCGTGCGCGCGGCATCGGCTTCGCGACCCTGACGCATGCCGCCGGCCTGTCGTCCACCGGCGACCCGGCGCTGGACGCCCGCCTGCCGCTGGCCGAGCCGTACCACCTCGGCGCGGCGCTGGTGCAGGCCGTCGCGCGCACCCGCGCCGGCGGCGGCCGCATCGTCGCCCTGGGCACGACGGTCGCGCGGGCGCTCGAGCATGCCGCGGCGCTGGGGCCCTTGCGCGCTGGCGAGGGGCTGGCCGACAACCGGCTGGGGCCGGGCAGTGCGCTGCGCGTGGTCGATGCCCTCGTCAGCGGCACGCACGAACCCGGCAGCAGCCACCATGCCTTGCTGCATGCCTTCGCGCCCGCGGCGACGCTGGTCCGCATGGACGATGCGCTGGAGCGCGGCGGCTACCGCGGGCACGAGTTCGGCGATTCGGTGCTGCTGTGGCGCGCGGCGGCTGGGGCGGCCGGCGCGCTGCGCGCCGCCCCTGCGGGGCAAGCTGCTTTCGCATAACACGGTGCCGCCGCGTGTGCGCGGTGCGGCGATTGGGAATTTGCCGCTCGTCGCGGGCGACGTGGTTCGCAAACCCCGGCGCGGCGTCTTCTCGCTGGGGGTGATGCGTGCGCGGCGCACGGCCCGGCGTTATATTGGTTCTCGCTGTACGTGGCCGCAAGGCACGAGATTCGCCATCCCCGCGGGAGAGAACCATGAGCGCACGGCAGTCCCTCTTGTCCTGTCACGGCGGGCGCGCCCGGCGGCGCGCGAGAGGAGGCGGAACGCCGGCGCGGGCCTGAGCATGACGATGGCCGAGGCCCATCGCGCGCCGCCTGCGGGTGACGCCCCAGGCCCCCCTGCCGAGCTGCTGGCCCGGGCCTTCCACGCGGCGCCGAACGGCTTCGTGCTGGTCGGGCTCGATGGCCTGATCGTCGCCGCCAATACCGCGCTGGAGAAGATGTTCGGCTATGCGCCGAACACGCTGGCCGGCCAGCCGCTGGACAACCTGCTGCCGGCGGCGCTGCGTGACAGCCACCGCGGCCAGCGCGAGCAGTACTTCAAGACCCCCGAGCCCCGCGCGATGGGCGCTGGCCGCGTACTTTACGCACGAAGGGCCGATGGGCATGAGTTCCCGGTCGAGATCGGGCTCAACCCGCTGCAGACGGCGCAGGGCCCGCTGGTGCTGGCCTCGGTGGTCGACATCAGCGAGCGGCTGGCGCTCGAGTGGGCTTTCCGCGGCCTCTTCGACGCCTCGCCCTACGGGCTGGTGATCGTCGACGACACCGGGCGCATCGCGATGGTCAACCGCGTGCTGGCCGAGTCGCTCGGCTACACCGCCAACGCGCTGATCGGACAGCCGCTGGCCGTGCTGCTGCCCGAGCGCTACCGCCCGCAGCACGAGGCGCTGATGGCCGGCTACCGCCAGACCGGCGAGGCCCGCATGATGGGCCGCGGGCGCGACCTCACCGCCTTGCATGCGGACGGCACCGAGCTGCCGGTCGAGATCGGCCTGTCGCGCGTGCGCTGGCAGCGCCAGACGATGACGCTGGCCGCCGTCAGCGACATCAGCGTGCGCAAGAAGCTCGAACTCGACCTGCACCAGGCCAACGCCAACCTGCAGGAGTTCACCTACGTGGCCTCGCACGACCTGCGGTCGCCGCTGCGCGGCATCGCCGACCTGGTGGAATGGATCGCCGCCGACCTGCCCGATCCGCCGGCTTCCGTGCGGCGCAACCTCGACCGCGTCAGCCAGCGCATCGGCCGCATGGAGCGGCTGATCGACGACCTGCTGAGCTACGCGCGCGCCGGGCGTGCCGCGACCGAGTTCACGCTGATCGACGTCGAAGCGATGCTGCGCGGCATCCTGGAAATCCAGCCTCCGCCGAGCGGATTCACGGTCGAGCTGGACCTGGACGTGGCGCCCTTCCAGGCCACGCGCACGCCACTGGAAACGGCGCTGCGCAACCTGATCGGCAACGCGGTGAAGCACCACGACCGGCCAAGCGGCCGCGTCACCGTGCGCGCGCGCCATGACGACAGCTACTGCGAGTTCAGCGTCATCGACGACGGCCCCGGCGTGCCCGAGGCCGCGAAGGACCGCATCTTCAAGCTCTTCCAGACGCTCACCGCCACCGAGCGCGGCGGCTCCGGCATCGGCCTGGCGCTGACCAAGCGGCTGATCGAGGTGCACGGCGGCCGCATCGAGGTGGTCTCGCCGGTCGTGGATGGCCGCGGCGCGATGTTCCGCTTCCGCTGGCCGCGTTTTCCCCGGAGGATCAGCGATGAATGAGCCGCTGCCGCCCACCATCCTGCTGGTCGAGGACGACGACGTGGCCGCCGAGTCCGTCGTCCGCGGCCTGCAGCGCGTGGGCGCACCCTTTCCCGTCGTCTGGGCCGAGGACGGCGCCGTGGCGCTGGCCGCGCTGCGCGGCGAAGATCCGCAGCGCAAGGTGCCGCGGCCGCGCGTGATCCTGCTGGACCTGAACATGCCGCGCATGAACGGCTTCGAGTTCCTCCAGGCGCTGCGTGCCGACCGCGAGCTGACCGACGACATCGTGTTCGTGCTGACCACCTCCGATGCCGACACCGACCGCACGCGCGCCTACCACGAGCACGTGGCCGGTTACATGGTCAAGGCTTCCGTCGGGCCGCAGTTCTCGCGCCTGGCGCAGCTTCTGATCGACTACCAGGCGAGCGTGCGATGGCCTTGACGCACGGGCTCGGGGGAGGTGCAGCCGCGCGCGGCGGCATGCCGCTGCAGCTGCTGATCGTCGACGATGATGACGTCGATCGTGAGCGGCTGCTGCGCCTGCTGGCGGCGTCCACGCTGCGGGTGCAGGCGCGGCAGGCCGCCTCCGGCGCCGAGGCGCTGGCCCTGGTGCGCAGCGAGCACTTCGACTGCGTGGTGCTCGACCACCACCTGGGCGACGCCAATGGGGCCGATCTGCTGGGGCCGCTGAAGCGCGCGGCCGGAACCGACTGCCCGGTCATCATGGTCACCGGCGCCGGCAGCGAAGACCTGGCCGTGCAGGCGCTGAAGGACGGCGCCGCCGACTACCTGCCCAAGCTGCAGCTCAGCCGCGACCGGCTGCAGCATTCGATCGAGCGCAGCGTGCAGAAGCACCAGCTCGAGGCCGAAGTGGCCGAGCTGCATCGCCAGCTCGCCCAGCGCGTGGACGAACAGGCCGAGGCCATCCGCCAGCGCGACCGCGACCTGCGCAACATCCTCGACAACGTGCCGGCGCTGGTCGCTTCGTGGGACGCGCAGCGCCGCATCCGCTTCGGCAACCGCGCCTACCTCGAATGGTTCGGCATCCGGCCGGACCAGGTCCCCGGGCTGCACATCGAGCAGGTGCTGGACGAGCAGCAGTACGCCGCGTCGCGCCCGCACGTGGACGCCGTGCTCGCCGGCGAGCCGCAGCGCTTCCCGCGGACGATGGCCGGCCGCAGCGGCCAGGGCCTGCGCCACCTGCAGGTGGAGTTCCTGCCCGAGCTGGGCGAGGCCGGCAGCGTGCTCGGCTTCTACGTCACGCTGATCGACGTGACGCCGATCGTCGACGCCCGCAATGCCGCCGAGGATGCGGCGCGCACCAAGAGCGCCTTCCTCGCCAACATGAGCCACGAGATCCGCACGCCGATGAACGCGATCATCGGCCTGTCGCGCCTGGCGCTGGAGGTGGACCTGCCGCCCACGGCCAAGGCCTACGTCGACAAGGTGCATACCTCGGCGGTGGCGCTGATGGGCATCCTCGACGACGTGCTCGACTACTCGAAGATCGAGGCCGGCCAGCTGCGCTTCGAACGGATGCCGCTCAGTTTGGCTGATACGCTCGAACGGGTGGCCGACCTCTTCAACGCCCGTGTCGAGCAGAAGGGGCTGACGCTGGCGATCGACATCGCGCCGGAAGTGCCGGACCGGGTGCTGGGCGATGCGCTGCGCCTGTCGCAGGTGATCAACAACCTGGTCGGCAATGCGGTGAAGTTCACCGAGCGCGGCGGCGTGCGGGTGTCGGTGCAGCGCACGGCCGATGCCGAGCGGCTGCGCTTCGCGGTCAACGACACCGGCATCGGCATCGAGCCCGGGCAGCAGGCCGGTCTGTTCGAAGCCTTTTCCCAGGGCGACAGCTCGATCACCCGCCGCTTCGGTGGCAGCGGCCTGGGGCTGACGATCTGCAAGCGCCTGGTCGAGCTGATGGAAGGCGAGATCGGCGTGGCGAGCGCACCGGGCCTGGGCAGCGAGTTCTGGTTCACCGCGCGGCTTCCATCCGTGATGGCCGAGGCGGCACCGGCCGCCGCCGCCGCGCCGGCGCGTGCACCGGCCGTGCTGCCCGCCGAGTTGAGCGAGCAGGAGATCGTGGACGCCGGCAAGCCACTTCGCGGGCGGCGCGTGCTGCTGGCCGAGGACAACGAGCTGAACCAGATCGTCGCGCTGGAATTCCTGCGCCTGCTGGAGATGGAGGTCACCGTGGCCGGCGACGGCGCGCGCGCGGTGGCCGCGATGGAGCAGGCCGGGCCGGGGCACTTCGCCGCCGTACTGATGGACTTGCACATGCCGGTGATGGACGGGCTGGAGGCGACGCGCCGCATCCGCCAGATGCCCGGCTGCGCGAACCTGCCCGTGATCGGCATGACCGCGGCGGCGATGGCCGATGACCGCGCCCGCTGCTTCGCGGCGGGCATGGTGGATCACCTGGCCAAGCCGGTGATGCCCGAACAGCTGCTGGAAGTGCTGCTGCGCTGGGTGGCGGCCAAGCCGGCCCAGGGCGGTTGAAGCCCGGCGGTGCGCCGAAGGCCATGCCGGCGCGCCGCTGCGGCCGGGCGCCGGCCGCGCTTGTCCTGGCGTGACCCGGGCGCCCCGTCGCCGTCGCGCTATTTCGGCTGCGCGCCGATCGGCAGGTCCATCGGCTTGTCGTTGACCATCAGCACCCCGCTGTCGAACGCGGCCTTCGCGCTGAGGGCATCTCCTTCACTGACCAGGAAGCCGCGGGCGGCGAAGTTGTCCAGGGCCGCATTGAGGATGCCCATCGTGGAGTCCACCATCGTTTCGGCCGACGCGCCTTCAGGCAGCGGCTTCAGCGCGACGGCCTTCTTCACCACGTGCTCGAGCCAGCCCCTCTGCACCTTGATCGACGCGGCACCGTAGGCCTTGGTGGCCAGCAGCGCCGGCAGCGGCGCCTCGGCATCGGCGGCGGTCATGCCCTTGGTCCCGAAGCGGTACGACAGCTCCGCCGTCTTGCCCCCCAGTTCGATGGCCAGGCGGTCCAGCGCGTACTCAGGGTTGTGCTGCAGCAGGGCGCCCAGGCCCTTTTGCATCTCCGCGTTCAGCGCCGCGAGTTGCTGGGCGGCGGCCGCCTCGTCACCGGGCTGCCGGCAGCTGAAGGCCTGCTTCATCAGCGTGCCCATCAGTGCCTGGTAGGTGGCGGCATGGATGCGGTTCACCGACAGCTGCATGTCGACCTTGTCGATCGCGAAGTCATCCACCCGGCCCTTCGCGGACATCTTGCTGACGCTGGACCACAGGCCCTTGTCGAGCTTGGCATCCGAGGAGAACTGCAGGCTGTCGAAGAGCACGTTGACGGGCTTGGCGTCGGCCTGCGGAGGGGTGAAGGTGAAGGCCATCGACGCGATGGCGCCCGATCCCGTCGATGGCGCCAGCAGCAGCGAATCGCCCGCACTGGGCAGCACCTCGCCTTGCATGGACATCCTGCCGATGCGCAGGTTGCCGGCGCTGCCGACGTTCAGGTTGAGGCCCGGGGCTTCAAGGGCATAGGTGCCGCCCGCGGCCATGCCGCCGGACAAGCTGCCTCGGACCGTGGCGCGAAGGCCCTGCCAGTCGATGTCGCCCTTGCCCTGTTCGGCGTACTTGAACGGCGGGCTCTCGATGGTCGACACATAGGTGCCGCCAAACGCGAGCGCGGTGTGCATCGACACCGCGGGCTTGGTGCCGAACAGCTTGGCGAGCTGCGCGGCCGCTTCGGGCGGCAGCACGAGTTCGCTGTCGATCGTGGCCAGGCCGATGCTCTTGCCCCCCGGCAGCGGGCCGTGGCGCACCGTGTCGCGCCATGTGATCTGCACCGGCTTGCGGGCGACGGCGGCGGGCGCATCGGCGGCTGCGGGCTGGTCGGACTCTGGAGCTTCTCCCGCTGCAGCCGCACTGACTGCATCGGCCGCACAGCCGATGTCCAGCGTCAAGGTGTGGACCGAGCTGAGCAGGCCCTTCGTGACGCTGTTCTCGACGACCTTGATGGCGGGGAAGGCCGCCAGCGTCTCGGCGGTTTGCTTCTGCAATTCGGCGGCCACCTTGGCACCCGAAATGGCTCCAAACGCGAGGCCACCGCCCGCGACCACCACGAGCGCGGCCGCGCCCACAGCCAGCTTGTTCATCTTCATTTCCCTCGTTGATTCGTGTCCCTGGTGCCCCGAACGGCCCGGGTCGCCGCGCCCGCGACGCACGGCTCATCGGTGCGCCTTGGCGGTATCGCGCAAGCGAGCGCGGATTATCGGGAGGCCGTTAGCAGGGGCCGGCTCGAACCGTGGGATACCCATCGAAGGCTCGATGTGCGATTGGCCGTCCGCTGCCGCCGGCGGGACCTCGGGCCGGTGGCATGCGGACGCTGGGGCTGACGCGCCTAACCGCGTTCGAACTTGAAGACGGCCACGGTGGCCAGCAGGTTCGGCAGGCGCCGCACCACGGCGCCGCGGTGCATGCCGAAGCTGTCCAGCACGCGCAGCCCGTTCTTGTTCGCCAGCACCTCGAAGTCGGCATGCGTGCCGACGCGGATGTTGGGCGTGTCGTACCACTGGTAGGGCAATGTCTTCGTCACCGGCATGCGGCCGCGCAGCACCGAGAAGCGGTTCTGCCAATGCGCGAAGTTGGGGAAGCTGACGATGCCGATGCGGCCGACGCGCGCGGTCTCGCGCAGCATCCGCTCGGTGTTGCGCAGGTGCTGCAGCGTGTCCAGCTGCAGCACCACGTCGAAGCTGGCGTCGTCGAAGAGCGCCAGGCCTTCTTCCAGGTTCAACTGGATCACGTCGACGCCGCGCCGCGCGCAGGCCAGCACGTTGTCGTCGGCGATCTCGATGCCGTAGCCGGTGCAGCCGCGCGTGGTGCACAGGTGGTGCAGCAGCGCGCCGTCGCCGCAGCCCAGGTCCAGCACGCGGGAGCCTGGTGGCACCAGCTGGCCGATCACTTCCAGGACGCTTTTCTCGCTCATTTCTGCAGCTCCGCATCGATGCGCTGGAAGTACGCCTTGAGCACGCCGTGGTAGCGCGGGTCCTCGAGCAGGAAGGCGTCGTGGCCGTGCGGCGCATCGATCTCGGCGTAGCTGACGCTGATGCGGTTGTCGACCAGGGCCTTGACGATCTCGCGCGAGCGCTGGGGCGAGAAGCGCCAGTCGGTGGTGAAGCTGATGACCAGGAACTTCTTCTCGGCTGCGATCGCGAAGGCGCGCGACAGGTCGCCGCCGTGCGCGCGCGCGGGGTCGAAGTAGTCGAGCGCGCGGGTGATCAGCAGGTAGGTGTTGGCGTCGAAGTACTCGCTGAACTTGTCGCCCTGGTAGCGCAGGTAGCTTTCGATCTGGAACTCGATGTTCTGCGTGCTGTAGCCGAACTCGGCCGCGCGCAGCTCGCGCCCGAACTTCTCCTCCATCGAGTCGTCGGACAGGTAGGTGATGTGGCCGATCATGCGCGCCACGCGCAGGCCGCGCTTGGGCACCGCGCCGTGCGCGTAGTAATGGCCGCCGTGGAAATCGGGGTCGGTGATGATGGCGCGCCGCGCCACTTCATTGAAGGCGATGTTCTGCGCCGAGAGATTGGGCGCGGTGGCCACGGCGATGCAGTGGCCCAGGCGCTCGGGGTGACGCAGCGTCCACGACAGCGCCTGCATGCCGCCCAGGCTGCCGCCCAGCACGGCGGCGAGCCGGCGGATGCCCAGGCGGTCCAGCAGGCGGGCCTGTGCGTCGACCCAGTCTTCCACCGTGACGACCGGGAAATCAGCGCCCCAGGGCTGGCCCGTGGCGGGGTTGGTGTGCATCGGCCCGGTGGATCCGAAGCACGAGCCCAGGTTGTTGACGCCGATGACGAAGAAGCGGTCGGTGTCCAGCGGCTTGCCGGGCCCGACCAGGTTGTCCCACCAGCCCTCGCTCTTCTCGCGGCCCTCGTAGGTGCCGGCCACGTGGTGGCTGGCATTGAGCGCGTGGCACACCAGCACCGCGTTGCTCTTGGCGGCGTTCAGCGTGCCGTAGGTCTCGTAGACCAGCTCGTAGTCGGCCAGCGTGCTGCCGCTTTGCAGCGGCAGCGGCTCGGTGAAGCGCAGTGTCTGCGGCGTGACGTTGCCCAGCGATGCCATCGGCGCGATGAACCCCCAAAAGCCAAGAGCCCCGCGGCGCAGGGCCCAGAAGCACGGCCCGTCGGGGCCCCAAAAGCACGGCCCGTCTGGGCCCCAAAAAGCGAAACCCGGTGCCGCGAAAGCGGACACCGGGTGCGGGGCGTCCCTCTTTAGCGGCATTTGTAGAGCGCCCGCAATCCGGAACAAATCGGCGCTGTGGGGCGCGAGTATATCGGCGCGACGGCGCCGCGCCAGTACGCTCCTGCTGCGCGGAGCAATGCCGACGGCGGCGGCGGCGCCGCCGCTGGGTTCATCCCTCGGTTCGGCGTTGACATGATATGTCGGCCGCCCTATTCTGCGCGCACCGGCAGCCGCTGCCGGCCAAGCACGAAGGAGCTGGATGAACGCCTTGCACGAGCAGTTGCGCGGGCTGGAAGGGCATGTCGAAGCCGCGATGGGCGGTGCCGCCGTGCAGCTGCAGCCCATCCCCGGCGCGGTGCCGGTGGTGCAGGTCAGCATCGACGGGCGGCAGGAGCTGCCGATCTTCCTGACCAGCGCCGAGACGCAGCTCTTGTGCCTGTGCTACTTGTGGTCCGACGCCGAGATCCGGCCCGACAAGCGAGCCGAACTGATGGAGACGCTGCTGGACCTGAACCCGTCGGTGCCGCTGTCGGCCTTCGGCCGCGTCGGCGACCGCTTCGTGCTTTCGGGCGCGCTGCGGCGCGACGCCGGTGTCGAGGAAATAGCGCGTGAAGTGGTCGTCCTTAGCGACAACGCGCTCGATGCCCTGGACGCCCTGTCCGACTACCTGCTGTGAAGGAGAGCCGCGTGTCCGTGATCCGCAAGATGGTGACCCTGCTGCGCGGCAGCGCGCGCGAACTGGGCGAGAGCCTGGTCGATGCGCATGCGACGACGATCTACGAGCAGGAGATCGCCGATGCCCGCGGCGCCATCCGCGAGGCCAAGGACGAACTCGCGGCCGTGCTGGCGAAGCAGGTGCGCGCGCAGCGCGAGGCCGGGCGCCTGCAGGCCGAGGCCGGGCGCTACGAGGCGATGGCCGTGGAGGCGTTGGACAAGGCGCAGGACGCCCTGGCCGAGGAGGTGGCCGCGAAGGTGCTGGCGCTGGAGGCCGACCTGGCCGAGCAGCAGCGGGCGGAAGCCACCTTCGCCGCGCAGGTGCAGCGCCTGAAGCAGCTGATCCAGGCCGCCGAGGCACGCCTGCGCGAACACGAGCGCGAGGCCGAGATCGCCAGGACGACCGAAAGCGTCTACCGCGCGACGCAATCGATCAGCGACAACATGGCCAGCGGCGGCGCGCGCCTGGTCAGCGCCCGCGAATCGCTGGAACGCATCAAGCGCCGACACGAGGACCTGGCCGATCGATTGCAGGCTGCCGAGCAGGTCGAGCGTGAACTGGGCGGTGGCGCCCTGGACCGCAAGCTGGCCGAGGCCGGCATCGGCCCGGAAGCCGAACGCCGGCGCGCCGTCATGGACCGCATCCGCGCGAAGCGGGCCCGGCAGCCGTGCCCGGCCACGCCGGCGCCCGGCTCGCCGGACAGGCCGTGAGCATGCGCAAGCCGGCGCGCTGGAAGGGTTCGGACGAGGCCTTGCGCGCGGTGCAGGTCGCCTTCGACGTCGAGCAGGCCGTGCTGGAAGCCGTGCGCACCGCGGCCTTCCAGAACAACCTGTCCACCTCGGACCAGATCCGCCGCCTGCTGTCGCTGCCCACGGCCACCCGTCCGGTGCGGCCGCGGCTGACCGTGTCCCTGAATGCCGACGACTATGCGATGCTGGCCGAGCGCTTCGGCCTGGATGCGGAGGACCGGCTGGCGATCAAGGAACGCGTGGCGGCCGAGCTGATGCGGTTCGCGGCCGCGAAACCGCCGCCGAGAAAGTAATTCACGAAAGAAGCGGAACACCGCGGGCGGGCGAACATGCACCGGCCGCGATCGACGACAAGAGGGGACATGGGCAACTTCAACACCGCCGTCTTTTCCTACCCGACCGCGGTCTTCACCGCGCTGCTGGGCATCGTCATCGTCTACTGGGTGCTGGCGATGATCGGCCTGGTCGACTTCGAGCACTCGGGGCTGGACCTGGACATCGAGGCGCAGGCCGATGCCGACCCGGCCGAACTGGGCACGCTGGCCAGCTACGTCGTGGCCTTCGGGCTCAGCGGCGTGCCGTTCTCGGTCGCGGTGAGCCTGGTCGTGCTGTACGGCTGGGTCGGCAGCTGCCTGGCCGGCATGTGGCTGCAGCCGCTGGTGCCCGCGGGCGTGCTGGGCTGGCTGGCCGGCACCGCGGTGTTCGGTGCCGCATCGGCGCTGGCCATCGTGCTGTCGGCGCGCACGATCCGGCCGCTGCGCAAGCTCTTCGTCACCCATGCCGCCATCTCCAATGCCGCGCTGGTCGGCCAGCTGTGCCGGGTGCTGACCGGCGAGGTCAACCAGCGCATCGGCCGCGCGGAAGTGGCGCAGCGCGGCGCCAGCATCAACATCCGCGTGTGGGCGAAGGAGCCCAACGCGCTCACCAAGGGTTCGCCCGCGCGCATCGTCGACTACGACGCGGAGCGCGCACGCTACCTGATCACCCCCGAGAACTGATCTTCTCCCTCACCACCACTGCTTCGAAGTAACGAGGAAAATCGATGGAACCGCTCATCATTGCCGCCATCGTGCTGGCCGTCCTGATCCTCGGCCTCTTCGCGATGTTCGCGAAGTTCTACCGGAAGATCGAGCAGGGCTATGCGCTGATCGTCAACACGCTGCGCGCCGAGCCCGAGGTCACCTTCACCGGCCGCATGGTCTACCCGATCATCCACAAGGCCGAGCTGATGGACATCTCGGTCAAGACCATCGAGATCGACCGCTCAGGACGTGAAGGCCTGATCTGCCGCGACAACATCCGCGCCGACATCAAGGTGCGCTTCTACGTGCGCGTCAACAAGACCGCGGAAGACGTGCTGAAGGTGGCGCAGGCGGTGGGCTGCGAGCGCGCGTCCAACCACGAGACGCTGGAGGAGCTGTTCTCCGCCAAGTTCTCCGAGGCGCTGAAGACGGTGGGCAAGAGCCTCGACTTCGTCGACCTGTACGGCGCGCGCGACCGCTTCCGCGACGAGATCATTGCGCAGATCGGCGACGACCTCTCGGGCTATGTGCTGGAAGACGCGGCCATCGACTACCTGGAGCAGACGCCGCTGGCGAAGCTGGACAACACCAACATCCTCGATGCGCAGGGCATCAAGAAGATCACCGAGCTGACGGCGGTGGAGCACGTGCGCACCAACGAGCTGCAGCGCAACGAGGAAATGCAGATCAAGAAGAAGAACGTCGAGACGCAGGAGGCGCTGCTGGAGCTGGAGCGCCAGGCCGCCGACGCCCAGGCCCGCCAGGCGCGCGAGGTGGCCAGCGTGCGCGCGCGCGAGGAAGCCGAGACGCTGAAGATCCAGGCCGAGGAAAAGGCGAAGAGCGAACTGGCGCGGCTGCAGTCCGAGCAGGTCATCGCGGTGCAGAACGAGAACGTGCAGCGCGAGAAGGAAGTGGCCGAGAACAACCGCAAGCGCGCCGTCGCGATCGAGGAAGAAAAGGTCACGCGGGCGCGTGAGCTGGAGATCGTCGACCGCGAGAAGGAAGTGACGCTGCAGAAGATCGACAAGGACCGCGCGGTGGAGGTGCAGAAGAAGGCGATCGCCGACGTGATCCGCGAGCGCATCGTCGTCGAGCGCACGGTGGCCGAGCAGGAGGAGGCCATCAAGGAACTGCGCACCACGGCCGAGGCCGACCGCACCAAGAAGTCCACCATCATCATGGCCGAGGGCCAGGCCGAGGAAAAGCTGCTGCTGGAGGTGAAGGCGGCCGAGGCGCAGGAACGCCGCGCCAAGCACCTGGCCACCGAAGAGATCACGCTGGCCGAGGCGCGCCTGAAGGTGGCCGAGAAGGCCGCCGAGGCGAAGAAGCGCGAGGCCGAAGGCGTGGAGGCGCTGAGTGCCGCCGCCGGCCTGGCCGAGGCCAAGGTGCTGATGGTCAAGGCCGATGCGCTGGAGAAGCAGGGCATGGCCGACGTGCACGTGCGCTCCGCCGGTGCCGAAGCGACGCTGAAGACCGGCCAGGCCGAGGCGCAGGTGATCGAGGCGCGCGCCTCGGCCGAGGCCGCCGGCCTGCGCGCCAAGCTGACCGCCGAGGCCGAGGGCAAGGAGAAGCTGGGCCAGGCCGACGTGAGCGTCAAGCTGCTGGACGCCGACGCGACGGTGAAGGCCGGCCAGGCCGAGGCCGCCACCATCGAGGCGCGCTTCCTGGCCGAGGCCAAGGGCCTGCGGGACAAGTTCGACGCGATGAAGGCGATGAGCGCCGACACCCGCGACCACGAGGAATTCCGCATGCGGCTGGAGAAGTCGCATGTCGAGACCATGAAGGGCATCGAGGCGCAGACCACCATCGCCAAGGACCAGGCCGGCGTGCTGGGCACGGCGATGGCCAACGCCAAGATCGACATCGTCGGCGGCGAGGGCGACTACTTCCAGCGCTTCGTCAGCGCGCTGGCGCTGGGCAAGGGCATCGATGGCGTGATCGCCAAGAGCCAGACGCTGCAGACGGGCCTGAAGGACCACCTGAACGGCGAGCGCGACATGGTGGGCGACCTGAAGGACCTGGTGGGCGCGCTGGGCTCCTCGTCCGCCGAACTGCAGAACCTGACGGTGGCCGGTCTCTTCGCCAAGGTGATGCGTGACGGCACCGATCCGCAGAAGGCCGCGCTGCAGGCGGCGCTGCAATCGCTGCAGACGACGCAGCCGCGGCTGTCGCAATGACGCCTGAGGTGAGCGACATGCGGACTTCGCTGCGATGTGCCTGTGGTTCCGAAGGCGGCTGGCTCCTGGTGGAAGTGGCGGACGGCCTGCCGGCCTGCACCTGCCAGGCCTGCCATGGCCACCTGCTGGCCCTGGACGACTACCGGCGCTGGCATGCCCGCACCGGTGCCGCGGGCGTCGCCGACGTGGCGACGATCGACCTGCCGCCGAGCGATGCCACCGACAACGCGCGCCAGTGCCCGCACTGCGCACGCTTCATGCAGCGGCTGCGCGTCGGCGCGCCGGTGGATTTCCGCATCGACCGCTGCAGCCCCTGCCAGCAGGTGTGGTTCGACGACGGCGAGTGGACCGCGCTGGCCCAGGCCGGCCTGGCGGCCCGCCTGCTCGACGTGCTGTCCGACGGCTGGCAGCGCCAGGTGCAGGCCGACGACCTGCGCGCGCGGCGCGAGGCCGACCTGTGCGAACGCCACGGCGCCGAGCGGTTGCACGAGCTGGCGCGCATGCGCGACTGGCTGAACGCGCAGCCCGAGCGTGAAGAGCTGCTGGCGCTGCTGCGCGCCGGCTGGTGAACGGCATGAGCGAAGCGCTGGACGCCTCCCAGGCCGGCATGCCCGCCGCCGCCGGCACGCCCGCCGAGCGCCCGGTCGATCACACCGAGCAAATGGTGGCCGCCAGCGGCAGCTACGAGCTGCTGAAGTCGCGCCTGGCCACGCTGGGCGGCACGCTGCAGGCCAAGGCCCGGGGGCTGAACGAAGCCCGCGTCACCGCCTTCGGCCGCAGCGAACAGGCGCTGCTGAAGCGGCTGCGCGCGCGCACCGAGAACAACTGTGTCGCGCGCGACATCGTGCGCATCCACGACGGCTTGCTGCTGTTCGGCTACAACGTCTTCATCGGCCTGCGCAAGGAGACCGCGGTCTCCGACGTCTTTGCGCTCTATCGGCTGGATGAGGGCAGCGACGAACTGCAGCCCGTGCCTTTGGCCGGCAGCTTCCTGGAAGACCCGCGTTTCGCGTCCGACTTCCGCGAGCTGTACGCCTACTACAAGCAGGCCACGCTGATACAGCTGCGCGTCACCAGCGACAAGCTGCTGGCCGCGTTCCAGATCGGACAGCAGCTGACCGACGTGCGCGTCTTCCGCTGGGAGATCCAGCGCGACGGCCAGCTGCGCTACGTCGACAACCGCGGCGAACGCGACATCGCGTTGCCGGCGAGCCACGATTTCGAGTGGACCGTGGCCACCCGCGAGGACCACGTCAGCGGCAAGCACCCGCACGTGAACGTGCTGGACACGGTGTTCGTCGAGACCCTGGGTGGCGACCTCACCGTCAAGGTGGAGAACAACACCGAGACCGGCCTCGGCATCTACAGCGAGCCGGTGGAGGATGCGCACCAGTCGCTGGCCGATGCGGACGTGGCCTACGCCCGCGTCGGGCAGCTGATCCTGCTGCGCATCAGGCCCTACCGCGAGACCACGCAGCGCTTCCTGGTCTACAACCCGCGCACGCAGCAGGTGCAGCGCATCGACGCCATCGGCAGCGCCTGCGTGCAGCTGCCGGAGGACCACGGGATCATCTTTCCCGGCGGCTACTACCTGCAATCGGGCGAGCACAAGCGCTTCGACCTGCCCGGCGAGGTGGTGAGCGCGCTGCGCTTCAAGCGCATGATCCGCTCGCCCAACGGCGAGGACGTGCTCTATGTGTTCTACGAGCCGGGCAGCGGCCACTACGCGCTCTTCACCTACAACCTGATCGAGAAGACGCTGGCGACACCCATCCTCGCCAACGGCTACGCGCGCTTCGCTGATGGCCGCATGCTGGTGTTCCAGGCCGACCGCGGCGAACCCACGCGCACGCACCCGATGCAGCTGTGGCGCACGCCCTTCGCCCATGAGGAACACGCGCACGCGCAACCGGCGGCGGAGGGATTCTTCGGCCGCATCGGCAACGCGGAATTGGTGCGTGGCATTTCCGACCTGGTCGGCATCGCCCGCGCGCTGGGCGAACAGGCGCCCACGCGCAGCGCGTACGAAGACCTGATCCGCCAGGCCGGCCGCGTCGGCGACGCCTTCTTCTGGCTGGGCGAGCCCGAGGCGCAGGGCATCGCCGATGACCTGCGCGCGGTGGCCGATGGTGCCCGCGCGACGCTGGCAGAGTTCGAGAAGGTCGATGCGATCCGTCGCGAGACGGCGAATGCCATCGAGCAGGCCACGCGCGCCCAGCGCGCGTTGCTGACCGACATCGCCAGCACGCTGTGGCGGCAGCCGGAAGACTTCGTGGGTGCGCTGGATCGGCTGCGCGAGCAGCGCGGTGCGCTGCACGGGTTGAAGGACCTGCGTTATGCAGACGTCTCCGCCATCGCCGCGATGGACGTGGTGCTGGCGGCCGAGCAGCAGCGCGTAGGCGAACGGGCGCTGCAGTTCCTGGCTGCCGACAATGCCTTCGACGGCCAGCAGCGCGGGCTGCAGCAGCGCGCGGCGGAGCTGGCGCAGGCCAGCACCTCCCCCGCGCTGGCCGAACTGCTGCGCCTGCTGGATGCCCAGGCCGCGGGCCTGGACCTCTTGACCGCGCAGCTGGGCAGCCTGCCCGGCGGCGATGCGGTGGTGCGCACCCGCATCCTCGACCGCATTTCCGCGCTGTACGCGGACATCAACAAGCTGCGCGCGGAAGCGCGGCAGCGCCGCAGGTCGCTGGGCGCGAGTGAAGCGCGGGCGGAATTCGGCGCGCAGTTCAAGCTCTTCGGCCAGGCGGTCGAGAACGCGCTGGAGTTCGCCGACACGCCCGAGAAGTGCGACGAGGCGCTGACCCGCCTCCTGGCGCAGCTGGAAGAGCTGGAAGGCCGCTTCGCGGAGCACGACGAGTTCATCAGTGACATCGCCGAGCAGCGCGAGACGGTGTACGAAGCGCTGGCCGCGCGCCGCCAGGGCCTGGTGGAAGCGCAGCAGCGCCGCGCGCAGGCGGTGGCCGAAGCCGCGGGCCGCATCCTGGACGGCATTCCGCGCCGCGTGGCCGCGCTGCGCGAGCCGGCGCAGGTGCACAGCTATTTCGCGGCCGACCCCATGCTGGGCAAGCTGCGCCAGCTGGTGGACGATTTGCGTTCGCTCGGCGCCGCGGTGGCGGCCGATGACATCGCGACCCGCCTGAAGGCCGCGCACGACGCAGCGCTGCGCGCGGTGCGCGACCAGCGCGAGCTGGTGGCCGACGACGGCCAGACGCTGAAGTTCGGCCCGCACGCCTTCACGATCAACAGGCAGGCGCTGGACCTGGCCCTGGTGCCGTCCGGCGATGGGCTGGTCTGGCAGCTGACCGGCACCGACTACCAGGTGCCGGCGCACGATGCCGAGCTGGAGGCGTTGAAGCCGTTCTGGCAGCAGGCGCTGCCGTCGGAGAGCGAACACCTGTCACGCGCCGAGTACCTGGCCGGCACGCTGCTGCGCGACCTGCTGGCCGGGCGCGGCGCCATCGACGCCGCGCTGCTGCAGGCCACGCCCGAGGGCACTGACCCCTTGCGCGATGCCGTGCGGGCCGCTGCGGCGGCGCGTTATCAGGAGGGCTACCAGAAAGGTGTGCACGACGAGGACGCGACGAAGCTGCTGAGGGCGCTGTGGGCCCTGCAGCAGCCGGCCGGCCTGCTGGTGCATGGGCCGGCGGCGCGCACCTTGGCGCTGGCCTGGTGGCAGCAGGCGCTGGACGACCCGGGCCGCGCCGCATTGCAGCGGCGCGCCCGCCAGGCGCTGCAGCTGCAGGCCGTGTTCGGTGCCGGCGCGGCCCTGCAGGCGCTGCAGAACGAGCTGGCCACGCAGCTGTCGGCTTTCGCCACCGAACGCGACGGTTCATCCGACCCGACGATCAGCGCCGACGCGGCCGCGTACTTGCCGCGTCAGCTGGCCGAGCCGCGCGGCGCCGAGGCGCCGGTCATCAGCGGTCCGGCCGAGGACCTGGCCGCGGCCCTGCAGCGCACCCTGGAACGCAGCGGCCAGTGGACCGCGTGGCTGCACGACCTGGACGCCGCCACGCCCGCCGAACGCTGGCGCACCGCGCGCGACTGGGTGGCGGCCTGCGCCGGCACGCAGGGCGATGCCGCGCTGCCGTGGATCGACGAAGCGGCCGGCGCACTGGCCTTGCGCGGTCCGCGCCAGCGCCACAACACCGAGCTGTCGGCCACGGTCGAAGGCCTGCTCGGCGACCACCCGCGCAACGCGGGCGGCCGCATGGTGCTGCAGCTCAACGACTTCTGGCGCCGCTTCGACCACCACGTCGGCCACGTGCAGCCCGGCTTCGAAGCCTTCCGCAAGCGACGCCACGCGCTGCTCGCCGCCGAGAAGCAGCGCCTGAAGCTGGCGCAGTTCCAGGCCAGGCCGCTGTCCACCTTCGTGCGCAACCGGCTGATCGACGAGGTCTACCTGCCGCTGGTGGGCGACAACCTGTCCAAGCAGCTGGGTGCGGCAGGCGCCGCCGCCCGCAGCGACCGCATGGGCCTGTTGCTGCTGATCTCGCCGCCGGGCTACGGCAAGACCACGCTGATGGAGTACGTGGCCGATCGCCTCGGCATGGTCTTCGTGCGCATCAACTGCCCGGTGCTGGGCCACCACGTCACCTCGGTCGACCCGGCCGCGGCGCCCAACAGCGCCGCGCGCCAGGAGCTGGAGAAGCTGAACCTGGGCCTGGCCATGGGCAGCAACGTGATGCTGTACCTGGACGACATCCAGCACACCGCGCCCGAGTTCCTGCAGAAGTTCATCGCGCTGGCCGACGGCACGCGGCGCATCGAAGGCGTGTGGGCCGGCGAGCCCCGCACCTACGACATGCGCGGCAAGCGCTTCGCGATCGTGATGGCCGGCAACCCGTACACCGAGTCGGGCGAGGTCTTCAAGATCCCCGACATGCTGGCCAACCGCGCCGACATCCACAATCTGGGCGACGTGCTGTCCGGCCGCGAGGCGCTGTTCGCGCTGTCCTACCTGGAGAACTGCCTCACCTCCAACCCGGCGCTGTTGCCCTTGTCGTCACGCGACCCCAGGGACCTGCACCGCCTGGTCAAGATCGCCGAAGGCGGCGAGGTGGCCAGCAGCGAGTTCTCGCATCCCTACAGCGCGGCCGAACTGGAAGAGCTGGTCGCGCTGCTGAAGCGCCTGGGCCGCGCGCGCGATCTGCTGCTGAAGGTCAACCTGGCCTACATCGCCTCCGCGGCGCAGCAGGACGCCTACCGCGACGAGCCGCCCTTCAAGCTGCAGGGCAGCTACCGCAACATGGTGAAGCTGGCCGGCCGCATAACGCCGCTGATGAGCGACAGCGAGCTGGACGCACTGCTGCGCGACCACTACCGCGGCGAGGCGCAGACGCTGACCACCGGCGCCGAGGAGAACCTCTTGAAGCTGGCGCAGCTGCTGGGCAGCCCGACGGAGGACGAGGCGGCCCGCTGGCGCGCGATCACCGAGGCCTTCCAGCGCCGCCGCCAATTGGGCGGCGAAGAGGTGGATGGCAGCACGCGCATCGCCTCCACGCTGCTGGAGGTGGCGCGCGCGGTGGGCGAGTTGAAGCCACCGCCGGTGCCGCCCGAACCGCCCGCCGCGCCGCCTGTCGAGCCCGGGCAGGAGCCCGAATCGCTGCGCCTGGCGCAAGCCGTGCTGGAGATCGCGAAGACCTACCGCCAGCTCATCATGCCGCTGGTGGCCGCGACGGAAGAGCGCCTGAAGCTCGACCACAGTGCGTCGGGGCAGATGGAGCGGCTGGCCCGGCAGCTGGACGCGCGGCTGGCCGGTGCCAAGCGGCCGGCGGAATGAAGGTCGGCCGAATGACGAACGACGGTCCCACCACCGCCGAGCTGCTTGACCAGCTGCAGCAAACGCTGGTCGATGAGGTGCTGAGCGACGACGAGAAGCGCAGCCTGGCGCAGGCCCTGCGCGAGGCGGAGCCGCCGGAAGACGCGCTGCGCCAGCTGCGCAACCGCGCCTTCACGCTGGTGCGCGAGCGCGCCGCCGAATCCACCGCCGTGCCGCTGCCGCTGTTGCGCTGGCTGGAAGGCGTGGTGCGCTGCATCGACAACGCCCGCGCGCCGGCGGAAGCCGTGCAGGCCATGGCCGCGTTCAGCCCCGGCGAGCAATGCCTGTCGCTGATCCGCGGCCACCTGCGCGGCGCGCGCCACCGCGCTGACCTGTGCGTCTTCACGCTGTCGGACGACCGCATCGCCGCCGAGGTGCTGGCCATGCACCGCCGCGGCGTGAAAGTGCGCCTGATCACCGATGGCGACAAGGCCTTCGACGCCGGCAGCGACGTGCATGCCTTGCGCCAAGCCGGCGTGCCGGTGGCTTTGGACGTCAGCGCCGCGCACATGCACCACAAGTTCGCCCTCATCGACGGCGCCTGGCTGCTCAACGGCAGCTACAACTGGACCCGCAGCGCCTGCGAGCACAACGAGGAGAACGTGGTGCTGTGCAACCACCCGGCGCTGCTGGCGCAGTTCAGCGCGGTGTTTGAACGGCTCTGGGCGGCGCTGTCCACGTAGCGCCGCCGGCGCCCGGCCGCTCCGAAGCGGCCGCGCAGCTTCTCAGGCGGCTGCCCGCGTACCCGCGGGACCCTGTGCCGCGCCAGCGCCGCGCCGGCCGCGCCACCGGGCCTGCAGCACCCGCGCCACGATGGCAGGCCGCATCAGCGACGGCGGCGCGGCCAGCAGGTGCGACACACGCTGGAAGGCCACCGCCACCACCGCGTCCTGCTGCGCGGCATCGAACACCTTGGCCACGTAGGCGTTGATCACGCGCACCGGCCATGGCCGCTCACCTTGCACGCTGGGGATCGCGAGGTCGGCGCCCACCGCGGTCTGCCAGGCGATGTCGACCACGCGGGCCGCGGCGCGGAAGTAGCGCCCGGCCAGCTTGCGCTCGCCACCGGACAGCGCCGCCTGCAGCGCCTCGGCCTCGCAGGCGGCGACGCTCATGCCCTGGCCGAACACCGGGTTGAAGCTGCAGATGCTGTCGCCGATGGCGAGCACACCTTCGGGCAGGCGCAGCCGCTCGTAGAAGCGGCGCTGGCTGTGCGGGAAGCGGTAGCCGAAGGGTTCGCAGACGAACTCGGCGTCCTGGACCACGGCGGCCAGCTCGGGCGGCGCGCTGCGCTGCGCGCGGGCGATGAAGCCGGCGCGGTCCAGCGGCGGTGCGTCGTCGCCATAGCCACCCAGCGTCACCACCCAGCGATCGCCTTCCTGGCTCAGCAGCACCGACGGCACGGGGTGGTCCGCGGTGGCCGCGGTGATCACCGCCTCCAGCCCGGGCGCGTGCTGCGGTTCGCGCTTCAGGTAGGCGGTGGCGTAGCGGATGTCGACCTGCACCTGCTGCTCCTGCGGCGTGGCGTGGCCCAGCTCGGCCAGCCACTTCGGCAGGCGCGATGCGCGGCCGCTCGCGTCCACCACCAGCGCCGCGCGCAGCACGGCACCGGGGCCGCGGGCTTCGTCGTCCGCGGGGCGCCAGCGCAGGCCGTCGATGCGCTGCCCGCGCATGGGGCCGGCGAGCCCCTGCGCGTCCACGCCGGTGACCACGCGCAGCCGTGGCAGCACCAGCACCCGGCGGCGCAGCACGCCTTCGATCGCAGCGCGGCCCAGGCACAGGCCTTGCGCATCGGCCCGCGCCTGAGCGAAGCGGCGGCGGCCGGCGTAGAACGCCGCCTGCAGGCCGACGTCGCCCAGCTGCCCGCCGGCCGCGAGCCACTCGTCGCCGATGCCGGGGAACAGCGCCTCGATGGCCTGCCGGCCACGCGCCAGCAGCGCATGGGTGTGGCGGGTGTGCGGCGTGGCGCGGCGCGGCTCGTCGCCGGCGGTCAGCGGATGGCGGTCGAGCAGCCACACCTCCTCGAAGTGATCGTGCAGCACGCGCGCCGCGAGCAGGCCGGCCAGGCTGCCGCCGATCACGACGGCCCGTTTCGGCGCCGCCACGCGGGCCTGCACCTCTTCTTGATGGCAAAGCGCGGCCAGCGCGCGGGTGTCCAGCAGGGCCATCGTGGGTCTCCAGGGGGTGATGCTGCAGGTACGTCCGGCCATGCACCCTGGATGCAGGCGCTGCATCGTTGACCCCGCGAAGCGGGGGTGGCTCGCCGACCCGTGGCCCCGACGGCGGGCACGGCCATCGGCTTGCGATAACAGGTCGACCGACCAATAATCACCCGGTCCCGACCGCTCACCATGCCCCGGCCCTCCCAGCAACTCGACCAGGCCCTGCTGCGCAGCGGGCGCGCGCTGTATCCGGCGCTGGGCTGCAGCGGCTTGTCGCAGCGCAAGCTGGCGGAGCACGCGGGCGTCAGCCCGGGCATGTTCCATTACCACTTCGCCAGCAAGGACGACTTCCTGCGCACGCTGCTGCAGCAGCTGTACGAGGAGATGTACGGCCCGCTGGCCGAGAGCGCCGGCGGCGAAGGCCAGCCGCTGGAACGGCTGCGGCGCGCGCTGTTCGGGCTCGCCCGCTTCGTGCGCGAACAACGGCCGCTGCTGATGCGCCTGGCGCTCGACGCCGGCGCCGGCCACGCCGTGGTGCAGCAGTTCATGCGCGACAACGCGCCGCGCCACCTGGGCGTGCTGCTGCGGCTGTTGAAGGAGGCTGAGCGCGCCGGCCAGCTGCCCGCGCTGCGCCACCCGCTGCAGCGCCTGGCGGTGTTGATGGGCACCGTGGTGGCGCCGCTGCTGATGGCGCCGGCGGTGGCGGCGCTGGGCATTGCCACGCCGGGCCCGTCGATCGAAACCCAGGTGTGCAGCGATGCGGCCATTGGCGCCCGCATCGCCCTGGCCTTGGCCGCGTTGCGCGGCGAGGCGCCCGATCCGCAGGTGTGGCGATGACCCCGTGGCCGCGTCTTTTGTGCATTGGCGCCATGGCCCTGCTGCTGGCGGGCTGCGATCGTGCAGCACCGGCCGGCTGGGCGGGTTATGCCGAAGGCGACTATGTCTACGTCGCCGCGCCCCTGGCTGGCACGCTCGCCGCGCTGCCGGTGGCGGCGGGCGCCTCGGTGGCGCAGGGCGCGCTGCTCTTCACGCTGGATGCCGAGGCGGAGCGGCTGGCGCGCGCCGAGGCCCAGGCGCGCCGCAACGCGGCCGAAGCCCAGGCCGCCAACACCGACAGCGGCCGCCGTGCCGACGAGATCGCGGTGACCGAGGCGCAGCTGGCCCGCGCCCGCGCCCAGGCCGCGCTGGCGAAGAACGAACTGGCGCGGGTGCAGGCCCTGGTGGCGCAGCATTTCGTCTCGCCGGCGCAGCTGGACGACGCGCGCACCGCCGAGGCACAGGCGCGCGCGCAGGTGGCCGAGCTGGACGCCGCGCTGCGCGTGGCGCGCCTGCCGGCCCGAACGCAGGAACGCGCGGCCGCCCACGCCAGCGCCGGCGCCGCAGCGGAAGCCGTGAAGCAGGCCGACTGGCGCCTGGCGCAGAAGACCCAGCGCGCACCGGCGGCCGCGCAGGTGGCCGACACCTTCTTCCGTCCCGGCGAGTGGGTGCCGGCCGGGCAGCCTGTGGTGTCGCTGCTGCCGCTGGGTGCGGTGAAGGCGCGCTTCTACGTCGCTGAAAGCGAGGCCGGCGCGCTGGCGCCCGGCCAGGCGGTGACGATCCGCTGCGACGGCTGCGGCGCGCCGATCGCCGCGCGCATCGCCCGCATCGCGACGCAGGCCGAGTACACGCCGCCGGTGATCTATTCGAACTCGCAGCGCGCCAACCTGGTGTTCATGGTCGAGGCCAGGCCCGACACACCGGCCGACGCCGCGCGCCTGCGGCCCGGCCAGCCCATCGACGTTCGGAAGGTCGAATGAGATCGCGGCGCGCGCCCGGATCGCCGGCGCTCGAGCGTGCGCCGGCTTCTCCGCATCGCCCGGAGGAATGGGCGTGCTAGCGATCGATGTACGCGGCCTCACGAAACGCTTCGGCGGCCGCACCGTCGTCGACCACGTGGACCTGCAGCTCGAGCGTGGCCGCATCTGCGGCTTCCTGGGGCCGAACGGCAGCGGCAAGACGACGACGATCCGCATGATCTGCGGCCTGCTGAAGGCCGACGAAGGCAGCGGCACCTGCCTGGGCCTGGACATCGCCGCCGGCGGCGCCGAGATCAAGCGCCAGGTCGGCTACATGACGCAGAAGTTCGGTCTCTACGAGGACCTGTCGATCCGCGAGAACCTGGACTTCATTGCGCGCCTGTTCCAGCTGCCGGGACGGCGCGCGCAAGTGGATGCTGCGCTCGACCGCCTGGGCCTCACGTCGCGCCAGAAGCAGCTGGCCGGCGAGCTGTCCGGCGGTTGGAAGCAACGCCTGGCGCTGGCCGCCTGCCTGCTGCACGAGCCGCAATTGCTGCTGCTGGACGAGCCCACCGCCGGCGTCGACCCCAAGGCCCGGCGCGAGTTCTGGGACGAGATTCACCAGCTGGCCGGGCAGGGCATCACCGTGCTGGTCTCCACGCACTACATGGACGAGGCCGAGCGCTGCCACGAGCTGTGCTACATCGCCTACGGCCACGTGCTGGCGCGTGGCACGGCCGCGCAGATCGTCGAACAGGCCGGCGCGCGCGACCTGGAAGACGCCTTCGTGCGCCTCGTCGACCGCGCGCAGGACAACTTCGCCGCGGCTCCCTCGCGATGACCATGAACGGCGGCCTGTCCCTCGCCCGCACCGCCGCGGTCTTCGTCAAGGAGCTGCAGCAGATGCTGCGCGACCGCCTGACCTTCGCGATGGCGGTGGGCGTGCCCATCCTGCAGCTGGTGCTGTTCGGCTACGCGATCAACACCGATCCCAAGGGTTTGCCCACGGTGCTGGTGGCCGAGGACGGCGGACCGCTGGCGCGCAGCGTCTCGGCGGCGCTGCAGAACTCCGGCTACTTCCACATCGTCACGCACACGGGGCGCGAGGCCGAGGGCGAGGCGCTGCTCGAACGCGGCGACGCGCAGTTCATGGTGGTGATTCCGCCCGATTTCACGCGTCGCCTCGTGCGCGGCGAACGGGCGCCGATGCTGATCGCCGTCGATGCCACCGACCCCTCCGCCTCGGGCAACGCCATCGCGGCGCTGCAGCCGCTGCTCACGCAGGCGCTGCGCGCCGACGCCACCGGCCCGCTGGCCCACCTGGCGACCAAGGAAGCGCCGATCGACGTGCGCATCCACCGCCGCTACAACCCCGAGGGCCTGTCGCGCTACAACATCGTGCCGGGCCTGATCGGCACCATCCTGACCATGACGATGGTGATGCTCACCAGCCTCGCGATGACGCGCGAGCGCGAGCGCGGCACGATGGAAAACCTGCTCGCCACGCCGGTGCGCCCGCTGGAGGTGATGCTGGGCAAGATCCTGCCCTACGTGCTGGTGGGCTACATCCAGCTGGGCGTGATCATGCTGGCCGCGTGGCTCTTGTTCGAGGTGCCGATGGTCGGCAGCCTGGCGCTGCTGATGGCGATGATCGGCGTCTTCATGCTCGCCAACCTGGGCGTGGGCTTCACCTTCTCCACGCTCGCGAAGAACCAGCTGCAGGCGCTGCAGATGACCTTCTTCTTCTTCCTGCCGTCGATGCTGCTGTCGGGCTTCATGTTCCCCTTCCGCGGCATGCCGCACTGGGCGCAGGCGCTGGGCGAGGTGCTGCCGCTCACGCACTTCCTGCGCATCGTGCGCGGCATCCTGCTCAAGGGCAATGGCCTGGCCGAGCTGCTGCCCGAGCTGTGGCCGATGCTCGCTTTCCTGCTGGCCGCCGGCGCGCTGGCGATGGCACGCTATCGTCGGACGCTCGATTGACGAGCGTGACCACCCCCGAGGAGGAGAGCCGATGCCCGCCTGGCTGCTGGCGCTGGACCGCCATTTCCCCATCCGCTACCTGACGCTGCTGGCCGCGGCCATCACCGCGCTGCTGGGCGGCTTCGTGTGGGTCGGCTTCGGCCACCTCGCCTGGGCCGCGCTGCTGGGCGCGGCCGGCGTCGCCGTCGGCATCCACGACCTGCGGCAATCGCGGCATGCGGTGCTGCGCAACTACCCGCTCATCGGCCACCTGCGCTTTCTGCTGGAATGGATCCGGCCCGAGATCCGCCAGTACTTCATCGAAAGCGAGCGCGAGGCGATTCCGTTCTCGCGCCAGCAGCGCTCGCTGGTCTACCAGCGCAGCAAGGGCGAATCGGACAAGCGGCCCTTCGGCACCCAGCTGGACGTGCATGAACCGGGTTATGAGTGGATCAACCACTCGCTGCAGCCCACCGCCTTGCCGTCGCATGACTTCCGGGTCGAGGTCGGTGGCGGCGAGGGGAGCCGCTGCACGCAGCCTTACCTCGCCAGCGTGTTCAACATCTCGGCGATGAGCTTCGGCTCGCTGTCGGCGAACGCCATCCTGGCGCTGAATGCCGGCGCCAAGCTGGGCGGCTTCGCGCACGACACCGGCGAAGGCTCCATCAGTGCCTACCACCGCGTGCACGGCGGCCACCTGATCTGGGAGATCGGCTCCGGCTACTTCGGCTGCCGCAACGAGGACGGCAGCTTCAACGAAGAGCGCTTCGAAGCGGCCGCGCGCGACGAGCAGGTCAAGATGGTCGAGCTGAAGCTGAGCCAGGGCGCCAAGCCCGGTCACGGCGGCGTGCTGCCGGGGCCGAAGGTGACGGTGGAGATCGCGCAGGCGCGCGGCGTGCTGCCGGGCATCGACTGCATCTCGCCGGCGTCGCACAGCGCCTTCGAGACGCCGGTGCAGATGCTGAAGTTCCTGGACCGGCTGCGCGTGCTGTCCGGCGGCAAGCCGGTGGGTTTCAAGTTCTGCATCGGCCATCCCTGGGAGTGGTTCGCCATCGCCAAGGCCATGCGCGAGACCGGGCTGCTGCCGGACTTCATCGTCGTCGACGGCGCCGAAGGCGGCACCGGCGCCGCGCCGCTGGAATTCACCGACCACGTCGGCGCCCCGCTGCAGGAAGGCCTGCGCCTGGTGCACAACACGCTGGTGGGCCTGAACCTGCGCCAGCGGGTGAAGATCGGCTGCGCCGGCAAGATCGTCAGCGCCTTCGACATCGCCCGCGCGATGGCGCTGGGGGCCGACTGGTGCAATTCGGCGCGTGGCTTCATGTTCGCGCTGGGCTGCATCCAGGCCCAGAGCTGCCACACCGGCCATTGCCCGACGGGCGTCACCACCCAGGACCCGCTGCGGCAGAAGGCGCTGTTCGTGCCCACCAAGGCCGAACGGGTGTTCCGCTTCCACGAGAACACGCTGGAGGCGCTGAAGGAACTGGTGCAGGCGGCTGGCCTGTCGCACCCCAACCAGATCACGCCGGCCCACATCGTGCGGCGCACCAGCGACCACCAGGTGCGCCTGCTGGCCACACTGCTGCCGACGCTGCGGCCGGGCGAGCTGATCGCGGCCGAGCGCGGCGACCTGCCCTGGCCGCACCAGGTGTTCGAGCTGTACTGGGGCCTGGCCTCGCCGCACAGCTTCAGGCCGCAGAGCTGAGCCGCACGGTGCGGCGCGCAGTGCGGCGCGCGTGACGCGCGTCACGCCGCGCTGCCGCGCTCCCCCGCGGCCCGGGGATGTAGGCGACCACGCGCCTGCTCAGAATGAGTTACATCGAGATACGAGGCCGTCGTGGGGACCATGAAGACCGTGCTGCTTGCCGGACACGCCCCGGCACAAAACCAGGCGTGGATCGAGGAGCTGCGCGCCAGCGGCGAGTGGGAGATCCTGGGACCGGTGCAGAGCTTTGGCGCCGCGCGGGTGCTGTTGCACCGGCATCACCCGGACCTGCTGATTGCCGAGTTGCGGCTGGTCGACGGCACCGTGCTGGACATGATCCGCCTGCTGCGCGTCGGGCTGCACGACCTGTCGACGCAGGTCCTGGTGGTGGCCCAGGGCGAGGGTGACCTGTTGCTGCTGGATGCGTTGCAGGAAGGCGCAGACAGCTTCTACGACGCCGCCGACCCGAAGGCGGATCCGCTCGCCGTCCATGCGTGCGACACGCTGGCCGGCGGGGCCGACATCGCGCCCTGGATCGCGCGCCGGCTGCTCGACCATTTCGAGCAGCGCCGCGAGGTGGCCGTGTCGGTGTTCGACGAGATGATCAGCCCGCTGGCGCTCACCGCCGACGAAGTGCTGCTGCTGCGCCTGCTGTCCTGCGGCCGCCGCCTGGGCGAGATCGCCAGGCACGAGGGCGTGGCGCCGCGGGTGCTGTCGGCCCGGGTACGGGCCATCTACCGCAAGATGCAGTGGGATCTGCGCGCCGGCGACCTGGGCTTGCAGGCCGCATGACATGCGCGGGGGGCCCGCAGGGGCCACGGGAACGAGGACCGGCGGGCTGCCCGGCCGGCCGAGCGGCTCAGGCGGCCGGCGGCGCGGTTTCGCTGAAGCTGGCGCGGACGGCCAGCTTTTCGGCCAGGCGGCCGAGGTTCGGGTGGTCGCCGCGCCAGTCGATCTCCGGGAAGCGGAAGTCGAGGTAACCGAGGGCGACGCCGACCGAGACGTCGGCCAGCGTGAAGTGGTTGCCGTTGCACCAGGGCTTGTCGCCCAGGCCCTGGCTCATGGCCTTCAGCGAGGAGCGCACGCGGCTCATCTGGCGGTCGATCCAGGGCTGGCTGCGCGCCGCGCCCCGCGGTTCCCAGGTGGCTTCCAGGCGCGCCAGGATGGCGGCGTCGCACACCCCGTCGCCCAGCGCCTCCCAGGTGCGCACCTCCACCCGTTCGCGGCCCGAAGGCGGGATCAGCTTGCCCACCGGCGACAGCGTGTCCACGTACTCGACGATCACGCGGGAGTCGAACACCGCCTCGCCACCTTCCATCACCAGGCAGGGAACCTTGCCGAGCGGGTTGGACTTCAGGATCGCGTCCTGCGCCCACACGTCTTCCAGCACCAGCTGGTAGTCCAGCTTCTTCTCCGCCATCACCACCCGCACCTTGCGCACGTAGGGGCTGGTCAACGAACCGATCAGTTTCATGGGGGGCCGGAAGGGGGTTCCGGCGCGAGGCGGCCGGGTCGAATTCATTCTAGCGAGGCGACCCTCGGCGACGGTGACCCGCGCCGCCGCCGCAGCCGCTTGTGGTGGCTGCCCCACGGCACCGACGAACGGTCGAATTCCGGCCGACGAACGGTCGATTTCGGATTCAAGCGGCTCGGCCGTCCGGTCGAAATCACCGATATGCACCCGAAGTTCAATCCCACCCGCCGAGTCGCCGGTTTCACGCTGCTCGAACTGATGATCACGGTGGCCATCGTCGGGATCATCGGCGCGATCGCGTTCCCGAGCTACCAGGCCAGCATCCGCAAGGGCCGGCGCGCCGATGCGGCCGACGCCGCCGCCAACGTGCTGCAGGCCCAGGAACGCTGGCGCGCCAACAACGTCAGCTACACCTCGACGCTGTCGAACCTCAAGATCACCAGCAGTTCGACCACTGGCGGCTACTACACCTTCGCGATCTCGGCCGCCGGCGCCACCGGCTACACGCTGAGCTTCACGCCCGTGGCGGCCAAGGGACAGAACAAGGACACCGATTGCACGGCGATGACCGTCACGGTGAACAACGGCGCACCGACCTATGCGCCGCCGACCTGCTGGAGCCGCTGATGCAGCGCCGACGCACCCGGGGCCTGACGCTCACCGAAGTGCTGGTGGGCCTGGCCATCACTGCCGTGCTGGCCGGCCTGGCCGCACCGTCCTTCATCGAGAGCATGGGCCGCACCCGGCTGGAAGGCGCGATCAGCACCCTGGCGACCGACCTGCACTACACCCGTGCGGAAGCGGTCCGGCGCGGCAGCAAGGTGGCCGACACCACGCAGGCCGCGGCGACGCTGACCATCGACGGCACGGGCAAGAGCTACACCATCACCGTCGCTCCGATCGCCGGCGGCGCCGCAACGGAGCTGAAGACGGTGGACCTGCCGAACGGGGTTACGCTGACCGCCAACGTCGAGGTCGCCTTCAGCGGCTTGCGCGGGATCGCCGCGGCGAAGGAGATCTACGCGTCCAGCACCGAGACGTCGGGCCAGCTGAAGATCACCACCAATGCGCTCGGCCACATCGCCACCTGTGCCGTGGGCGGCGGCTACCTGGGGCATCCGTCATGCTGACTCTCCGTGTCCCGCGGCGCGCCCGGCGGTCCGTCCAGCGCGGCTTGTCGATCCTGGAGCTGCTCATCGGCGTGGCCATCGGCATGGTGGTCATCAGCGGTGCGTCGATGCTGTTTGCCAGCAACGTCACCAGCTCGCGCCTGCTGCTTGCGGAATCCCGCTTGAACGAGGACCTGCGCAACGCGGTGGACCTGCTCACGCGCGACCTGCGCCGCGCAGGCTACTGGGGCGGTGCGATCAAGGGCACGATCGCCATCGGCGGCACTTCGGCGACCAAGGAGAACCCCTACCGGGTGACCAGCGGTGCCGACCACGAGTTGAACTACCACTTCTCGCGCGAGAACGGGACCGACGACGATGCCTTGGCCGCCAGCGAGACATTCGGCTTCCGCCTGCACGACAACGCCTTGCAGATGCAAGCCGGCACCGGATGGACGGACGTGACCGACAAGCAGACGGTCAAGGTCACGCGCTTCACCGTCACGCCCAGCGAGCGCCAGGTCAGCCTGGGCGATGTGTGCCCCACCGTGTGCACGATCGGCACTCCCAACTGTCCGGTGGCGACGGTTCGCAGCTACGCCGTCTATCTGGAAGGCGAGTCGGTGCGCGATGCCAGCATCAAGCGCAGCCTGCGCTCGACGGTGCGCGTGCGCAATGACCAGGTCAGCGGCAGCTGCCCAGCCTGAAGGAAACCAAGATGCATCACCGTTCACCCGTTTCCTCCCGGCGCGCGCAGCGCGGCGTCGCGACCCTGGTCGTCGCGCTGCTGATGCTCTTCGTGATCTCGCTCGGCGCGCTGTACGTCAACCGCGGCGTGATGGTCGAGCAGCGCACCTCGGGCGCGCAGATGCAGGCCACGCAGGCCCATGAAGTGGCGGAGGCTGCGATCGAATGGGCCACCGGCATGCTGAATGCGCCCTACGACATCGGTTCCGACTGCAAGTACGCCAATGCGACCGGCAACACCTCGTTCCGCAAGCGTTATGCGATGACGCAGTGGGACGCGGCCACGCCCAGCACCAACATCATCCCGGCCAACGTCTACCCGGGCTGCAAGATCAATCCGAGCACCGGCGCGCTGACCTGCAACTGTCCGAGCACCGCCGTGCCAGGCAAGGTTGCCGACCCCGGCACGGCGCTCGAGCCCGGCTTCACCGTCGCCTTCGAGGCGGTGCCGGATCCCGACACTCCGGGACAGAACCTGGCCGACGCGGTCAAGATCACCGCCTGGGCCTGCTCGGCGCAGACCGGCGAGTGCGCCTGGAACAACTACCAGGCTTCCGAGGGTCATGCCCGGGTCACGGTGATGCTGAAGCTGGGGCTGTCGCCGCGCGCGCCGGCCGCGCCGCTGACCTGCGGCACGTCCTGCGACGTCAAGGGCTCGTTCAACATCGTCAATGAAGACGTCGCGACCAACGGCATCCTGATCAATGCCGGCACGACCATCACGACGGCCGGCAGCACGACGCTCGTGAGCCTGCCGGGCCAGCCGGTCGACAACGCGAAGATCGCCGACGACGCGTCGCTGAAGTCGCTGTCCAGCTCCGATCCGACCTGCGACAAGTCGGCGATGTTCAAGGCCTACTTCAGCATGACGATCGAGCGCTTCCGCGACTCGCCGACCACCAAGGTGCTGAGCTGCACCAGCACGTCCGACTGCAAGTCCAAGCTCGATGAAGCGTACAGCCAGGGCTGGCGTTCGTTCTACTTCGAGTCGGACCTGCAGCTGAGCGGCAATAACACCTATGGGACGCAGGCCGATCCGATCATCATCGTCACGCCCAATGCGATCAAGATCAACGGCAACAACGAGTTCTACGGATTGATCTTCTCGAACAGTGCCGACTGGAACGACATCGGCACCGGCTCGGCCACCATCCACGGCGCGCAGGTCACCTGTGCCGCCTACAACACCAACGGCAACGGCACGCTGGACTATGACCCGGATGCGCTGAAGAACGTCCGCCGCATGAGCGCTCCGCTGGTGCGCGTGCCGGGCAGCTGGCGCGACTTCATCATCCAATCGGACGCGCTGAAATGAGCCACCGCCACCATCGCCCGCAGCGGGGCTTTTCGCTGATCGAGTCGCTGATCGCGCTGGTCGTCACCTCGTTCGGCTTGCTGGCGATCGCGGGCATCAGCCTGAAGCTGGCGCACAACGAAGACGTCGCACGGCAGCGCGGCGAGGCCGTGCGGCTGGCGCAGGAAAAGATCGAAGAGCTGCGTTCCTTCTCGCAGATCGACAGCGCGGCCGGTGTCGTCTCCTGGGAGGGCCTGGCCGCCGCCACGGACACGATCACGCAGGGCACCGTCTTCAACGGCGAGGCCTACCAGGCCAACACCACGTTCGAGCGCAGCTGGGAGCTGCTGGACACCGTGGACGACCCGTGGCGCCGCGTGAAGGTGACCGTGGCCTGGACCGACCGCGTCAACGGCGCGGCGGACAAGCAGTCGCTGTCCTTCAGCACCATCCTGTCGAAGACCGATCCCTTCGACAGCGGCTCGCTGGCCTTTCCGCTCGCCGGCAACACGACGCTGAAGCGGCCCAAGAACCGCAACATGAACATCCCGGTGCCGGCGCTGGACCTGAACAACGGCAAGAGCGTGGTGCAGCTCACCGGCACGTTCGCCGTCGTGTTCTCCAACGACACCGGCTACGTCGTGCTGACCTGCAGCAAGACCGTCACGACGGCGGAAGACCTCGAGACGGGCTGCGTCGAGAGCAATGCGTACATCATCGCGGGCTACGTGTCGCTGGCGGGCTCGGCGTCCTTTCCGAGCGGCCTGGCGATGAGCACCGCGGACCTGTCCGGGATCGACAGTTCGCACACCACCTGTTCACTCGGCAACGCGGTGGACCAGAACACCGGCGCGACGATCTCCGGCTACAAGTACTACCTCTGCGTGATCAGCGTTCCGACCGCGGGCGCCACCTGGTCCGGCACGATGCGGCTGGCCGCCGCCGACCTGAACGCCGGATCGACGAACTACACCGTCTGCCGTTTCCAGTTCGGTGAGTCGAGCGATGCCAACAGCAACATGCGCAACGTGCAGCCCTACGCGAGCGTGGCCGAGTCGCTGGACAACCAGAACTACGTGATCGGCAGTGCCGCGTCCTGCCCCACGGTGACCGGACTGGCCACCACGCTGCACCAGAGCTGCCGCAACAGCAACGGCAACCGCGCCACCGACTGCCCGGCCAGCTGACGCTGCCGTGCCCGCGGCCTCAGCGCCGCAGCGTCCAGTCCACCGCCGTCTCCCGCCCGCCCAGCCGCAAGCGCGCAAGGGCGGGTGCGCTTTCGGCGATCACCTCGCCCGCGCGGATCACCGCCAGGCGCGTGGCCCGCAGGCGGATGGCCTCCACCGGCGTCCGTGCCTGCAGCAGCACCGCATCGGCGCGGCAGCCGATATCCAGGCCATAGCCGTCCAGGCCCATGACCCGCGCGGCGTTCACGGTCACCGCGTCGAAGCAGGCCTTCATGCCCGCCTGCGAGGTCATCTGCGCGACGTGCAGGCCCATCTGCGCCACCTCCAGCATGTCGCCCGAGCCCATCGCGTACCACGGGTCCATCACGCAGTCGTGGCCGAAGGCGACGTTGATGCCGGCGGCCAGCAGCTCGGGCACGCGCGTCATGCCGCGGCGCTTGGGGTAGCTGTCGTGCCGGCCCTGCAGCGTGATGTTGATCAGCGGATTGGCCACGGCGTGCAATTGCGCCTCGCGCATCAGCGGCAGCAGCTTGGACACGTAGTAGTTGTCCATCGAATGCATCGAGGTCAGGTGCGATCCGGTCACCCGGCCGTGCAGCCCCAGGCGCTGCGTGTGGAAGGCCAGCGTCTCGACGTGGCGCGACAGCGGGTCGTCGCTCTCGTCGCAGTGCATGTCCACGCGCAGGCCGCGCTCGGCCGCCAGCTCGCACAGGATCTTCACGCTCTCGGCGCCGTCGGCCATCGTGCGCTCGAAGTGCGGGATGCCGCCCACCACGTCGACGCCCATGTCGAGCGCGCGCTCCAGGTTGGCCAGCGCCGTCGGCGAGCGCAGCAGGCCGTCCTGCGGAAAGGCCACCAGCTGCAGGTCGATCCAGGGCTTCACCCGCTCGCGCACCTGCAGCAGCGCTTCCACGGCCAGCAAGCGGTCGTCGCAGACGTCCACGTGCGTCCGGATGGCCAGCAGCCCGCGGGCGATGGCCCAGTCGCAGTACTGCAGCGCCCGGTCCACCAGCGCGTCCTGGTCGAGCAGCGGCTTCAGCTCGCCCCACAGCGCGATGCCTTCGAGCAGCGTGCCGCTGTCGTTGACCCGAGGCAGGCCGTAGGACAGCGTGGCATCCATGTGGAAATGCGCATCGACGAATGGCGGGCTCAGCAGCCAGCCCTGGGCATCGAGCACCGGCTCGCCTGGCGCCGCGGCCAGCGCGGGGCCGGACGCGGATGCGATGGCGGCGATGCGGCCGTCGCGCAGCAGCAGGTCCATGCCCTGTCGGCCGTCGGGCAGGGTGGCATTGCGGATCAGCATCGCGGGTTCTCCGTGGGTTCGTCGTCGGTTGTGCGCCACGCCCGAGGGATAGAGCGCATTGCCATAGGCTACCGCCTCGCGCAGCATGGCCCGGCCTGCCGCTTGCTCCGACTGCTGCCCCCGTCCCGCTGATCGCCCGCCGCTGATGCGCACCTTGACCGAACCCGCCCGCGAAACGCCGGTGATCGCCGAGGCCGAGGTGGTGGTGCTGGGCGGCGGACCGGCCGGCATCACCGCCGCGGCCGCGGCGGCACGCGCCGGGCGCCGCACGCTGCTGGTCGAGCGCTACGGCTTTCTCGGCGGCATGGGCACGGCCGCCGGCGTCACCAACTTCTGCGGCCTGCACGCCAACGTGCACGGCCAGGTCACGCAGGTGGTGCGCGGCCTGGCCGACGAGCTGCTCGACCGCCTGCGTGCGCTGGGTGGCCTGAACGAACCGCACGAGCTCTTCGGCGGCAGGATCGCCGCGCAGGCCTACGACAACGCGGCGCTGAAGGTCGCGGCCGACCAGCTGGTGCTGGGCCATGGGGCGCGGCTGCTGTTCCACGCGTGGGCAGCCGGCGTGGTGATGCGCGATGAGCACCAGATCGCCGCGCTGCTGGTCGAGACCAAGTCGGGCCGCGGTGCCATCGCGGCCGAGGTCTTCATCGATTGTTCCGGCGATGCCGACCTGGCCGCCGCCGCCGGCGTGCCCTGTGACAAGGACGAACTGCTCTACCCGTCGACGATGTTCCGCATCAACGGCGTCGACGCCGCGCGCGCGGGTGATGCGTGGAACCGCATCGGCCGGTTGATGGCCGCGGCCGAGGCGCGCGGGCGGCGCTTTCCGCGCCGCGCGCCGATCGTCCGGCCGCAGAAGAACCCGGGCGAGTGGCGCGTCAACGTCACCCAGCTGGCCAATCCCGACGGCAGCGCGGTGGACGGCACCGATGCCTGGCAGCTCTCCGCCGCCGAGGTCGAGGGCCGGCGCCAGATCGTCGACTTCATGGACTTCCTGCGCAGCGATGCGCCGGGCTTCGAAGCCGCCTACCTGCTGGAGATCGCGCCGCAGGTCGGCATCCGCGAGACGCGGCGCGTGCAGGGCCTGGCGCGCCTGACCGAGCAGGACGTGCTCGGCTGCGCCCGCTTCGCCGATGCGATCGGCGTCAACGGCTGGCCGATCGAGGCCCACGTGGCCGGCGACGTGCGCTTCACCTTCCCGCCCGGCCTGGGCACGCACTGCGGCTACAACCAGCTGCCGCTGGGCATGGTGCTGCCGCAGCGGGTGGACAACCTGCTGGTGGCCGGCCGCTGCGCCTCGATGACGCACGGCGGGCAGTCGGCCGCGCGCGTCAGCGGCGCCTGTTTCGTGATGGGCGAGGCCGCCGGAACCACCGCCGCGCTCGCGCTGGCCCGACACTGCGCGCCTCGGGCCGTGTCGGCGGCCAGCGTGCGCGACGAGCTGCGCGGCCATGGCGTCTTCCTGGGCGATTGAGCGCCATTCCCCATCCTTCATTGCCCCTTTCATCGAGGAGATCCGTTCGTGACGATCAGCAAACGCCAACTGCTTTCGCTGCTTGCCGGTGCGCCCGCGGCGCTGGCGCTGCCCGCGTGGGCCCAGGCGCCGGCGCGGCCGGCCGCCGGTGGCACCGCGGCACCCGCCGTGCCGTGGCCCACGCAGCCGCTGAAGATCCTGGTCGGCTTTCCCCCGGGGTCGACGCCGGACCTGGCGGCCCGCGCGATCGCCGAGGCGCTGGGCCGCAACATCGGCCAGCCGGTGGTGGTCGAGAACCGCCCCGGTGCCAGCGGCAACATCGCCGCCGACCTGGTCGCCAAGTCCACCGACAACCACACCATCGGCGTGCTGATCAACGGCAACCTGACGGTGGCGAAGATGCTGAACGACAAGCTGCCGTTCGATCCGGCGAAGGACTTCACGCCGCTCTCGCTGATCGGCACCGCCCCGCTATTGCTCACGGTGAGCGGCCAGGCGACGGGCCGGACGCCGACCGAGTGGCTGCACTGGGCGCGCAGCCTCGAGGGCAGGGGCAACTACGGCACGCCGGGCGTCGGCACCGTCGGGCACCTGGGCATGGAGCTGATCAAGAGCAAGACCGGCATCCAGGCGGTGCACGTGCCCTTTGCCGGCAACCCGCAGGTCATCAACGCGATGCTGGCCGGGCAGGTGCAGCTGGCGCTGCTGCCACCGGGGCTGGCGCTGCCGCACGTGCGCAGCGGCAGGTTGAAGGCGGTGGGTCTGACCTCGCCGGGGCGCAGCACGCTGGTGACCGACCAGCCGACGCTGCGCGAGGCGGCGGTGACCGGCGCCGATCTGGAGATCTGGACCGCTGCCGCCGGCCCGGCGTCGATGCCGGCGCCGGTTGTGGCCCGGCTCGGCGCGGCGATCGTCGAGGCGGTGCGCGCACCCGACTCGCGGCAGCGCCTGCTGAACGCCGGCTGGCAGGCCGTGGGCACCGCCCCCGAAGGCCTGGTCAACCGCATGAAGGCGGACACCGCGCAGCTGGGCGGCATCATCCAGATGCGCGGCATCAAGTCGGAATGAGCATGCTGCTGTCCCGCGAGCAGATAGCGCGTTATCACGCCGAAGGCTTCCTGGTGCTGCCCGGCTTCAAGAGCGCGGCCGAGGTGGCGGCGCTGCGCGAGCGGGCCCTGGCCATCGTCGAAGCCTTCGAGCCCGGCGCCAGGCGCACGATCTTCAGCACCACCGACCAGGCCCGCGGCACCGGCGACGACTTCCTCGCGTCGGCCGAGGGCATCCACTGCTTCTTCGAGGAAGAGGCCTTCGGCCCCGACGGCGAGCTGCGCCAGGCCAAGGCGCTGTCGATCAACAAGATCGGCCACGCGATGCACGACCTGGACCCGGTCTTCGAGCGCTTCTCCCGCGGGCCCCGCATGGCGGCGCTGGCGCGCGACCTGGGTCTGGCCGACGCGAAGCTGTGGCAATCGATGTACATCTTCAAGCAGCCCGGCATCGGTGGCGAGGTGAAGTGGCACCAGGACGCGACCTTCTTCGACACCACGCCCTGCAGCGTCACCGCCTTCTGGTTCGCGCTGGAAGACGCCACCCGCGACAACGGCTGCCTGTGGGTGGAGCCCGGCGGACACCGCGGCCCGCTGCGCGAGCGCTTCGTGCGCGAGGGCAACGTGGTGCGCATGGAGACGCTGGACCGCACGCCCTGGCCGGACGACGCCGTGGCCGTGCCGGTGGAGGTCGAGGCCGGCACGCTGGTCTGCTTCCACGGCCTGCTGCCGCACTGGAGCGCACCGAACCGCTCGCCGCAGTCGCGCCACGCCTACACGCTGCATGCGACCGACGGCAGCAGCGCCTATTCGCCGGCCAACTGGCTGCAGCGCGCCAGGCTGCCGCTGCGCGGCTTCGACT
This sequence comes from uncultured Burkholderiales bacterium, assembly GCA_946480465.1. The sequence goes on from CAMLJY010000027.1 coordinate 41,871, forward strand.
GAGGCAGCCGCGCGGCGAGGGGCGGTCCCCTCCGGCATCGTGGCCGGACGGGGATGTTTCTAACGATCGATGGGCGCGTCAGGCGGTGCGCAGCGTGCTGGCGCCGCGCCGGTCCTCGCGCGTGAGGCCGGTGAAGGCGAAGTCCAGTGCCGGCAAGCGCCCGGAGACGATCTCGGCAATCGCCTTGCCCGAGCCGGCGGAGTGCGTCCAGCCCAGCGTGCCGTGGCCGGTGTTGAGGAACAGGTTGGCGATCTTCGAGCGGCCGACATAGGGCACGTTCGACGGCGTGGCCGGGCGCAGGCCGGTCCAATAGCGGGCGCCCTGGCCGTCGGTCATGCGCGGGAACAGCTCGCGCACGCGCCGCACGATGGCCTCGCAGCGGGTCAGGTTCAGCGTGGTGTCGTAGCCGTTCAGCTCCGCCGTGCCTGCGATGCGCAGGCGGTTGCCCAGGCGCGAGAACACCAGCTTGTACTCGTCGTCCGTCAGCGACACGGAGTACGACTGCGCCGAGTCGATCACCGGCAAGGTCACCGAGTAGCCCTTGGCCGGGTAGATGTTCAGCGAAATGCCCAACTGCTTCGCGAATCCGGCCGAGAACGAGCCCAGGCACAACACGAAGCGGTCCGCGGTGAGCGTGCGCACGATGCCCAGCGCATCAGCTGCCTGCACCGCATCCAGCCGGTCGCCGGCGTGCTGCAGTCCGACGATGCGCGTCTCGTACAGGAACTGCACGCCCGCGGCGGCGCAGCGCGCGGCCAGGGCTTGCGTGAAGGCGTGGGCATCGCCCGATTCGTCGCTGGGCGTCATGCTGCCGCCGACGATGCGCTCGCGGCATTGCGCGAGCGCGGGCTCGATGGCCACGCACTCGTCGGCCGTCTTCATGTCCAGCTCGCAGCCGTGCTCGCGCATCACGCGCGCGGGCTCCTGCGCGGCGGCGTATTCGGCCTCGCTCGTGTAGAAGTGCAGGATGCCCTTCGTCAGCTGGTCGTACTGCAGGCCCAGCTCTGCGCGCAGCTGCTGCAAGGTGGTGCGGCTGTAGAGGCCCAGGTTGACGATCTGGCGGATGTTGTGACGCGTGCGCGCCGGCGTGCATTCACGCAGGAAGGACAGCCCCCACAGCCACTGCCGCGCATCCGGGCGCAGTCGGAACAACAGCGGCGCATCCTCCTTCGCCAGCCACTTCAGCACCTTCAGCGGCGCCCCCGGGTTGGCCCAGGGCTCGGCATGCGAGACCGAGATCTGCCCGCCGTTGGCGAAGCTGGTTTCGAGGCCGGCCGCGGGCTGGCGGTCGATGACGGTGACCTCGTGGCCTGCCTGGCGCAGGAACCAGGCCGAGGTGATGCCGGTGACGCCGGCGCCGAGCACGATGACTTTCATGGGGAGCACTCTCCGATTCGCAAGGACAACGCTGAAGCGAAACGAACGAGAGTGGCGCGCAGGACGTGCTGGCGGCCGGTCCCGGGAGGGACGCGAAGCGCGCGCGGCAAGGCCCGTGATGCCTTCTCTCGCGCCGCTCCCGCTGTCCTTGGTACCTGAGAGATTCGGGCCGGTCCCCGCGGGGATGCCCTTGCTCCTTCGGTGGAAGCCCTGGGCGGGCTTCACTCTCCAGTGTCGGCTGTGACCGGAACCAGTACCGGGCCTGAGCGTGTATGGGAGGTTGCGCCTTCGGCGGCAGTGCCTGCTTCGCAGGACGCTGCGCTCTCCTGGTTCCGGGGGCGGATTCTCGGTGGAGGCGCCTCGGCGGGTCAAGCGGCGTAGCGCTGCCCGCGCGCGCGTCCACGGGCTGCACGTCGTGGACCGCCACGGCCGAGCGAGTGCGTGGTGCCATGGGAGTGCGATGCCGCAAGCACCAACTTCCTTCTACCTCGCGCCCTGCCTCTCGCCGCCCCGCGTGGCGGCTTGGTGCATCCCGGGCAAGACACGCGACGCTTGACCGTCTCCGGACTTACTGCAGCGCGGTCCAGCGCAGGCCTGAAAAGCGGGCGAAGTCGCGGTCGAAGCTGATCAGCTCCGCGTTGTGTTCGATGGCCATCGCCGCAAGGTGCGCGTCCGAGACCAGCGATCCGCCCTGGCCCACGCCGATCAGCAGGCGGGACAGGATGGCCGCGTGGCGATCACCGGGCGCCAGGGTGGTTGCAGCAGGGTGGTCGAGCCAGCTGTGCACCACCTGCAGCGCGTCTTCCACCGTCAGCGGGTTGCTGAGGATGCCGTTGCGCGTGGTGAGGCGAAGAAAGCCCAGCAGCACGGTCCAAGGCAGGCCGACGTCGCCTTCGGTGAAAGCCTGCTGCAGCGCTTGCTTGGCCACTGCATGCTGTGGCGACGCGGTGTTCACTGCGTACAGCAGCACGTTCACGTCCGGCAGCTTCATGCGCCGCGTGCCAGCTTGGCCGCCAGGTCGCGGTCTTCCAGCTCTTCGGCCAGGGCCAGGGCCTTGGTCAGGTCCACCCGCGCGCTGCCCATGTCGTGGCATGGCCATTGGGGGGGCGGTGCCTTGCCGCGCCGCGGCCGCAGCCCGGCGCGCACAGCCTCGTTCAGCGTCACCTTGAAGGGCTTGCCGCTGCGGTAGGCCGCCTTGGTGAGCATTTCCTTGACGTCGGGATCGAGCGTGATGGTGGTGCGCATGCGTACCTCCTGAGATGAGCATCATGATGCCATGACCTGGCGCATCATGATGCTTTTCAGGTTCCCGGGCAGGTGGAGCGTGGTGCCGCTAGGATGCGGCACCGCCCGCGAGAAGGAGCCCGCCATGATCCGCCGCCGCACCGCCTTGAGCCTGCCCGCCGCCGCGTTCGCCCTGCAGCCCTGGTGGGCCGAGGCGCAGGGATCGAAGAAGGATTCGCTGGTGCTGGCGATGACGCTGGAGCCGCCGGGGCTCGACCCCACCGCGGGCGCGGCGTCTGCGATCGGCGAGGTCGTGCTCTACAACGTCTTCGAGACGCTGACCAAGATCAACGGCGACTCGTCCGTCACGCCGCTGCTGGCGCAGAGCTGGACCGTGACGCCTGACAACAAGACCTGGGCCTTCAAGCTGCGCCCCGGCGTGAAGTTCCAGAACGGCGAGCCTTTCAACGCCAAGGCGGTGAAGTTCTCGTTCGAGCGCGCGGCCGAGGCCGCCAGCGTCAACAAGGACAAGGCCACCTTCGCCAACATCGTCAACATCGCGCTCACCGACGACCTGACCGTCGTGCTGACGCTGAAGAACCAGAACCCCGACTTCCTGTTCCAGCTCGGCCAGGCGACCGCTGTCATCGTCGAACCCAAGAGCGCGGCGACCAACGCGACGCAGCCGGTGGGCACCGGCCCCTACAGGCTGGAAAGCTGGGCCAAGGGCTCGTCCATCGTGCTGGCGCGCTGGGACGGTTTCCGCGACCCCGCCTCGATCAAGCTGCGCCGGGTGACGGTGCGCTTCATCAGCGACACGGCGGCCCAGGTGGCCGCGATGCTGGCCGGGGACGTCGACCACTTCCCGCGCATTGCCGCCGCGCGCACGCTGGAGCAGTTCAAGCGCGACAAGCGCTTCCAGGTCACCATCAGCGGCTCGCGCGCCAAGACCATCCTCGCCATCAACAACAAGAAGAAGCCGCTGGACGATGTGCGGGTGCGCCGCGCCATCGCGATGGCGATCGACCGCAAGCAGGTGGTCGAAGGCGCGGCCGAGGGCTTCGGCACGCCGATCGGCAGCTTCTACGTGCCGGGTGCGCCCGGCTACGTCGACCTGACCGCCGTGAACGCCTACAACCCGGAGCGCGCCAAGGCCTTGCTGAAGGAAGCCGGCGTGACGACACCGCTGGAGTTGTCGCTGAAGCTGCCGCCGCCGCCCTATGCGCGCCAGGGCGGCGAGGTGATCGCGGCGATGCTGGCCAAGGTCGGCATCGTCGCGAAGCAGGAGAACGTGGAGTGGGCGCAGTGGCTCTCGGGCGTCTACGGCCAGAAGGCCTATGACCTGACGCTCGTCTCGCACGTCGAGCCGCTGGACTTCGGCAACTTCGCGCGGCCGGGGTACTACTGGAACTACGAGTCCACCAAGTTCAACGAGCTGTGGGCGAGGGTCAACGCCACGGCCGACACGAAGCAGCGCCATCAACTGCTGGCCGAGCTGCAGCGCCTGGTGGCCGACGATGCCGTGGCGGCCTACCTCTACCAGCCGACCTGGATCACCGTGTCCAGCGCGCGGCTCAAGGGCATCTGGAAGGACATGCCGATCTTCGCCAACGACCTGTCCGCGCTGTCCTGGGCCTAAATCGAGAAGGGCGCGTCATGGTCGACGCCCACGACCCCTTCGGCCTGCCGATCCGGGTGCGGCACCCGGGCAGCGCCGCGGCGGTCGCGGGCTTCATCAACGGCTTCCTCGGCTACACGCCGCGCATCCTCGACGTGCTGGGGGCGGCCGAGCAGGACGACAGCCTCATCGTGCAGGCCTGCGCCGCGGCGCTGCAGATGTTCGCCGAGAACGCCCAGGGCGCCGCCAGCGCACGGCGCCAGCTGGCGCGTGCGCGGTCGGCCGGCCTGCCTTGCACGGAAAGGGAGCGGCAGTTCGGCGAAGCCGTGCAGCTGTGGGTGGAGGGCGACGCACCCGCCGCGCTGGCCGCGCATGCCCAGGCGCTGGCGCGCTGGCCGCGCGACCTGTGCACGCTGAAGCTGGCGCAGTACCACGCCTTCAACCTCGGCGATGCACCGGCGCTGCTGCGGCTGGCGCTGGCCGCGCTGCCGGCCGCGCACGACCAGGCCTGGCTGCACGGCATGCTGGCCTTCGGCTGGGAGCAGTGCCACCGGCTCGACGAGGCCGAGCATGCAGCCCGCCTGGCGCTGGCGATGCGGCCGGACGAACCCTGGGCCCAGCATGCGCTGGCCCACGTGATGCTGGCCGACGGCCGCCTGCGCGAAGGCGCGGCCTTCCTGCGCGCGGCCAGCAGCCAGTGGCAGGGCCTGACGTCCTTCATGCGCACCCACAACTGGTGGCACCTGGCCCTGTTCCTGATCGAGCTGGGGGACGAGGCGGGCGCGCTGGCGCTGTACGACCACCAGGTCTGGGGCGTCGACAAGTCCTACTCGCAGGACCAGGTGGGCGCGGTGTCGCTGCTGGCGCGGCTGGAGCTGGCGGGCGTGGACGTCGGCGAGCGCTGGCAGGAGCTGGCCGGCTGGCTGACCGGGCGGCTGGAAGACCGGGTGCAGCCCTTCCTGGACCTGCAGTACCTGTACGGCCTGGCCCGCGCCGGGCGGCCCGAGGCGGAACGGCTGCTGGCGCGCATCGAGGCCTTCGCCCCGACCGCGCCGCCGGCCTTGCGCGAGGCCTGGCAGCGCGTGGCGGTGCCGGCCGGCCGTGGCCTGCTGGCGCATGCTCAGGGGCGCTGGGCCGAGGCGGCCGAGGCGCTGGAACAGGCGCTGCCGCGGCTGGCGGCCATCGGTGGCAGCCACGCGCAGCGCGAACTCTTCGAGCAGCTCCACCTCGACGCGCTGCAGCGCGGCAGCCGCTGGGCGGGCGCGCTGAACCTGGTGCAGCCGATGGCCGGGCGGCAGCCGCAGTCGCTGCGGCTGAAGCGGCGCGCGCAGGCGATCAGCGCGGCCCTGGGCTTGCCGCTGCCCGCCTGACGAGGGATGCCGGGCGCGGGACCGCCGGCCTCAGGCCGCGCCCAGCGCCTCCAGCGCTTCCAGGTCCCGCACCTCCCAGCGCCCCGCGGCCACGCGCAGCACGCCGGAGCGTTCCAGCTTCTTCAGCCCCGCATTCACCCGCTGCCGGCTGGCGCCCAGCAGGTCCGCCACGTCCTGCTGCGACAGCTTCAGCGCGATTCGCAGGCCGCCCGCTTCGCGCTGGCCGAATCGCCGTGCCAGCTGCAGCAGCTGGCGCGCCAGGCGGTTCTCCAGCGGCAGCGACACCGCATCGGCGAAGAGACCCATCATCGTGCGGGCACGGCGGCAGTTCAGCCGCGCCAGCGCCAGGCCCAGGTCGGGGCTGCGCGCGAGCAGCTGCAACAGGTCGTCCTTGCGCAGCACGAGGATCGTGGAGTCGGCGCAGGTTTCCGCGTCGCAGGGCTGGCCCATGCCGTCGATCAACGGGATGTCGCCGAACCAGCCGCCGGGTTCGACCAGCTGGAAGCTGACCTGCTTGCCCGAAGCCAGCGCGGTCGACAGCCGCACCGCGCCGGCGGCGACGCCGAACCAGGCGTCGGCGCTGCCGGCGCCGCGGGTCAGCACCACGCCGGCGCGCAGGCGCCGCACCGTGGAGCGGGCCAGGATCGCGTGCTGCAGGTCCGGCGCGAGGCTTGCGAACCAGGCGTCGCCGCGCACCGCCTGTTCCTCCGCGGCGCTGAGCTTGGCGCTGCCGGCCACGGCCGCCAGGTTCAGCGGCCGGGCTGGCCGGTCGGCGCCGTCGGTCTGCGGGGGGAACGAGCGGAGCAGGGGCTGGGCGGACATCGCGACACCTTGGTGAGGAACAGCGGACAGCTCGAAAAAATACCGAGCGCTCGCTCGGTTTCGGCGAGTCTACAATCCGCCCGCCCTGGGGTCAACGCGAGATCGACAGCCCCCTGGCGCAACATGCCGACGCCCGCCGCCCACCCGCTGCCGCGTGTTCAGCCCATGCCGCTCGACCTGCCTTCGCCCCGGTTCCTGTTCGCCGACTTCAAGCGTGTCGCACCGGTGGACGCCACCAGCGTGTGGCCGTTGCTGCTGGAGCGCAACGCGAACCGCATGACGGTCAAGCGTCCCGCGGCGGCGATGGAGAACCTGCGCGCGATCGTCGAGACGACCTTCCGCCTCGCCAACAAGGTGGGCTTCGGCGCGATGACGCTGCGCGACCTCAGTCGCGAGTGCGGCCTGTCGATGGGCGGCCTGTACGGCTACATCGCCAGCAAGGACGACCTGGCCGCGATGATCGAGGACGTGATCCGCTACCTCGCCGGCGAGATCCCGTCCTGGTTCGCCGGGCGCTTCACGCCGGCCGAGCGGCTCGACGCCACGCTGCGCTCGCACGTCTACATCAGCGAACTGCTGCAGCCGTGGTTCTATTTCGTGTTCCTGGAGTCGCGCACGCTGTCGGACAGCCAGCGCCAGGTGGCCAAGGCGGCGGAGATGGCGGTGCACGATGGCTTCGCCACGCTGGTGGTCGATGCCGGTGTCGACGATCCGGCCGAAGCCCACCTGCTGGCGGGCCACTTCATTGCGCTGGTGCAGGACTGGTACGTCAAGCGCTGGAAGTACCGGCAGGCCAAGATCGGCGTCGATGCCTTCGCCAACAGCCTTGGCCGGCTGGCGCTGGCGCGCATCGCGGCATCGGTGCCGCCGGCGGCCGCCGGGCCGCGGCTGGTGGCGGCCTCAGGCTGAGGCCGGCACCGTGCTGGGCTGCTCCGGCAGCCCGGCAAGGTGCTCGGCATCGGCCCAGCGCAGCACCTGCAGGCGGTCTTCCGCCCAGCGCAGCCGGTTGATGCCGGTGTTGGGGATCGCGCAATCGCGGGCGCCGTGCAGCGGCAGGCCGTGCGCATTGCGCCACAGCATGTCCAGCACGCCGCCGTGCGTGACGACGGCGACGCGCCGGCCGGCAAAGGCGGCCAGCGTGGCCGCCAGCGCGCGCTGCACGCGCTCGAAGAACATGCGGTTGCTCTCGGCGCCGCCGGGCAGCGCGTAGTCGGCCTCGTGCCGCACCCAGCGGTCCCACAGCGCCGTGTGCTGGCCGCGGATGGTCGGCACGTCCAGGCCTTCCAGCACGCCGAAGCACTGCTCGCGCCACAGCGGCTCGATCTCCACCGCCAGGCCGCGCGGACGGGCCAGCGGCAGAGCGGTGGCCCGCGCGCGCTGCAGGTCGCTGGCCACCAGCACGTCGATCGGCTCGCCGGCCAACCGTTCGCCCAGCAGCTCGGCCTGGCGCAGGCCGGTGTCGTTCAGCGGTACGTCGATGTGGCCCTGGAAGCGGTGCTGGCGGTTCCAGTCGGTCTCGCCATGGCGGATCACGATCAGTTCGGTCATCCCGGAATTGTCGGGGCGCAAGCCGCCCGCGTGCGGCGTTCCATGCGCGCCGGAGGTGGTTCGAGGGCACACTTCAGCGCCTTTTTTCGTCGCCGGAGCCTCCTTTGAACTACCAGGCCATCCTCGAACAGATCCACGAAGAGCTGAAGCCGGTGATCGGTCAGGGCCGGGTCGCGAGCTACATCCCGGAACTGGCCCGGGTCTCGCCGCAGCACTTCGGCATGGCCGTGGTGTGCATCGACGGCACGGTGCACACGGTGGGCGACGCGCGGGTGAACTTCTCGATCCAGAGCATCAGCAAGCTCTTCACGCTGGTGATGGCGCTGAAGACCGAGGGCGACGCGCTGTGGGACCGCCTGGGCCGCGAGCCCTCGGGCAACCCCTTCAACTCGCTGGTGCAGCTGGAGCACGAGCACGGCAAGCCGCGCAATCCCTTCATCAACGCCGGCGCGCTGGTGGTCACCGACATCCTGTGCACCCGCCATGCCGTGCCCGAGACCGCCGCGGTCGAGTTCCTGCGCAAGCTGGCCGGCAGCCCCGACATCCAGTACGACCGCCGCGTCGCCAAGTCCGAGCGCGACACCGCGCACCGCAATGCCGCGATGGCCTACTTCATGAAGAGCTTCGGCAACCTGAAGAATCCCGTCGGCCAGGTGCTGGACGCCTACTGCCGCCATTGCGCCATCGAGATGAACTGCGTCGACCTCGCTCGCGCGGTGCTGTTCCTGGCCAACCACGGCGTGCTGCCGTCCACCGGCGAACGCCTGCTCACCGCCAGCGCCGCGAAGCGCCTGAATGCGCTGATGCTGACCTGCGGCACCTACGACGCGGCCGGCGACTTCGCCTTTCGCGTCGGCCTGCCGGCCAAGAGCGGCGTCGGCGGCGGCATCCTGGCGCTGGTGCCGGGCGAATGCGGCGTGTGCGTCTGGTCGCCGGGGCTGGAGCCTTCGGGCAACTCGCTGGCGGGCTCGCTGGCGCTGGAGGCCTTCACCACCATCACCGGACGTTCGATCTTCTGACGCACCTCAGCCGAAAGACGCGGCCATGCGCCGCGCCCGCTGCTCAGAGGTCGAAGTCGTAGTCGATCGTCAGCGGCGCGTGGTCGGAGAAGCGCTGGTCGAGGTAGATCGCCTCGCGCTTGGCCTGGGCGGCGATGCCGGGCGTCGCCAGGTGGTAGTCCAGCCGCCACCCCACGTTCTTGGCCCAGGCCTGGCCGCGGTTGCTCCACCAGGTGTACTGCTCGGGGTGCGGGTTCAGGCGCCGGAACACGTCGACCAGCCCCGCCTCCTCCAGCAGCCGCGTCATCCACGCGCGCTCTTCCGGCAGGAAGCCGGAGTTCTTCTGGTTGCTCTTCCAGTTCTTCAGGTCGATTTCCTTGTGCGCGATGTTGATGTCGCCCACGAGGATGAATTCCCGTTCGCCCTTCAGCGCCAGCAGGTGCGGGTACACCACGTCGAGGAAGCGGAACTTCGCTGCCTGGCGTTCCTCGCCGGAGGAACCGCTGGGGAAATAGCAGCTGATGATGCTGAGCTTGCGACGAGGCGTGTCGAAGCGTGCCTCGATGTAGCGGCCCTCGGCATCGAATTCCGGGTTGCCCAGCCCGGCGATCACCGCGCTGGGTTCGCGGCGCGTGTACAGGCCCACGCCGGAGTACCCCTTCTTCTGCGCGAAGTGGAAATGGCCGGCCATGCCTGCGAGCGAATCGAAGCGGCCGGCCACGTCCTCCGCCTGGGCCTTCACTTCCTGCACCCCCATACAATCGGCGCCCACGCTTTCCGCCCAGGCGACGAGGCCCTTGTTGGCGGCCGAGCGGATGCCGTTCAGGTTGAGCGTGACGAGACGAAAAGCCAAGGGTGACTCCAGCAATGCATTCCGGAACGGCCTCCACCGACACGCTGGCGCAAGACTTCGTCCGTTTCGCGGTCGAAGCCGGCGTGCTGCGTTTCGGAGAGTTCAAGACCAAGGCCGGGCGGCTGTCGCCCTACTTCTTCAATGCCGGCCTGTTCGACGACGGCGCCAAGCTGGGCCGACTGGCCGAATTCTATGCACGCCGCCTGCTCGATTCGGGCCTGCAGTTCGACATGCTGTTCGGCCCGGCCTACAAGGGCATCACGCTGGCCGCGGCCATTGCCATCGAGCTGGCCCGCCTGGGCCGCAACGTGCCGTATGCGTACAACCGCAAGGAGGCCAAAGATCACGGTGAAGGCGGCACGCTGGTCGGCGCGCCGGTGCGCGGCCGCGTTCTGATCGTCGACGACGTGATTTCGGCAGGAACCTCGGTGCGTGAATCGATCGCGATGATCCAGGCCGCGGGCGCCACGCCCGCCGGCGTGGCGATTGCGCTGGACCGGCAGGAAAAGGCCGCGGAAGCCGGCGCCGACCTGCCCTGGTCCGCGGTGCAGTACGTGCGCGAGCAACTGCAGCTCCCGGTCGTGGCCGTCGCCACGCTGGCCGACCTGATGCAGGTGCTGCAAGGCACCAGCGATGCCACGCTGGCCGCGCATGCCGCGAACGTGGCCGCCTACCGCGACCGCTACGGCGTGGCCACCGGGGGATGACGTGACGCGCTGGCGCCGTGCCTCGTTCGCGCTGGCTGGTGCGGCCGCGGCCTTGCCCGTGCTGGCGCAGGCGCCGGGCGCGTCTTCGGCGAACCCCAGCATCTACACCTGCATTGACGACCAAGGCCGGCGGCTGACCTCCGACCGCCCGATCGCCGCCTGCACGAACAAGGAGCAGCGCGTCCTGAACCGCGATGGCTCGCTGCGCCGCATCGTGCCGCCGACGCTGACCGCCGAGGAGCGAGCCGAGCGCGAGGCCGCCGAGCGCCGTGCCGAGCTGCAGCGCGCCGCGCAGGCTGATGCGGTGCGCCGCGACCGCAACCTCGTCGCGCGCTTCCCGAACGAGGCGGCCCACAACAGGGCGCGTGAAGCGGCGCTGGACTCCGTGCGCGCCGCGATGAAGGCGACCGAGAAGCGCCAGGCCGAGCTGGCCGCGGAGCGCAAGCCGCTGGACGACGAGGCCGAGTTCTACAGGGGCAAGTCGATCCCGATGCGCCTGAAGCAGCAGATCGACGCCAACGACGCCGCCGCGGAGGCGCAGAAGGCCGCGGTGGTCAACCAGCAGGCCGAGGTGGTGCGCATCAACAGGCTCTACGACGAGGAGCTGGCCCGGCTGCGCAAGCTGTGGGCGGGCGCGCCGGCGGGGTCGCTGCCGGTGACGACGGTGTCGACGCCACCGGCCAAGGCCGCGCCGGGCCGCACGAAGACGCCTTGAGCGTGCGGCGGGGGCTCCCGCCGCGCTGCCATGATGGGTTGGCGGACCAGCGCCGCGGGCCGGGCTGCGGAGCCTGACCGATCAGCCGAGCCGGCGCTTGAGCAGCTCGTTCACCTGCGCCGGGTTGGCCTTGCCGCGGCTGGCCTTCATCACCTGGCCGACCAGCGCGTTGAAGGCCTTCTCCTTGCCGGCGCGGAATTCCTCGACCGACTTCGGATTGGCGCTGACGACCTCGTCGACGATCTTCTCCAGCGCGCCGGTGTCGTTCATCTGCTTCAGGCCCTTGGCCTCGATGACGGCATCGACTTCCGTCCCTTCGCCCGACCACAGCGACTCGAACACCTGCTTCGCGGCATTGTTCGAGATCGTGCCGTCGTTGATGCGGCCGATCAGCGCGGCCAGCGTGGCTGCGGGCACCGGGCTGGCGTCGATGGCGCGGCCTTCGGCATTGAGCCGGCGCGCCACCTCGCCCATCAGCCAGTTGGCGACGAGCTTCGGCGCCTTGCAGGCGTTGCGCGCCGCTTCGTAGTAGCGCGCGAAGGGCAGGCTCTGCGTCATCATCGCCGCGTCGTAGGCGGGTAGCCCGTCCTCGCGCTGGAAGCGCTCGGCCATCGCGGCCGGCAGCTCGGGCATCTCGGCCTTCACGCGCTCGATCCACTCCGGTGCGATCACCAGCGGCGGCAGGTCCGGGTCCGGGAAATAACGGTAATCGTGAGCGTCTTCCTTCGTGCGCATCGCCCGCGTTTCGCCGGTGTCGGGGTTGAACAGCACGGTCGCCTGCTCGATCCTCAGCCCGTCCTCGATGCGATCGATCTGCCAGTTCACCTCGAACTCGATCGCCTGTTGCATGAAGCGGAACGAGTTCAGGTTCTTGATCTCGCGCCGCGTGCCGAATGGCTCGCCCGGCTTGCGCACGGAGACGTTGGCGTCGCAGCGGAAGCTGCCTTCCTGCATGTTGCCGTCGCAGATGCCCAGCCACACCACCAGCGCATGCAGCGCGCGGGCATATTCGACCGCCTCGACGCTGGCGCGCATTTCCGGCTCGGAGACGATCTCCAGCAGCGGCGTGCCGGCGCGGTTGAGGTCGATGCCGCTCTGGCCGTGGTAGTCCTCGTGCAGCGACTTGCCGGCGTCTTCCTCGAGGTGGGCGCGGGTCAGGTTCACCACGTGCGGGGTGTCGCCGACGAAAAACTCGATGCGCCCGCCCTGCACCACCGGGATCTCGTACTGGCTGATCTGGTAGCCCTTGGGCAGGTCGGGATAGAAGTAGTTCTTGCGGGCGAAGATCGACAGCGGCGCCACCTTGGCGCCCACCGCGAGGCCGAGGCGGATCGCACGGTCCACGGCCGCGCGGTTCATCACCGGCAGCGTGCCCGGCAGCGCCAGGTCCACCGCGCAGGCCTGCGTGTTGGGCGCGGCACCGAAGGCGGTGGAAGCGCCCGAGAAGATCTTGCTCTGCGTCGAGAGCTGCGCATGCGTTTCGAGGCCGATCACGACCTCGTAACCGCGCACGAGAGGCGATGTGCTCATTCGTGTTCTCAGTGCTCCGCCGGGGCCTGGGCGTGCCAGTCCGTCGCCTGCTGGAAGGCATGGGCTGCATGCAGCAGCGTGCCTTCGCCGAAGTAGTTCCCGATCAGCTGCAGGCCCACCGGCATCGCGTGTTCGCCGAAGCCGGCAGGCACGCTCATCCCGGGCAGGCCGGCCAGGCTGGCGGGCAGCGTGAAGATGTCGGCGAGGTAGGCCTTCACCGGGTCGTCGCCCTGCTCGCCCAGCTTCCAGGCGATGCTCGGGGCCACGGGGCCGGCGATGACGTCGCACTCGACGAAGCAGCGCTGGAAGTCGTCGGCGATCATGCGGCGCAGCTTCTGCGCCTGCAGGTAGTAGGCGTCGTAGTAGCCGTGGCTGAGCACGTAGGTGCCGATCATGATGCGGCGCTTCACCTCGGGCCCGAAGCCCTCGGCGCGCGTCTTCTTGTACATGTCCAGCAGGTCGGTGTACTGCTTGGCGCGGTGGCCGAACTTCACGCCGTCGAAGCGCGAGAGGTTCGAGCTGGCCTCGGCCGGCGCGATGATGTAGTAGACGGGAATCGACAGCTCGGTGCGCGGCAGGCTCACGTCCACCAGCTTGGCGCCCAGCTTCTCGAACTCCACCAGCGCGCGGCGCACGGTGATGTCCACGTCACTCGCCAGGCCGGCCGGGAAGAACTCCTTCGGCAGGCCGATGCGCAGGCCTTCCAGCGGCCGCGCCGCGCTGGCGCCGGGGCGTGCCGTGAGCATCTGCGCATGGAAGTCCTGCGGCGGGCGCTGGGCGCTCGTGGAGTCGCGTTCGTCGAAGCCGCTCATGGCCGACAGCAGCAGCGCGCAGTCTTCCGCCGAGCGCGCCAGCGGCCCGGCCTGGTCCAGGCTGGAGGCGAAGGCGATCATCCCGTAGCGCGAGCACACGCCATAGGTCGGCTTGATGCCGGTGACGCCGGTGAAGGACGCGGGCTGGCGGATCGAGCCGCCGGTGTCGGTGCCGGTGGTGGCCGGGACCAGGCGCGCAGCCACCGCGGTGGCCGAGCCGCCCGACGAGCCGCCGGGCACGCGGCTGGTGTCCCAGGGGTTCAGTGCCGCGCCGTAGGCGGAGTTCTCGTTGGCCGAGCCCATCGCGAACTCGTCGCAGTTCAGCTTGCCCAGGCTCACGGTGCCGGACGCCTTCAGGCGCGCGACGACGGTGGCGTCGAAGGGGCTGCGGTAGCCGGCCAGCATCTTCGAGCCGGCGGTGGTGGGCTGGTCGGCGGTGACGAAGATGTCCTTGTGCGCCAGCGGCACGCCCAGCAGGGCGCCGGTTTCGCCGCCGGCGCGGCGCGCATCGGCAGCGCGCGCGGCCTGCAGCGCGGAGTCCGCGTCCACGTGCAGAAAGGCCCCGAGCGACTGGTGCGCGGCGATGCGCGCCAGCAGGTGCTTCACCAGCTCCTCGCTGGACAGCTCGCGCGAGGCCAGTGCACGGCCGAGCCCCGCGACACCAAGGGAATGCAGATCCAGGCTCATTCGATCACCCTCGGCACCAGGAACAGGCCGTCTTCCACCGCCGGCGCGCTGCGCTGGTTGGCTTCGCGGTCGTTGCCTTCGGTCACGGTGTCCTCGCGCAGCCGCAGTTGCACGTCCTGCACGGCCGACAGCGGGGTGTAGAGCGGCTCGATGCCGCTGGTGTCGACCGCGCCCATCTGTTCGACGATCGAGAAGAAGCCGTTCAATTGGGCCAGCATCACCGGCTCTTCGTCGGGGGTCAGCGCCAGCCGCGCGAGGTTCGCGATCCGGCTCACGTCTTCAGGGGTCAGGGGCATCGGAAATCGTCCGCTAGTGAGCGTGAAGTCGGGCGTGGGAGTTACGTGCTGCAGCGCGTCGGCAGCACGGAGAAACAGGGGTGATCGGGTATTATCGCCGGCTATCCGTGAACGGCCTTTTCCAGCCGATTCACCCCGAATTCCCCCCAATCCATGCCGCCGCGCATGCCCCGCGGCCCGAACGCGTGTGCTCGAGCACACCCGAGCAACGCGAGCCGCCCCACACCCCATGTTCGGATCCCTGCGTCGCTACTTTTCCACCGACCTGGCCATCGACCTCGGCACTGCCAACACGCTGATCTATGTGCGTGGCAAGGGCATCGTGCTGGACGAGCCTTCCGTCGTCTCCATCCGCCACGAAGGCGGTCCCAACGGCAAGAAGACCATCCAGGCGGTGGGCGCCGAGGCCAAGGCCATGCTGGGCAAGGTGCCCGGCAACATCGAGGCCATCCGGCCGATGAAGGACGGCGTGATCGCCGACTTCACCGTCACCGAGCAGATGCTCAAGCAGTTCATCAAGATGGTCCATCCGCGCTCGGTGCTCAAGCCCAGCCCCCGGATCATCATCTGCGTGCCTTGCGGCTCCACGCAGGTCGAGCGCCGCGCGATCCGCGAATCGGCACTGGGCGCGGGCGCCAGCGAGGTCTACCTCATCGAAGAGCCGATGGCCGCCGCCATCGGCGCCGGGCTGCCGGTGTCGGAGGCCTCGGGCTCGATGGTGGTGGACATCGGCGGCGGCACGACCGAGGTGGGCGTCATCTCGCTCGGCGGCATGGTCTGGAAAGGCAGCGTGCGCGTCGGCGGCGACAAGTTCGACGAAGCCATCATCAACTACATCCGCCGCAACTACGGCATGCTGATCGGCGAGCCGACGGCCGAGAGCATCAAGAAGAGCATCGGCAGCGCCTTCCCTGGCAGCGAGGTGAAGGAGATGGAGGTCAAGGGCCGCAACCTCTCCGAAGGCGTGCCGCGCAGCTTCACGATCTCCAGCAACGAGATCCTGGAAGCGCTGACCGATCCGCTGAACCAGATCGTCTCCAGCGTGAAGAACGCGCTGGAACAGACGCCGCCCGAGCTGGGCGCCGACATCGCCGAGCGCGGGATGATGCTGACCGGCGGCGGCGCCCTGCTGCGCGACCTCGATCGCCTGCTGGCCGAGGAAACCGGTCTGCCGGTGCTGGTGGCGGAAGACCCGCTCACCTGCGTCGTTCGCGGCTGCGGCATGGCCCTGGAGCGCATGGAGCGCCTCGGCAGCATCTTCACGTCGGAGTAATGTCCTGAGGTGATGCCGGCGCGGTTTGCCGGCACACCCCCATCAGCGCGGGCGCACTGTCATGCCACTGGGCACTCTGGACCGCACCCCGCCGCCGTTCTTCCGCCAGGGAACACCGGCGCTGACCAAGCTCGTGCTCTGTTCGGCACTGGCGGTGTTCCTGATGGCCGCTGACAACCGCCTGAAGCTCACGCAGCCGCTGCGCGCCGCATTGGCCACCGTGCTGCTGCCGGCCCAGCGCGCCCTGATGGCGCCTGTGAACCTGTTCTACGCCGGCGTCGACCACCTGCAGGGCCTGAACCGCGCGCTGGCGGCGGAGGACCGCGTGCGCAAGCAGTTGGTCTCGCATGCCGATCGCCTGGCCCGCGGCGAGCAGCTGGCGCAGGAGAACGCGCGCTTGCGCGCGTTGCTGGAGTTGCGGCCGGCGATGCAGGTGCGCTCTGTGCCGGCCGAGGTGATGTACGAGGCCGCGGATCCGTATTCGCGCAAGGTCTTCATCGACCGTGGCGCGACGCATGGCGTGGTGCTGGGCTCGCCGGTGGTCAACGAAAGCGGCGTGCTCGGCCAGGTCACCCGCGTCTTTCCCCTGCACGCCATGGTGACGCTGCTCACCGACAAGGACGCCGCCGTGCCGGTGCTGAACACCCGTAGCCAGCAGCGCAGCGCGGCCTTCGGCGGTGCCGATGGCGGATTGCTGGAGCTGCGCTTCATGGCGGGCAATGCCGACGTCCAGGTGGGCGACAAGCTGACGACCAGCGGCGTCGATGGCGTCTACCCGGCGGGCCTGCCGGTGGCCCAGGTGGCCAGCGTCGACCGCCGCGCCAATTCGGGCTTTGCGCGCGTGCTGCTGGCGCCAGCGGCCGGGATCGACGGCGTGCGCCACGTGCTGGTGCTGGAGCCCTTGTCTGCGCAGTTGCCGCCGATTCCCGAGCTGGCGGCGTCGGCGCCGAAGGCCGCGGCCAAGGGCGGCAAGCCGGCTGCGAAGGCCTCGGGGATCGCGCCGTGAGCAGGTCCATGTCGCAGGGGCGCGCGCCATGATCATGCCGCGTGGGGCCGACCAGCTGCTGCTGCCGGTCAATCCGCTGTTCATCGGCCTGTCACTGCTGCTGGCGCTGGCGCTGGAGATGCTGCCGATCGGCCGCCATGCCGCTTCGCCTGACGTGCTGGCGCTGGTGCTGGTGTTCTGGATCGTGCACCAGCCGCAGCGCGTGGGCGTGGGCCTGGCCTTCCTGTTCGGCCTGGTGATCGACGTGCACGAGGGCGCCGTGCTCGGACAGCATGCGCTGGCCTACACGCTGCTCGCGTACTTCGCGGTCAGCATCCATCGCCGGCTGCTGTGGTTCTCGGTGCCCGCGCAGGCGGTGCAGATCCTGCCGCTGTTCTTCGCGGCACATGGCGTCTCGGTGCTCACCCGTCTGATGGTCGGCGGCATGTTCCCCGGCTGGCCGGTGCTGCTGGCACCGCTCTTCGAGGCGCTGCTGTGGCCGGTGGTTTCGTGGCTGCTGCTGGCGCCGCAGCGCCGCGCGCCCGATCCCGACGAGAACCGTCCCTTGTGAGGCGGCGGCCGTGACCGAGATCAAGGACCTCGAGCGCGAACTGAGCCGGTTCAAGGGCCGGCTGGTCGCGGCGGCGCTGTTCGTGCTGGTGTGCTTCGGCCTGCTGGCCTCGCGCCTGGTCTGGCTGCAGGTGTTCCGCCACGAGGAGCTGCGCACCCAGGCCGAGGCGAACCGGATCGCCGTGGTCCCCATCGTGCCGAACCGCGGAATCATCACCGACCGCAACGGCGTCGTACTGGCCACGAACTACTCGGCGTACACGCTCGAGATCACGCCGTCCAAGGTCGAAGGCGAACTCGAGCCGGTGATCGATGCGCTCAGCACGCTGGTCGACATCCAGCTGCGCGATCGCCGCCGCTTCAAGCGCCTGCTGGAGGAGAGCAAGAGCTTCGAGTCGCTGCCGATCCGCACCAAGCTCAGCGACGAGGAAGTGGCCCGCTTCATGGCGCAGCGCTTCCGATTCCCCGGCGTCGACGTGCGGGCGCGTCTCTTCCGCAACTACCCCGAAGGCGATTCCGCCAGCCACCTGCTCGGCTACATCGGCCGCATCAACGCCCGGGAGAAGGAGGCGATGGAGGAGTGGGACGAGGAGGCCCGCGGCAACTACCGCGGCACCGACTACATCGGCAAGCTGGGCCTGGAGCAGAGCTACGAGCGCGAGCTGCACGGCACCACGGGCTTCGAAGAGGTCGAGACCAGCGCCGGCGGCCGCGCGGTGCGCCGGCTGCGCAGCCACCCGGCCACCCCCGGCAACACGCTGGTGCTGTCGGTGGACGTGCGGCTGCAGCAGCTGATCGAGAAGCTCTACGGCGAGCGCCGCGGCGCGCTGGTGGCCATCGATCCGCACACCGGCGAGGTGCTGGCCTTCGTCAGCAAGCCCACCTTCGATCCCAACCTGTTCGTCGACGGCATTGACGTCGACAGCTGGCGCGAGCTGAACGAGTCGATCGACAAGCCGCTGTTGAACCGTGCGCTGCGCGGCCTGTATCCCCCGGGCTCCACGTTCAAGCCCTTCATGGGCCTGATCGGGCTGGCCACGGGCAAGCGCACGCCGCAGCAGGGCATTTCCGACCCTGGCTACTTCATGTTCGGTGGCCACCGATTCCGCGACGACAAGGAAGGCGGCCACGGCTTCGTCGACCTGTACCGCTCGATCGTCCACAGCTGCGACACCTACTACTACGTACTGGCCAGCGAGCTGGGCGTGGACCTGATGGCCGAGCATCTTGCCCCCTTCGGCTTCGGCCAGCTGACCGGCATCGACCTGGAAGGCGAAGTACGCGGCATCCTGCCCTCGACGGCGTGGAAGAAGCGGGCCTACCGCAAGCCCGAGCAGCAGAAGTGGTACGCGGGCGAGACCATCTCGCTGGGCATCGGCCAGGGCTACAACAGCTACACGATGCTGCAGCTGGCGCTGGCCACCGGCACGCTGGCGACCGGCGGGGAGCGGCACCGGCCGCACCTGGTGCGCGAGGTGGTCGACGTCGTCCGCAACGAGCGGCGCGCGATTGGCACCGAGCGCATGGAGCCTGTGCCGATCAAGCCTGAGCACCTTGCGGAGATCCGCCGCGCGCTGATCGGCGTCAACCTCGAGGGCACTTCGGCCGGCGCCTTCCGCGGTGCCGCCTACACCTCGGCCGGCAAGACCGGCACGGCCCAGGTGATCGCGATCAAGCAGGGCGAGAAGTACAACGCCGCGAAGCTGGCCGAGCACCACCGCGACCACGCGCTGTACATGGCCTATGCGCCGGCCGAGGACCCGAAGATCGCGGTGGCGCTGATCGTCGAGAACGCCGGCTTCGGTGCGCAGAACGCGGCGCCCATCGCGCGTCGCGTGTTCGACTACTGGGTCGCCGGCCTGTACCCCGCGGACGAGGACATCGCGGCGGTGCAGCAGGGTCAGTCGCCGGCGCCGCTGAAGCCGCCGCGGCCGTTGGCCTCGGTGGCCTTCTCGAAGGCTCCGGCCGCATCGGCGGCGCCAGCCGCTGCCGCGGCCGTGGTGCCCACGTCAGCCGCCAGCGCGGCAGCGCCGGCACGGGCCCTGCCCGCCGCCGCGTCAGGGGGTGCGCGGTGATCACCATCGTCGAGCGGCCCTCGGTCTGGCGGCGCCTCAAGCCGGTGCTGTCCGGCTTCGACCTGCCGCTCGCGCTGGGCCTGATGCTGCTCGCGGCGATCGGCCTGACGATCATGTTTTCCGCCGGCTTCGACCACGGCACCCGCTTCGTCGACCATGCCCGCAACATGGCACTGGGCTTCGGCGTGATGTTCGTGATGGCGCAGCTGCCGCCGCAGCGGCTGATGCGCCTGGCCGTGCCGCTGTACACGCTGGGCGTGGCGCTGCTGATCGCCACGGCGCTCTTCGGCATCACGAAGAAGGGCGCGACGCGCTGGCTCAACGTGGGCATCGTGATCCAGCCCAGCGAGATCATGAAGCTGGCGATGCCGCTGATGCTGGCGTGGTGGTTCCAGAAGCGCGAGGGCCAGTTGACCGTCACGGACTTCACCGTGGCCGGATTGCTGCTGTTGCTGCCGGTCGGCCTGGTCGTCAAGCAGCCCGACCTGGGCACCGCGATCCTGATCCTCTCGGCGGGCGTCTACGTGATCTTCTTCGCCGGGCTGTCGTGGAAGCTGATCGTGCCGGTGGTCGCGGCGGCGGCCATCGGCCTCACCGCGCTGGTGCTCAGCGGGGACACGATCTGCCAGCCCGACAAGACCTGGCCGCTGCTGCGGGAGTACCAGAAGCACCGCGTCTGCACGCTGCTGGACCCGACCGCCGACCCGCTCGGCAAAGGCTTTCACATCATCCAGGGCATGATCGCGATCGGATCCGGCGGCCTCACCGGCAAGGGCTTCATGAAGGGCACGCAGACCCACCTGGAGTTCATCCCCGAGCGCACCACCGACTTCATCTTCGCCGCCTACGCCGAAGAGTTCGGCCTGCTCGGCGTCGGCGTGCTGATGCTGGCCTTCTGCTTCGTCATCCTGCGCGGCCTGGTGCTCGCGGCGCAGGCGCCCACCGTGTTCTCGCGCCTGCTGGCGGGCGCCATCTCGCTCAGCTTCTTCACCTATGCCTTCGTCAACATGGGCATGGTCAGCGGCATCCTGCCGGTGGTCGGCATCCCGCTGCCGCTGGTGAGCTACGGCGGCACCGCCATGGTCACGCTGGGGCTGGCATTGGGCATCCTGATGTCGATTGCGCGCAGCCGGGGGTTGATGCAGCGCTGACGGCGGTGCCTCACGCCGCGGGGCCCGATGTCCCCGGGGTGCCGGCAGTCACGGCCGGCGGCGGTTCGCGGCCGACGAGCGGGATGCGCACCGTGAACAGCGCGCCCGGCCCAGGCTGGCCCGAGGCCAGGGTGCGGGGCCGCGCTTCCGAGATCGAGATCTCCGCGCCGTGCTGCTGCACGATTTCCTGCACGATCGCCAGGCCCAGCCCGCTGCCGTCCACGTCGGTGCCGAGTGCGCGGTAGAAGGGCCGGAACACCAGCTCGCGCTCCGCTTCGGCGATGCCGGGGCCGGTGTCCTCCACCTGCAGCACCACCACCTGGCCGAAGGGATCGTCGACCACCCGCACCGTCACGCTGCCGCCCGCGGGCGTGTACTGCAGCGCGTTGTCGACCAGGTTGCGGATCATTTCGCGGATCAGCAGCGGCTGGCCGAGCAGTTGTCCATGCAGTGGCTGGCCCTCGTCCGGGCCCTCGTAGCCCAGGTCGATGCGCTTGTCCATCGCGCGCGGCACGAAGTCACGCACGGTCTCGCGCGCCAGGCGGGCGATGTTCACCTCCTGCCGGCCGCGCGCGCTTTCCTTGTCCTCGGCGCGCGCCATCGCCAGCAGCTGGTTCACCATGTGAGCGGCCCGCTGGCTGGCATGCGCGATCTGCTGCAGCGAGCGCTTCAGCGCCTTCGGGTCCTGCTGACCCGCGTCGATCTCGCGTTGGGCCAGCTCGGCCTGCATGCGCAGGCCGGCCAACGGCGTCTTCAGCTGGTGCGCCGCATCCGCCAGGAAGTGCTTCTGCGCACCCATCGAATGGTCCAGCCGGCCCAGCAGGTCGTTGATTGCGCTCACCAGCGGCGCGACCTCCTCGGGCACGTCGCGCTCATGCAGCGGCGACAGGTCGTGGCTTTCCCGGCGGCGGATGCGCTGCTGCAATTCGTTCAGGGGCTTGATGCCGCGCGCGAGCGCGAACCACACCAGCAGCACTGCCAGCGGCAGCACGACGAACTGCGGCACGATGACGCCCTTGATGATCTCTGTGGCCAGGCGCGAGCGCTTGTCCAGTGTCTCGGCCACCTGCACCAGCGGTGGCGATTCGCCCTCCAGGCCGGTCGAGGGCAGCCACACGTAGGCCACGCGCACGGATTCGGAGAGCACCTCGTCATCACGGAAGCGCAGTTCCTGCGCCGGCGCGGGCGCTTCCTCCGGCACCGGCAGATCGCGGTCGCCGGCAATGAACTCGCCGCGCGCGCCCAGCACCTGGAAGTACACGCGATCGCTGTCGTCGGCACGCAGCACCTCGTTGGCGATCTCGGGCAGGCGCAAGCGGACACTGCTGCGGCCGGTGCTGCTCTCGCGCTCCACCACCACCTGGCGGGCGATGGTGCGTGCGGTCTCCGACAGCGAGCGGTCGAACGGCCGGTTGGCGATGCTCTGCGCCACCAGCCAGGTCAGGGCCACGCTCATCGGCCACAGCAGCAGCAGCGGCGCGAGCATCCAGTCGAGGATCTCGCCGAAGAGCGAACGCTGTTCCCGCTGCGGGTGGGCTTGCATGGTTGCTCCGCAGCATAGCCGTGGAGCTCAGCTGGAGGCGGCCGACGCGTGATCGTCGATGGACGTTCAGCCGAAGGCTTAGCAGCCGACGGCGGGGCCGTCGGCTGCTAAGCCTGGATCTTCTCGAGGCAGTAGCCCAGCCCGCGCACGGTGGCGATGCGGATCGGCCCCTGCTCGATCTTCTTGCGCAGGCGGTGGATGTAGACCTCGATCGCGTTGTTGCTGACCTCTTCGCCCCACTCGCACAGGCGATCGACCAACTGGTCCTTGCTGACGAGGCGGCCGGCGCGCTGCAGCAGCACCTCCAGCAGGCTCAGCTCGCGCGCGGACAGCTCGATCATCTGGTCGCTGATGTAGGCCACGCGGCCGGTGGCATCGAAGGTCAGCGGGCCGTGGCGGATCACGCTGGAGGCGGTGCCCAGGCCGCGCCGCGTCAGCGCCCGCACGCGCGCTTCCAGTTCCTGCAGCGAGAAGGGCTTGGCCATGTAGTCGTCCGCGCCCAGGTCCAGCCCCTTCACCCGCTGCTCGACGCTGTCGGCCGCAGTCAGGATCAGCACCGGCAGCGCCGAGCCGCGGCCGCGCAGCTTGCGCAGCACGTCGAAGCCATGCATCTTCGGCAGGCCCAGGTCCAGGATCAGCAGATCGAACTCGTGCGAGGCCAGTGCCGCATCCGCCTCGCTGCCGCTGCCGACATGGTCCACCGCATAGCCCGAGGCACGCAGCGCGCGGAGCAGGCCATCGGCCAGCACCTGGTCATCTTCGGCGATCAGTATCCGCATGGCTGTCTCCTGCTGCCGGGCTGCGCGGGGTCTTTCGCACCCGCTGTCATGCGCAATGATTCTAGGCAGTTGCCAATGGCAGCGACGTCCGCCTTGTCAAGCGCAGGATTGGGGAGGCCCGGCCACAGGATCGTCTGAGAAATCACTGTACAAACATCCAGCCGCTGACATAATCCGCCCCAACCAGGAGAGACGCATGGATGCACCCGTCAAAGCGCTGAACACCGAAAAGGCCAAGGCCCTGCAGGCCGCCCTCGCCCAGATCGAAAAGCAGTTCGGCAAGGGCTCGATCATGCGCTTGGGCGACGGCGACGTCGAACCGATCGAAGTCGTCTCCACCGGCTCCCTCGGTCTGGACATCGCACTCGGTGTCGGCGGCCTGCCCCGGGGCCGGGTGATCGAGATCTACGGCCCCGAATCGTCCGGCAAAACCACCCTCACGCTGCAGGTCGTGGCCCAGATGCAGCAGCTCGGCGGCACCTGTGCCTTCATCGATGCCGAGCACGCCCTGGACACGGGTTATGCACAGAAGCTCGGCGTCAACCTCCAGGACCTTCTGATCAGCCAGCCCGACACCGGTGAACAGGCGCTGGAGATCGTCGATGCCCTGGTGCGCTCGGGCTCCGTCGACCTGGTCATCATCGATTCCGTCGCCGCGCTGACGCCGAAGGCCGAGCTGGAAGGCGAAATGGGCGACTCGCTGCCCGGCCTGCAGGCCCGCCTGATGAGCCAGGCCCTGCGCAAGCTCACCGCCACGATCAAGAAGACCAACTGCATGGTCATCTTCATCAACCAGATCCGCATGAAGATCGGCGTGATGTTCGGCAACCCCGAGACCACCACCGGCGGCAATGCGCTGAAGTTCTATTCCTCCGTGCGGCTGGACATTCGCCGCACCGGCAGCATCAAGCGCGGCGAAGAAGTGGTCGGCAGCGAGACCAAGGTCAAGGTCGTCAAGAACAAGGTCGCTCCGCCCTTCAAGACGGCGGAATTCGACATCCTCTATGGCGAAGGCACCAGCCGCGAAGGCGAGATCATCGACATGGGCGTGAACGCCAAGATCGTCGAGAAGTCCGGCGCCTGGTATGCCTACAGCGGCGAAAAGATCGGCCAGGGCAAGGACAACGCGCGCGAGTTCCTCCGCGAGAACGCGGACCTCGCGCGCGAAATCGAGAACAAGGTTCGCGAATCGCTGGGCATTCCCGCGCTGCCCGCCAGCGGTGCCCCGGCAGCCGAAGGCTGAGGCCTTGGCGCCGACGAAGCCGGCGTCATTGAAAGTGCGCGCGCTGCAATGGCTCGCGCAGCGTGAGCACAGCCCGGTGGAGTTGCGTGGCAAGCTGATGCGCTTGGCGCAGCGCGGCTCCTCAGCGCGCCAAGCGGCCGCTGATACCGATCGCGACTCGCCTGACGACGAGGCGCCCGGGACGGAAGCCGTCGCGGCTGAAGTGGAGGCCGTGATGGCCTGGCTGACGGCCCATGGCTATCTGTCGCAGCAGCGCTTCGTCGAAAGCCGAGTGAACGCACGCCAGTCGCGCTTTGGCAATCTGCGCATCACACGTGAACTGCAACAGCACGGCGTGGCCATGGATGCGGAAGTGCAGCAGGCATTGCGTGCTTCCGAATACGACCGCGCACGCGAGGTCTGGCAGCGCCGCTATGGCGGCGGACCACCACAGGACGCGGCCGCGCGGGTTCGGCAGATGCGCTTCCTGACCGGCCGCGGCTTCTCGCCCGAGATCGTCCGCCGCGTGCTGCGAGGCCCCGCCGGTCGTGATGACTGAAACGTTGTAACCGCGTTGTACCGCCGCCGCAGCAGCGGGCAGCCGACGGTCAGCTGTCAGGGTTGACGCAGCGCAGCATGCTAAATTTCGCGGGTTTTTCAAGGCCGGCGCCAGTCCGGCCGGCTGCCGCCGTCGGGGCACCGCCGGCCGGCATCTCTTCCCGTCCCCTTGCAGCGAGCCCCCGATGAAGATCCACGAGTACCAAGGCAAAGAGGTCCTGCGCCAGTTCGGCGTTCCGGTCCCACGCGGCATTCCCGCGTTCACCGTGCAGGAGGCCGTGGAAGCGGCCCAGAAGCTCGGCGGATCAATCTGGGTGGTGAAGGCGCAGATCCACGCCGGCGGCCGTGGCAAGGGCGGCGGCGTCAAGCTCGCGCGTTCGCTCGACGAGGTGAAGCAGCTCGCCGGGGAAATCCTCGGCATGCAGCTGAAGACTCACCAGACCGGCCCGGAGGGCCAGAAGGTGCGCCGCCTCCTGATCGAGGAAGGCGCGGACATCAAGAAGGAGTACTACGTCGCGGCGCTCACCGACCGCGCGACGCAGAAGGTCGCGATGATGGCCAGCTCCGAAGGCGGCATGGACATCGAGGAAGTGGCGCACGCCACGCCCGAAAAGATCATCAAGGTCTTCGTCGAGCCCGCGGAGGGCCTCACCGACCGCCAGGCCCTCGAACTGGCCGCCGGCATCGGCGTACCGCTGGCGAGCCAGGCCCAGGCGATCGAGGTCTTCAAGAAGCTCTACACCTGCTACATGCAGACTGACGCGAGCCTGGCCGAGATCAACCCGCTGATCCTGGAAGGCAACGGCAACATCAAGGCACTGGACGCGAAGTTCAACTTCGATTCCAACGCACTATTCCGCCACCCCGAGATCGTGGCTTATCGTGATCTCGACGAAGAAGATCCGGCCGAGATCGAAGCGAGCAAGTTCGACCTCGCATACATCTCCCTCGACGGCAACATCGGCTGCCTGGTCAACGGTGCCGGCCTCGCGATGGCGACCATGGACACCATCAAGCTCTTCGGCGGCGAGCCGGCGAACTTCCTCGACGTGGGCGGCGGCGCCACGGCCGAGAAGGTCACCGAGGCCTTCAAGATCATGCTGAAGAACAAGGCCGTGAAGGGCATCCTCGTCAACATCTTCGGCGGCATCATGAAGTGCGACACCATCGCCGAGGGCGTCATCACCGCCTGCAAGGCGGTGAACCTGAGCGTGCCGCTGGTCGTGCGCATGAAGGGCACGAACGAAGACCTGGGCAAGAAGATGCTGGCCGAGAGCGGCTTGCCGATCATCAGCGCCGACACCATGGCCGAAGCCGCGACCAAGATCGTCGCCGCAGTGAAGTGAGCCCGAAGGAATCGAAATGAGCATCCTGATCAACAAGGACACCAAGGTCATCACCCAGGGCATCACCGGCAAGACGGGCCAGTTCCACACCCGTGGCTGCGTGGCCTATGCCAACGGCAAGAACTGCTTCGTCGCCGGCGTGAACCCGAAGAAGGCTGGCGAGGACTTCGAAGGCATTCCGATCTACGCGAGCGTGAAGGACGCCAAGGCGCAGACTGGCGCTACCGTCAGCGTGATCTACGTCCCGCCCGCGGGTGCTGCGGCCGCGATCTGGGAAGCGGTGGAGGCGGATCTCGACCTGGCCATCTGCATCACCGAAGGCATTCCCGTGCGTGACATGCTGGAGGTGCGCAACAAGATGAAGGCCAAGGAGGCCGCCGGCGGCAAGAAGACGCTGTTGCTGGGCCCGAATTGCCCCGGCCTGATCACGCCGGACGAAATCAAGATCGGCATCATGCCCGGCCACATCCACCGCAAGGGCCGCATCGGCGTGGTGTCGCGCTCGGGCACGCTGACCTATGAAGCCGTCGCCCAGTTGACCGAGATCGGACTGGGCCAGTCCAGCGCGGTCGGCATCGGCGGTGATCCCATCAATGGCCTCAAGCACATCGACGTGATGAAGGCCTTCAACGACGATCCGGACACCGACGCGGTGATCATGATCGGCGAGATCGGCGGCCCCGACGAGGCCGAGGCGGCACGCTGGTGCAAGGACCACATGAAGAAGCCGATCGTCGGCTTCATCGCCGGCGTCACTGCGCCTCCGGGCAAGCGCATGGGCCATGCTGGCGCGCTGATCTCCGGCGGCGCGGACACGGCGGACGCGAAGCTCGCCATCATGGAAGAGTGCGGATTCACGATCACGCGCAATCCCAGCGAGATGGGGCGGCTGTTGAAGTCCCTGCTCTGACCGGCTCGTGGCGCCGTCAGGCGCTGCCGCCACCTGCTCGACGGGCCACCTGCGTGTGGCCCGTCGATCTTTCGGAGGTATGTAGTCACCACAGCAGCAGGCCGCAGACCGGCACTTACACTCTCGCCGCTTTCAGATCGCCGCTTTCGAAGGGACGCCCGGATGGATCAGTTCATGCACGTCGATTTCTGGATCGCCGTTGGCCAGATCATCATGATCGACATCCTGCTCGGTGGCGACAACGCGGTGGTCATTGCGCTGGCGTGCCGCAGCCTGCCGCCCGCGCAACGCACGAAGGGCATCATCTGGGGCACCGCTGGCGCCATCGTCCTGCGCGTGATCCTGATCTTCTTTGCGCTGACGCTGCTGAAGATCTCGTACCTGAAGCTGGTGGGTGCTGCGTTGCTCATCTGGATCGGCATCAAGCTGCTGCTGCCGGAGGAAGGCGACGAGCACGGCAACATCCAGGCCAGCGACAAGCTCTGGGCGGCCGTTCGCACCGTGATCGTGGCTGACTTCGTGATGAGCCTGGACAACGTCATCGCGATCGCGGGCGCCGCGGAAGGCGCCGGTGGCGACCACAAGATGCCCCTGGTCGTCTTCGGCCTGCTGGTCAGCATCCCGATCATCGTCTGGGGCAGTCAGTTCGTGATCAAGCTGATGGACCGCTTCCCCATCGTCATCACCCTCGGCGGCATGCTGCTGGGTTGGATCGCCGGGACCATGGCGGTGGGCGATCCTGCGCTGGCCTCACTGATCCAGCAGACCAACGGCGAAGCCGCCCCCATGGTCCGCTACAGCGCCGGCATTGCCGGAGCCGTGCTGGTCCTGGTGGTCGGCCTCGCCTTGAAGCGCCGGCGGCCGGCCGCGGCAGCAGCCCGGGAGTAGCCTCGGCAGGGGCTGCCCTCGGGTGGCCGCGCTGGCACACGCGCCGCCCGCGGTGGCTTTGTGGTAGCTTGCGGCGGGACCCTTCACCCCGCCGGGCTGCGATGCAACACGCGACCTCGAACGATCCGCCTTCGGGCTGGTGGCGCCGCTGGTGGCCGCAGCGGCCGGCCGTGACCGCGTCGGCACCAGCCCCCAACCCCTCGCTGCCCGCCCAGTTAGGTCGCTTCCTCGTCACCGGCCTCCTGGGCCGTGGCGCCTCGGGCCAGGTGTACGTCGGCCAAGCCGCCGACCAGCTGGTGGCGATCAAGACGCTGGAACTCGACGCGGCGCTGCCCGCGCGGGAGCAGGCGGAGCAGCGCGAGCGCTTCGAGCGGCAGGCGCAGGTCATGCGCCACCTGGCGCACCCGGACATCGTGCGCGTGGTCGACCAGGGGCAGGTCGGCACCATGCCCTGGATCGCGATGGAGCTGGCGCCCGGTGTCGAGCTGTCGCGCTACTGCCGGCCGAATCGGCTGTTGCCGGAGCCCGTGGTGCTGCGGGTCATCGCGCGCGTCGCTGGAGCGCTGGCGCACGCCCACGCCCGCGGCGTGGTTCACCGGGATCTCAAACCTGCCAACGTCCGCATCGACCTGGCCTCCGACCGCATCAAGCTCCTCGACTTCGGTGTCGCCCGGATCGAGGATTCCGCGGTCACCCGCACGGGGGTGACGCTCGGCACGCCGGCCTACATGGCACCTGAGCAACTGACCGGTGAGCAGGCGGATGCGCGGAGCGACGTCTACGCGCTGGGCGTGATGCTCTACGAGTTGCTGTCTGGCCGGCTGCCGCACCCCGCGACGACCCTCGGGGAGTTGCTGCGCGCGGTCTCCGCCGGGGAGCCCTTGCCGCTTGGCCACTGGCGGCCCGATCTACCCGCCGGGCTCGTGGAGCTGGTGTCGGTGATGCTGCGGCGCGAGCCTGGCCACCGTCCACAGGACTTGCACCTCCTCGCTGCCGACCTGCTTCAATGGGCTGATGAACTCGTGCGCGCCGCACCCCCGTGATGTCCCCCACGCGCTGCGCATACCGCAGCGACTGACTCGCCCGAAGTAAGAGGCACAATCAACCGACTCCGCCTTGAACGCCGACCACCGCCCCGACCGTCGCATGAGCTTCGAGTTCTTCCATGCCGTGGACACGGGTCGCGCGCGCTCGAACAATGAGGATTCCGTCGCGATCGACGAGCACAACGCGCTCGCCGTGCTCGCTGACGGCATGGGCGGCTACAACGCCGGCGAGGTCGCCAGCAACATGGCGACTTCGTTCATCAAGAGCGAACTCGGCCGTTGGCTGCATGAGGCCGGCGGCAAGGCCAACGATGCCGAGGTGCGCCGCGCGATGGACATCTGCGTCGACAACGCGAACCGCGCGATCTTCAATGCCGCCAACGCCAATCCGCAGTACGCGGGCATGGGCACGACGCTGGTGGTGGCGGTGTTCCGCGAAGGGCAGCTTCGGCTCGGCCACGTCGGTGATTCACGGGCCTATCGCTACCGCGGCGGACAGTTGTCGCAGATCACCCGCGACCACTCGCTGCTGCAGGAGCAGATCGATGCCGGGCTCATCACCCCCGAGCAGGCCGCCTTCTCGGCCAACAAGAACCTGGTGACTCGCGCCGTGGGCGTCGAGGACACGGTGCTGCTGGAGACGCATCTGCACGACGTGCAAGCGGGAGACCTGTACCTGATGTGCTCGGACGGTCTGTCGGACATGCTGGACAACGCCACCTTGGCCCAGCTGTTGCAGACGCACGACGAGTTGCCGAAGGCCGGCCGCGCGCTGATCGATGCCGCCAATGAAGCAGGCGGAAAGGATAATATCGCGCTCGTTCTCGTGCGAGTCGCGGGGAATCCGGCGTCGAACGCCAAGCCGTGGTGGCGCTTCGGGCGCTGACCAGGACCGACGAGCCGGGCGGGGCGAGGACCCGGAAGACAAGAGACAAGGGCAAGCATGGGCAAGTTGGTGGTGTCGCTCGATGGCGTGGTTATCAAGGAAGTCCAGATCACGAAGGACAAGACCACGCTCGGGCGCCGTCCGTACAACGACATCGTGATCGACAACCTCGCCGTCAGTGGCGAGCATGCCGTGCTCCAGATGGTGGGCCAGGACGTCTTCATCGAGGACCTCAACAGCACCAACGGCACGTACATCAACGGCAAGGCGATCAAGAAGCAGCTGCTGGCCCACAACGACACCGTCGAGATCGGCAAGTACAAGATCAAGTACCTGGTCGAAGACAACGGCGACTACGAAAAGACCATGATCATGCGGCCCGGTGCAGTGGCGCCCATGCATCACTCCGGTCCGCCGTCAGGGCATGGCGCCTTCAACCCCAGTGCCACCACACCCCGTCCGACGCTTGGCGGCGCCGCGGGCAGTGTCAGCAGCCTGCCGGCCTCGATCAAGGTGTTGAGCGGCGCGGCCGCGGGCCGCGAAGTCACGCTGACCAAGGTGGTGACCACCGTCGGCAAGCCGGGTGTCCAGGTTGCGTCGATCACGAAGCGGCCAGGTGGCTACGTGATCGCGCACGTGGAAGGCCTGTCGAGGCCGAGCATCAATGGCATGCCCCTCGCCAGCGACATCGCACCGCTGAAGAACGGTGACCTGATCGAGTTGGCCGGCACGCAGATGCAGTTCATCCAGGCTTGACCGCGCGTGCATTGAGCGGGCGGCCGACGGTCTGAGCGGCGGCCCCACTTCCGCGGCTGGTGGTTGCGATGTGGGCATCCGAAGTGGCGTCCTGGGGTTCTACGGCGCGCCCTCTCGATCCACCTGGCTCGCTCGATCGGCGTGGCTTGCTGCGTTGGATCGTGAACTTCCTCACATCGGCGGCGCGACGCGTGTTCGCCTTCATCATTCCCCGCCCAACTGTGGACTAGGCGCCTTGCGGCCCTTCCTCCGCGGCGCGACGATCGAGCTTTGCCACGGCCCAGCGGCCGGCGCCCGCGCGGGTGCCTCACACTTCCATGCAAATCCGGGTACTCGGCTGCTCTGGGTCGATCGCGGCGGGATGCCGTACGACTGCCTTCCTGCTTGACGACGACATCCTGATCGACGCCGGAACAGGGGTCGGCGACCTGACGCTCGAAGAGCTGGAACGCATCGATCACATCCTGCTGAGCCATTCGCACCTGGATCACGTGCTGGGCGTGCCGCTGCTGGCCGACAGCGTGATGCGCCGCCGGGCGGGGCGGCCGCCGATCCAGGTTCATGCCCTGCCGGAGACGCTCGCGGCCCTGCGCGACCACCTCTTCAACGGTGCGATCTGGCCCGACTTCACGCGCTTGCCCTCGGCCGACCACCCCGTCATCTCGCTGCATCCCTTCCAAACGGGGGAGGTGCTGGACGTGGCCGGGCGGCGCATCGAGGTGCTGTCGGCGCTGCACACGGTGCCGGCGGTGGGCTTTGCCGTCCTGCCGGCAAGCGATGAGGTCGCTCGCGGGGCCTGGGTCTTTACCGGCGACACGGCCCCGGAAGCCGCGCTTTGGGACCGTTTGCAGGCACTGCCCACCGCCATCCTCGTGGTGGAGACGGCGTTCGGCAACGACGAGCACCTCGTCGCCGACATCAGCCGGCACATGCATCCCGCTTCGCTCGGCCGGCAACTGCAGCGCATCCCGCCGGATGTCGACGTCTACATCACCCACATCAAGCCGGGTGAGCTCGACCCGGTGATGAGCGAGATCGGCGCGCTGGGCGACCGCCACCGCATCCACGCGCTGGTCGCCGGACAAGTGATGTCGCTCGACTGAGCGCAGGTGACGTTTTCTGTCGCCTGTTGCCGCGGAAAGTGACCCGATTGGGCAGTGGCACCTGCCGAGGCGTGACAAATCACCGCTGAGGAGGCTGGCTAGGGGCGAGAACAGGCTGGCACGGCCTTCGCAACTGTTCAGGCACAGAGTCCCCCCTTCCCCACCCCGCCCCGCAGGAGCACCTCATGAACCGCAGCATCCGCCGCAACGTCCAACAGGGTTTCACCCTGATCGAACTGATGATCGTCGTCGCGATCATCGGCATCCTGGCCGCCATCGCGCTGCCGGCCTACCAAGACTATGTCGGTAAGGCGCAAACGTCCGAGCCGTTCACGTTGATGGAAGGCTCGAAGACCGCCATCGCCGCAGAATGCCAGGAGGTTGGCGCTTGCGCAGGCCTGACCGTTGCGCCGACCTTGCCTGCGGCCGCCGGCAAGTATTCCGATGTCGGACAGCCGGATGCCGCCGGTGTGGTGACGGCAACGATGAAGGGCGCTGGTTCTCCGGTGATCACCGACCTTCAAGGCGCGACCTTCACGATGACCCCGTCGTTGGGCGGCGGTTCGGTGACCTGGGCTTGCTCCACCTCGCTGGCCGGTGCACTGTTGAAGTTCAAGCCGAAGGCCTGCACCTGACATGTGGTCGGCGCAAGGCGCCGACTCGCAGAGCTCAACATGGCAGAGGCGTCAAGCTCCGGCTTGACGCCTCTTTCCACGTTGTGAATCGTTAGGCTCTATGCGCCTTAGTTCAGGTTGACGCTATGGCACGCTTCGATCTTCGGTCGCGCTCAACGGCTGCATCGATTCATTTTTTCGGCAGCGCCATCGTCGCGGCTTTGGCCGCGGCGCTGGTCTTCCTGGTGTGGTTCCCAAACCCCTACCAGATGCTGGCAGGAGGCACGGGTCTCTTCGTGTTGATCGTCAGTGTTGACGTGGTCATGGGGCCACTGATCACTTTCGCGGTGTTCAACAGGGCCAAGCCGCCGGCTGAATTGAAGCGGGACTTGACCATCGTTGTGCTGCTGCAGGTCGCCGCATTGGCGTATGGCCTGCATACGATGCTGCTTGCGCGCCCCGTGGCGCTTGCTCTGGAGGGCGACCGCTTTCGCGTCGTACCGGCAGTGGATGTGCTGCTGGAAGAGCTGCCCCAGGCGCCAGCCGAACTGCGGTCCCTGTCGCTGACCGGGCCGCGGCTCCTGAGGACCGTGGTGCCGACCGATGCCGCGGCCAAGTTCGACGCGATCGAAAAGGCCATTGTTGGTAACGACGTCGGTACGCGGCCAAAGTACTGGCGACCCTGGGATGAGACGGCCCGCGAGGAAGTGCGGCAGAGCGCCAAGCCGCTGTCCGAACTGCCGCCCGAGGCGCGCGACTCGGTAGCCTTGGCCCGGGCCCTGGAGGCCACAGCTCTTCCGAAGGAGCATCTGCGCTATCTCCCACTCATTTCGCGCTACTTTGAGGGAGTCGTGCTTGTCGACAGCCAATCCGGCAACGTGGCCGGCTTCGCTCTGTTCTACGCATACTGAGCTCTGCGTGATCGGTGTCGGGGCGGCCGAGCTCACTCCCTAGAATTGCGGCGATGGTGCGTCGTGACGCCGAGAAAGACCGAACCCGAAGCGGGAGGTTCGACCCCGAGCTTGCTGCGCCATTTGCAGAGGGCGGAGTCCCGTCCCTGGCCCCGGGTATCGGCGGGAGACCGCAGTCCCCGAGCGGGACGGCGGAAGCCCGTGAGGCGGCGCAAGCCGCGCAGCGGGGAGTGAGCATGCAGGCCGCAACATCAAGTGAAGCCTGCAGTTCGACAGCATTACAACCCGCAGGCCGAGCCGCTCATGTCGCGGCGAAGGCAGCACCGTTCGCCTGCTCGGCACGATCCCCTACCCCGGTCAGAATCCCGGCGGGGTGACTCTGCGTCATGCGTCGGGCCGACGACCACCGCCAGGCCGTGTGCGGGGAATCCGCATGCCCAGTTTCAACGGGAGCGCTGGCTCTGATCCGGCCTTAGGGCCGAGTAGGAACAAACGTCCACCAATGCACCTTCAGCCCGGCTTCGACAATCCCGCCACCCGCCTTGGCCCGTCGTTGGGGTTGACGCTCGCGCCGCTGATTCCCGCGCTGATCGCCTTCAACCTTCCGCCGTCCTCGACCGCGTTGAATCAGTACGTCGCGTGCGGCGTCTGGGGTGTCGTCACCGCATGGGTGGGCCTACTACACCTCCGACGGCGGACATGGCCTCTCGTGGCTGCGCTGGTGGCGTGCCTGGTTGGCGTGGCTGCGGTGCTCCTGTTTGGGGAGCTACCGGGCACGCTCGGCTTGTCGGCAGCTGCAGTGCTCGCGGCCGCCATGGTGGTCGCGTGCACCTCCGGCGCACTGGGTGCTGCGCCCGGAGCCCCGCGGTTCTTTGCGTCCTTTGCCGCGGGCTTATCCGGCGCCGGCCTGCTGAGTGCATTGGTCGCCATGGTTCAGGTCTTCTTGCCGGACATCGCTGACGGCGACGTGATTGCCCGTTCTGGACTGCCAGGCCGTGCCGTCGGCAACCTGCGCCAGCCCAACCACCTGTGCAGCCTGCTGCTTTGGGGCGTTATCTCCGCCGTGGCATTGCTCGACATGCGGCGTTTGGCCCTGAAGTGGAGCGTCGCGCTGGTGGTGCTGATGGTGTTTGCCGTCGAACTCAGCGCTTCGCGCACCGGCGCGCTCGGCCTGCTCCTGCTGGCGCTCTGGGGTGTGCTGGACAAGCGCTTGTCGCGTGCCGCGCGCTGGCTGCTGATCCTCACGCCGGTGATCTACGGCCTGTCCTATGGCGCAATGGCGCTGTACGGCCATTGGACCGACCAGGCCTTCGGCGCGGAGGCCCGCATCGCCAGCGGGGACGGTGGCGGCGGCGAGAGTCCCAATTCCCGCACCCGCATCTGGGCGAACGCCCTTGCACTGATCGCGCAGCAACCGTGGACCGGCGTGGGCTTCGGTGAGTTCAACATCGCCTGGTCACTCACCGCCTTCCCTGGCCGGCCGACGGCTTTTTTCGACCACACGCACAACCTTCCGCTGCAATTGGCCGTGGAGCTGGGCCTGCCACTGTCCGGGCTGATCCTCGCGCTGTTGGGCGTGGCACTGTTCCGGGCCTGGAGGTGCAGCGGCGAAGCCACCGGCGATGCAGGCACCGCCGCGCGCGCGGCGTTCATGCTGGTGTTGATGATCGGCCTGCACAGCCTGTTCGAGTACCCGCTGTGGTACGCCTACTTCCTGCTGCCCACGGCTTTTGCCTGGGGTTTCGCGCTGGGCTCGGGCCGTGAGTCGTCACCGCGGAACGCGGATTCGCGGCCGTCCGGGAGCCCGGACGACTGGACGATGCATGCCGGCCGCGCCATCGGCCTGCTGATGGTCGTGGGATCCTTGTATGCGGTGGCCGATTACCTGCGCATCGCGTCGATCTACTCGCCCGGCACCGACGCCGCGCCGCTCGACGAGCGCATCGCGCGCGGCCAGCGCAGCCTGCTGTTCGGCCACCATGCCGACTACGCTGCCGCTACCAGTCCGGAACCGCTGCCCGGCCGCGACCTGGCGTTCCGGCGGGCCACGCACCACCTGCTCGATACCCGCTTGATGATGTCCTGGGCCGAGTACCTGGCCGAGCGCGGCGAGACCGACAAGGCCCGCTGGCTGGCCGAGCGCCTTCGCGAATTCCGCAACCCGGCCTCGGACGACTTCTTCGCAGTGTGTGACGGTGCCGCTGCGGATGCGTCGCCGCAGCCCTTCCAGTGCGACCCGCCGCAGCGGCCCTACCACTGGCGCGAGTTCGTGCAGCGCTGATCCACCGTAACTGTCCGAGAACCCCCGTTCTTGCGTCCTGTTAGCTGATGCCGGATCGTT
>CAMLJY010000028.1 GCA_946480465.1 uncultured Burkholderiales bacterium
CTGGGGCTGGGGCTGGGGCTGGGGCTGGGGCTGGGGCTGGGGCTGGGGCTGGGGCCGGTGCCGGTGCCGGTGCCGGTGCCGGTGCCGGTGCGGGCGAAGGCGACGGGGCGGGTGAAGGCGCGGGAGAAGGCGACGGTGCTGGCGCGCCCGACCCCAGGCGCAGCAGCCGCGCCGGGCTGTCCATCGAGTTCACCAGCACGAAGGCCTTCTGCAGCGACGAGTAGGCAAAGCGCTTGTAGGTGCCATTCGCCGCCGCGGCCCCCGGGCCGCCGCTGTACACCGCGCTGCTCCAGGACAGCGTGTCCAGGTTCAGCGTGTAGACCGTGTCGCCGCCGTGCCAGGCGACGATGCGGCCGGTGGACTCGTCATAGGCGAGGCCGGGATACGGCGCGTTGACGATGGCGGCGGCGCCGGCCGACGGAATCGCTTGACGCGTATACCGTCCGTTAGCCAGGTCGTAGACCCAGGCCTGGCCGCCGCCCACCATCACCAGCTTGCGCCGCACGGGGTCGACGATGCCGGTCATGTGGTAGTCGATGGCCTGGCTCGAGCCCAGCTGCGTGAAGCGGTTGGCCGAGGCGTCGTAGGTATAGAGGTTCCAGTCGTCGTGCACCAGCACCTGGCCGGTCACGCGGTCATAGGCGGTCACCAGGCCCGGCACGGGGCGCGGAATCGGCCCGCTGGGCTTGACCTGCTGCCAGCGCAGGGTGGCCATGTCCAGCAGCCAGGTGTCGTTGCCCAGCGCGCCGGCGGCGGCCGCGTAGCCGCCGCCGATGACGAACATCTTGTCGACGTTCTCCATGTACGCCAGGCCGTCGTAGGTGTGGCGCGAATTGGGCGTGCCGTCCGCCAGCACGCCGGTGGGCGCCTTGCCCAGGTTGGTCGGCAGGCTGGGGTCGTTCAGGCGCTGGGCGCTGAGGTTCGACAGGTTCAGCGCGTACAGCTCGTTGCCGTAGTAATCGTTGTGGCCGCCGCCCCAGACGATGAGGCGCTGGCGCTTGCTGTCGAGCACGCCGCCGCTCCAGGCCTGCACCACGTTGCCGCAATTCGAATAGAAGGCGTAGCCCGAGCCGTTGAAGTTGTTGGGCGGGCAATGCTGCCGCAGCGCGGTGTTGGCCAGTGTCTGCCAGCCGCCACCCTGGGACGGCGGCGGTGATGGCGCCGGTGCCGGGCTGGGCGCCGGGGCTGGTGAAGGCGCCGGCGCAGGTGCGGGGCTGGGGGACGGAGCGGGAGCGGGGCTGGGCGCCGGGGCTGGCACCGGCGAT
The DNA here is from genome assembly GCA_946480465.1 of uncultured Burkholderiales bacterium. The sequence continues at coordinate 1,266 of CAMLJY010000028.1, forward strand.
GGTGCCGGCGACGGGTTGGGCGAAGGCGCCGGGGCCGGGGCCGGGTTGGGCGAAGGCGCCGGGGCCGGCGCGGGCGCGGGCGCCGAGCCGGCCGCCAGCCGAAACACCCAGGCGTTCTGGTCGATGTCGTTGATCAGCGCGAACACGCCGTACTGCGGCACGTAGCCGAAGCGGCCGAAGGTGCCCTGCACCGGCGCCTTGGCGCTTGGCCCCTCGCCGGTCGCCACCTGGGTCCAGGCGCCGGTGTCCATGTTCAGTGCCCACACCTGGCTGCCGCCGTGCCAGGCCACGATGCGGTCGGCCACCGGGTCGTAACCGATGCCGGGCGACTGCTTGCTGGTGACGAAGGCCGGAGCATCGACGGTCTGCATCCGCGTCATCGTGTTCGTCGCCAGGTCCACCACCTGCACGCCGTCGCCGATCATCACGAACTTGCGGCGCTTGCTGTCGATGGCGGCCGAGAGGTGGTAATCCACCTGCATCTCGCCACCGAGTCGGGTGTACTTGCCGGTCTCCCCGGACCAGGCGAAGAAGCCTGCCGTGTCCTTGACGTACACATTGCGGGTTAGCGCATCGTAGACCGCCATGGTGCCGTACTGCTGCGTCGGCGCGTTGGTGCCCACCAGCTGCCAGCGTCCGGCGCTGAAGTCGTAGGTCCAGGTGTCCGCCGCGCCGAAGCCGCAGGGCGACAGCGCGCCGTTGACGCTGAAGAAGCGGTCTGAATGGGCGATGTAGGTGAGGCCGTCGTAGGTGTGGCGCGAGGTGGGCGTGCCGTCCGGCAGCGCCGGCGTGCAATTGGCCTGCGCCGTGGCACGGCTCGGCTCGACGATGCGGCGGATGCTCATGGTGGGCAGGTCCAGGGCGTACATCTCATTGCCCCAGTAGTCGGCATGCCCGCCGCCCCACACCAGCAGGCGGCTGCGCGTCGTGTCCACCGTGCCGCCGTTCCAGGCCTGCACCAGGTACGGTGCATAGCCTTGCGGCAAGGGCGTGGGCAGCACCGAACGAATCTTGGTGTCCGGCAGCTCCAGCCAGCGCCCGGGCGCCAGGTTGGTGATGGCGGAGGCGGAGGCGCTGGCCGCTTGCACGGCCTGGGCCCGCATCGTGGGTCCGCTGGCCTGCGCTGGCGCGGCACCGGCCTGGTCGGTTGCGGAGCCGTTGCCGCCACCGCAGCCGGCCAGGGCCAGCCCGGCGATCGCCTGGGCTATGAGAAGCGTCGTCCGGTTCGGACGGAAATGAAGCTGCATGGTTCCCCTCGTGCTCGAGTCGTTGTCGAGCGGCCGCCCTGGGCCGCTCATTTCACGAGCGAGGATGTTGCCGGACCAGCGGGTGCCCGCTGAAACCACTGGTGACGGCAGCCCGGCCGTCTGTCCTGGCGGACGGTCCGCCGTGGCTTCGAATTAGGGGGGCGCGGGTCAGCGTCGCCAGAACAGCGGCGTCAACAGCACCAGCACGCTCAGCAGTTCCAGCCGGCCCAGCAGCATGCCGATCGTGCAAACCCAGGTCTGGAAGTCGGACAGGACGCCGAAGTTCGTGGCGGGGCCGACCAGGCCCAGGCCGGGGCCGATGTTGTTCACGGAGGCGACCACCGCGGTGAACGAAGTGACCGGATCCAGGCCGGAGGCGAGCATCAGCATCGTCAGGCTGACCAGCGTGGCGCCGTAGATCATCATGTACGCGACGATCGCATGCATCACCTTCGGGCTGACGATGGTCCCCGCCAGCACCACCGGGTTCACCGCGTTGGGATGCACGATGCGGACCAGCTCGCGGTGCACCTGCTTCAGCAGCAGCAGCATGCGCAGCATCTTGATGCCGCCACCGGTGGAGCCGGCGCAGGTGGCGAAGCAGCCGAGCAGCAGCATCAGCAACGCGGCAAAGGCAGGCCACTGGGCGTAGTCCTGCGCGGTGTAGCCGGTGGTGGTGGCCAGCGACACCACGTGGAAGGCCGCGTGGCGCAGCGAATCGGCAGCCGTCGGGTAGACGTCGAACACCATCAGGTAGCCCGTCACCACGATGACGGCGCCGGCCACGACCATGAGGTAGGCACGAACCTCCTGTTCCCGCCACAGCAACCAGGCGGAACGCTGGCGAAAGGCGACGAAGTACAGCGAGAAGTTGACGCCCGCGATCAGCATGAAGACGATGGCCACCGCCTCCAGCCGCGGCGAGTTCCAGAAGCCCAGGCTCGCGTCGTGCGACGAGAAGCCACCCAGGCCCATGGTCGTGCACATGTGCATGAAGGCATCGGCCCAGCCCATGCCGGCCCAACGATAGGCCAGGAAACAGGCCAGCGACAGCGCGAAGTACACCAGCCACAGCCCACGCGCGGTCTCGGCCATGCGCGGCGTCAGCTTGTGGTCCTTCATCGGGCCGGCCATCTCCACCTTGAAGAGCTGCGCCCCGCCGACCCCCAGCAGCGGCAGGATGGCCACCGCCAGCACGACGATGCCCAGCCCGCCGATGAGCATCATGAAGCAGCGCCAGACGTTGATGCTCAGCGGCAGCCGGTCCAGGCCGGTGAGCACCGTGGCACCGGTGGCGGTCAGTCCGGACATGGCCTCGAAGTAGGCGTCCGTCACGCTCAGGCCCGGAATGGCCAGCTTCAGCGGCAGCGCGGCAAAGGCCGGCAGCAGCACCCACACCAGCCCCACCAGCGCGAAGCCGTCGCTGGGCTGCAGTTCGCGCCGGTCGCGGCGCGTGGCCCAGGCCATGGCCGCGCCGACCAGCAGCGTGACCGCCATGGTCCCCATGAAGGCCCACTCGGCCGGATCGTGCGCGGCCACGGCAAAGCCCAGCGGCACCGCCATCAGCAGCGCGAACAGCATCAGCAGGCGGCCGACCAGGCCGACGACGGCAAGGGGTGCGCTCACGTCAGAACAGGAAGGTCGCGCCGACCTGGAACAGCTTCTCGATCTCGCGCACCATCTTCTTGCGCGGCACGAAGGCGATCACCTGGTCGTCGCGCTCGATCACCGTGTCGTGGTGCGGGATGATCACGCGCTTCTCCGGTTCGCCGTCCTGGTCCGCCGCGGACACGGTGCGCACGATGGCGCCGATCTCCGCCCCCTTGGGCAGCGCGATCTCGTCGATGCGGCGGCCGACCACTTTGGATGTTTTCCGGTCGCCGCGCGCCACCGCCTGCAGCGCCTCGGCCGCGCCGCGGCGCAGGCTGTACACCGCCTCCACGTCGCCTCGCCGCACGTGCGCCAGCAGTTCGCCGATCACCGTCTGCGCCGGCGACAGCGCGATGTCGATCTGCGTGCCCTGCACCAGGTCGGCATAGGCACGGCGGTTGATCAGCGCCAGCACCCGCCGCGCGCCCATGCGCTTGGCGAGCAGGCAACCCATGATGTTGTCCTCGTCGTCGCTGGTCAGCGCGATGAAGAGATCGCAGTCCTCGACGTTCTCGCGCTCCAGCAGCTCCTCGTCGGTGGAGTCGCCGTGCAGCACCAGCACGTCGCTGTGCAGCTGGGTGGTCAGGTACTCGCAGCGGGTGTGGTCGGGCTCGATGATCTTCAGCCGGCAATCGTCCTGGATCATGCGTGCCAGGCGCAGGCCGATCCGGCCCCCACCGGCGATGATCACCCGCTTCACCGGCCGGTCGCGCTGGCGCAGCACGTCCAGCACGCCGCGGATGTCGCGCGTGGCGGCCAGCACGAACACCTCGTCCCCGGGCTCGATGCGGGTGTGTCCGGTGCAGACCAGGCGTTCATCGTGGCCGCGTTCGTTGCGGCGGTAGATGGCCACGACCCGCATCTCGAAATCCGGCACCAGTTGCGGCAGCTCGGAGATCACGTGGTTCACCATCGGCCCGCCGGTGACCGCGCGCACGGCGATCAGGCTGACCATGCCGCCGGCGAACTCCAGCACCTGCAGCGCCTCGGGATACTCGATCAGCTGGCGCACGGTGTTCGTCACCGAAGCCTCGGGGCAGATCACCTCGTCCACCGCAAACTCGCGCGCCAGCTTCTCCTCCTCGTCCATGAACTCCTGCAGCCGAAGCCTGGCGATGCGGGTGGGGATGCCGAACACCTGCTGCGCCACCTTGCAGGCCACCAGGTTGGTCTCGTCGGCGGGGGCGCAGGCGATGAGCATGTCGGCGTCGCGCGCGCCGGCTGATTCCAGCACGGAGGGCTGGATGCCGTTGCCGGGGACACCACGCAGGTCCAGCCGGTCCTGCAGGTCACGCAGGCGCTGGACGTTGGTGTCGATGATCGTGATGTCGTTCTTCTCGGAGGCGAGGCTTTCCGCGACGCTCTCGCCGACCTTGCCGGCGCCGAGGATGATGATGTTCATCCGCGGATCATAGGCGGGGCCGCCCCGGCGGCCCCGCCGGTCTCAAACCTCCAGCCACTCCTTGCGCACGTAGCTGTTGGCCTTCAACTCCGCCGGCGTGCCCTCGAACACGATCTGCCCGTGGCCCATCACCAGGCAGCGCTCGCTGACCTCCAAGGCGATCGTCAGCTTCTGCTCCACCAGCAGCACCGAGATGCCGCGGCGCTTCAGCTCGCGCAGGTACTCGGCCACCAGCTCGACGATCTTCGGCGCCAGCCCCTCGGTGGGCTCGTCGATCATGATCAGGTCGGGGTCGCCCATCAGCGTGCGGCACAGCGTGAGCATCTGCTGCTCACCGCCGGACAGCACGCCGGCCTCGGTGTGCTGGCGTTCCCGCAGCCGGGGGAACATGCCGTACATGTCGTTGAAGGACCAGCGCGGGTTCTTCTTGCCGCGCTTCTCGCCCAGCATCAGGTTCTGGTGCACCGTCAGCTTGGGAAAGATGTCGCGGTTCTCCGGCACGTAGCCGATGCCGAGGTGCGCGATCTCGTAGGCCTGCTGGCCCAGGATGGGCCTGTCGCGCCAGGTGATGCCGCCCTGCCCCTCGACCAGGCCCATGATGGTCTTGACGGTCGTCGATCGGCCGGAACCATTGCGGCCCAGCAGCGCGACGATCTCGCCCGGCTTGACCTCGAAGCTGACGCCATGCAGCACATGGCTCTTGCCGTAGAAGGCGTGCAGGTCGTTGAGCTTGAGCATGGTTTTCAGTGCCCCGCCGCTTGCTGCTCGGCCAGCACCGAGCCGAGATACGCCTCCTGCACCCGTGCATTGGCGCGCACCGCATCGGGCACGTCGAAGGCGATGACCTCGCCATACACCAGCACCGCGATCTTGTCGGCCAGGCCGAACACCACGCCCATGTCGTGCTCCACCGTGAGCAGGGTCTTGCCGGCAGTGACCTCGCGGATCAACTGGATGAAGCGCTTCGTCTCGCTCTTGCTCATGCCGGCCGTGGGCTCGTCCAGCAGGATGACGCTGGAGCCGCCGGCGATGGTGATGCCGATCTCCAGCGCGCGCTGTTCGGCATAGGTCAGGTTCATCGCCAGGTGGTCGCGCCGGCGTTCCAGCTTGATCATCGCCAGCACCTCTTCGGCGCGGTCGTTCGCGTCGCGGGCATTCGCCAGGAACTTCCAGAACGAATAGCGGTAGCCCTGCGACCACAACACGGCGCAGCGCAGGTTCTCGAACACCGACAGGCGCGTAAAGAGGTTGCTAACCTGGAAACTGCGCGACAGCCCACGACGGTTGATCTGGTAGGGCGTGAGGCCGCCGATCGGCTCGCCGTTGAGCAGGATGTCGCCGCTGCTGGGGCCGAAGCGGCCGCTGACGAGGTTGAACAGCGTCGACTTGCCCGCACCGTTCGGTCCGATGATGGCCACGCGTTCACCGGGCCTCACCGCCAGGTTGGCGCCGCGGATGATCTCGGTCCTGCCGAAGCTCTTGCGCACGTCGCGCAGTTCGATGGCGAATGCTGCGGTGCTCACGCGGACTCCCTTCGCTTGATCTCCTTCTCGATCTCCTCCTGGATCGTGCTCCACTCGCGCGCAAAACTGCGCCGCGTGAACTCGAACATCAGCGCCCCGACGACCAGCACGAAGCCGGCACCGAACCAACTGTCCAGGCCCTTGGCGTTCAGCGTCGCGCCCATGAACGTCATCTCCGGGCCCAGCGCGCTGTTGAGCTGCAGGTGGTAGACCATCTCGATCATCGCCGCGGCACCGGCCAGCGCCACCAGCGCAGAGCCGCCGAGCGCCAGGTACGAGGTCCACAGCCGCCTGAGCTTGCCGAAGGCCGCGAGCCGCAGGTTCATCATCACCAGGCTCGCGATGCCGCCGGGCGCATACATCACCATGAACAGGAAGACGATGCCCAGGTAGAGCAGCCAGGCCTTGGTCAGCTCCGACAGCAGCACCAGCGCGATCACCATCAGCACCGCGCCGATGATCGGCCCGAAGAAGAAGGTGGCGCCGCCGAGGAACACGAAGAGCAGGTAGGCGCCGGAACGCGCCGCCCCCACCACTTCAGCGGTCACGATCTCGAAATTCAAGGCGCCCAGCCCGCCCGAGATGCCGGCGAAGAAGCCGGAGATCATGAAGGCCAGGTAGCGCACGTGCTGCGTGCTGTAGCCGATGAACTCCACCCGCTCGGGGTTGTCGCGCACGGCGTTGAGGATGCGGCCGAGCGGCGTGCGCGTCAGCGCGTACATCAGCGCGGTCGAGACGAAGCAGTAGACCGCGATCAGGTAGTAGACCTGGATCTGCGGCCCGAAGCTGATGCCCAGCACCGGCTCGCCCACGACCCGGTTGCCGGAGACGCCGCCCTCGCCGCCGAAGAACTCGGGGATCATCAGCGACATCGACCACACCAGCTCGCCGATGCCGAGCGTGATCATCGCGAAGGTGGTGCCGCTCTTCTTGGTCGTTACGTAGCCCAGCAGCGCCGCAAAGAAGAGCCCGGCCAGCCCGCCCACCATCGGAATCAGGCTGACCGGCAGCGAGAGCGCGCCCGCGCTCACCAGGTTCAGCGTGTGGATGGCCAGGAAGGAGCCCAGGCCGCTGTACACCGCGGCGCCGAAGCTCAGCATGCCCCCCTGCCCCAGCAGGATGTTGTAGGCCAGGCAGACGATGATCGCGATGCCCATCTGCGACAGCATGGTCTGCGCGAAGCTGCTGGTCCACAGCAGCGGCACCACGAACAGCACCAGCGCGTACAGGCCCCAGATGAGCCAGCGGCCCACGTTGATCGGCTTGAAGTGGTAGTGCGGGCGCGATTCGCGCACGTGCGCGGTCTCCCCCATCGGGGCCGTCGTGGCAGCGGCCGCGCCGTGCGCACGCAGCGGCGCCTGCGTGGCCGCCACCGGGGCCACGTTGCCGGCCTGGGCCCGGGTCGTCGTGTTCATCCTGTCAGCCCTCCCGCGTCCCGAGCAGGCCCTTGGGCCGGAAGATCAGGATCAGCACCAGCAGCAGGTACGGCAGGATCGGCGCCGCCTGCGACAGCGTGATGCGCAGCAGCGGCCAGCCCGGCGTCGTCGGACCCACCTGCCCACCCATCAGGTTGATGGCGTCGGCGAAGGACTTGTCCACCGTCAGCGGCAAGGTCTGCAGCAGGCCGATCAGCAGCGACGCGACGAAGGCCCCCGCCAGCGAGCCCATGCCGCCGACGACCACCACCACGAAGATGATGGAACCCACCACCGCCGCCATCGCCGGCTCGGTGATGAAGGTGATGCCGCCGATCACGCCCGCCAGGCCCGCCAGCGCGCAGCCGCTGCCGAACACCAGCATGAAGACCCGCGGCACGTTGTGGCCCAGCGCCTCCACCGCCTCGGGGTGAGTCAGCGCCGCCTGGATGACCAGCCCGATTCGGGTGCGCGTCAGCAGCAGCCACAGGCCCAGCAGCATCAGCAGCGCGACGAACATCATGAAGGCCCGGGTCATCGGAAAGCGCGAGCACGCCGCGGCCTTGCACAGTTCCTCTGATGCAGCGCCCAGCGCCACCGACAGGCTGCCGCCCTGCTGCACCAGCGTGAAGGCCGGGCCCTGCAGAAGTGCCGGCGGGTCGAAGGCCAGCGGCGTGCGGCCCCAGATCAGCTGCACCACCTCCAGCACGACGTACGACAGGCCGAAGGTGATCAGCAGCTCCGGCACGTGCCCGAACTTGTGCACCCGCCGCAGCGCCGTGCGCTCGAAGCCCGCCCCCATCAGTCCGACGGCCAGCGGCGCGATGATCAGCGCCGGCCAGAAGCCGATGATCCCCGTCAGCGTGTACGCGAAGTACGCGCCGATCATGTAGAAGCTGGCGTGGGCGAAGTTGAGCACGCCCATCATGCTGAAGATCAGCGTCAGCCCCGAGCTCAGCATGAACAGCAGCAGCCCGGAGCTGACGCCGTTCAGGATGTTGATGAGGACTTGGTCCACCGTGGCCTTCCCATGGACATCAGTCGAAAAAAAGCCCGCCGGAGTAAGCGCTCCGCCGGGCCAGGCCCTTGGTCCCTGCCGGTGCAGGCGCCGTTCAGGGCCGCTTCATCTGACACGAGGTGGGCGTGCTCGCGACGTAAGGCTCGTAGTACTTGACCGGTTGGAAGTTGAAGCCCGTGTTCTCCACGCTGTACGGCGCCTTGGCGTCGGCCTTCTTCCACACCGACACGTACAGCCCCTGCTGCAGCTGGTGATCGGCCTTGCGCATCTCGACTTCGCCGTTGAAGCTCTTGAACCTCAGGCCCTCCATCACCCGCGCCACCTTGGCGGGGTCGGTGCTCTTGGCCTGTGCCATCGCCGCGGAGAGCATCGCGAAGGTGTGGTAGGTCGCGAAGGTGTAGTAGTCGTCGTTGAACTTGGCCTTGTAGGCCTCGGTCAGCTTGCCCAGTTCGCCGGGCATGTTTGAATGGCCATAGCTCACTTGGTAGACCCGGCCTGCCGCGTTGGCGCCCAGCGCGGTCGGCGTGCCGGAGACGGCCGCGTAGTAGGTCAGGAACCTGACGTTCAGGCCCGCGTCGTTTGCCGCCTTGATCAGCAACGTGAGATCGGAGCCCCAGTTGCCGGTGAGCACCGTGTCGGCGCCGGACGCCTTGATCTTGGCCACGTAGGGCGCGAAGTCGCGCACCTGCGCGAGCGGATGCAGGTCATCGCCGACGATCTTGATGTCCGGCCGCTTGCGCGCCAGGGTTTCCTTCGCGTAGCGCGAGACCTGGTGGCCGTGGGCGTAGTTCTGGTTGATCAGGTAGATGTTCTTGATGTCCGCCTGGTCCTTGACCCAGGTCGTCAGCGCCTCCATCTTCATCGAGGTGTCGGCATCCAGGCGGAAGTGCCAGTAGCTGCACTTGCTGTTGGTCAGGTCGGGATCGACCGCCGCGTAGTTGACGTAGAGCAGCTCCTTGCCGGGATTGCGCTCGTTGTGCTTCTGGATCGCATCCATGATGGCCAGCGCCGCACCGGAGCCGTTGCCCTGCACGATGTAGCGCACGCCCTGGTCGATCAGCGACTTGACGGCGTTGGTGCTCTCCTGCGGACTCAGCTTGTTGTCGATCGGCACCATCTCGAACTTCACGCCGGCCGGATTCGACTTGTTGAAATGCTCGGCGACGAACTGGAAGCTCTTGATCTGGTTCTGGCCCACCGGCGCCATCAGGCCGGTGAGTGGGTCAACCCAGCCGATCTTGACCGTCTCGCCCTTCTGCGCCTGGGCGCCAAGAGCCATCGCCAGCACGGCGGCGGCCATGGCGATTCGGGTGGTTTGCTTCACGGGTGCCATGAGAGTCTCCGGGGTGGAATTGATGCGCTGCAACCAACGTCCGCACGGTAACGGAAGGCTCGCGGACTGGGTTTCAGGGACTACCCCACACGGCCTGTCGCCCTAGAGACAAGCCCCGGAAACACCATTGAAAACGCCCCTTTCGGGGCGTGTCGCGCAGGTGTCAGGCAGTGGGCAATCGGTGGTCCTTGAACTGCTCGCGCAGCTTCAGTTTCTGGATTTTCCCGGTTGCCGTATGGGGAATCTCGGTGACGAAGACCACGTCGTCGGGCACCTGCCACTTGGCGATCCTGCCCTCGTAGAACTGCAGCAATTCATCGCGCGTGACTTCGGCGCCGGGCTTCTTCACCACCACCAGCAATGGGCGTTCGTCCCACTTCGGGTGGCGCGCCGCAATGGCGGCCGCTTCATGCACCGCCGGATGCGCCATCGCGATGTTCTCGAGGTCGATCGAGCTGATCCATTCACCGCCCGACTTGATGACGTCCTTCGACCGGTCGGTGATCTGCATGAAGCCGTCGGCGTCGATCGTCGCGACGTCGCCGGTCGGGAACCAGCCGCCTTCGCCATCGACGCTGACCAGCGGTGAGCCGTCGCGCTGCCCGAAGTAGCGCTCTATCACCCAAGGGCCGCGCACCACCAGGTTGCCGGACGATTCACCGTCCCAGGCCAGGGCATGGCCCTCGTCGTCGACGATGGCCATGTCGATGCCGTAGATCACGCGGCCCTGCTTTTCCAGCAGCTTCTGCTTGGCCTCGCGCGGCAGGTCGGCATGCTTGGACTTCAGCTTCGACAAGGTGCCCAGCGGCGACAGCTCGGTCATGCCCCAGGCGTGGATCACCTCCACGCCAAACTCGTCCTGCAGCGTCTTCATCATCGCCGGCGGACAGGCCGAGCCGCCGATCACCGTGCGCCTGAAGGTGCTGAATTTCAGGTTGTTGCTCTTGACGTAGGTCAGCAGCCCCAGCCAGACGGTGGGCACGCCGGCGCTGAAACTCACCTTCTCGTTCTCGAACAGCTCGTAGAGCGACTTGCCGTCCAGGTGCGGCCCGGGCATCACCAGCTTGCAGCCCACCAGCGCACAGGCATAGGGCAGGCCCCAGGCATTGACGTGGAACATCGGCACCACCGGCAGCACCACGTCGGCGGACGAACAGTCCATTGCGTCCGGCAGCGCGGCGGCATAGGCATGCAGCACGCTGGAACGGTGGCTGTAAACCGCGCCTTTCGGATTTCCCGTGGTGCCGGACGTGTAGCAGATGCTGGACGCGGTGTTCTCGTCGAAGCTGGGCCAGGCGTATTCGCCGTTCTCGGCCTCGACCAGCTCCTCGTAGCACAGCAGGTTCGGGATCGCGGTCTGCGCCGGCATGTGGGCGCGGCCCGCCATCAGCACGAAGTGCTTCACCGTCGGCAGCGCCGGGGCCAGCTTCTCGATCAGCGGCAGGAAGCTCAGGTCGAAGAACAGCGAGGTGTCGGCCGCATCGTTCGCGATCCAGGCGATCTGCTCCGGGAAGAGCCGCGGGTTGATGGTGTGGCACACCAGCTGCGAACCGGACGTGCCGTAGTAGATCTCCAGGTGGCGATAGCCGTTCCAGGCCAGCGTGCCCACGCGGTCGCCCGCCACGTGGCCCAGCCGCGCGAGGGCCTGCGCCAGCTTGCGCGAGCGCAGTTCCACCTCCGCCCAATCGGTGCGGTGGATGTCGCCCTCGTTGCGTTTCGAGACGATCTCGGTGTCGCCACAATGCCGCGCGGCGTGCCGCACGAGCGACGAGATCAACAGCGGCATCTGCATCATCTGGCCCATCAAGGCTGCCATGGCTTGTCTCCTTCGGTGGTACGTGGTGGACGTTGAACGGCGGAGATGCTGGCACGGCACGGCCATTGCCCCTGTCGTGCCGACGACACGGGGCCGGTGACTACACTGCTCGGCGCCCGCGACCGGTGTGCAAGCAAAACGATTCTGCGCCCGCGCCGCGGGCCCGGGCACCCGCTGGAGGCCACGCCGACCATGAAGCTCATCAAGTCCACCGAACCCGTTCATCCGCACGACGACGCGCGCTACCCGGTCCGCAAGACCGACGCCGAATGGCGCGCCCAGCTGGACCCGATGCAGTACCAGGTCGCCCGCCATGCCGCGACCGAGCGCGCCTTCACCGGCAGGTACTGGGACCACTGGGAGAACGGCGCCTACCGCTGCATCGGCTGCGGCCAGGTGCTGTTCGAGAGCGAGCACAAGTTCGACGCCGGCTGCGGCTGGCCCAGCTGGTGGAAAGAGATCGAGCCCGGCCGCATCGAACGGGTGGTCGACACCAGCCACGGCATGACCCGCGTGGAGGTGCGCTGCGCCAACTGCGGCACGCACCTGGGCCACGTGTTCGACGACGGCCCCGAGCCCAGCGGCGAGCGCTACTGCATCAATTCCGCAGCCATCGATTTCGACCCGCGCGCCTGAACCGGCCGCCCCGCCGAGAGTCCTACACTCCGCCCCGCATGAAACTGCTGTTCGACTTCCTGCCCATCATCCTGTTCTTCGCGACCTTCAAGTACGCGGAGGCGCACAAGGCCTGGGCAGCGGCCTTTGCCACGCAGCATTTCGGCGCCCTGGTGGCCGGCGGCGCGGTCGGCCCCGAGGAAGGCCCGGTGATGCTGGCCACGCTGGTCGTCATCGCGGCCACGCTGGCGCAGGTGGCTTGGCTGAAGCTGCGCGGGCGCAAGGTCGACTTCATGCTGTGGGTCAGCCTGGCGCTGGTCGTCGTGCTGGGAGGACTCACGATCTACCTGCGCAGCGAGACCTTCATCAAGTGGAAACCGAGCGGCCTGTACTGGGCCATGGGCTTGTCCTTCTGGGCGGCGCAGGCGCTGTTCGGCCGCAACCTGCTGCGCCTGATGCTCGGCGAGCAGCTGACGCTGCCCGAGGTGGTGTGGCGGCGCCTGAACTTCGCCTGGGTCGCCTTCTTCGCCTTCATGGGGTTGCTGAACCTGTGGGTGGCCTACAGCTTCAGCACCGACACCTGGGTCAATTTCAAGCTCTTCGGCGGCGTCGGGCTGATGCTGCTGTTCACGCTGGCGCAGGGCCTGTACCTGAGCAAGTACATCGAAGACACGCCCGACGCCGCGTCGGCGCCGCCCGGCGGCGCTACCGCGCGGGACGGCAAGCCGCCGGCCTGATCCCCGCCGCCATGCCGCACGTCACCGCCGCCGAAGTCGACCGCGTCCTGCGCGAGGCCCTGGGCCCGCTGCAGTCGCTGGAAGTGATCGACGACAGCCACCTGCACGCCGGCCATGCCGGGGCCCGCGAAGGCTCGCATCTGCGGGTGCGAATCGTCGGAGATTGCATGGCCGGATTGAGCCGAATTGCCCGCCATCGCCTCGTGTATGATGCCCTGCGCCGGGTGATCCCCCAGGGCATTCACGCGCTGGCCATCGAGGCGCGCACACCGCAGGAAGCTGCCGGAACCGCCTGACTCCGCCGCCCCCACCGGCCGATTACACCCCCAGCGACAGCCCCCGCGGCGCCGCACCATCCCGAAAGAACGTCATCGCCATGATCTGCAAGACCTTTGCCGTGCGTGTGGCCGTCGCTGCCGCTGCCACCGCCCTGTTGCTGCCGCTGGGTGCGCAGGCCCAGAACATCGCCGTCGTCAACGGCAAGCCGGTGCCGCAGGCCCGCTTGAACACGCTGGTGCAGCAGGCCGAGCGCGCCGGCCAGCAGGTGACGCCGGAGCTGCAGGCCCAGGCCAAGGACCAAGTGGTGCTGCGCGAGATCTTCGCGCAGGAAGCCGAGCGCCGCGGCATCCCCGCCAGCGCCGACTACAAGGCGCAAATGGAACTGGCGCGCCAGAGCATCATGATCCGCGAGCTGTTCGAGGACTACCGCAAGAAGAACCCGGTGACCGACGCGGAAGCCAAGGCCGAGTACGACAAGTTCAAGGCCCAGGCCACAGGCACCGAATACCGGGCCCGCCACATCCTGGTCGAGGGCGAGGACGAGGCCAAGGCCCTGATCACGCAGATCAAGGGCGGCGCCAAGTTCGAGGACCTGGCCAAAGCCAAGTCCAAGGATCCGGGGTCCGGCCAGAACGGCGGCGACCTGGACTTCGCGAAGCCCGAGAACTACGTGCCCGAGTTCAGCAAGGCCATGACCGCGCTGAAGAAGGGCGAGATGACCGAGACGCCGGTGAAGAGCCAGTTCGGCTGGCACATCATCCGCCTGGAAGACACCCGCGAGGCGCAGTTCCCCGAGTTCGACCAGGTCAAGCCGCAGATCCAGCAGCGCCTGGCCCAGGCCAAGCTGCAGAAGTTCCAGGACGACCTGCGCAAGTCCGCCAAGACCGACTACAAGTTCTCTGCACAGTGAAGTGAGCGGCCATGCGGCCGCCTCCGATCGCCGCCGGGCGATGTGACAAGGGGTGCCGCGGCACCCCTTCGTCGTTCATGCCGCCGCGGCGGCTCAGACGGTGGCCTCCGCAGCCACCAGCCGCCCGGCCTCGATGTGCAGCTGCCGGTCGCAGCGCGCCGCGATGCCGCGGTCGTGCGTCACCAGCACCAGCGTCGTGCCGCTCTCCCGGTTCATGTCGAACATCAGCTGCATCACGCGCTCGCCGGTGGCGAAGTCCAGGCTGCCCGTGGGCTCGTCGGCCAGCAGAACCGCCGGTTCGACGACGAAGGCCCGCGCCAACGCCACGCGCTGCTGCTCACCGCCCGACAGCGTGCGCGGATAGTGCGCGAGCCGCTCCCCCAGGCCGACGCGGCGCAGCATCTCGCCGGCCTTGGCGCGGGCATCGCTGCGGCCGAGTAATTCGAGCGGCAGCATCACGTTCTCCTGCGCGGTCAGGTGGCCCAGCAGCTGGAAGCTCTGGAATACGAAGCCCAGCCGCTGCGCCCGCAGCGCCGCGCGCTCGTCCTCGTTCAGCTCGAAGATGTCGGTTCCGGCCCATCGCACCGTGCCACGCGTCGGCAGGTCCAGGCCGGCGATGATGGCCAGCAAGGTGCTCTTGCCCGAACCCGAGGCGCCGACGATGGCGGTGGACTCCCGCGGCCGCAACCTGAAATCGATGTCGTGGAGAATCGTCAGGGTGCCGGTGGAATCGGTCACCTGCCGGGTGACATGGTCGACGGCGATGATGGGATCGGACATGTTGGGTGTGGATTCGCGAGGGTGGTCGCGCCGCGCAGTGTTGCGGCACTTTAGCGTGGCGGCGTTCACCGCAGCGGTGGCGGGACAAGGGGCTCGCGCCGCCGCGACGGCGCCGAAGAAGACGGTGCTGGTGGTGGGCGACAGCCTGTCGGCCGAATACGGCCTGGCCCGCGGCAGCGGCTGGGTTGCGCTGCTGGAGCAGCGGCTGGCGAAGGAGAAGCTGGCCGCCGCGGTCGTCAACGCCAGCATCAGCGGCGACACCACCTCCGGCGGCCGCTCACGCCTGCCGGCGCTGCTGAAGCAGCATCGGCCCAGTCACCTGGTCGTCGAGCTGGGCGGCAACGACGCGCTGCGCGGCCTGCCGCTGACCATGACGCGCGAGAACCTGCAGGCCATGGCCCGTGCCGGCAAGGCCGCCGGCGCGAAAGTGATGCTCGTCGGCATGCAGGTGCCGCCGAACTACGGCGCGCGCTACGCGCAGGACTTCGCGGCGCTCTTCGCCAGCGTCGCGAAGGAGGAAGGCACGGCGCTGGTGCCCTTCCTGCTGGCCGGCGTGGCCGACGATCCGCAGGCGGACCGGCTGTTCCAGCCCGACCGCATCCACCCCACGGCCGAGGCCCATCCGCGCATGCTGGGCAACGTCTGGCCCGTGCTGAAGCCCTGGCTCGCGGGCTGACGGGGGCGCGACCGGCCCCGCCCACGGCGGCCAACCCGGGGGAGCCCAGCGGCCTTGTGCGGGTCAGCGCACCTGACCGCGCTCGCGCATGTTCTCGCGTGGCTCCGGCCCGCGCTGGCGGCCGGAGCGCTCTTCATCGCGCCCCCGCTCGCGCGAAGGCCCCTGTCCCCGCGGCGCATCGGGCGTTCGCGGCGGCGCCACCGCGGCCGGCGGCACCACGGCCGCGGGCGATGGTGCCGACAGCGGCGGCGCGGCCCGGGGGGCGGCGGGCACGTGCACGGGCGGGGTGGGCACCGGCGCCACGGCGCGCGGCGGCGTCATGGCGCGTTCCGGTGCCGGCACCGGCGCACGTTCGGGGGCGGGTGCCAGCGGCATCGGGACACGTCCCGGCTCCGGCGCGGGTGCCGCCTCGCGACCGAGCGGCGGCATGATGGTGCGGCGGTTGCCGTCCGCCGGATCGCGCGTCGCCCCACGCGGTGGCGCGGGCGGCGGTGCCACGGCGGTGACCGGGGCGCGGACGGTGCCGCCACGGATGAGCGGACTGCCCGTCGTCCCCCCCGCCACCGGCACCACGCGGTGCCCCGCAAAGGCATCCAGTGCCACCACGGTCACCGCGCCGGGCACGCCCTGGTTGCTGTACATCACCGGGCCCGTGGGCACCGTGCGCGGCGCCGCGGGCACGGGCTGGCGGTGGGCACCGCGGTCGTGGCCGCCATCGCGCCAGCCGTCCCGGTCACGCCAGCGGTGGCGGTGGTGGACGTCGCGCGGACCCAGCGGCACCCAGCCCACCGCGCCACCCAGTCCGATGCCCACGCGCCCGCCGCCGATCCAGGCCACCAGCGCCGGCGAGTACACCGGCCGCACGCTGCGCTGCCCCGGCACCCAGCACCAGCGCCGCTGCCAGTACACCCAGCGGCCATAGTGGAAGGGCGCGAAGCCCCAGCGGGCGTCGTCGATCCAGGTCCAGCCCCAGGGCGCGATCCAGGCCCAGTGCCCGCTGCGGTACGGCGCCCAGCCCACCGGCACCACGGCCGGCGTCCAGACCGCGCCGTGCTCGGGATGCGTTTCCCAGCGGCCATGGCGGTCCAGGTCCTGCCACCCGGTCATTTCGGGCGATACGTAGCGCGCGCTCTCGCTGCGCGCGTCGGCAGCCTCGTCGCGCACGACCCAGGCGGCGAAGTCGTCGCGCCAGTCCTCGGCCCAGCGGTAGTGCGTGGTGCGGCCTTCGAGCCAGACCTCGGCATGCTGGCCGCGGCCGACCACGAGCAGGCTGTCGTGACCCTCGAAGCGCAGCGTGCCGCGCCAGGCGGTGGCGTGGCTGGTGTCGTCGAGGCGGTCGATGCGGTAGCTGCCCGGCTCGCGCGGGCGGAAGCGGCCCTCGCGGGTGTGCACTTCCAGCTGGTCAGCCATCTCGCCGGAGAGCACCTGCAGCGCCAGGCTGCCGCGCCGCAGCTGCAGCACGACGGCCTCGTCGTCCAGCCGCTGCAGCGCGAGTTCGCTGTCGCCGTCCAGACGCAGCGTGGCCGAGCCGACGCTGATCTCCAGCCGCGCACCCGGCTGCGTCGCGAACTGGTCGCCGCTGGTGACGGGGCGGTTGATGCTGGCCGCGACCCATTCGTTGTCCTCGCGTTCCAGCAAGCGAACGCTGCCTTGCACGTCGGCGATGCGGCCGACGCGCGCCGGCCACTCGGCCTCCTGCCGCTCCGGCGCGGCGGAGGTGGCGGACGGCCGGTCGGGGCTGTAGACGGGTTCGCGGTCCTGGGCATGGACCGCGCTGCCCAGCAGGCCGGCCAGGGCCAGGCCGGTCAGCAGCGCGGGGTGTCGGCGAAGCCGGCGAACGCCGGCGGCCAGGCCGGTTCGCAGCATCGAGGGGGGCATGGCGTCTCCACGGCAAGGTGCTCGTCCCCGGACAACGGCCGCGCCGGAGCCCGGGCTGACGGTGAAGGCCCCCACTCTGCACTTCTTTACACGGGAAGGGGGCCCACCACGTCAATCATCGTCGCCAGCCTGCGCATCCAGCTCGGGAAAGAGAACGCTGGTGAAGCCCAGCTTCGTCAGGTCGGCCATGCGCGTCGGGTACAGGCGGCCGATCAGGTGGTCGCATTCATGCTGCACCACGCGGGCATGGAAGCCCTCGGCCTCGCGCTCGATCGGCCGGCCCTGCACGTCGACACCGGCGTAGCGGATTCGCGCGTGCCTCGGCACGATGCCGCGCAGGCCGGGCACGGACAGGCAGCCCTCCCAGCCCTCCTCCATCGCCTCGCCGATCGGGGTGATCACCGGGTTGATCAGCACCGTCATCGGCACCGGGGGCGCCTCGGGGTAGCGCTGGTTGCGCTGGAAGCCGAAAACCACCAGCTGCAGGTCGACGCCGATCTGCGGCGCGGCCAGGCCGGCGCCGTTGGCCGCGGCCATGGTGTCCATCATGTCGGTCACCAGCGCCTGCAGTTCCGGCGTGTCGAACTGCCGCACCGGCTGCGCGATGCGCAACAGGCGCGGGTCGC
This sequence comes from uncultured Burkholderiales bacterium, assembly GCA_946480465.1. The sequence goes on from CAMLJY010000028.1 coordinate 19,171, forward strand.
CCATCTTCAGGATCTCTCGAACGGCCATGGGGGTCTCTCCGTGAGGCTCACCCGCCGAGCAGGGCGCGCAGCCCGGCCTCGTCCAGGATCTCGATGCCCAGTTCGCGCGCCTTGTCCAGCTTGCTGCCGGCTTCCTCGCCGGCCACGAGCCAGCTGGTCTTCTTCGACACCGAGCCCGAGACCTTGCCGCCCGCCGCCTCGACCAGCGCCTTGGCCTCGTCGCGGCTCAAGGTGGGCAGCGTGCCGGTCAGCACCAGGGTCTTGCCGGCCAGCGGCTGCGGGCCCTCCTCCTTCTGGGCGCCGTCGTGCTCTTCCCAGTGGATGCCGGCCGCGCGCAGTTGTTCCACCGCTTCGCGGTTGTGCGGCTGGTCGAAGAAGGTGCGGATGCTCTGCGCGACGATGGGGCCGACGTCCGGCACCTCGAGCAGTTGCTCCAGTGAGGCGTCCATCAGCCGGTCCATGCTGCCGAAGTGGCGCGCCAGGTCACGCGCGGTGGATTCCCCCACCTGGCGGATGCCCAGTGCGTACAGGAAGCGCTGGAAGGTGGCGTTCTTGCTCTTCTCGAGCTTGGCCACCAGGTTCTGCGCGCTCTTCTCACCCATGCGCTCCAGCGCGGTGAGCTTGGCCACGCCCAGCGTGTACAGCTCGGGCAGCGTGCGGATCAGGCCGGAATCCACCAGCTGGTCGACCAGCTTGTCGCCCAGGCCCTCGATGTCCATCGCCCGGCGGCCGGCAAAGTGCAGGATGGCCTGTTTGCGCTGCGCCGGGCACACCAGGCCGCCGCTGCAGCGGTAGTCCATGCCGCCGCGTTCGCGCACCACGGCGCTGCCGCAGGCGGGACACTGACGCGGCATTCGGAAGTTAGGAACGTAGTCGTGCCGCGGCCCCGGCATGCGGCCCACCACCTCGGGGATCACGTCGCCGGCGCGGCGCACGATCACCGTGTCGCCCACGCGCACGCCCTTGCGGCGCAGCTCGAACATGTTGTGCAGCGTGGCATTGCTGACCGTGGTGCCGCCGACGAACACCGGCTCCAACTTGGCCACCGGCGTCAGCTTGCCGGTGCGGCCGACCTGGATCTCGATGCCGCGCAGCAGCGTCGCCTGTTCCTGCGCTGGGTACTTGTGGGCCAGCGCCCAGCGCGGCTCGCGGGTCTTGAAGCCCAGGCGCTCCTGCAGCGCGCGCTGGTCCACCTTGTAGACCACGCCGTCGATGTCGAAGGGCAGCGCATCGCGCTGGGCGCCGATGCGGGCGTGGTACTCGACGAGGCCATCCGCGCCGTGCACCACGTCGCGCGCCTCGTCGACCGTGATGCCGAACCCCGACAGCGCCGTCAGCGTCGCGCTGTGGGTGGGCGGCGGGGTCCAGCCGCGCACCTCGCCCAGGCCGTAGGCGAAGAAACTGAGCGGCCGCTTGGCGGCGACGTTGGCGTCCAGCTGGCGCACCACGCCGGCCGCGGCGTTGCGCGGATTGACGAAGGTCTTCTCGCCCTTCTCGCGCTGGCTTTCGTTCAGGCGCTCGAAGCCGTCGCGGCGCATGTAGACCTCGCCGCGCACCTCGATCACCTCGGCCTCGGTGCCTTTGAGCCTTCTCGGGATGTCGCCGATCGTCTTGATGTTGTGGGTGACGTCCTCGCCCGTCTCGCCGTCACCGCGGGTGGCGGCCTGCACCAGCACGCCGCGCTCGTAGCGCAGGTTGATGGCCAGGCCGTCGAACTTCAGCTCCGCCGAATAGGCCACCGGCGGCGCGTCGTCTTCCAGCTCCAGCGCGCGGCGCACGCGGGCGTCGAAGCGGCGGGCCGCGGCCTCGCTGGTGTCGCGCTCGGTTTCGATCGACAGCATGGGGACCACGTGGCGCACCGGCTTCAGGCCTTCGAGCACGGCACCGATCACGCGCTGCGTCGGCGAATCGGGGGTGCGCAGTTCGGGCCAGGCGGCTTCGAGCGCGCGCAGCTCGTCGAACAGCCGATCGTATTCGGCGTCAGGAATCTCCGGCGCGTCTTCGACGTAGTAGCGCTGGGCGTGGTAGTTCAGCTGCTCGCGCAGTTCCTGGGCGCGGCGGGCGATCTGGGGCGTCATCGCGGACAGTGTAAGTGCGGGTTCCAGTGCTGTTTGGCACCGCTTTGTGTAGGCGCAGGCGTACAAGCGGACACGCCTTTCTCCCCTTGGTTCAAGACCCCGAAGCGGCGGACCATGGCACCAGTTCAAACACCCCAGGGGTCTTCCATGGCAGATCTTCACGGGCTCGACGGTGACGTGCGCGCACCTTCCATCGGCCTGCTCGGCATCGAGCCGCTGCGTGCGGCCTGCGAGTTCCTCGGCATGAAACTGATGAGCCGGGACGCACTGGCCGCGGGCGACGGCCACCCCGTCATCTTCTTTCCCGGCCTCGCCTCGGACCGCCATGCACTTGCGCCGCTGCGCGACTGCTGCGAGGCGCAGCGCTACGCGGTGCACGACTGGGAGCACGGCTTCAATACCGGCCCCCGCGGCGACCTGGAGGACTGGCTCGAGAAGCTGGCCGCGCAGGTGCGGCGCCTGTCGCACGAGTACGAGGCACGGGTGAGCCTGATCGGCTGGAGCCTGGGCGGCATCTATGCCCGCGAGATCGCCAAGCTCGCCCCTGAGCAGACCCGCGTCGTCATCACGCTGGGCACGCCTTTCGCGGGCACCGGCGACGAAACCAACGTCAGCTGGCTGTACCGGCTGCTGAATGGCTCGCGTCCGGTGGTGGAGGAATCGCTGGCTCGGCGCCTGCGTTCCAACCCGCCCGTGCCCACCACCTCGATCTACAGCCGCAGCGACGGCGTCGTGGCCTGGCAGACCTGCCTGCTCGAGGAAGGGCCGCTCGCCGAGAACGTCGAGGTGGAGGGCAGCCATTGCGGCCTGGCCTGGAATGCCGCCGTGCTGCGCGTGGTCACCGACCGCCTGGCACAGCGCGAGGGCGCGTGGCGCCCCTACGCCGGCGAAGCGGCGCGCGGCCCGGCCGGCGCCTGGTCCAACTGAGCAGACGCGGGGAGGCGCCGGACCATGCAGCGCGCCCATTGGCACGCCTCGTTCTCGCGCTCGGCCTCGCGGGTCCGCCGACGTTCCGGCACCTTTGCACTCGAGCAGAACCTGGCCGACCTGCGCGAGCACCACCCGCTGCTGGCGCGCCAGGCACGGGCCAAGCGTGCGGCACGGCTGCGTGCGCTGCAGGCGGCGGCCGACGAGGCCGAGCGAGCGGTGGTCGCCGACGTGAACGCCGCCACCTGATCAGCCGTCAGACCATCTCGTTCATCAGCTGCTGCTTGCGCGCCTGCAGCGCGGCGCCGAGCTCCTTCAGGTCCAGGGCGGCCTTGCGCAGCTTCGGGAACAGCTGCTTCTCTTCCTCCTGCACGTGGTGGTCGACGTACTCGCCCAGCACCTTGACCTTCGCGTCGTACAGCTCGTCACCCGGCGCCATGCCACGGATCTGCGCGATCAGGTCCTTGGCGCTCGCATGCTCGACCTCGGCCTCGTCGAGCAGGTCCGGCTCGTCCATCGCCTCGCGCGCGGCGGGATAGAAGATCTCTTCCTCGATGCTCGCGTGCACCGTGAGCATCGCGCAGATCTGCTCCGCGACGGCCTGCTTCTCTTCCTCGGTCCCCTCGCCCTTGGCGAGCTTGTCGTACTCCTTGAAGAGCTTCTTCACTTCCTTGTGATCCGCGGACAGCAGCTTGGTCGCTTCAACCGCCTTGGCCGCCGTGGACCGCTCGGTGCTGCGCTCGGAACTGGTGTGGGTGGATGCCGGCATGGTTTCTCCATGGGTTGCCTCGGCCGCGGTCGCCGCGCGACATGCGCGGCGCGGCGCGTCCTGGGTTGCGGAGGCTTTCGGCAAGTGCCATGCCCGTGCCGGTGCCTGGCCGGTCACCCGAGGCTGTTGTGGATGGCGGTCGCGGCGATGGCCGCATGCCCGTGCGCGACGGCAATCTGGTCGAGCGCGCTGACGACGTCGCCCGCGGCGTACAGCCCAGGCACGCTGGTGCGCAGGTGAGCATCGGTGACGACGTTGCCGCGCAGGTCCAGCGCCGCTCCCAGCTCGCGTGCCAGCGCGTTGCGCGGCCGGCTGCCCAGCGCGGCGTAGACCACGTCCGCCTCGTGCACGGCGCCATCGCCCAGGCGCAGGCGCACCTGGCCGGCACGGCCGATCTCGGCCGCCGCGGGCATGACGGCAAGGCACTGGATGCCCGCCTGCGCCAGTTGCCGCCGACGTGCGTCGGGTACCGGGTCGCCGGCCTGCAGGTCGAACAGCACGATGCGCTCGCTGAAGCGGCGCAGGAACAGCGCCTCGCGCGCGCCATGGTCGCCGCGGCCCAGCACCGCGATGCGCTGGCCGCTGTGCTCATGGCCATCGCAGATCGGGCACTGGCGCAGGCGCGACTGGCGCAGCAGCGCATCGATGCCCGGCAGCGCCGGCTCGACGTCCTCGACGCCGGTGGCCAGCAGCACGCGGCGGGCGGCCAGGGGTTCGACGCCGGCTTGCGCCACAAAACCACCCTGACCATCGCGGCGCAGCTCGGTAACGGCGGCTTCCTGCACTTGGCCACCGAAGGCGGCGAGCTGCCTGTGCAAGCGGTTCAGCAAGTCACGGCCCGAAATGCCGGCCGGAAAACCGGGCACGTTGTGCGAGCGGTCGATCTTCAGCGCCCGGCTGTCGGGCAGGGAGACGATGCGGATGGTGCGGTGGTAGCGCCGCAGGTACAGCGCCGCCGCCAGGCCCGCCGGCCCCGCACCGATGACCAGGCAATCGAGCATCGCACCGCGGTGGCAAGGCCGGTGCCCGCAGGCGCGCCGACGGTCGGGGTGCGGTCCACGCGTTCGTCCCCCGCGGCCCGCGGCTGCAGGGCGAGGTGGAGCGCTTCAGCTGAACAGGCGCCGCGCCGCGGTCGAGCCCGCGGCGAGGTCGCGTGCTTCCAGCTTGCGGTACAGCGTCTTCAGGTCCTCGCCGATCGAGGCGAACGCGTGCAGCGTGATGGGCCGTTCCTGGTCGTCGACCAGCGTGGCATCCATGTCCGCCGCCAGCGTGCGGGCCACTTCATGCCAGGCCGGGAAGGGCTCGGCGGCCTCCGGGGTCTGCAGCACGTCCAGCGACAGCGTGAGCTGCCGGACCGCCGCGATGTTGGGATCCTCCGCGAGCGCGGCCTGGGCATCGAAGCTGAGCACCAGCACCGGCGGCGCACCTTCCTCGGGCGAAGGCTGCACCAGCCGTCCCGGCAGCACGCCGGGCACGAAGCCGCGGCGCCCGGCGCACTGCTGCACGTAGCCCACCGACCAGGCCGCTCCATTCGCGCGCAAGGTGACGGCCAGTTGCGCATCGTGCTCGCCGGCGAAGGCGTCCAGCTCGCGCGCTCGGTTGACCACGTCGATCATGTCCGGCACTTCCACCATGCCGCCCACGCCGTCGGCAAAACCCTGCAGCTTCTGCACGAACTCGGAGAACTCGATCTGGTTCAGCCCGCCGCTGCGGTTGGCCATCTGCACGCCGGCCTGGAACTCGCTGTAGCGCTGGCCGGCCGCGGGCAGCTCCCAATCGCCGCTCTCGGCGTTCAGCCCCTCGATCAGGAAGGGCTTGGTTCCCGCGCGCCGCGACGGCGGCAGGTGCGTCAGCGCCAGTTCGCCGCTGACCGGCGCCTCCAGCGTGATCGGCGCAATGGCGTCGATCAGCGGATCGAGCCGTGCACTGGCCTTGCGCGGCGTGATCTTGAGTTCGGGCAGCACTTCCGCATCGGAAGGCGACAGTTCGGGATCCCCGTCGTGGCGCGACAGCACCGGCTCGACCCGCGGCGGTTCCGCCACCGGTTCGGCCCGCCTCGGACTGGCCTTGCGCGCGGCCCAGGCGCCATGCACGACGACGGCCAGCAGCACCAGTGCGCCCAGGATCGCCAGCAGCACGGTCAGGCTCACGCCACTGCCCTCGCCGCTCATGCTGCTTCCGCCATGCCGACGGCGGCTTCCATGTCCACCGCCACGATGCGCGACACGCCCTGCTCCTGCATGGTCACGCCGATCAGCTGCTCGGCCATCTCCATCGCGATCTTGTTGTGGCTGATGAAGAGGAACTGCGTGCCCTTCATCGACATCTCGCTGACCAGCTTGGCGTAGCGCTCGGTGTTGGCGTCGTCCAGCGGCGCGTCCACCTCGTCCAGCAGGCAGAAGGGCGCGGGGTTGAGCATGAAGATCGCGAACACCAGCGCAATGGCGGTGAGCGCCTTCTCGCCGCCGGACAACAGGTGGATCGTCGAGTTCTTCTTGCCTGGGGGCTGCGCCATCACCTGGACGCCGGCGTCCAGGATCTCGTCGCCGGTCATGACGAGCTTGGCCGTGCCGCCGCCGAACAGCGACGGGAACATGCGGCCGAACTGCTCGTTGACCAGGTTGAAGGTCTTGGCCAGCAGGTCGCGCGTTTCCAGGTCGATCTTGTGGATCGCATCCTCCAGCGTCTTGATCGCCTCGTTCAGGTCGGCGTTCTGCGCGTCGAGGAAGGTCTTGCGTTCACGCGCGGCCGTCAATTCGTCCAGCGCAGCCAGGTTCACCGCGCCCAGCGAGGCGATCTCGCGGTTGATGCGGTCGATCTCGCCCTGCAGGCCCCACAGCTTCACGTTGTTGGCAGCCACGTCGGCGGCCAGCGCTTCCAGGTCGACGTTCGCCGCCGTGAGCTGCTCCAGGTACTGGGCGCCGCCCAGCTGCGCGGCCTGCGCCTCCAGCTGCAGCTTGGTGATCTTCTCGCGCAAGGGCTCCAGGCTGCGCTCGAAGCCGAGGCGCTGCTCGTCGGCCTGGCGCAGCTTGGCCGACAGGTCGTCGTACTCGCTGCGCTGCGCGCCCAGGGCCTTCTCGCGTTCGGCCTTCAGCGCCAGCGCGTCCTGCAGGCCCGCCTGCGCGGCGCTGTCGTTCAGCGTGCCCAGCTCCAGCTCCAGCTGCTCGCCGGTCTGCGCATTGCTGGCGGCCTGCTGCTCGGCGGTCTCGATGGAGCGCTGCAACTCGCCGCGGCGCGCCGCCAGCGAGCGGGCCTGGAACTGCGATTCCTGCGCCTGGCGCTCCAGCGCACGCAGCTGTTCGCGCGCGTCGCTCAGGCGCCGCTCGCCATTGATCACCGCCTCTTCCAGCTCCGCATGGCGTTCCTGCGTGTTCGCCAACTGCAGGTCCAGTTCCTCGAAGCGCGCCTCGCCGGTCATGCGGCGCTCTTCCAGCGCCTCCAGCTGCGCATCGACCTCCTGCAGCTCCTCTTCCAGCTGGCCGCGGCGGGCACTGGTGGCCTCGGCCTGCTGGGTGAGGCGCAGCAGTTCCACGTGCAGCTGGTGGGCGCGGGTCTGGGCCTCGGCGGCCTCGCGGCGGGCAGTGACCAGGCGCTGCGCTGCATCGGTGTAGGCCGCTTCCAGCCGCACCAAAGCACTGCGCGCCTCGTCCGAGATCAGAGCCTGCGCACGCACCTGGCGCTCCAGGTTCTCGATCTCCTGCGCGCGGGCCAGCATGCCGGCCTGCTCCGAATCGGGCGCGTAGAAGCTGACCGAGAACTGGCCGACGGCATGGCCCTCGCGGGTCATGATGACCTCGCCATGCGTCAGCTTGTTGCGCGCGGCCAGCGCGTCGTCGATGTTGTCCGCGGTGTAGACGCCTTCGAGCCAGTCGTTCAGCAGCGCCTTCAGTCCGGCATCGCCCAGGCGCAGCAGGTCGGACAACCGTGGCAGCGTCTGATGCGTGTTAGCGATCGCGGCCTGCGGCGGGGTGTAGAAGGCCAGCTTGGCCGGCGGCGCGTCGGCGGCGAAGGCGCGCACCGTCTCCACGCGGCCGACCTCCAGCGCATTGAGCCTTTCGCGCAGCGCGGACTCCAGCGCCGTTTCCCAGCCGCTCTCGATGTGCACCTTGGTCCACAGGCCCTGCAGGCTGTCCAGCCCATGCTTGGCCAGCCAGGGCTTGAGCTTGCCCTCGGTCTGTACCTTCTCCTGCAGCGCGCGCAGGGCGGTCAGGCGAGCGGCCGTGTCGGCCTGCTTGTGGGCCTCGGCATTGGCCAGTTCCTGCTGGGCGCGGCGCTGCTCGTCCAGCGCCGGCGCCTGCTCCTGCAGCTCGTGCAGCCGGGCTTCGGCGGTCTGCAGCGCGTCGGCCGCGGCGGCCTCCTGCACCTTCAGATCGGCCAGCTTCTGCAGGTCCGGCGTGGCCAGGTTCTTCGCCTCCGCCGACAGCCGGTCGCGCCGCGCGCGCAGGCCACGCGCCTGCTCGTCGATGTTGCGGCTGTCCGCAGCCAGCACCTGGATCTGCTGCTGCACCTCGTTGACCTTGGTGCGCTGTTCGTTCGCGCGCGCCTGGGCCTGACGCACGGCTTCCTCCGCATCCGGCAGTCGCATGGCCTGCTCCTCGGCCTGGGCGGCCAGCACGCCGGCTTGCTCTTCCGCGGCCTCGATCTGCGCCGCGATGTCTTCCAGCTCCGCCTCGGCATCGCCGCGGCGCTGCTGCCACTGCGCGGTCTGCGCCTGCAGCTCGGTCAGGCGCTGCTGCACCCGGTTGCGGCTGTCCACCACGTAGCGGATGCGCTCTTCGAGGCGGCTCACCTCCAGCGCGGCCTGGGCCAGCTCGCCCTGCGCGTGGTGCAGCTTGTCGCTGGCGCCGTAGTGGGCCTGGCGGATGGTCTCGAGCTCGGCCTCGACGTGGCGCAGTTCGGCCAGGCGCGATTCCAGTGCATTGGTGGCCTCGGACACCGCGGTCTTGACGCGCTCTTCCTCGGTGGCGGCGTCGCGCTGCTTCAGGAACCAGAGGTAGTGCAGCTTGCGCGTGCCGTCTTCCTGCAGCTGCCGGTACTGCGCGGCAACCTCGGCCTGCTTCTCCAGCTTCTCGAGGTTGTTGTTCAGCTCGCGCAGGATGTCTTCGACCCGCGTGAGGTTCTCACGCGTGTCCTTGAGGCGGTTCTCGGTCTCGCGGCGGCGTTCCTTGTACTTGGAGACGCCCGCGGCCTCCTCGAGGAACATGCGCAGTTCCTCGGGCCGGGATTCGATGATGCGGCTGATGGTGCCCTGGCCGATGATGGCGTAGGCGCGCGGGCCCAGGCCGGTGCCCAGGAACACGTCCTGCACGTCGCGCCGGCGCACCGGCTGGTTGTTGATGAAGTAGCTGGAGGTGCCGTCGCGCGTCAGCACGCGCTTGACCGCGATCTCGGCGAACTGGTTCCACTGGCCGCCGGCGCGCGCATCCTCGTTGCTGAAGACCAGTTCCACGCTGGCACGGCTGGCGGGCTTGCGGTTGCCCGAGCCATTGAAGATCACGTCCTGCATGCTCTCGCCGCGCAGCTCGCTGGCCTTCGATTCGCCGAGCACCCAGCGCACCGCGTCCATGATGTTGGACTTGCCGCAGCCGTTGGGCCCGACCACGCCCACGCGCTGGCCGGGGAGCTGGAAGGTCGTGGGTTCGGCGAAGGACTTGAAGCCGGACAGCTTGATCTGGTTCAGGCGCATGGAGCAGGCCTTCGGGCCTCTCGGCCACCGACCTCGCCGGCGTGGGCGAGGCCGCCGCCAAGTATCGGTAAGTAGTTGATTTGTATGGATTTATTGCGCCCGGAGCAAGGCGCAAAGCGGGCCGGATGATACCATCGCGCCCCCTCTCGAAAGCCGCATGACCATGGCCCGCACCCCTGCGCCGAAGAAGGCGCGAGCCCCCGTGCCCTCACCGGCGCCCAAGCAGCGCCCGATGCCCCCCAACCCGCCGAGCGCGCCCAGCAAGGAACTGCACGTCTTCCCGAACCCGTCGCCGGAGCGCGACTACGTGATCCAGTTCCAGGTGCCCGAGTTCACCTGCCACTGCCCGCTGACCGGCCAGCCCGACTTCGCGCACTTCACGATCGACATGATCGCGGACCAGCTCTGCGTGGAGCTGAAGAGCCTGAAGATGTACTTCTGGAGCTACCGCAACGAAGGCGCGTTCCACGAGAAGGTCACCAACACCATCCTCGACGATATCGTCAAGGTGACGCGGCCACGCTTCATCCGCATCACCGCCAAGTGGTACGTGCGCGGCGGCATCTACACCAACGTGATCGCGGAGCACCGCAAGAAGGGGTGGAAGCCGCTGCCGGCGGTGAATCTGCCCAGCATGCCGGTGGAGCGTGGGTTGCTCTGACGGCGTTGGCCCTGTGCGTGCGGCTGGCGCTCAGACCACCGAGAAACTGCGCGGCGCCCAGGACATGATGGGTTCATGCCCCAGCAGGACGCACGCGCAAGCACCGAGATCGAGTTCCAGCAACTCCCGCGCGGCGTCGGCACCAGCGTCCAGCACGGATGCTTCGGCAACGAACTGCCTGAACGCCGCCGAAGTGCCCCGCAGGTGATCCACCATCATCCGCGCGAGGTCGACCGCCAGGTCCGTGGCGTTGTCACCGGCCTCGAAAGCTTCCCCGGACCAGAACGCCTGAATCTGCTCTTCATCCCAGAATGTCCCGCGCATGTCGGGGCCGATCCACGGCGGGGCCTGGGCATCGGCCAATTCGAATGCACCTTGCTCGGCCAGACCGTGCTTGAGCCAGGCAGGCATTGATGATTCGGCCAGCGCCTCGAAGATCAAGTCACGCATCAACACCGCCTGGAACGACCTCAAGGTGACCTCCGACGTCACCAGGCAGTCGAACGCGTGACCCGGAAGCAGGCCGTTGTTTTCTGCGAGGCGCATGACCCGAGTCGACATTGCAGTAGGCAGGCACTGGCGGACCCGCTCTTCATCGAGGAACACAACGATGCAGCGCGCGGCAGCATTGATGCCAAGGGCCCCGAGCCAGGTCTTGGCTCGCCGGCGAATGGCCAGCGCCGCGTCCGCATTGGCTTCGTCGATGCAGGCGTCGGCAGAAGACAGCATCAGCAAGGCTTCCGAGCGATGCACGCGGAAGGAGCCTCCCAGGAAATCCCTGCAGTGAAGCAACCACGCCTGCCGGAGTGCGTCGCGTGCTTGGCCCCGCGTGGCTTCATCGGAAATGGCGGCCAACCAGCGGTGAACCGGCTCGCGGGGCAGGACGGGCCAGCCGTCCGTGCGCTGCAGGTGGCGAGCGATGTCGAATGGCGGAGCGTTCTCCAGCGCCAGATGAACAGGCGCCACGTCCGACACCACCCGATGCTGCCAGCGGCTCATCTTGTGGCGATGTGTCTCTCCAGGCACATAGGCGCGAAGGTGATTGCGCGCGATGGCCGCCCCCAACAGCGGCATCAACCAGATGCCCACGAAGACGACTCGCTTGTGAGGCAAATGCCGGACCGGTGCCTGAATGATTCGCCAAGTCATCCAGCCATTGAGACCTACCAGGCCACCCATCAGTGTGATGCCCCACAGGAACGTCATGGCAGAGGCTGACCGCCGAGCCGGGGAACCGCAGACTTGGCGGCAGTGTCGCGCAGCAAGTCATCAGCGGGCGATCGATTGGACGGCGCTGCCAGTCCCGGGACGTCCATCGGGTCCGGGGCTTTGAACGTGGCACGCGACGCGGCAGGCGCCGGGCTGCGCGCGGCGGCAGTGCTGCGAGGCGTGTCGCCGCGAGCCTTCTTCAGCTCGCGGTCAATCTCAGTCTGGCGGCGCTCCAGATCGGCCAGCTGCCTTTCGCGGTCAGCGTTCCTCGTCGAGCCTGTTGCACCGATGTCCAATGCGGCCTGTGCGTCCCCGCTGGTGAGTGGACTGCCCTGGCCCCTGAGCCTTCCATGTGTGTCGCCGAGCGGCGGAAACGGCATGGACTGGGAGGTCGAGATTGATTGCTGGACTGCGCCGGCCCCCGTCGAGCCTGGCCGGTTGGCCATGATCAGGACGAACAGCAGGCCCATCAGGATCAGCGCAAGCGGCAGCGGAACAGGGTTCCTGCTCGTCAGGTACGCGGGCTGCGGACGAAACAGCGGCTGACCTGGAACGTCATTGTTCGAGCCTCGATCGCCCGGACCCAAGGCGGCATGGGACTGCCGCCAACGCACGATGTTTTCCCTCGAGGTGACGACGTTCAGCCAGTGCGGATAGTGCTCCACCAACCATTCGAGCGATGGCATCGATGCGCGCAGCGTCTGGGGCGATGGCTCGCGCGCATCGCGCAAGCGCCTCACGAGCTTGCGCTGCGCCTCGAACTGCTGCGGCGACTGGCGATAGAAGATCAGCTTCTCATTGATCGCGGCGTCGACGGCTGCCCCGAGGGCCCCGAACATCCGCAAGTGTCGGCGGTCCTTGTCCCAGTGGAAGAGGTCGCACGCCGGTCCGAACAGGAACTCATGTCCGGGACGCCAGCCTTCCATCAGCAGCAGCGCGACCCGGTATTCGAAGTACGTTCGCGATTCCAGGTGAATCAGGCGGTCATCGGACAGCGCCACTTCCAGCGCGCGTCTTGCCTGCACCTCATCCCCGAACGGGGACTGCGACAGCTGCAAGAAGTTGGCGAACACCTCCTCCGCCCGAATGCGGGCGAGTTGCTCGCCATCGGTTTCCGGCGGCTGGATGGGCTCGGCAGCAGAGACAGCATCACCACCGGCCAGTCCGGTTTCGGCCACTTCTGCGCCTGGCGATGGCTCTGGTGATGCCGCGGCATCTTCGGGAGTTGCATCGCCGTCGATCTCGGCAGGATTGTTGTCCGCCTGTCTTGCCTTCCACGCCAGCCAGCCCAGTGCCGTTTCGTAGTCGCTGCGAAGCGCCTGGAAGGCTTCGGGTTCATTGGCTTGATCGATGCGCTTCAAGCGCTGCGCATAGGCACGACGCACTGCGCGCTCATCTGCGTGCTGATCCAGGCCCAAGGCCTGGAGGAACGGAAAGGTCGCCTCGGACATGTCGGCCCTTACTGCGGTCCGCCATCCAGGAAGCTGTCCCGCTCGACGCGGTCCAGCAGCGCGGCGAATTCACGCCGGCCGGGCGCAATGCGGCGCTCATCCTGCGATGCCAGCAAGCGCTCGAAGCCCAGGATCTGCGCGCCCAGCCATTCCCGCTCCGTGCCTCGGCACTGCTCGAACAGGCGTTCGCCGCGCGCCAGCAGCGTGCGGTTCTCCAGCTTGTCGCGCGGGTGGATCTTGAGGTCGGACAAGGCCAGCAGACGCTCGTTGATTTCAGCCGGTGTCAGCAGCCCGGGATTGCCTTCGATCAGCACGCTCACCGTGCGCTGTGTCTTGCGGACGGTCGCCTCGACCTGCAGCAGTCCGTTGACGTCGTACGTGAAACGCACATCCACCGCCGATTCGGCCATTGACGCGCGCGGCAGCGGCACGCAGAGCGACCCGATGTGGATGTTGTCGCGAACCATGCGGGCTTCGCCCTGGTAGATCTCCAACACGATCTCGGACTGCCCGTCGCGCTGCGGCACGTACTGTTTGACCCGGCTGACAGGCACGGTGCTGTTCCGTTCGATGATCGGATCGAAGTGCCCTTGCGAGGAAGATCGCTCATCCAGCTTGATGCCTACTTCCACGCCCAGCGAGTAGGGCGACACGTCCGTCATCACCACTTCGCTGAGCGCCGCGTCACGCATCTTCAAGCCGGCCTGCACTGCGGCGCCCAGGGCCACCACTTCGTCCGGATTCAGCTCGACGGAGGGAAATCGGCCGAACAGCATCGTCACCAGCCGGCGAACGATCGGCATGCGTGTCGCCCCGCCCGCAAGAACCACGTTGTCCAGCTCGCTGCTGCGCACGTTGGCATCGCGCAGAGCACGCTCCACAGGTGCGCGCAGTCGTTTCAGCAGCGGTGCGCAGGCCTGCTCCAGCGCCGGTTCGTCCAGTTCCAGCACATGATCGACGCCATCATGGTTGACCTGGATGCGGGCCTTGGCCTGCGTGCTCAAGGCCCGCTTGGCCGCCTCTGCCTGAGCGGACAGTCGCTGCATGAAGCCGTCGTCCCGGCGCAGCGAATCAGGCAGGTTCCTGCGCACGAAGAACAGGTCGCACAGCGCGTGCACGAAGTCCTCTCCGCCCAACAGGTTGTCGCCCGCGGTGGCCCGCACCTCCATCACGCCCTCGAACAGCTCGAGGATGGAGACGTCGAACGTACCGCCGCCGAGATCGAACACCAGGAACCGCGCTTCCTCTCCACGCTGGTGGATTCCATAGGCCAGCGCGGCCGCGGTCGGCTCATTGAGCAGGCGCTCGACGCGCAGACCGGCAATCTCGCCGGCCGCCCGGGTGGCCTTGCGCTGAGCATCGGAAAAATACGCGGGCACGGTGATGATGGCCTCTGTCACCGGCTCGCCCAATGCGGCCTCCGCATCGGCCTTGAGGGCCTTCAGGATCAGCGCCGACAGTTCCTCGGGCCGGAAATCACGGCCGCCCAGCCGGATGGTCCGGTTGCTTCCCATATAGCGCTTGAAGACCGCTGCACTGCGATCGGGATGCGTTTGCAGTCGCTCGCGCGCCGCCCGGCCGACGAGCACCGTGCCGTCGTCGTCTAGGCTGACGCACGACGGCGTCAGCACCTCGCCAAGACCATTCCGGATCAATTGCGCCTGACCATCCTTCCAGATGGCGACCAAGCTGTTCGTTGTCCCCAGATCGATGCCGACAATCACGTTCCCTCCCTCTCTTCGGCACTGCTGCCGTCTCCCCGATCCGTCACCTCAGAGGTGACAGATCACCTGCACCGCGGCGCTGATACCGCGCCTCAACAGTCTCGCCAGCGATGGCGGCGTCGCTTCGGCAGAAGCCGGCCATGCGACCGGCCCCGATGCCAGGAACGAACCGATATCAGCCACGGGCGGACCGGCGAGCAGGGGCAGGCCGAAGCGGACGGCCGCCTGGCCATCCACGAATCCAGCCACCGCGCCACGATCATCGAGCACGACACCACTCAGCGTGCGATATCCCGGCGGCACCGCCACCATCAGCTGGCCCCCCGTTTGTCCCCAGACGACACCTGCCGCGACGGCCGGCCCGGAGTCGGCATCTGCCAGTCGCCCGACAACAGTCACTGCCGCGCCCGACGCCAGCGGGCCTGCGCTGCGCGGCAGCGTCGTATACGGTCCGCCGCCGACCTTCAGCAGCGCCAGGCCCTTCCGCCCGTCTTCCATCAACACGTGGGCCACGCGCCGACTCCGGCCGTGGTGGATTTCCAAGCGCCCGCAGTTTGAAAGGGGCGTGCCCGACGTCACGACCAAACCTTGCGCGCTCAAAAGGAACCCCGGTCCCGTTGACAACGCCCGTCTACCGGAGGACACCGGGTGGCGGTCGGTCGCCACGGACGCCGACCGGTTCAGAGGCGCCACCGCATCAGCCGGCAGGTCGGATGGCGGAGACCTCGTTCCAGCCGGCGGCGGCGCGGGCACGCTGGCGAGCGGCATCCGCTCAGAGGTCTTGTCCGGTCGCTGCGCTGCAGCGACTGTGGCGTCCGCCTCGCGTACCCAACCTGCCAGCTTGCAGACCGCGTCGAGTTCCTTGGCTTGGCGCGTGCCGTCGAAGACGCTGCGCATCTGTTCGGAGCTGGACCATTGCGGCGGCGAGTCGCCGAACCTGCTGACGCCAGTCAACTCCGCCCGCAGGCGCTGGCGGCAGTTGGCCTTGATCTGCCCTTCGTAGTCCGAGCGGAACGAGAAGTTCGAACGCGACCGCACCCGGTAGTGGACCAAGTCACCATCGCGGCGGACGGAGCCGGTGTCCAGTTCGAACTTCTCGGCAACGGTTGAGCCAATGTCGGGAGCGTCGCCACGTGCCGCCGCCTCGCGAGGAGCAAGCGACAAGAAAACCACGGCCGCAATCGCTGCCCGCATCCCGTCACGGCAAACCTTCATGTGCACACATCTGCGAAGCCATACGCTCGCAGCTGCGGGTTGCGGCGTTTCAAGGCGCAGGCAGTTTAGTTTCCGATGCACGTGGCCACGGCACTCGATCGAGGGGGCCAGGGCCGGCCGCGCCATGCGACTTGTTGCCATTGACGCGCGCGTCTTGTCGCTACAGCAACTCCTCCGGCGCCAACGGCGCCAGCAGGTTCAGCCAGAACCGCGTCCACCAGTCCGCCTCGGGCTCCCGGTCCAGCACCACCTCGCCCTCGTCGTCCTGCGCGAGCCAGCGCAGCGAGCGGCCGTCGGGGCCCAGGACGACGCGCCACGAGGCCTGCAGCTTGTCCAGGTCCATCAGGCGCAACACCTCGCGCGCCAGTTGCGGGCTGTCGACGAAGATGCCCATCTCGGTGTTGTGCTTCTCGGAGCGCGGGTCGAAGTTCATCGAGCCGATGAAGACGCGCTCGCGGTCGATCACGGCGGTCTTGGCATGCAGGCGGCCCTGGGTGGAATCGAACATGCCCAGCCGCGAGGTGCGGCGCACGCGCAGCGGGCTCAGTTCGTGCAGCTCGACCCCCATCTTCAGCAGCTGCGGGCGGTAGCGGCGGTAGCCGCTGTGCACCAGCGGCTCGTCGGTGGCGGCCAGCGAGTTGGTCAGCACCTTGACCTGCACGTTCCTGCGCCGCATCTCCGCCATCAGCGCCAGGCCGCGTTCGCCGGGGATGAAGTACGGCGTGGTCATCACCACCTCGCGGCGGGCGCGGCGCATCAGCTCGGCGACGTTGTAGCGCACCGACTCGACGTCGTGCAGCGGCACGCCACCATAGTGCACGTCCAGGCCCTTGATGCGCTGCGGGGCGTCGGCGTAGGTCGCCGCCGGCGCCCACACCAGGCCCAGCCGACCGGCGTCCAGGTCGTCGGCGATCGGGCCGTAGCCGAGCACGTCGTTCACGGGTGGCGGCTCCGGCGGCGGCGTGGTGGCGGGGCTGGTGAGCTGCTCGAAGACCGCGCGCAGCACCGGGGGGTCGGCGCGGGCCCTGATGATCGACTGCACCGGAAAGGAAGCCGGGCTGTTCCAGTAGTCGTCGAACAGCTCGTGCAGCTGCGGCACCAGATGGCCCGTGATGAAAGCATCCAGGTCCACGAAGTTGGCCTGCTCGTGGCGCATGTAGTACTCGTTGGCGACGTTGCGGCCGCCCGCCACCGCCATCGCGCCGTCGGCGACCAGCAGCTTGTTGTGCATGCGGCGGTTGACGCGCCCGAACTCGTTCAGCGAGAACGCGAAGCGGGTGAAGAAGGCGGTCCGCCCGACGGTGAACGGATTGAAGAGCCGCACCTGCACGTTGGCGTGCGCGGCCAGGCCCAGCAGCAGCTCGTCGCTGCCGGAGGTGTAGAGGTCGTCCAGCAGCAGTCGCACTCGCACGCCCCGCCGGGCCGCATCGCGCAGGGCACGCAGCAGGTAGCGGCCGGTCTCGTCGTTCTGCACCAGGTAGTACTGCACGTCGATCGAGCGTTCGGCGCGGCGGATCAGCTGCAGCCGGGTGTCGAGCGCGAAGCTGCCGATGGGCAGCAGGCGGAAGCCGGTCAGCAGCGGGTCGGGCGACGACGCGGCGGCAATGCGGCCCAGCGTGGACGCTGGGATGGCCGGCAGCGCGCTCGACGGTTGGCGCTCGACACCCCGCGGCAAGGAAGAACAGCCGGCCAGCACCACGACCAGCAGCGCCATCGCGAGCAGCAACGCCGGCAGCCGGGCGATCGCAATGCCTGCCTGGGGCAGCGCAAAGCCTTGCAGCGGCCCCGGTCGGACCGGCCGCCGAAACCAGCCCTCGAGCCGCTGCGTATCATTTCCCACTTCGGCCTGAACCGCTGCCATTCCCCGCCCGTGTTTTCGTCGCTTCCCTCTTGAAAGCGGCGCCAAGGATACGCAAATGCCCCGCATGCTCGCTCCTGCTGTTTCGGCCGCCGCGCTGGCGTTGTCGCTCGTCCTGGCCGCTGCGCCGGCCCAGGCCGCGCTGGACGTCGGCGACAAGGCGCCTGATTTCGCCATCGACTCCTCGCTCGCCGGCAACGTCAGCAAGTTCAAGCTGTCGGAGGCGCTGAAGAAGGGCCCGGTGGTGCTGTACTTCTTCCCGGCCGCGTTCTCGGTGGGCTGCACCATCGAGGCCAACAAGTTCGCCGAGGCGACCGACGAGTACAACAGCCTGGGCGCCACCGTCATCGGCGTGTCGCACGACGACATCGAAACGCTGAAGAAGTTCTCGACGACCGAATGCCGCAACAAGTTCGCGGTCGGTGCGGACGTCGACCAGAGCGTGATGAAGTCCTACGACGCGGTGCTGGCGCTGAAGCCCGATTACGCCAACCGCACCTCGTACGTGATCTCGCCCGAGGGCAAGATCGTCTACCAGTTCACCAGCCTGAATCCGTTGCGCCACGTCGCGAACACGATGGCCGCGCTGAAGGGCTGGGCGGCGCAGAAGAAGCAATGAGCCACGCTGGGCCGCACCAAGGGGCTCGGCCCCCGCTCAGGGGGCAGGCGCGAGGCGCCAGGGCCGCACTGCTGAGCGGGGGGCCCCGCTGATGGCCCTGGCCAGCCGCCCTGCCTACCAGAAGTACGAAGTCGCCGTCCGCCGCAGCCCGATCGATGGCTTCGGCGTCTTCGCGGCCGAGGACATCCCGGCACAGAAGAAGATCGGCGAGATCCGCGGCGAATCGATTTCCGTCAGCGAGGCGCGCCGCCGCGCCGAAGGGCGGCAGCGCATCATGATCGTCGAGATCTCGGCCAGAAAGGCGATCGACGCCTCGGCCTCGCAGGACCCGATGCGCTTCACCAACCATGCCTGCACGCCGAATGCGCGGCTCACCATCCGCGACGGCCGCATCGAGTTCTACGCGCTGCGCGCCATCAGCCCGGGCGAGGAGATCACCGTCGACTACGGCGAGACCCACCACAACGGCACCTTGGCCTGCCGCTGCGGCGCGCCGGGCTGCGTGGGCTGGCTGTAGCCGTCGCTGCCGCGAAAGCGCGGGGCACCGTTCCATCGGGATAATCCCGGGATGAACCCGCGCCTCGGCACGCTGCACCCCTACCCCTTTGAACGCCTGCGCGAACTGACGCGCGACATCACCCCGCCCGCCCACCTGAAGCCCATCGGCCTGGGCATCGGCGAGCCGCGCCACCCGGCACCCGAGCTGGTCAAGCAGGCCCTGGTCGAGGGCATGGCCGGTCTCTCGGTCTACCCCCCCACGCTGGGCGACCCGAAGCTGCGCGAGGCCATCGCGGCATGGATCCAGCGCCGCTATGACGTCACCGTGAATCCGGCCACGCACATCCTGCCCTGCAGCGGCTCGCGCGAAGCGCTGTTCGCGCTGGCCCAGACGGTGGTCGACAGCAGCAAGCCCGGCGCCACCGTCGTCAGCCCCAATCCCTTCTACCAGATCTACGAAGGTGCGGCCCTGCTGGCCGGCGCGCAAACCGCCTTCGCCAACAGCGATCCGGCGCGCAACTTCGCCGCGGACTGGAGCCAGATCGACGAGGCCACCTGGTCGCGCACCCAGCTGCTGTACGTCTGCTCGCCGGGCAACCCGTCGGGCGCGGTGATGCCGCTGACCGAATGGCAGCGCCTGTTCGAGCTGAGCGACCGCCACGGCTTCGTGATCGCCAGTGACGAGTGCTATTCGGAGATCTACTTCCGCGACGAGCCGCCGCTGGGCGGCCTGGAGGCGGCCAAGGCGCTGGGGCGGGACGATTTCCGGAACCTGATCTGCTTCACCTCGCTGTCCAAGCGGTCCAACGTGCCGGGCCTGCGTTCCGGCTTCGTGGCCGGCGACGCAAAGATCATCAAGGCCTTCCTGCTCTACCGCACCTACCACGGCGCGGCGATGAGCCCGATGGTCCAGCACGCCAGCATCGCCGCCTGGAACGACGAGGCCCACGTGGTCGAGAACCGCGCGATGTACCGCGAGAAGTTCGCCCAGGTGACCCCGCTGCTGGCTTCGGTGATGGACGTGCGCCTGCCCGACGCTGGCTTCTACCTGTGGGCCGCCGTGCCTTCGGCCGACGATGCGCCTGGTGACGATGTCGCCTTCGCTCGCGGCCTGCTCGCTCAATACAATGTCGCGGTGCTGCCCGGCAGCCTGCTCGCACGCGATGCGCACGGCAGCAACCCAGGCCGCGGCCGCATCCGCATGGCGCTGGTGGCGCAAACGGCCGAATGCCTGGAAGCCGCCCACCGCATCGCCGAGTTCACCCGCCGCCTCATCGGCTGACTCTCCGCTGATTCCCCGCTGATCCCTTCCACCCCGAGCACCCGCGCATGACCCAACAGCTGCAATCCATCATCGACCTGGCCTGGGAAGGCCGCGCCAATTTCGGCCCGGACACCGTCGCGCCGGAGATCCGCGCCGCGGTCAACGAGGTGATCGCGGGGCTCAACGCCGGGCACCTGCGCGTGGCCGAGCGCACCGGCGTCGGGCAGTGGACCGTTCACCAGTGGATCAAGAAGGCGGTGCTGCTGAGCTTCCGCCTGCAGGACAACCAGCCGATGGCGGCCGGTGACCTGCACTTCTACGACAAGGTGAGCCCCAAGTTTTCGCACCTGGACGCCGCGCAGATGAAGGAATCCGGCGTGCGCGTGGTGCCGCCGGCCGTCGCGCGCCGCGGCAGCTACCTCGCAAAGGGCGTGGTGCTGATGCCCAGCTACGTCAACATCGGCGCCTACGTCGACGAGAACACCATGGTCGACACCTGGGCCACCGTCGGCTCCTGCGCGCAGATCGGCAAGAACGTGCACCTGTCGGGCGGCGTCGGCATCGGCGGCGTGCTGGAGCCGCTGCAGGCCAACCCGACCATCATCGAGGACAACTGCTTCATCGGCGCCCGCTCCGAGGTGGTGGAAGGCGTCATCGTCGAGGAGAACTCGGTGCTCGGCATGGGCGTGTACATCGGCCAGAGCACGCCGATCTTCAACCGCGAGACGGGCGAGATCAGCTACGGCCGCGTGCCCGCGGGCAGCGTGGTCGTCAGCGGCGGCCTGCCCAAGACCACCGCCGACGGCACCACCTACAACCTGTACGCGGCCGTCATCGTGAAGCAGGTGGACGCGAAGACGCGCTCGAAGACCAGCATCAACGACCTGCTCCGTCCGTGAACGCATCCCCCCCGAAGTGGCCTGGCGGCCACCTCCCCCCAGGGGGCGCCGCCAGCGGTCCGGCAAAGCCGGTTCCGCGGCGGCCGCTCGGGGGCGCAGTGGCAGGCGTATCGGGATGGACAGTGCAGTCCCAGGGAGAAGAGGTATGAGCGGAAACATGGAACGCGTCCTGCGCTTGATGAGCGAGCGCAGCGCCTCCGACGTGTACCTGTCGGCCAACATGCCGATCCTGATCAAGATCCACGGCCAGGTGCTGCAGCTGTCGGACCAGGTGCTGACGCCGCAGCAGCCCAAGCTGCTGCTGAACGAGCTGCTCACCCCGCGGCAGATGGAGGAGCTGGAAGACACCGGCGAACTGAACATGGCCATCGGCCTCGAGAAGGTCGGCAGCTTCCGGCTCTCGGCCTTCAAGCAGCGCGGCACGGTGGCCGCCGTGTTCCGCCACATCCCGCACAACATCCCGACGCTGGAATCGCTGAACGTGCCGGACCTGCTGGCCCAGCTGGTGATGGAAAAGCGCGGGCTGATCCTGATGGTGGGCGCCACCGGCACCGGCAAGAGCTCCACCCTGGCGTCGATGCTGGAGATGCGCAACCGCCAGATGGCGGGGCACATCCTGACCATCGAGGACCCGATCGAGTTCCTCTTCAGCAGCAAGAAGTCGGTCGTCAACCAGCGCGAGGTGGGCCGCGACACCAGCTCGCTGCAGATCGCGCTGAAGAACGCGCTGCGCCAGGCCCCCGACTGCATCATGATCGGCGAAATCCGCGACCGCGAGACCATGACCGCGGCGCTCAGCTACTCGCTGTCGGGCCACCTGGTGCTGGCCACGCTGCACGCCAACAACAGCTACCACGCGCTGGGCCGGATCCTGTCGTTCTACACGCCGGAATCGCGCCCGGTGCTGCTGGCCGACCTGGCGGCAGGCTTGCGCTGCATCGCGTCGCAGCGCCTGCTGCGTGCCGTGGCCGGCGGCCGCGTGCCGGCCGTGGAGATCATGCTCAACACCAAGCTGGTGGCCGAGATGATCGAGAAGGCCGACTTCCCCGGCGTGAAGGAAGCGATGGAGAAGTCCCTGGCCGAGGGTTCGCAGACCTTCGAGCAGGACATCGCCCGCCTCATCACCGAAGGCGTGGTCACCCGAGACGAAGGCCTGGCCTACGCCGATTCGCCGACCAACCTGATGTGGCGCCTGCAGAACGAATCCGCACCGGTCTCGCGCGCGGCGCCGAAGAAGGAAGAGTCGGACACCGCGACCTACACCGACTTCTCCGTCGACGTGTTCCCCGAAGGAACGCAGCCCGCCCGCAAGCTCGTCTTCGGCCCCGTCCCCACGCGCTGACACCGCGCCTCAGCGCCTGCCCGATCCCATGTCCGACACCCTGCGCCTGCTCGAAGCCCTGATCGCCCGCCGCTCCATCACCCCCGCCGACGATGGCTGCCAGGCCCTCGTGAGCGAACGCCTGCGGCCGCTGGGCTTCGAGTGCGAGACCCTGATGGCCGGACCGGAAGATTTCCGCGTGACCAACCTCTGGGCCACGCACCGCGGCACGCGGCCCGGGCCGACCATCGTGCTCGCCGGCCACACCGACGTCGTGCCCACCGGCCCGGTGTCCGAATGGACCAGCGACCCCTTCGTGCCCAGCCACCGCGACGGTCACCTCTATGGCCGCGGCGCCGCGGACATGAAGACCTCGATCGCCGCGATGGCCATCGCCGCCGAGGAACTGGTGCGCGCCCACCCCGACCACGCGGGCACCGTGGCCCTGCTGTTCACCAGCGACGAGGAAGGCCCCTCCACCGACGGCACGGTGCGCGTGGTCGAAGCGCTGCAGGCGCGTGGCGAGCGGCTGGACTGCTGCATCGTCGGTGAGCCGACCTCGGTGGAGACGCTGGGCGACACGATCAAGAACGGCCGGCGCGGCACGCTGTCAGCCAAGCTGACGGTGCGTGGCGTCCAGGGCCACGTGGCCTACCCGCAGCTGGCGCGCAACCCCGTCCACCAACTGGCACCGGCGCTGGCCGAGCTGGCCGCGACGGAATGGGACCGCGGCAACGACCACTTCCCGCCCACCACCTGGCAGGTGTCCAACATCCACGGCGGCACCGGGGCATTGAACGTGATTCCCGGCGAGGTGGTGCTCGACTGCAACTGGCGCTTCTCGACCGAATCGACGCCCGACGGGCTGAAGGCGCGGTTCGAGGACGTGCTGCGCCGCCACGGCCTGGAGTACAGCGTGCGGTGGACACTGGGCGGCCTGCCCTTCCTCACCCACCCCGGCACGCTCAGTGCGGCACTGACCGCCGCCATCCATGCCGAGACCGGTGTCCACACCGAGCTGTGCACCACCGGCGGCACCAGCGACGGCCGCTTCATCGCCCGCATCTGCCCGCAGGTGGTGGAGTTCGGCCCGATCAACGCCACGATCCACAAGGTCGACGAACGCGTGAAGGTGGCCGACGTCGAGCGCCTCAAGAACGTCTACCGCCGCACGCTGGAAAGCCTGCTGTGCTGACCGTCATCGCCGCGATCGAGCAAGCCAGCGCCCGCCTCGAATCGGCGGGCGTTTGTTTTGGCCACGGCACGACCAATGCCTTCGACGAGGCGGCCTGGCTGGTGCTGTGGCGCCTGGGCCTGCCGCTGGACGCGCTGGACGAGTTCGTCGACCGCCCGCTGTCGGCCAGCGAGGCCGCCGCCGTCGAGGCGCTGGTGGCCGAACGCATCGCCACCCGCCGCCCGGCCGCCTACCTGACCGGCGAGGCCTGGCTGCAGGGCGTGCCCTTCACGGTGGACGAACGCGCCATCGTGCCGCGCTCGCTGATTGCCGAGCCGCTGGCCGAAGGCACCATCGACGCCTGGCTCAGCGCCCGCACCCACCGCGTGCTGGACCTGTGCACCGGCAACGGCAGCCTCGCCGTGCTGGCCGCGCTGGCCTGGCCGGACGTGACGGTCGATGCCGCCGACCTGAGCCCCGACGCCCTGGCGGTGGCGCGCATCAACATCGACCGCCACGGCCTGGCCGATCGCATTGCGCTTTATCAGGGTGATGGCCTGGCGGCGGTCGCCGGCCGACGCTACGACCTGATCCTGTGCAACCCGCCGTACGTGAACAGCGCGTCGATGGCGGCGCTGCCGGCGGAGTTCCGCGCCGAACCGGCCCTGGCGCTGGATGGTGGCAGCGACGGCATGGACTTCGTCCGCCGCCTGCTGCAAGGCGCCGCCCACGCGATGACCGAAGACGCCGTGCTGGTGCTGGAGATCGGCCACGAGTGCGCGCATTTCGAACAGGCTTTCCCGTCGCTGGAGGCAGCCTGGCTGCCCACCAGCGCCGGCGACGACCAGGTGCTGCTGCTGACGCGCGGCACGCTGGCGGACTACTTCCCCCGATCATGATTTCGTTGAAGAACGTGACCTTGCGCCGCGGCGTCAAGGTCGTGCTGCAGGACGCCAGCGTCACCCTGAACCCGGGCGAAAAGGTTGGGCTGATCGGGCGCAACGGCGCCGGCAAGTCCTCGCTCTTCTCGGTGCTGGCCGGCCGCCTGCATGCCGACGGCGGCGACATCGAGATGCCGCCGAAGTGGCGCATCGGCGAAGTGGCCCAGTCGATGCCCGAGACCGAGCAGCCCGCCACCGACTTCGTGCTGGACGGCGACCTGCCGCTGGTCGAAGCCCGCGCGGCACTGGCCGCGGCCGAGGCCGGCGGCGACGGCCACGCCATCGCCGAGGCCCACATGCACCTGGAGCAGGCCGGCGTGTTCGATGCACCATCGCGCGCGCAGTCGCTGCTGCTGGGCCTGGGCTTCCGGGTCGACCAGCTCGACGCCCCCGTCAACAGCTTTTCAGGCGGCTGGCGCATGCGGCTGCAGCTGGCGCGGGCGCTGATGTGCCCGGCCGACCTGCTGCTGCTGGACGAACCCACCAACCACCTGGACCTGGATGCGCTGGTGTGGCTGGAAGGCTGGCTCAAGCGCTACAGCGGGCTGCTGCTGATCATCAGCCACGACCGCGAGTTCCTGGACGCCGTGACCGGCGTGACCGTGCACCTCGATAACGCGCAACTGACGCGTTACGGCGGCAACTACACCACCTTCGAAGAGATGCGCGCCGAGCGCATCACGCAGCAGCAGGCGGCCTACGCGCGCCAGCAGGACAAGATCGCGCACCTGCAGCGTTTCATCGACCGCTTCAAGGCCAAGGCCACCAAGGCCAAGCAGGCGCAAAGCCGCGTCAAGGCGCTGGCCCGCATGGAGAAGCTGGCGCCGGTGCTCACCGCAAGCGACTTCGACTTCTCCTTCCGCGAACCCGGGAACCTGCCGAACCCGATGCTGTCGATGCGCGACCTGGTCTGCGGCTACGGCCAGACCGCCATCGTCCGCAACATCGAGCGCACCGTGCTCGCCGGCCAGCGCATCGGGATCCTGGGCGCCAACGGCCAGGGCAAGTCGACCTTCGTCAAGACCATTGCGCACCAGCTGCCACCGCTGGGCGGCACGCTCACCGAAGGCAAGGGCCTGGCCATCGGCTACTTCGCGCAGCAGGAGCTGGACCTCTTGAGCGAGGACGACACCCCGCTGCAGAAGATGGTGCGGCTGGCGCGCGACGTGTCGCCCAACGCCCGGGAGCAGGAGCTGCGCGACTTCCTCGGCCAGTTCCGCTTCGTCGGCGACATGGTCCACCAGAAGGTCGGCACGCTGTCCGGCGGCGAACGCGCCCGCCTGGTGATGGCCACCATCGTCTGGCAGAAGCCCAACCTGCTGCTGCTGGACGAGCCGACCAACCACCTCGACCTGACGACGCGCGAGGCGCTGTCCATCGCGCTGAACGAGTTCGAGGGCACGGTGATGCTGGTCAGCCACGACCGCGCGCTGCTGCGCGAGGTCTGCGACGAGTTCTGGCTCGTCACCGCCGGCGGCGTGAAGCCCTTCGACGGCGACCTGGACGACTACCAGCGCTGGCTGCTCGAGGTCTCGCGCGCCGCGGCCCGCGGGCTGCCTGCGCCGCCGCTGCCGGGCCCGTCGACCGCCGCGCCCCCCGCGGCGGCAGCGCCCTCGCCCGCTGCCCCAGCAAAGCCGGCCGCGCCGGCAGACAGCGGCAACCGCCGCGACGACCGCAAGCAGGCCGCGCAGGCCCGCGCCCAAGTGGCCAACCGCACGCGGCCGCTGCGACTGGAGGTGCAGCAGATCGACGGCCGGCTCGAAAAGCTGGCCGCCGAACGCGCGGAGCTGGAGAGCGCGCTGGCCACCGGCAGCCTGCCCGGCACCGAGATCGCCGAACACGGCCGGCGCCTGAACCACATCGCGGCCGAGACGGCGATGCTGGAAGAGCGCTGGCTCGAACTGCAGACCGAGATCGAAGCGATCACCGCCGCCGGCTGACGCTGGGGCCGTGCCCGCAGGCCGGGGAACTCGCGGTCCGCTCCACCGCCTAAGCGTGGCGGACCGCGCGCGCCGCGCGCGGCCGACGACCGAATCAACGGAGTGACCGATGAAGTGTCCCCATTGCCCCGACTCGACCCTGATGATGAGCGAGCGCCAGGGCGTCGAGATCGACTACTGCCCCAGCTGCCGCGGTGTCTGGCTGGACCGCGGCGAACTGGACAAGCTGATCGAGCGATCCGTCGCGCAGGAAGCACCGCGCGCGGCCATGCCGCCGGCCGGCTTGCCCCCGCAACGCCGGCCCGATTTCGTCGACTCGGACTACGGCAAGCACCACCACCGCCGCAAGTCCTGGCTCAGCGACATCTTCGACTGAGCATCGCTCCGGGTGGCATGCCTCGCGCAGCCCTGGACGCCCCGTTCACACGATAGGAACCACGCTCAGCGCCAGGCCGAGCGCGGCGTGGGTTGCAGCTGCAGCGGCTGGGGTACGTCCCGCAGCCAGCGGTCGAGCAGGGCACCGGCGTCGATCACCGGCCGCGCATCGTGCACCGAAGCGAACCAGCACACGACCGGCTCACCTTCACGCACCGGCAGCCGCGGGACGTTGTTCTCGGCCGGCTCGGTCTCGAAAACACCCAGCGGCGTCGCCCCCGAGGCGGCCAGCGCCGGCAACAGCACCTGCGCCAGGTGCCGGCGCAGCGCGTCGTCGGCTGGCGCGCGCAGGGGGCAGACGGCGCCGACCACGCGGGTGGTGCCCCAGGGCGGCGGCGGAGCCGGCAACGGCAACACCGGGCGCAGCAGCAGCACGTCATCCGAGTCGACCATGGTCGCGTTCGCCGCTTCGCGGTGGGCTTGCCACACCGCTCCGCCGTAGAACGCCGCCAGCGCCTCGGCACGCCGCGGCATGCCGTCGAAGCCGCGCAGCCAGACGAAGCGATCGGCATCGGCCAGGTCGCGGAAGGTGCCCAGCAGGTGCATGCCGCAGGCCTGCTGTGGCTCGATGAACTCGCGCTCGAACAGGGTAATCAGCTCGTCACGCCGGCCGGGGTGCAGCCTGTACTGGCGCAATTCGACGACCGGGGGCAGCAAGGACGTATCAGGCATCGCGAGGCTCCTGCGTTCAGTGAAGGCTGCATGCTGCGCCGCCAATCCTGCCAAGGCCTGTCAGCTTATGCGGTGACACTCCCCGCACCCCACCGCCCCCCCTGACGCGTCACCTCCACCCCGCCGCCGAGCCACCCCATGCGCGCCAGCCGCCTGCTGACCCTGCTGATGCTGCTGCAGACCCGCGGCCGCCAGAGCGCACCGGCCCTGGCGCGGGCAATGGAATGTTCGGTGCGCACGATCTACCGCGACATCGACCAGCTCAGCGCCGCCGGCGTGCCGGTGTACGGGGACCGCGGCCGAAGCGGCGGCTTCCAGCTGCGCGAAGGCTGGCGCACCCAACTCACCGGCTTGACCGTGCCCGAGGCGCGCGCGATCTTCATGGCCGGCCTGCCGGGGCCTGCGGCCGAGTTGGGCCTGGGCGAGGCCATGGCCACCGCGCAGCTGAAGCTGCTGGCCGCCCTTCCTGCGGACTGGCAGGCCGATGCCCAGCAGGTGGCGGCGCGCTTCCACCTCGACCCGATCGACTGGTTCCGCAGTGCCGCGCCGCCGCCGCAGCTGAAGGCGGTGGCCGAAGCCGTGTGGCTGTCGCAGCGGCTGCGCATGCGCTACGAAAGCTGGGACGGCGTGACCGAGCGCGTGCTCGAGCCCCTGGGCCTGGTGCTGAAGGCCGGCGCCTGGTACGTGGCGGCGCGCCGCTTCGATCCCGCGCGGCGCCCCGCGCTCAGCGAGGCCCGCGTCTACCGCGTGGCCGCCATCCAGTCGCTCACCCTGATGGACCAGCGCTTCGAACGCCCCCGCGGCTTCGACCTGCCCGCCTGGTGGGCCCAGGCCACAGCGCGCTTCGAGGCCGGCGTCTACCGCGCGCAGGCGCGCCTGCGCGTCAGCGCCCGGGGCCTGGCCATCGTGCAGGGCTTCAGCCCCGCGGTGGCCGAAGCGGCGCTGGCCAGCGCCGAACCCTGCGACGAGGAAGACCGCATCGACATCAGCGTGCCGATCGAATCGGTGGCCCATGCCGCGCGCGAGATGCTGCGCCTGGGCGACGAGGGCGAGGTGCTGGCGCCGGCCGAGCTGCGCGAAGCGCTGGGCGCGGTCTACGGCCGGCTGGCCCGTCGCTACTTCGCTGAATGAGCGGCCACCGAACCCGCCGGCCGCAATGCAGCGCCGTCGAGGCCCAGGTCCTGCACCAACAGCGCCTCGGCCATCTCGCGCAGCGTCTGCCGCACCTGCGCGAAGCCGGCGTGGCGATCCAGCGTCTCTTCCGACATGTACAGCCGCTTGTTCACCTCCACCTGGATCGAGTGCCGCCCTTCCGCCGGCCGTCCGTGGCGGCGCACGATCTCGACGCCCTTGTAGGGATGGTTGATGCTGACGGTGTAGCCACGGCTGTTGAGAAAGCGTTCCATCCAGCGCGTCAGCCGGGGATCGGCGCTGGTGCCGTCGCGGTCGCCGAGCACGAAGTCGGCATGGTGCAGGTACGGATGCTCGGTGGAGTAGGCCTGCGCCACCGCGGGCATCGAATGGCAGTTCAGGTGGATGACGTGGCCATGGCGGCGGTGCGCCACCTCGATCGCCTGGTCCAGCGCGCGGTGGTAAGGCACCCAGCAGCGCTCGATGCGCTGGTGCAACTCCTCTGGCGTCAGCTGGCGGTCGTAGATCGGCGTGCCGTCGTCCAGCATGCGCCACACCAGGCCCTTGCCCAGGCGCACCTTCGGCGACTCGCGCAGCGGCCCGGGCCAGGGCGAGGACAGCAGCTCGGGATCGATCTCGTCGGCCGCGCGGTTGACGTCGAGGTACGTGCGCGGAAAGCGCGCATGCACCAGCGAGGCGCCCAGCGTCATCGCGTCCTGCCACAGAAGATGCACGTCCACGTCCTCGGCCTCACGCAGCGCGCGCTCGCTGCAGGCCGGGCGGAAGTCGGGCGGCATCCAGCGGCCGCTGTGCGGCGAATCCAGCACCAGTGCAGACAGCCCGAGGCTCGCCTGCACGGCCGGTCGGTCATCGTCGGTCATTCGGTCTCCTTCAGAGGTTGAGACGCCATCCCGGGCCCTCATCGCGCCGGGCTGGCCTCTCAACCTCTCAATCCAGGATGCGCCCCTTCGGGCCGATCAGCGTGATGTCCACGAAGCGCGAGCCATGGTGCTGCCCCGGCCCGTAGCGCAGCACGTAGCCGCCGACGTCGAACTCGCGCAGGCCTTCCAGCGCCGCCACCAGCCCCTCGCGCGACGGCTGCGGGCCGCAGCGGCGCAGCCCCTCCACCATCACCTTGGCGGAAATCAGCCCCTCCAGGCCGATGTGGTCCGGCTTCAGTCCCGGATTGAACGCGGCCAGCAGGCGCCTGAATTCGCCCGCCACGATCGCCCGCTGACGATGCGGGTTAGGCGCCGTCTGGCTCACCGACACGCCCTCGGCCAGCGAGCCCAGCTCGTTCACCAGCTGGGTGGTCCCGATCAGGCTGCGGGCGTAGCAGCGCGTCGATGGCCGGGCGCGGCGGAATCGGCGCAGGAAGGCCACGGCATCGCTGCCCGAGACGCCGACGATCAGCGCCTGCAGCTCCACCCCCGCCAGCGCCTCCATCGCGGCAGCGGGGTCGGCGGCATTGGCCCGCATGGTGCCGATGGCGGCCGGCTTCAGCCCTGCCGGCTGCATCAGGCGCTCGGTGTCGGCGCGCAGTTCCCGGCCGGAGGCGCTGTCGTAGTGCAGCAGCCCGATGCGGCTGGCGCCCAGGGTGCGCAGGTGACGCACGATGTAGGCCAGCTCGTCGAGAAAGCTGGCGCGCGTGGTGAACACCGGCGCGCGCCGCTCGGCATACAGCGCCTCGTAGCCCGTGTAGGGGCCGACCATGGGAACGCCCGCGGGTGCCGACAGCGCGAGCGCCGCCTTCACCGTGTTGGTCCACATCGGGTTGAACAGCGCGAACACCCGTTCCTGCTCGATCAGCCGGCGGGTGTTTTCCGTAGCGCGCTGGGCATCGTAGGCATCGTCGAGCGACAGCAGCCGGATGCGCCGCCCGTGCACCCCGCCCGCCGCATTGACGGCGGCGAAGCAGGCCAGCGCCCCGTCGCGGTACGAGGCAGCCTGCCCGGCGAAACTGCCGCTGAACGACGCGGACTGGCCAAGCAGGATCTCGCCCGATGTGATGCCCGGCGCCACGGTGCGCGTCCCCTGCGCTCGCGCCAGCCCGGGCCGGAGAACCGCGGCGCCTGCCACGCCGCCGAGCACCGCCGCGAAGCAGCGCCTATTGATCGACCTGGACCTTGGCATAGCGCGACACCTTCTGCATGCGGTCGATCTCCTTGCGGATCTGGACACCGAACTGCGCCGGGCTGGCCAGCTCCGACGGAAACAAGCCCAGCTGCGCCAGGCGTTCCTTCATGCCCGGCGCGCGCAAGGCCTTGCCCACGGCCGCATGCAGCCTGTTGACGATGTCTTCCGGCGTGCCGGCCGGCGCCACCAGGCCGAACCACGAGGGCACGTTGTTGCTGCCCAGATTCAGCTCGCCGAAGGTCGGGACGTCCGGCAGCATCTCCAGGCGCTGCGGCCACGACACCGCCAGTGCCCGCACCTTGCCCGACTTGATGTGCGGCAGCGACGAGGCCACCTGGTCGAAGTACGCGTGCACCTGGCCTGCGATCAGGTCCGTGATGGCCGGCGCCGCGCCGCGGTAGGGCACGTGCAGCATGAAGGTGCCGGTGGAGCTCTTGAATAGCTCGGCCCACATGTGGCCGATGGTTCCGTTGCCGGGCGATGCATAGGTCAGCTTGCCCGGGTTCGCCTTCAGCGCCGCCAGGAAGGCCGCGTAGTCCTTGATGCCCGCCGTGGCAGAGACCACCAGCACGCCGGGCGCGCGCACCAGCTCGGCCACCGGCGTGAAGCTCTTCTCGGCGTCATACGGCAGCTGCTTGTACACGGCCGGGTTCACGCCGTGCGTGGACAGGGTGGCCACGCCCAGCGTCAGGCCGTCGGCGGGCGCGCGTGCGACCTCGGTCATGCCGATGGAGCCACCGGCGCCGGCACGGTTCTCCACGATCACGGTCTGGCCCAGCTCCTTGCCCATCTGTTCGCCGACGGCGCGGGCCGTGATGTCGGTCGCCCCGCCCGGCGGGAAGGGCACGACCAGCCGGATCGGCCGGTTCGTTCCCTGCGCCCACGGCGCTGTCGTCGAGAGCGCCGCGCAGGCGGCGGCAAGAAGGTGGCGACGCTGCATCAAAATTCTCCGTTTCGTCATGTGACGGGATGCATCTTCCGCGGCCCGCCACTCGGCGTGAAGCGACAATGCGTCAGCACATCATTCCCATCAAGAATGAACAAGCGACTGCACCCCCCAACGCACCTGCTGCGCGCCTTCGTCATGACGGCTGAGCTGCAGACCATCTCCGCCGCCGCCGCCGCGCTGCACCTGACCCAGGGCGCGGTCAGCAAGCAGGTGCTGGAACTGGAGTCCTGGCTCGGCGTTCCGCTGTTCGCGCGGGTGCGCAAGCGGCTGCAGCTGACGCCGGCCGGCCGCCGTTACCTCGAAGCCGTCGCGCCGCTGCTGCGCCAGCTGGAAGCCGCCACGCTGGACTTCATGACCAGCCCGGCCGAAGGCGGCGTGCTGCACCTGTCGGCGCTGCCGACCTTCGCATCGAAATGGCTGATCCCGAGGCTGCCGGCCTTCCAGGCCGCGCACCCGAAGGTGCTGATCCAGTTCGTGCCCTACGTGCAGGGCTACGACTTCACCCGGCCCGACCTGGACTGTGCGGTGCGCTACGGCACCGGCCCTTGGGCGGGCGCGGCGGCCGACTACCTGGCAGGGCGCGAGATGGTGCTGATCGCCCCGCCCCGCCGGCGCGGCGAAACCCCACTGAAGCGCCCGCAGGACGTGGTGCGCCACCGGCTGCTGCAGCACGTGAGCGTGCCGCAGGCCTGGAGCCACTGGTGCCAGCGGCAGGGCATCGCCGGCATCAACCCGCACGGCGGCATCCAGCTCGACCTGTACAGCGCCATCGTGCGCGCCGTGGCTGCCGGCATGGGCCTGGCGCTGGTGCCGACCTGCCTCGTGGAAGACGAACTGGCCCGCGGCGAGGTCATCGCCCCGCTGGCCGGCCAGTCCGGCCGGCTGACATCCGATACCGGTTACTTCCTGTGTTATCCCGAAAACAAGGCGACCACCGAGCCGCTGTCCCTGTTCCGCGCCTGGCTGCAGCAGCAGTGCAGCACCGGGACGCAGGCACGGTGACGCGGAACTGACGGCCCCCGCCCTCGTCCCCCCCGGGGCTCACCTCACCTCACCTCACCTCACCTCGGCTCGCCTCGCCTCGCGCAGAGTCGCCCGCCCTCCGCTGTCCGTGGCCGCTGGCCGCTGGCCGCTTGTCCCTGCCGTTCGCCAGGACAATCCAATTTCGATTGTGAGCAATTTAATTGCGCACTACATTCACCCCCATGCCGCGCCCGCCCCGCCCCGCCGAACCCGCCTCCGCCGAGTGGCTGGCGCTGGACCGCCAGCTGTGCTTCGCGATGTACTCCGCCTCGCTGGCGATGACCAAGGTCTACAAGCCGCTGCTGGCGCCGCTGGGCCTCACCTACCCGCAGTACCTGGTGATGCTGGTGCTGTGGGAAGGTGACGGCATCACCGTCAGCCAGCTCGGCGAGCGGCTGACGCTCGATTCCGGCACCCTCACCCCGCTGCTGAAGCGCCTGGAAGCGCTGGGCTTCGTGCAGCGCCTGCGCGACGCGGCGGACGAACGGCGCGTGCTGCTGCAGCTCACGCCCGCCGGCCGCCGGCTGAAGGCACGTGCCGTCGCGGTGCCGCAGGCCGTCGCCTGCGCCACCGCCTGCGACCTGTCCGAGGTCAGCGCACTGGCCCAGCAGCTGCAGCGCCTGCGCGACCGCTTGATCGACTCCATCGATTCCTCCTCGCGGACCGCCTGACCCCACGGCCTGGCCCCGCACCACCGACCCACCCACGAAAGGCAAGCAAGCCATGGCACTCGAGAAAGTCCTGTACACCGCCACCGCCACCGCCACCGGCGGCCGCACCGGTTCCGCCAAGTCGTCCGACAACAAGCTCGAAGTCAACCTGTCCACCCCGCGCGAGCTGGGTGGCGCCGGCGGCGAAGGCACCAACCCCGAGCAGTTGTTCGCGGCCGGGTACTCGGCCTGCTTCATCGGCGCGATGAAGGCGGTGGGCGCGGCACAGAAGATCAAGGTGCCCGACGATGTCTCGATCACCTCCGACGTCGGCATCGGCCCCATCCCCGGCGGCTTCGGCATCCAGGTGGCGATGAAGATCAGCCTGCCCGGCTTCGAGCGCGAGGCGGCCGAGGCCCTGGTGGCCGCGGCGCACAAGGTGTGCCCGTACTCGAACGCCACGCGCGGAAACATCGACGTGACGCTGACCGTCGTCTGACGGCCGACCCGCGCCGGCTGCCCGCCGGCGCGGTCGCCCCCCCAGTGCGGAGCGGGGCCGCTGCCCATGGCGGGCAGCGGCCCCGCATCACATTCCGTTGGACGCGTCTCTAACGCGCTAGGTTCCCGGCGTCCCCAGCAGGCTCAGCATCAGGTCGATGCGCGCCTGCCAGGGCGACAGCGTGGGCGCGGCCGGCAGCGTCTCGTCCTGGACGCCGACCAGCGCACCGCCGGCGCAACGCGTGCAGCGCCACACCGGAATGCCGGCGGCCACGGCGCGGCGCAGTGCCGGCTCCATCGCCCGGTGCAAGCTGCCGTTGCCCGGCGTCGCGACGACGATGCCGTGCACGCCCGAGGCCACCAGCGCATCCACCACGCCGCCGCCACTGCCGGCATGGCCGGTCACGATCTCGACCCGCGGCCAGGAGGACGGTTCGAAGGCGATGCGCGCCACGCCGAAGGGCGAACCCACCGGCCACAGCCGGTGCCGGCGCAGGCGGCCTTCTTCCACCCGCGCGATCGGCCCGGCGTCGCCTGACGAGAAGGCATCGATGCGGTAGGTGTGCACCTTGCGCACGTCATGCGCGCTGTGCACCTGGCCGCCGAACACGACCACCACGCCGCAGGCGCCCGGCTCGCGCGCGACCACCGTCGCATCCAGCAGGTTCTGCGGTCCGTCGGCCTGCAACGCGGTGGATGGCCGCATCGCGCCGGTCAGCACCACCGGCTTGCCCGGCGCCAGTACCCGCTGCAGGAACCAGGCGGTTTCCTCCATCGTGTCGGTGCCGTGGGTGATGACGATGCCGCAGACCTCCGGCCGCGCCAGGTGATGCTCCACCCGCTGCGCCAGGCGCTGCCAGGTGGCGTTGTCCATGTCCTTGCTGTCCAGCTGCGCGACCTGCTCCAGCTCGATCGGCGCCTGCCCCAGCTGCGGCACCGCGGCCACCAGGTCCGCCACGCTGCGCTGGGCGGCGGTGTAGCCGACGTTGTCGGCCGGATTGGAGGCCGTGCCGGCGATGGTGCCGCCGGTACCGAGGATCACGACAGTGCTTGGCATCGGGTTCTCGTCTGGATAAAAATACAGGATACTGGATGGATTCGCAGGGGTTGGCCGCACGGCGGATCCGGCCCCTGCGCAAAAGCCCCGCCGACCGACCGAGAACCCGAAGGACGCTCCATGGAAGAAGGCCCCAAGCTCACCGCCCGCCAGCAGCAGATTCTCGATCTGGTGCAAAGCGCCATCGAACGCACCGGCGCCCCGCCCACGCGGGCCGAGATCGCGTCCGAGCTCGGCTTCCGTTCCGCCAACGCGGCCGAAGAGCACCTGCAGGCGCTGGCGCGCAAGGGCGTGATCGAACTGGTGGGCGGCACCTCGCGCGGCATTCGTCTGCGTTCCGACACCTTGCGAGCCTTGAATGAGGCCCGCGGCAAGCAATTCTCGCTGCCCCTGCCGAGCCTGGCCCAGCTGACGCTGCCGCTGGTCGGCCGCGTGGCGGCCGGCAGCCCCATCCTCGCGCAGGAACACATCGACCAGACCTTCGTCGTCGAAGCCTCGATGTTCCCGCGCAAGCCCGACTACCTGCTGCGCGTGCGCGGCATGAGCATGCGCGATGCCGGCATCCTCGACGGCGACCTGCTCGCCGTGCAGCGCGCCACCGACGCCAAGAACGGCCAGATCGTCGTCGCGCGACTGGGCGACGACGTCACGGTCAAGCGCCTGCGCCGCACCCGCCAGGCGATCGAGCTGCTGCCGGAGAACCCCGACTACGAGACCATCGTCGTGCCGACCGACGGCGAGGTCGACTTCCAGCTCGAAGGCATCGCGGTCGGCCTGATCCGCAACACGATGCTGATGTGATGGCGACCGCGCAGCAGCCCAA
Organism: uncultured Burkholderiales bacterium; assembly: GCA_946480465.1. Next base: position 54,779 of record CAMLJY010000028.1, read on the forward strand.
CCGGCCCAGCCGGGCCACCGCTCGTCCCAGGCAGGCCGCGCTGCCTCCCGGCCAGCCCATCTGCCAACCGCCCCGCCAGCCGATCTCCCCGTCGACCTCACAGCCTGCCCGCCATCCGGCGACGCCGTCGCGGACCCGGCCCAAGCCGATGCGCACCACCGTCAAGTCACCCAAGGCCGCGTGCGCCGCCGATTGCACCGAGCTGGAACAACTGCCCAACGTCGGCCCCGCAATGGCAGCCGACCTGCGCGCGCTGGGCATCCGGCACCCGCGCGAGCTGGCGCACCGCGACGCCTTCGTGCTGTACCAGGCGCTGTGCGCCCACACGGGCAAGCGCCAGGACCCCTGCGTGCTGGACACCTTCATGGCCGCCACCGATTTCATGCGCGGGGCCGCGCCGGCTCCGTGGTGGACGTACACGGCGCAGCGCAAACTGCTGTACGGCACGGTCTGAAGCCCGCCGGGCGAGCAGAACCCGCGCCTGGCGCACCAGGGGCTGCCCCGCGTGGCCCCCGTTCTGCCGCTCATATTGCGCGTCAACGCGCGGGTGAGATCGTGAGCACCGCCTTCGGCGCGGCCTGCGGCCACAACGGCAGGTCCTGCACCTTCACCCAGCGCGGCAGCAGGTCGCGGTAGTGCGCTGACCAGGGCAGCCCGCTCTGCCCGGTGTTGTGCATGACGCGTGAGCGGCTGCGGTCGCCCAAGTCGTACAGCGCGCGCAGGCTCGGGCCGTGTTCATCCAGGTAGTGCTCGCCGGTCACGCTGTCGGCCCTCAGGGTCACGCGGCCGACGTTGACCGTGTAGGTGTCCCCGCCCACCGGCGCGCGCAGCTCGAAGAAGCGCGCCAGCGGCTTCACCTTCGAGAAGGGCCGGTGCTCGGCCCGTGCCTGGTGGGCACGTCCCCACTGCCAGGCAGCCGGGTCCGGCCCCTGCAGCGCCTGCAGCTCGTCCAGCGCCGCATCCAGCGCAGCGCCAGCCTGTTGCAGGCAGGTCTCGCCGGCCGGCGTGCGCTGGTCGTCGCACCAGCTGCCGTCATCGCGCTCGAGGATGCTGTCCACCGCGTCGAAGAAGCTGCGGCTGCCGATGTGCTTGTCCGGCACCACGCGCAGATCGTCCCCGATCACCCGCAGCGTGAAGTGGCGCATCCAGGCCCAGTAGATCAGCGGCGCGGCCCGGTCGGCCGACATCGTGCCGTCGAAGCCAGCCAGCTGCTGCTGCGCAGCGGCCGCCAGCGCGTGCTTCGATGGCGCACGCCGCAGCCACTCGAGGCCGCGCGGCGCGGCCAGCGACTTCTCGTCGGCCTGCAGGCGGCGCAGGTCGTCCAGGCTGTGCCGGGGCCTGGACTCCAGCCACTGTTCGATGCGGTTCTGCCGGTGCGGCAGTGCCCAGCTGCTGGAGATGAAGGCCGGGTGATCCGCAGGCACCACGCGCTGGTTGGCGGTGGCGATCGCGCCGTCGGACGGCTCCCGCTGCTGCGGCAGCAGATCGAAAGGCAGCCAGCCACCCCAGTCGTAGCGCGGGTCCCAGCCTGGCGCGGGTGCCAGGCCCATCAGGTCGTTGTCCGGGTGGCGCAAGGGCACGCGGGCCGGTGCGACGAAGGCGATGCGGCCGCCGGCATCGGCCACCACCATGTTCTGCATCGGCGCCACCCAGCCCTTGGCCGCTTCGATGAACTCGTCGACCGAGGCCGCGCGGTTCATGCGCAGCGAGGCGCCGACCTGGTCCGTCTCGGGGTCCAGCGCGGTCCATCGCATCGCGATCGCGTAGCCTGGCCGGCCCTTGGTCCCGAGCAGGTCGGCGGTGACACCGGCGTCCGAGATCACGGGGCCGTGGCGGGTGCTGCGCACGGTCATCGTCACGTCGGCCTGGCCCTTGATGCGGATGGTCTCCTGCCGCGTCTCGAAGCGGGTCCAGCCATCGGGCGTCTGGTACTGCGACGGGTCGTCGGGCTTGATGCGCTCCAGGTACAGGTCCTGCACGTCGGGTCCGGTGTTGGTGTAGCCCCAGGCCACCTGCGCGTTCTGTCCCAGCACCACGCCGGGCAGGCCCGGCAGCGTGGCGCCGGCCACGTCGTAGCCCGGCGCCTTCAGCCGCGCGAAGTACCACAGCGCCGGCGCCGACAACTTCAGGTGCGGGTCGTTCGCCAGCAGCGGCTTGCCGGTGGTCGTGCGTTCTCCGGACAGCACCCAGTTGTTCGAGCCCACGCCCTCGATGCCCGATTCGGGCGCCGCCGCCAGCAGGCGGCTGCTCATCGCGTCGATCGCAGCCACCTCGGCATCCAGCTTCAGCGAGCGGTACAGCGCGGGATAGTCCAGCACCTCAGGGGGCGCATCGCCCGGATACGGCGGCAGCAACTGGTCGATGCGGGCCTTGTCCATGCGCAGCGCCAGCCGCAGGCGCAGCAGCTCGGTCGACCAGTTCCCGCCCAGGTCCCAGGCCATCATGATCGACCAGGCCAGGCTGTCGACCGGCGTCCAGGGCTCCGGCTTCAGGCCGAGGATCAGGAACTCCGGCGGCCGGGCACCGAGGCCGTCGCGCAGCACCGCATTGATGCCCTCGGCATAGGCTTCCAGCGCCGCACGCGCCTCGCCCTGCGTCTGCGCCCACTGGGCCTCGGCGGCCCGCCGCACGGCCAGCGCGCGCAGGAAGCGGTCGGCATCCAGCGCCGCGGGACCGAAGGCCTCGGCCAGCCGGCCGGATGCGATGCGCTTGTGCGTTTCCAGCTGCCACAGCCGGTCCTGCGCATGGACGACGCCGAGGCCGAAGAACAGGTCATGGGCATTCGCTGCCTGGATGGTGGGGATGCCGTCGACGTCGCGCTCGATGCGCAACTCGGCCTGGGCACCGCGCAGGGCCAGGGTGCCCGAGATCTTCGGCTGCGCCAGCGCCATGTAGGCCCCGACGGCCGTGGCACCGGCCAGCAGCAGGAGTAACAGGGCCCACGCCCCGCGTCGGATCCACTTCATCGTGCGTATGTCTCCTCGAGAGTCGGCGGAGCGTAGCAGCCGAGGCCGGCGCCCAAATGCCGGGCCTTCCCGGGGCTGTTCGCCGCTTCGGACCGGCCCGCCGTTCGAACAATTCGCTACAGCTGACCGGTCCTCCTGTCGATAACCGTGACATGAACACGCTTCACCACCTCTTGCCACGCTGGGCCACCCGCTCGCCGGCCGGGCGTGACAGCGTCATTTCGAACTGGCTGCGCAGCACCTTCGGCGGCGCGCCGAGCGCGCAGCACTCCCGCGTCGAGGTCTGCCCGCCGGCGCTGTGGCCGTCGTCGCTGAGCTTCTGGGGCCGCGCCAGGCGCTGGCTGGAGCGTTCACCGTGGATGCCGGAGGACCACCGCCCGGTCAACCGGCTGGCGCTGGTCAAGCAGGAGTTCCATGGCAGCCTGCTGGGCCTGGACTCGCCCGAGGTCTCGGCGCTGCGCGATCGCATCGAGCGTGCCCGCTCGCTGCGCGAACTGTGGCACCTGCGCTCGGTGCTCTACGGCCTGCTGGCCACCGGCTTCGACCAGCTCGAGGCCGAACGCCAGATGGCGCGGCTGAACCGCCACTTCCCCACCCGGGCGCCGCGCGCCGGCGTGGCGACACCGCTGCACTGACGCGCAGCGGACCGGCATCCACGCATGTCCGCGCTGCCCATGCCAAGCCCGACGCGCGCGCCGCGGCATTTCACGCACACGCCGGAGGTGTCGCTGGTGCGCAGCACGCTGCTGCTGCCCCAGCAGCGCTTGCGGCGCATCGCCGCGCGGCGCAGCTTCGTCGAGATGAAGCGCCTCTTCATCGAGGCGGTGGCCCACGTCGAAGGCCGGCGCGGCGACTGGCTGCGCCGCCAGGTGCGCCAGACCGAGGCGCCGGTGGACCTGTGGCTGCTGCGCGGCGCGGTCTATGCGGCGCTGGACGGCGATGCCATCAGCCGCCGCCAGGTGCACTGGAACCTGCACCAGGCCCTCGACGCCGTGTTCCCGGACTCGAGCTTCATGCCGATGGCGTCGCGCTGACCCCCGGTGCCGAGCCGGCGCGCCAGGCGCCGCGCGGGCGACGTCAAGACAGTGCCAGGAAGTCCTGCTTGCCCAGGTCCACCCCGTTGTGGCGCAGCAGCGCATACGCGGTCGTCACGTGGAAGAAGAAGTTCGGCAGCGCCCAGTGCTTCAGGTAGAACTCGCCGTCGAACTTCAGCGGCTCACCGCTGCGGCGCGGGATGACGATCTCGCGGCCCTCGCTGCCGACGATGGCTTCGGCCGGCACGCTGGCGATGTAGTCCAGCGTCTTGCGCACGCGTTCGCGGCATTCGTCCAGCGTCTGCTCGTTGTCTTCGAACTTCGGGATCTCCGCGCCTGCCAGCCGGGCGATGCAGCCCTTGGCGGTGTCGCTGGCGATGCGGATCTGCGAAACGAAGGGCAACATGTCCGGTGCCAGCCGAGCCTGAAGGTAATTGGCGGTATCGAACTTACGCGCCTCGGCATGGGCCTGCGCCTTGTCCAGCCAGCCCAGCAGGCCCTTCAGCTGCCTCGTGAACACCGGTGCGCTGGCCGAATACATCGTGATTGCCATCTCGTCTCCTGGGGATTGCAGTTGTGACGGCGGGATGCTAGCGACGCCCGGACGGCCTTGCCGAACGCGGCACAATCGCCCGCCATTCCTTCGTCATTGGCCCGCGCCGGATGACCCCTCCCCCGCTCACCCCGTTCGCCGATCCGAGCCCCGCGCTCGGACCACCCCCGGCGCTGCGCGCCCCGGGCCTGCCCATGAACATCATCATCCTCGACGACTACCAGGATGCGGTGCGCAAGCTGCGCTGCGCGTCCCGGCTGGAAAGCCTCAACGCCAAGGTCTTCACCAACACCGTCAAGGGCATCGGCCAGCTCTCGGTCCGCTTGCGCGATGCCGACATCCTGGTGCTGATCCGCGAACGCACCCACTTCCCGCGTGCGCTGCTCGAGAAGCTGCCGAAGCTGAAGCTGATCGCGCAGACCGGGCGTGTCGGTCCGCACATCGACGTCGCGACCTGCACGCGCATGGGCATCGCGGTGGCCGAGGGCGTGGGCTCGCCGGTGGCGCCGGCCGAGTTGACCTGGGCGCTGATCATGGCCGCGATGCGCCGCCTGCCCCACTACATCGGTACCCTGAAGCACGGTGCGTGGCAGCAGTCGGGTCTGAAGTCGGCCTCCATGCCGCCGAACTTCGGCGTCGGCATGGTGCTGCGCGGCCGCACGCTGGGCATCTGGGGCTACGGCAAGATCGGCCAGCTGGTGGCCGGCTACGGCCGTGCCTTCGGCATGCGCGTGATCGTGTGGGGCAGCGAAAGCTCGCGCGTGAAGGCGCAGGCCGACGGCCACCAGCCGGCGCTGAGCCGCGAGGCCTTTTTCGAGGAGGCCGACGTGCTGAGCGTGCACCTGCGCCTGACGGATGAAACACGCGGCATCGTGACGCTGGACGACCTGTCGCGCATGAAGCCCACGGCCATCTTCGTCAACACCTCGCGGGCCGAGCTGGTGCAGGAGAACGCCCTGGTCACCGGCCTCAACCGCGGCCGCCCGGGCATGGCGGCGGTGGACGTCTTCGAGACCGAACCCATCCTGCAGGGCCACCCGCTGCTGCGCCTGGAGAACGCGGTGTGCACACCGCACATCGGCTACGTCGAGCAGGACAGCTACGAGCTGTACTTCGGCGCCGCGTTCGACAACGTCATCAACTTCATCCGCAACGAGCCCACCAACCTCGTCAATCCGGAAGCGCTCAAGGTGATGCGGTGAGCCCCGCGCCTCGCGCGCAGGTGCAACGGGCAGAGGGACCGCGGTGAGCCCCGCCAGCGCGCGCTGGGCATTCCTGTTCGGGAACTTCGCCATCGGCTGCGGCGTGATGGTCACCGCCGGCGCGATGAACGACCTGGTGGCCTCGCTGCGCATCAGCGTCGCGGCGGGCGGGCAGCTGATCGCCGTCGCGGCGGTGGTGATGGCCATCGGCGCGCCGCTGCTGGCCGCGGTGGTCGCCGGCATCGACCGCCGCCGGCTGCTGACCGCCGCGCTGCTGTGGTTCGCTGCCGGCCATGCGCTCTCCGCGCTGATGCCGACTTATGCGGCGCTGCTGCCGGTGCGCGCGCTGTCGGTGCTGGGCGCGGCGGTCTTCACGCCGCAGGCGGCCGCGGCCATCGGCGTGATGGTGCCGGCCGCCGAACGCGGCCGCGCCATCACCTTCGTCTTCCTCGGCTGGTCGATCTCGTCGGTGCTCGGCATGCCGGTGCATGCCTACATCGGCGAGGCCTTCGGCTGGCGCTGGGCCTTCGGCCTGGTGGCGCTGCTGGCCTTTGCCGGCGCGCTGTGGGTGTGGCGGGCGGTGCCCAGCGGCGTGCGCCCGCCCGCGCTGTCGCGTGCCGCCTGGCGCGAGGTGTTCACGCACCCGGCGCTGATGGCGGTGGTCGCCGTCACGGCGCTGAGCGCGGCGGGGCAGTTCACGCTGTTCTCGTACGTCGCGCCCTACTACCGCCGGGTCCTGGGCGCCGAACCGGTGCACATCAGCCTGCTGTTCTTCTGGTTCGGCGCGGTGGGGGTCCTGGGCAACGTGCTGGTCTCGCGGCACATCGACCGCCTGGGCGCCGACCGCATGGTGGCCGGCCTGCTGTGCTGCCTGGCAGCCGGCCTGCTCGCCTGGCCGCTGGGGGTCAGCCTGCCGGCGATGGCCGTCGTCATCACGCCCTGGGCCTTCGGCTGCTTCTCGTCGAACTCGGCCCAGCAGGCGCGCCTGAGCCTGGCCGCACCGGCGCTGGCGCCCGCGCTGGTGGCCCTGAACAGCTCGGCCATGTACGTCGGCCAGGCCCTGGGGGCGTCCAGCGGCGGCGCCATCGTGGCGCGGCAGGGCTTCGGACCACTGCACTGGGTGGGCCTGGCCTGGATGGCGGCGGCGATCGCGCTGAGCCTGTGGGCCGGTCGGCGCCTGGCCGCGCAGCCGCTGGCACCGGCGCACGGCTGAAGCGCCCGCGCCGCTGGCCACCTGCACCGCTGGCCACCTGCACCGCTGGCCGCCGGCGCTGCTGCGCCGGCTGCGCTGCCGGCTGGCCGGCGCCGCGGCAGGCATGCCGGGCCGGGGTGGCTGACGCGTCTTACAGACGCTAGCCCCATCAGCCCGCCACCGGGGAAATCCCGTATCGGCCCCTGCAATGGCTGGTCATTTCTCGCAATTCCAGTATCAGGGCGTGCCCACGCCTGCTCCTATCGTTCAGCCCCATCGACGGCCACCCTCCAGGCCCGCCGAACGAACAAGGAGATCGACGATGAAGTTGAAGGCGCTGCTGGCGTCAGGCCTGTTCACGCTGGCCGCAGGCACGGTCGCGGCCGCCACCGAACTGGTGGTGGCCACGGTGAACAACGGCCACATGATCGAGATGCAGAAGCTCTCGAAGCATTTCGAGGCCGCGAACCCGGACATCACGTTGAAGTGGGTGACGCTGGAAGAAGGCGTGCTGCGCCAGCGCGTAACCGCCGACATCGCCACCAAGGGCGGCCAGTTCGACGTGATGACCATCGGGATGTACGAGACGCCGATCTGGGGCAAGAAGGGCTGGCTGAAGGAACTGAAGCCCGACGCGAGCTACGAGGTCGACGACATCCTGCCGGCCATCCGCAGCGGCCTGTCGGTGGACGGCAAGCTCTTTGCCGCGCCCTTCTACGGCGAAAGCTCGATGCTGATGTACCGCGCCGACCTGGCGCAGAAGGCCGGCGTCACGTTCGGCGAGCGCCCGAGCTGGCCGCAGGTGAAGGAAGCCGCAGCCAAGATGCACGACCCCGCCGGCGGCGTCTACGGCATCTGCCTGCGCGGCAAGCCGGGCTGGGGCGACAACATGGCCCTGATCACGACCATGGTCAACGCCTTCGGTGGCCAGTGGTTCGACATGAACTGGAAGCCGCAGATCGAGACCCGCGCCTGGAAGGAGGCGGTGGGCTTCTACGTCGACCTGTTGAAGAAGTACGGCCCGCCCGGCTCGCCCTCGAACAGCTTCAACGAGATCCTGGCTCTCTACAACGAAGGCAAGTGCGCGATGTGGGTGGATGCGACGATCGCGGCATCCTTCATCACCGACCCCAAGCAGTCGAAGGTGGCCGACAAGGTGGCCTTCGCGCAGGCGCCGGGCGCCGTGACGAGCAAGGGCGCGAACTGGCTGTGGGCCTGGGCGCTGGCCATCCCCGCCGGCTCGCAGAAGGCCGAGGCGGCGCAGAAGTTCATCCAGTGGTCCACCTCGCGCGACTACATCAAGCTGGTGGCGGCCGAACGCGGCTGGGCCGCCGTGCCCACCGGCACGCGCAAGTCGACCTACCTGTCGCGTGACTTCCGCCAGGCCGCCAAGTTCGCGGAAGCCGAGCAGAAGGCCATCTTCTCGGCCAACCCCACCGACTCCACGCTGCCGAAGAGCCCCTACGTCGGCGTGCAGTTCGCGGCGATCCCCGAGTTCCAGTCCATCGGCATCGCCGTCGGCCAGCAGCTCAGCGCCGCGCTGGCCGGCAAGACCTCGGTCGACGAGGCGCTGAAGGCCTCGCAGGCCGCGGCCGATCGCGAGATGAAGAAGGCGGGCTACTACAAGTGACGCCCGCGGCGGCTGACGCGTCTTTGATGCGCTAGGACCGCCCCTCACCGGCCGGCTGCCGCCCCCGCGGTTGGCCTCCCCCTGAACAACCCGTCCCGGCCGCTGCCGCGGCGACCGCCCAAGCCCGAAAGGCCCCCGGTGGCGCCGCTGCATGGCCGAACCGATTCCCGACCCACTCCCCAAGGAGACACACCCATGTTCCCGACCCGCCTCGCCCTGGCCTGCGCCCTCGCCGCCACCTGCGCCGCCGCGCATGCCCAATCGAACGCCACGCTGTACGGCCGCGTCGACCTCGGCTACCGCCACGATTCAGGCGGCGTGAAGAACCAGATCGCCAACAACTCGATGAACGCCTTCGGCCTGCGCGGCACCGAGGACCTGGGCGGCGGCCTGGCGGCCTTCTTCCAGGTGGAGCACCGCTTCGATGCCGACACCGGCACCGCCCGCACCCCGTTCTGGGACGAAATCTCCATCGTCGGCCTGCGCGGCGGCTTCGGCGAACTGCGCCTGGGCCGCCAGGGCGGCCCCTTCGGCGCGGCGCCTGACCTGGACGCCTTCGGCGGCGACACCGTGGGCGGCGCCGGCGAACGCAAGGCCGGTGCCGACGACAAGTACAACAACAGCGTCGTCTACTGGACGCCCACGCTGGGCGGCTTCAGCGGCGCGGTGGGCGTCTCGGCCGGCGAAGGGCTGCAGCGCCGCGGCGCCAGCGCCGTGCTGCGCTACGGCGCGGGCCCGCTGCTGGCGATGGTGTCCTATGCCGACCGCAGCAACCGCGACCACGCCTACGCCCTCGGCGGCAGCTACGACTTCGGCGCGGCAAAAGTCGTGCTGGCGCTGGCCCACAACGATGGCGACGCCACCAAGAAGGAACGCACCACTGCCGACATCGGCGTCATCGTGCCGGTCGGCAAGGGCTCGATCCGTGCCAAGCTGAACCATGACGACAACGACGACGTGCGCACCCGCAACGTCGGCCTCGGCTACTGGTACGACCTCAGCGCGCGCACCATGCTCTACACCGACGTCGGCCTGCAGAAGACCGACAACGTGAAGCGCATCAACCGCTACGACGTGGGCATCCGTCACAACTTCTGAAGGAATGTTCTGAGTCTCTAGGCAAGAGAGCGGCAGGCGACTGCCTTCGGGCCACCCTTCACGGGGTGGCCCGTTTTTGCTGGCCGGCCCATCGACTCGGCCAGTGGGCGCCACGGCTTCGCGCACTTCGTGTGCCATCCTTCACGGCGCCGTGATAACGCCCAATGCACGCGAATCATCGATACGCACTCGCGGCCCAAAGGGAAAACCCGCTCCTTTCCATGCAACTGCGTATCAGGGCATGCACCCGCGATACCGAGTTACCGCTGGTTGCAGCCCTATCGTCTGTCTGCCTCGACACGAGGGCCCGTCCTCAGGTTCGACTTTCAGGAGACACCTTCATGCGCTTGCGTTCCCTGTTGGCCACGCTGCTGCTCGGCACCGCCGCCTGCGTCCACGCCGCCACCGAGCTGGTGATCGCCACCGTCGACAACGGTCCGATGATCGAGATGCAGCGCCTCGCGCGGCACTTCGAGCAGGCCAATCCCGACATCCGCCTGAAGTGGATCACCCTGGACGAAGGCACGCTGCGCAAACGAGTCACCGAGGACATCGCCAGCCGCGGCGGCGCCTTCGACATCATGACCATCGGCCTCTACGAGACCCCGATCTGGGGCGCCAAGGGCTGGCTGCAGCCGCTGGAGCCGGATGCCAGCTACGACGCCGAGGACCTGGTGCCCTTCATCCGCGAAGGCCTGTCGATAGGCGGCAAGCTGTACGCAGCGCCCTTCTACGGCGAAAGCTCGATGCTGATGGTGCGGCGCGACCTGCTGGGCGCCGCGGGACTGGACATGCCCAACCGCCCGAGCTGGGCCCACGTGCGCGCCGTGGCCGAACGCCTGCACGATCCGGCCAAGGGCGTCTACGGCATCTGCCTGCGCGGCCGCCCCGGCTGGGGCGACAACATGGCGCTGGTCACCACCATGGCCAACAGCTTCGGCGGCCAGTGGTTCGACCTGGCCTGGCAGCCGCGCCTGACCAGCGAGCCGTGGCGGCGCGCAGTCTCGCTGTACGTCGAGCTGCTGACGCGCTTCGGCCCGCCGCAGCCGGAGAACCTGAGCTTCAACGAGCTGCTGGGCCTCTTCAGCGCCGGCCGCTGCGCGATGTGGCTGGACGCGACCATCGCCGCCTCCGCGCTCACCGACCCCAAGCGCAGCAGCGTCGCACGCCACGTGACGTTCGTGCAGGCGCCCACCGGCGTCACCTCGCGCGGGGCGAACTGGCTGTGGGCATGGTCGCTGGCGATTCCCGCCAGTTCGCGCCAGGCGGCGGCGGCGCGGCGCTTCGTGCTGTGGGCCACGTCCAAGGACTACGTGCGCCTGGTGGCGCGCGAGTCGGGCTGGGGCCGGGTGCCATCCGGCACGCGCAAGTCCACCTACGCGAGCCTGGACTACCTGGCCTCGTCGCGCTCCGCCACCGCCGAGCTGCAGGCGCTGCACTCGGCCGACCTGAAGCTGCCGACGCTGCCGCGCTCGCCCTACACCGGCATCCAGTTCGTCGCGATTCCCGAGTTCCAGGACATCGGCAATGCCGTGGGCCGCCACGTCGCCGAAGCGCTGAGCGGCCGCCAGACGGTCGACGCCGCGCTGGCCGCGGCGCAGCAGGCGGCACAGCAGGCGATGGCCAGCGGCACGACGGCACGCCTGGCCGCGAGCCGCGCGGGCGCGGCGCGCTGACCCGCACGCCGTCCGCCAAGGCCTGCTGATAACGTACGACATCAGCGGCCAGGCGATACGCGATCGCGAAGCGGCGGGAAAACCCTGGGATTTCCACGCAAACCAGTACAACCACTCGCTGCCGCAATACCGAGCTGCGCATCCTTGGCGGCCTATCGTTGCGACAGCTTCGTCATGCTGCAGTCCCCATGCGCCAGCGCCAGCCCGAACTCGAGTACAGCGTCCACCGCAACCCGCTGCTCGGCTACGAGCCGCCGGAGCTGGCGGGCTGCCTGCGCTACCTGGAGCACGGCTATCCCTCGCCCCTGGTGCGCTGGCACTGCCACGACGAATACGAGCTGCACCTGATCGAGGCCACCAGCGGCCGCATGTTCGTCGGCGACCACATCGGCCAGTTCGAACCCGGCCAGCTCGTGCTCACCGGCCCGCGGCTGCCGCACAACTGGATATCGACCGACTGCCCCGCGGGCGGCGTGCCGGTGCGCGACCGCGTGATCCAGTTCGCCCACGGCCCGATCGAGCATGCGGCGAGCCGCCTGCCCGAACTGGCCGAGGCCCTGCCGCTGCTGGCCCGTGCGCGCTATGGCCTGGAGTTCCGTGGCCTGGCCGATCGCGCCCGCCACGCCTTCCAGCGCATCAAGGAGTCCAGCGGCTTGAAGCGCTTCGGCGAGTTCTGCCTGCTGCTGAGCGAACTGGCCGCCTGCACCGAGTACCACCTGCTGTCCTCCGTGCAACTGCAAAGCGGCGAGGACGAAGCCGCGCAGCGCCGCATCAACGACGTCATCGCCTACCTCACGGAACACAGCCACGAACCGCTGACCCTGCCCGAGCTGTGCGCCCGCTTCAACATGAGCGAAAGCCGCTTCTCGCGCGTGTTCCGCCGCGCCACTGGCCACACGCTGACGGACTTCGTCAACCGCCTGCGCGTGAACCGCGCCTGCCAGCTGCTGATGGACACGCAGCTCTTCGTCACCAGCATCTGCTACGACGTCGGCTTCAACAACGTCGCCAACTTCAACCGCCGCTTCCTCGAGATCAAAGGCATGACGCCGACCGAGTTCCGCCGCCGTGCCGAGGCCCGCTTCGGCGGCCGCGCCTGATGCCACCGCCTTCGGCCCGGCGCGCCCCGGCGGTGCGCGGGGCGCAGCCTGGCCGCCCTCAGCTGGAACACCGCTTCCTCCGCCGCACCGCCTGGGGCTACGAAGCGGCCGAGCAGTGCGGCCTGCTGCGCTGCCTGGACCACGGCTGGCCGACGCCGCTGGCGCGCTGGCACTACCACGAGGAGTACGAGCTGCACCTGGTCGTGCAGACACGCGGCCAGGCCTTCATCGGCGAGCACGTCGGCGACTTCGCACCCGGGCACCTGGTGCTCGTCGGCCCCCGGCTGCCGCACAACTGGATCTCGACCGAATGCCCGGAAGGCGGCGTGCCGCTGCGCGACCGCGTGATCCAGTTCGCGCACGCGCCGATCGCCGATGCCGCGGCCCGCTTCGACGAACTGCGCGAGATCCTGCCGCTGCTCGAACGCGCGCGCACGGGCCTCGAATTCTTCGGCCTGCAGGACGCGGCGCTGCAGGCCTTCGAGCGCATCCGCGCCAGCCATGGCCTGCAGCGCCTGGCCGTCTTCTGGGACTTCATGAGCCAGCTGGCCCGCTGGAGCGACGTGCGCGACCTGCAGGCGACGCCGGTCGAACGCGACGACGGCGAGGAGGACGCGCTGGCCCGCATCGAACAAGTCGTCGAGCACGTGGCCGCGAATCGCACGCAACCGCTGGCATTGCCGGCGCTGGCCCGCCGCTTCGGCATGAGCGACAGCCGCCTGTCGCGCTATTTCCTGCGCGCCACGGGCCAGACGCTGAGCGACTTCGTCAACGGCCTGCGCATCGACCTGGCCTGCCGCCTGCTGCATGAAACCGACCACTACGCCGGCCGCATCGCGCGCGAGGTGGGCTACCGCTCGGTCGCCGCATTCAACCGCCGCTTCGTCGCGGTGACGGGCGTCACGCCCACGGCCTATCGATGCCAGAAAGTATCAGCACTCGCGCGCGGCGTACCAGTGCCGATACCGCGCTGCACGTAACTTAGAGACATGGCAGCAGGCCGACAGAGCCGCGCCCCAAGGACCAGGGTGGATCCCGTTGGGAGAACGAAATGGACTGCTGCCTGCACTTGCGCGAGACCAGGCCGGCCCCGATGCCTGATGCCACCGCGCCCGCCACCGCCGCGCGCGGCGAAGAGCGCGCCCTTCCGGCGGCAGGCCTGTACCGCCGGAGCCACGGGACCAGTGCACCCGGGTGCGGCCCTTCGCCGAATCAAGGCGCCACGCCCGAGCAGCGCGAGTACGCGGACCTCACCGGCATCGCCGCCTCCGCCATCGCCATCGCCAAGGTGCGCCAGCGGGCCGGGCACGTGGGCTTCGAGCTGCATCCGCTGCCGCGCGCGCACGTCGTGCCCGAGCGCATGCGGGAGGTCTTCGTCGCGCTGTTCGAGCACGCCCTCACCTTCACGCGCGACGTGCCTGCGCCGCGCATCGTCATCGGCGCGCAGGGCGCGGCCAACGCACCCGAGATCGTCATCCAGGACAACGGCGTCGGCTTCGACACCTGCACGCCGATCCGAGTGCTCGACCCCGATGGCGGGCTGCACTTCACGGCCGACGACGACAGTACGCTCGGCCGCGTACGTCGCCTGATAGCACAGCACGGCGGGCGACTGCGCATGCATTCGGCCGCCTGGGGCGGCACGACGTTCAGCTTCACACTGGGCGCGTCCGCCCCGCGTCAGTTGACCTGATCGGCGGCGCCTCGGCTGCCCTTGCCGGCAAAGCACGCGCGCCCCGGCGCCGCCCACCCACGCAACACCGATAATCCGCCCGCGCTGGGCGCTGAGCCGGCGTGCCCCACGCCCGCCCAGATGCCTTCCCTGCTGCAGCGCCTGTCCCGCATCGCTCCGTACTTCCTGCAACGCCGCCTCGGCATCGTCGCGGTGGTGCTGGCCTCCGCCGTGGGCGCCGCCACCGAACCGATGATTCCCCAACTGCTGGGGGTGCTGTTCGGCCGCGGCTTCAACGACCATTCGCTGGCGCTGTGGATCTGGCCGATTGCATTCGTCGGCCTCTTCGCCGTGCGCGGCATCGCCGGCTACATCGCCCAGGTGGCACTGGCCTGGACCGCGCAACGCGGGCTGCAGGACCTGCGGCAGCAGCTGTTCGAACGCGTGCTGACCGCGCAGCCGCTGCTCTTCGTGCGCAACTCGGCGAGCCAGCTGACGACCACCGTCGTGCACGAAGCCCAGACCGGCGCCACGCTGCTCGTCAATGCCGCCCTCACGGTGGTGCGGGATTCGCTGACGCTGGTTGCCCTGCTCGGCTACCTGATCTACCTGAACTGGCGCCTCACGCTCTTCGTGGCCGTGCTGTTCCCGGCCGTGGCCTGGGTGATGCGCACGCTGGGCCGGCGCCTGCACCGCCTGAACCACGAGAGCCAGGCGGCCATCGACGAGCTGTCCTACGTGGTCGAGGAGAACGCGCTGGCCTGGCGCATCGTGCGCATGCACGGCGCGGCGCCCCAGCAGGCCGAGCGTTTCGACCGCCACTCCACCGCGCTGCGCCGCGTGCTGCTGAAGACCACCGCCGCCGGCGCCGCCATCACCCCGCTGACGCAGGTCTTCGCCGCGCTGGCGCTGTCGGCGGTCGTCGTCGTGGCGCTGTGGCAAAGCCGCTCGCAGGGGAGCACGGTGGGCGAGTTCATCGCCTTCATCGCCGCCATGCTGCAGCTGGTCGCCCCCATCAAGCACCTGTCCGACGTCGCCGTGCCGCTGTCGCGCGGCTTCGCGGCGCTGGAGCGCGGCCTGGACCTGATCGACCAGCACCCGGCCGAGGCCGGCGGCACGCACGACCCCGGCCGGGCGCGCGGCGACATCGCGCTGAAGGACGTGACCCTGCGCTACAAGGACGACCAGCCGCCGGCGCTGAACCAGCTTTCGCTGGCGGTGCGGCGCGGCGAGACGGTGGCGCTGGTCGGGCCCTCGGGCGCGGGCAAGAGCTCGCTGATCAACCTGCTGCCGCGCTTCACCGTGCCCAATGCCGGTGAGATCACGCTCGACGGCGTGCCGCTGGGGCAGTGGCGGGTGGACGCGCTGCGGCGCCAGTTCGCGCTGGTCAGCCAGGACGTCGTGCTGTTCAACGACAGCGTGCTCGCCAACGTCGCGCTCGGCGGCCCGCCCGACCGCGATCGCGTGCGCGCCGCCCTGAAGGGCGCGCACCTGCTGGACTTCGTCGATGGCCTGCCGCAAGGCCTGGACACGCTGGTGGGCCACAACGGCAGCCAGCTCTCCGGCGGCCAGCGCCAGCGCCTGGCAATCGCCCGCGCGCTGTACAAGGACGCGCCGATCCTGATCCTCGACGAAGCCACCTCCGCGCTGGACAGCGAGAGCGAACGCGCCGTGCAGGCCGCGCTGGAGACGCTGATGCGCGACCGCACCACGCTGGTCATCGCGCACCGGCTCTCCACCATCGAGCATGCCGACCGCATCGTCGTCCTGGATGCAGGCCGCGTCGTCGAGCAGGGCCCGCACGCCGCGCTGCTGGCCGAAGGCGGCGTCTACGCCCGGCTGCATGCGCTGCAGTTCCGCACCTGATTCCTCCCGCTGTCGTCCTCCTCCTGCCGATGAACCCGAGCCACCTCGGCCGCCTGGTGCTGCCGCTCCTGTTGAGCATCCTGCTGGCCGCCTGCGCCGGCCTGCCGCCCCGCGGCCCGGCCGAGCCGAGCCAGGCGCTGCGCGACACGCAGCACACCACCCTGGCCCGCATCGCGGCCGCCAGCCGCCCGCCTGAAGAGAGCGCCCCCTCGGGCTTCCGCCTGCTGCCGACCGGTGAGTTCGCCTTCAACGCCCGCATCGCGCTGGCACGCCGCGCGGAGCGGGCGCTGGACCTGCAGTGCTACCACATCCAGCGCGACCAGGCCGGCCGCGCCCTGCTGCGCGAGCTGCGCGACGCCGCCCGGCGCGGCGTGCGCGTGCGCCTGCTGGTGGACGACTTCTACGCCGCCGAGATCGACGACCTGCTGCTCGGGCTGGCCGCCCACCCCAACGTGCAGGTGCGCCTGTTCAACCCGCTGCCGCTTCGGCGCGGCGCGCCGGTGGCACGGCTGCTGCTGTCACCCGGCAGCTTCCAGCAGATGAACCACCGCATGCACAACAAGCTGTTCGTCGCGGACAACCGGTTCGCGATCTTCGGCGGGCGCAACGTCGCGGACGAGTACTTCATGGGTCACCGCGAAGCCAACTTCATCGACATGGACCTGCTGGCCACCGGTTCGGTGGTGGACGAGCTTTCCACGGTCTTCGACCGTTACTGGAACAGCGAGGTGGCCTGGCCGCTGCACGCGGTGCTGCCGCCCGCGGCCGATGCCGCCGCCGTGCGTGCCGCGTTCGATGCCGAGGTGCGCGACGCCGCGCCGCCGGTGGCGCGCTACCGCGCCGACCCCTTCGGTCAGACCGCGGTGGAGACGCAGCTCGACGAGGGCCGCGTCGTGCAGGCCTTCGCCAGCGCGCAGGTGCATGCCGACCCGCCGGAGAAGGCGCTCGATCCCGGGCTCCTGAAGACCCCAACCGCCGCGATGCAGGGATTGATCGATGCGATGTCCACCGCGCGCCAGTCGATCGCGATCACCTCGCCCTACTTCCTGCCGAATGACGCGGCCCTGGCGCGCCTGCGCTTCGCGCGGGAGCATGGCATCAGGCTGATCCTGGTCACCAACTCGCTGGGCTCGACCGACGAACCGCTGGTGCACGACCACTACAGCCGCCGCCGCGCCGAGATGCTCGCGATGGGCATCGACATCTACGAGTTCAGCCCCGTGCACACCCAGCGCTCGCAGCGCTTCGGCAGCTTCGGGCGGTCGGTGCCGCGGCTGCACGCCAAGGTGGCCCTCGTCGACCAGAAGCGGCTGCTGGTCGGCTCGGTGAACCTGGATGCACGTTCGGCCATCGGCAATACCGAGCTGGGCGTGGTGATCGACAGCCCCGAGCTGGCCGCGCGGCTGAGCCGCCTGGTCACCGGCACGCAGTTCGCCAACATGTACAAGCTGCGCCTGGCGGAGGACGGCCGCACGGTGGAGTGGCTCAGCACCGAGGCCGACGGCAGCACCGCCGTCACCCGGGAGGAGCCCGCCGGCAGCGCCTGGCTGCGCTTCAAGCTGTGGCTGCAGTCGCTGCTGGTGGACCCGCGCCTGCTGTGACGCGGCGCCCGGCGGTAAGCTGCGCGGCCCCTCTGCACAACGGAGTCCCCATGCCCGCCATCAGCCGCTACCCCGTGCCCGAACTGGCCGACCTGCCCGAAGACATGCGCACCCGCATCCTGGAGGTGCAGGAGAAAGCCGGCTTCGTGCCCAACGTGTTCCTGGCGCTCGCGCACCGGCCCGCCGAGTGGCGTGCCTTCATGGCCTACCACGACGCGCTGCTGCTGAAGGACGGCGGCTCGCTGACCAAGGGCGAGCGCGAGATGATCATCGTCGCCACCTCGGCGGTGAACCAGTGCCTCTACTGCGTCGTCGCGCACGGCGCCATCCTGCGCGTCTACGAGAAGAAGCCGCTGTTGGCCGACCAGGTCGCCGTCAACTACCGCAAGGCCGACATCACGCCGCGGCAGCGCGCGATGCTGGACTTCGCGATGAAGGTCTGCACCGCCTCGCACGCCATCGACGAGGCGGATCTCGCCGCGCTGCGGCCGCACGGCTTCGACGACGAGGACGCCTGGGACATCGCGGCCATCACCGCGTTCTTCGGCCTCTCGAACCGCATGGCCAACCTGACGGGCATGCGGCCGAACGACGAGTTCCACCTGATGGGCCGGGTGCCGCGGGAGAAGAAATGAGCCCAGCCGGACCGGCGCTGTCGCCCATCGTCGCCGGCGCCTGGCGCATGGCCGAGTGGAAGCTCTCGGCGCAGGAGCGGCTGCGCTGGATCGAGGACAACCTGGCGCTCGGCATCACGAGCTTCGACCATGCCGACATCTACGGCGGCTACCAGGTCGAGTCGCTGTTCGGCGAAGCCCTGGCCCTGGCCCCCGCTCTGCGGCGGCGGCTGCAACTGGTGAGCAAGTGCGGCATCAAGCTGGTGTCGCCGGCCCGGCCGGACAACCGCTTCCACTGCTACGACACCTCGGCCGCGCACGTGCGCGCTTCGGTCGACGCCTCGCTGCGCGCGCTGCGCACCGAGCACCTCGACCTGCTGCTGATCCACCGGCCCGACGCGCTGATGGACGCCGCCGAGCTGGCCGACACCTTCGACGGGCTTCGCCGCGCGGGCAAGGTGCTGCACTTCGGCGTCTCCAACTTCCGGCCTTCGCAGCTGGAGCTGCTGCACGCGCGCAGTCCGCTGGCGACCAACCAGGTCGAGCTGTCGCCGCTGCACCTGGAGCCGCTGCACGACGGCACGCTGGACCAGTGCCAGCGCCTGGGATTGCGGCCGATGATCTGGTCGCCGCTGGCCGGCGGCCGCGTGTTCTCCGGCGACGACGAGCACGCGCGGCGCGTGCGCGACGAACTGCGGCGGCTGGCTGCCGAACTCGGCGCCACGGTGACGACGGTGGTCTTCGCCTGGCTGTTGCGCCACCCGAGCCGGCCACGGCCCATCGTCGGATCCCGCCGCCTCGACGCCGCGCGCGAGGCCGTCGCGGCGCTGGACCTGCGGCTGACGCCGGAGCAGTGGTACCGCGTGTGGACCGCCAGCGCCGGGCACGAGGTGCCGTGAGTCTCGGCCGCCAGCGCAATCTTCGCTAAGGCCTGCGCCGCGCGACGATGAAAAGCCGCGGGAAGGCAAGCAGGCGCCGCCCGTCCGACCGCGGCGGGTAGGCCTGGTCGATGCGGCGCTGGTAGTCCGCCAAATACGCGGCCTGCAGCGCCGGCGTCAGCGCATCGAGGAACGGCCGCAGCCCGGTCGAGCGCAGCCACTGCACGATCGCCGCCGCGTCGTCCATGGGGTGCTGGTAGCTGGTGCGCCAGATGTCGACCTCGGCCAGCGGGGCCAGCAGGTCGTAGTAGCCGGCCGCGGGCAGCACCCGGGCACGCAGCTTGTCGGCGTCGCCGATCGCGGCGGCGAAGCGGGCATCGGCCGCGGTCTCGCGCATCAGCACATGGGTTGGCTCGTCCAGGTTGTCCGGCATCTGCAGCGCCAGCACGCCGCCGGGCGCCAGTGTGGCCAGCAGGCGCGGCAGCAGGCGCTCATGGTCGGGCACCCACTGCAGCGAGGCGTTGGCATACACCAGGTCCGGCGGCTCGGCCGGCTGCCAGTCCGCGATGTCGCTCAGCTCGAAGGCCACGCCAGGCAGGCGCTGGCGCGCGGCTTCGATCATCGCCGGCGAGTTGTCCGTGCCGAGGACGGCCGCATTGGGGTAGCGCTGCACGATCAGTTCGGTGGAGTTGCCGGGGCCGCAGCCCAGGTCCACCGCCGTGCGGGGCGCCTGCAGCGGCACGCGGGCCAGCAATTCCGCTGCCGGGCGGGTGCGTTCGTCCTCGAAGCGGCGGTACAGCGCGGGATTCCAGTCGGCCATGGCGATGACTCCTCGGCGGGCATGATGTCTTATATCTTATACAAGACATCAGTCCACCGATCGGCCCCACCGATCGGCCCCACCGATCGGCCCCACCGATCGGCCCCA
>CAMLJY010000029.1 GCA_946480465.1 uncultured Burkholderiales bacterium
GCGGCGCCTTCGTCTACATCGGCGGGCGCAGCACCACGGCCATCAACATCGGCCTCCTGTACGCCGCGGCACCGGTGCTGATCGCGCTGGCCTCCGCGCTGTGGCTGCACGAGAAGCTGGGCCGGCGCCAGTGGCTGGGCGTGGCGCTGTCGCTGGCCGGGGTGCTGCACATCCTGTGCAAGGGCGACTGGGCAGCGCTGCTGCAGCTGCGCATCAACCCCGGCGATGCATGGATCGCGGTGGCCGTGTGCTGCTGGGCGGCCTACTCGCTGCTGCTGCGGGCCTGGCCCTCGGCCTTCGGCGGCACCGCGCGGCTGACGCTGATCGCCGCCGGCGGCATCGCGGTGCTGATTCCGTTCACCGTGTGGGAGGCCGTGGCCTGGCTGCCCACGCGCTTGTCCTGGCAGGCCGTCGCCCTGGTGCTGGCCACCGCGCTGCTGCCCGGCGCCGCCGCCTACTGGTCGTACGGCTACATGCAGCGCGTGCTGGGCGCCGCCCGTGTCGGCGTGGTGCTGTACCTGGGCCCGGTGTACAGCGCGCTGGTGGGCTGGCTGGTTCTGGGCGAGCGCATCGAGTGGTTCCACGGCGTGGGCGCGCTGATGGTGCTGCCGGGGATCTGGCTGTCGACGCGGCGGTGAGTTTGCCCGACCGCCCCCCCCCGAGCGGCATTGCCGAATCGTCGGAGTCGCTACTGCAAGTCCTCGAGCCGTCGTGCCTCACTCAAACTGCTCGAGTGCCAGCGCACAGTCTTGGGTTCAGAGTGCAGTGCCGCAACGCCCTTGGCCTTCAGCGTGGAGGCGGCCGTCCAGTCGGCGGCGTTGTTGCCCATGGAGAGCAGCCGTGCAGCAATCAACTGTGCATACGACGTGCTTTTCAGATCGTTGGGAAGCTCGTCCATGATCATGCGTCCCATGCCCGCAGGATTCGCGGTCCGCAGGCCCACATTGAATGCTTCCGAGAGGACGTGATGAACGTTGAAGCCCGAAGTCCTCCGAATCACTTCACGCATGGCGGCAAGCGACTGTTCGTCGGAGATCCTGGACATCGTCAGTCTCTGGCGAATGAGGCGGGCTTCGTTTTCCGGCGTCTTTGACTTGTCCTGCGCAACCGCTGCTTCCATCAATTCAAGGCTGACGAAGTCCATGTCGACCTTTGCTGCGTTTGCGGCCGCGTTGAACAATGTGATGACCTCGATCTTCGGCTTGCCGCTCTTTGCATCCTCGCGGACCACGTTCAGTAGGCGTTGAAAGATGAACGCCGCTTTCTGCCGAAAGGCCGGATCATGGGTGGTTTCGGTAATTGGAGTGTCTCCGCTCGTCGTGTACTGGCGTGTCTTTCTTTCGCGGAGGTCGATTTCCTGGTCCAGCGCGGAGTAAAGTTCGAGCGGGTCAAAGTTTTCTACTTTCCCCACGATCTCTCTGAGTGCAACGTATCCTTTCAGGTCGGATTCGATCTTGGTGAGGCTGGCAATGGCGGCCTCGTACTTCTGCTTCAGGTCCGAGAAATCCTTGGCATTCTCGGTATTGCGAAAGAACTCCCGTTCGAAGGCGCTGGAAGCCGCCTTCTGAGCGTTGTTCGTCGCCTCGGAATAGCTGCTTCCGAACCACCATCCGAGCAGCGCCAGACCGACCGCGACGGTGCTGCCGCCGTACTTGATCCAATTCACGAGTTGTTCGATCGTCTCCTTGCGAATTTCCAGTGCTTCCAAACGAGCGGAGTACCGCGCCTCGAGCAAGGAGTCGGAGGCCGCGGCCGGAGGTGTCGGGTGTTGAGCAGCAAGCTGAACGGCGTGAGCAGGTTGCGACACGATTCCTCCGGATCAATGGGTGAACACACCCGAGATCGTGGTGGCACTGCCTTGCGATCACATCCTTCAATGTGAGTATGCAGCTCCGACTGCCGCCCCGCTCTTGGCAGCGCCGGCCAAGCGGCCCGCGGCCAGACGAACGATGGCGGCGGTCAGGTGCTTCATCGCGGTCGGATCAGGGGGGCGTTGGCGAGGCGCCCGGGTCACTTGGGATAGCGGTAGTGCCCCGTGATGGGATGGCTGAAGAGGATGTCGTCCTCGACCGGACCCGCGCCGATGTTGTGGATGATCTTGGGCCGCTGGTGGCCGGGCACGATCTGGTCGGAGACGATTCCGATGTGCGGGAGATTGCCCGGCAGGCGCCAGGTGACCAGGTTTCCGGCGAGATAGTGCGCGGGAGCAGGGCTGATCGGCAGTGTCTTTCCATGGCGCGCCAGAAAGACTTCCAGGTTCGGTACACGCCGGTGATCGATGTTCGGATCAGGCGCTTTGAGGCCCCAGGTCTTGGGGTACGACGAGAAGCGCCTCGACATGTCTTCGTGCACGAGAACCTGAAGGTCGATGCCTTGCCGCCGATAGGCGCGGATCACGAGGTCCGTGCACACGCCCAGGTGGTCGGGCACGTCGCCCATCGGATATCGGATCCTGCGGTACGTGCCGTCGTAGGTTTCCCTGCGAAGGGTCCGCTCGCGAGCCGCTTCGACCAGCTTGCGCGCAAAGACCTCGGCCGAGGCGTGCGAACTGCCCAGCAGTGCGGCGATGGAAGCGGAGAACTGTCTGCGGGAGAACATCGGTGCCCGGCGTTGGAGGGTGTTCGGGGATGTGCGCGGCCATTCTGCCGCCGCGGCCCATCCTGGGCCATCACGTCCCGGACTCGCAGCGGCTCTTCGTGCGCTGCACGCTCGGTCGGTCGGCCATCATCGCGAGCCAGCCCTGCAGCCTGGGGAACTCCCCCAGCAGCTGCCGCCCCTCCGGCGCGAGGTCGAGGCAGGCCAGGACCGGGTAGGCGTGCAGGTCGGCCAGCGTCAGGCGCGGCGCCACGAGAAACGGCTGGTATCCGGCAATGCCGTCGAGTGCCGACAGGCAGGTGCGCGCGTCCGCCTGCGCTTGCGCGATCCTGGCCTCGTCGGGCACGGCGCCCGACAGGGGCAGCCGCACGCGCTCGACGAAGATGCCCCACACCATGGGCCGGTAGGCGTAGGCGTCGATCAGGCCCATGACCTGGTTCATCCTGGCCCGCACGCGCGGCTCGGCCGGCTGCAGCGCAGGGCCGGGCGATGACTCGTCGATATAACGCGTTATCGCAGCGGTTTCGTAGAGCCAGAACCCGTCGTGCTCCAGCACGGGGATGCGGCCGAACGGATGGCGCGCCAGGTGCTCGGGCGGCACGCCTGCGGGCCCGAAGATCTCCACCTCGTGCAGGACATGGGCCAGGCCCTTCTCTTCCAGCGCGAGCCGGGCCATGCGGGTGTAGACGCTGCGCTCGAGGCCGTACAGGTTCATGGTCACAGCTGAACATGCGCGGTCGAGCCGCCATCGACGTACCAGTTGGCCCCGGCCACGAAGCTGGCCGCCGGGCTGGAGACGAAAGCCACGACACGTGCCACTTCGTCAGCCGTCGCGAGCCGCCGCATGGGGTTGCGCTGCAGGACCTGCTGGAACTTCGCCGGTTCTTCGCGTCGCACCTTGTCCCACAGGCCGCCCGGCACCAGGGTGTCGCCGGGGGAAACGACGTTGACGCGGACGCTCGGCAGCAAGCGGGCGGCGAGCGATCGCATGTAGTGGACCATGGCGGCCTTGGCCGGGCCGTAGGCGGCGCCGATGCCCGACGAGACGCCGGTGACAACCGCCTGCAGGCCACGGAGTTGCAGATCCACGTCGGAGTCCCGTCAGAAGGACTGGATTCCACCACAGCCAATCCTGCCCACCGCGGACGCCCAACGAGGCAGGTGTGGCACCGTGGCCGCGGGATGCGGCCACGCGCCACTCACGCGCTCAGCCCAGCCGGATCAGCAGCCACGCCAGCACCGCGCCCACCGGCAGCGAAACGTAGGGCGGCAGCTTGAATCGCCACACGGTGCCGTAGGCCGCGGCGATCAGCACCGCGTTCTGCCAGGCCAGCGATTGCCATGGCAGCTTGACCAGCAGCGAGAGCGCGGCGCCGGCGATCAGCCCGACGACGGCGCAGCGCACGCCGACCATCGCATGCTGGAAGCGGCGCGCGCCCTTCAGCCGGTCGGCGATGCCGCTGGCCCCCACGCTGATCAGCGCCGTCGGCAGGTAGATGCCCAGCGTGGCGGCCAGTGCCGCGGCCACGCCCCCCACTTCCATGCCGGTGAAGGTGGCGATGCTGAGGATGGGCCCCGGTGTGAGCTGGCTCGCCGCCAGGCCCGCGCTGAAGCTGGCCGGGCTGAGCCAGCCGAGGTGGCCGACCAGCAGGCCTTCGAGCAGCGGCACCATCACCAGGCCGCCGCCGAAGAGCGTGGTGCTGAGCCCGGCGAATGCGAGCCCGACCTTGGCGACCAGGGCCTGCGGCAGCAGCGCCGGGAACAGCTGGAACGCGGCCAGGCCCGCCGGCGCGATGCACAGCGCGAGTTGCAGCGGCTTCAGTCGGCGGCCCGGCGGCGGTGGCGTGACCGCCGGGGCGGGCCAGAACAGCAGCGACACCAGGGCGCCGAAGGCCAGCACGGCGATCGGCGCGGCCCAGAACGGAATGCCCAGCAGCAGCAGCGCGCAGGCCGCGGCCAGCAGGCGGTGCCGGCGCTCCGGCGTGGCTTTCTTCGCCTGGTTGGCCGCGGCCTGGGCGAGGATCATCGCCAGGGGCGGCAGCACGCCGACCGTCAGGGCTCGCAGCACGTCCGGGTGGCCGGCCAGCGACGAATAGCCCCACCACAGCGCAAGGATGATCGCGAAACCCGGCGCGACGATGCCCGACAGCGCGGCGACGAATCCGCTCCAGCCCGACACGCGGTAGCCCATCACGGCCAGCGCGTTGACCGCCTGCGGGCCCGGCAGCATGGTCACCAGCGCGATCAGGTCGAGGAATTCCTTCTCCGCGATCCAGCGGCGCTGCTTGACGAAGCGGTCCTGGGCCTGCGCCAGCAGGGCCATGTAGCCGCCCCAGGCGGTGACGCCCAGCAGGGCGCAATCGGCGAACAGGCGCAGGCCGCTCGGGCTTTGGGCGAGCGGCGGCGGTGCGGACACGCTGGCGGCCTCGACGATGTCAGGCATCTTGCTCACGGCAACCTCAGGCGGCCACCAGGCGCGAGCGGATGGACGCCAGCAGGTCATCCTGCGGCTTGCGCGCGGCCAGGTCCTCGGGCGGCAGGGTCTCCTTCACCTCGGCCTTGCGCTGGCGGTTCTCGGTGTCGAGCCGGGCCTTCGCCTCGGCGTCGAAGGCGCGCGCGGGCTGCAACTTGTCGACGACCGCGAGTTCGTAGCCGAGCTGCACCAGCGATTCGCCGGCGACCGATTCGAAATCGACGATCTGCTCGGTGGACAGGCTCTTGAGCCATTTCTTCGAATTGGTGGCCATCACCGGCTTCTTGACGTTCTCCCACATCTTGCCGGAAGCAGCCGTCTTGCTGGCTTCGTCGGAGGCGTGGAAATCCAGCATCGTCGGGCTGAATTCGATGTCCAGCCAGCGGCACAGCAGGGAGAGGGTGGACTCGGGATTGCTGGTCAATTCTTCATAGGACAGCGCCATGTAGCGGG
Organism: uncultured Burkholderiales bacterium; assembly: GCA_946480465.1. The sequence continues at coordinate 5,522 of CAMLJY010000029.1, forward strand.
AGGCGGGAACGCGCCGGCCGCATTCGAGCGCCAGCTGCTGCTCGACGTGCCATTGCCGTGCCACGTGGTAGGCCGTTTTCTCGCCCACCACGGCCTTCAGGAAGGACAGGCAGACGTCGCGTCCGTCGCGGTAGAGGTAGAGATAACGCGCGTCGTCCTCGGCGAAGTAGCGTTCGATCTCCGGCAGGAAATGCACGTTGGCGAGCGACTTGCACATCCAGTGCGGCTTGCCATAGGCCTCGGCCATGCGGTCCATCACCGAGCCGAAGACGGCCACCAGGCTGTTGTCGCGGCAGCGCCGGCGGATGTCGGCGCGGTCGAACTCGACGCCCCACGACACCGGATTCACTTCCACCAGCGTGACCACGTCGTCGACCAGGCGCTGGAACGACGATTCATCGCGCAGGTCGCCATAGGCGGGCAGCAGGGGCGTGAAGCGCTCGAGGATGTGCGGCGGGTGGGGCGCCGCGATCGAGGGTGCCTGGTTGACCATCAGGCGCAGCAGGTTGGAGCCGGAACGTTGCGTTCCGATCATGAAGACTTTCATTCCATGGCCTCTCTGAACGTTGGACTTGGCCGGCAGGCACCTGCGGTGCGTGCGGCGATAACACTCCATTGACACAGCCTGCCCGGCTGGGCAAGCGAACTAGTGCACTTTCGAACTGGCTGCTGTTGGCCGGCCTTCTCGCGGGTTTGCGGCTCAAGGAATGCGGCAAGGTGCCGATACCCCGCTCGATGGCCTGGCCGACGGGTGGGCCTCACCGGCCGAAGCGGCCGGTCTGCCGCAACACCAACCAAACAGGGAACACGATGAACCGCTTCCACCGCAGGGCCGCCTTGCTGGCCGCCTCCTTTCTCGCCATCGCCAGCCTGGTCTCCCCGGCCTCGGCGAACAACAACCTTCCCGCCGATGTCCAGGCCCGCGTCGACAAGGCCAAGAAGCTGCTGGCGGAACGGGCCGCCGATCCGGGCATCGTGGCCGCCGTGCGCGATGCGAACGCGCGCGGCCCCGGCGCCATGAGCAACGGCAAGTGGATCGAACTCGAAGAGGGCGCCCCGGCCGTGAAAGCCTTGCTGGGCACCGCCACCAGCCGCCAGATCGCCGCCTGGGAGGCGGCGGACAAGACGATCAACAAGATCGTGCTGCGTGACAACAAGGGCAACCTGGTCGCGGCCAACGTGCGCCCGCTGATCTTCAACAACGCCAACCGGGCCGTGTTCAGCAAGCCCTTCGAGGCTCAGCAGCCCTGGGCCGCCGCCGAGATCAAGCCGGACCCGACCACGCAGATTCCGAGCGTGCACGTGGCCGCGCCGGTGATGGACGGCGGCAAGGCGATCGGCGTGCTGCAGGCCGGCGTCAGCGCCCAATAAGCCGCCGCTGACGCGGCATCCAAAGACTGCTGCGGCCCCGGGCAGGGGCGGCGCAAGGGAGAAATCATGATCAGGAATCTGAAGGTGGGCGCCCGCCTGGCCGCCGGCTTCGGGGTGGTGCTCGTGCTGATGGTGGTCATCAGCGGCATTTCGCTGACCCGGCTGGCGGCCATCAAGAGCGACCTGGCGGCGGTGACGGGCGAAGCGCCGGAGCGTGTGGTCAATGCGCTGCGCGACCTGGCGCGCTCGCAGGGAACCGCGCTGCGCGATGCCCTGATGCAGGAGGACGCGGCTTACAAGAAGAAGGAATTCGACCGCATGAAGAAGGAGCGGGCCGAGTACGACCGCATGGCCAAGCTGCTGGCGTCGATGCCGATCGAGCCGGAGGTGAGGACGGCGCTCGAGAACGCGGCCGTGCTGCTCGAGGCGGTGAAGGCGCCGCAGGCCAAGGCCATCGACCGCTCGATGTCGGACGACATGGCCGGCGCCGCGCAGGTGATGCGCGACGAGGTGCGGCCCGCGCAGGCGGCGCACGTCGCGGCGCTGGACAAGGTGGTGCTGGCCATCCAGAACGCCTCGAAGATCCGCGACGAGAAAGCCCATGCCTCGTACCAGCGCGCGGTGGCGTCGATCATCGTGCTGTCGGCGATGGCACTGGCCCTGGGCGCGGTGGTGGCCTGGCTGATCCAGCGCAGCATCACCAGGCCGCTGCAACAGGCTGTGGAAGTGATGCAGGCGGTGGCCGAGGGCGACCTGTCGCGCGAAGTGGAGGTGCGGTCGAGCGATGAAGTGGGCCGGCTGCTCCGGGCCTTGAACATCGCCAACCGGGACCTCGGCCGCACGATGCAGCAGGTGCGCCAGGCCGCCGAGACGGTGCGCACGGCTTCGCAGGAGATCGCGGACGGCAATGCCGACCTGAGCCAGCGCACCGAGGAACAGGCCTCGAGCCTGCAGCAGACCGCGGCGTCGATGGAGCAGCTCAACGCCACCGTCAGGAACAACGCCGCCACGGCGCACAACGCGGCGCAGATGGCCAGCGCGGCCTGCGGCGCGGCGACCAAGGGCGGCGAGGTGGTGGCCCAGGTGGTGAACACGATGCAGGCGATCTCCGACAGCTCCAGGAAGATCGCCGACATCATCGGCACCATCGACAGCATCGCCTTCCAGACCAACATCCTCGCGCTGAACGCGGCAGTGGAAGCGGCACGCGCGGGCGAGCAGGGCCGCGGCTTCGCGGTGGTGGCCGGGGAGGTGCGGGCACTGGCTCAACGGTCGGCCCATGCCGCGCGGGAGATCAAGCAGCTCATCGGCGCGAGCGTCGAAAGCGTCGAGGCGGGGGCACGGCTGGTCGGCGATGCCGGCTCGACGATGTCGGACATCGTCGACCAGGTGCGCCGCGTGACGGTGCTGATCGACGAAATCAGCAACGCCACCTCCGAGCAGACCAGCGGGATCGGGCAGGTGAACCTGGCCGTGTCGCAGCTCGACCAGGTGACGCAGCAGAACTCCTCGCTCGTGCAGCAGAGCGCGGCGGCCGCGGACAGCCTGCAGCAGCAGGCCGGCAGGATGGTCGAGGCGGTGAGTGCGTTCCGCTTCGCGAACGCGAACGCGGGCGCACTGGGTGCGCCGGTCGCGGGCTGAGAACCGCCGGCACGTGTTCGAACGGCATGTCATGGCCGTTCCCTTCGGGGCCTGGTCAACCGCAATTGGCGAGGCCCTCAGGCCTTGCAGGGATCGGCCGCGTGCTCCTGCGCTGCATGCCGGAAGAAGTCGGCCATGAAGCCGTCCAGCGCCGCCTCGGGCAGGCGGTCGATGCCGGCGGCGGCGCGGCGGCCGTTGCCGCCGGGGTAGCGGCGGCACAGCTCGTCCGCGCCCGCGGCGCAGCCTTCGGCCGTGCGCACGCTGACGAGGTAGCCACCGTCGGAGCGCTGCGTCAGCACCGCGACCGAGCGGCCGTGGCCCGAGGCGACGCGCTCGTTGGCCAGCGATCCCGACAGGCGCCGCATCCACGGCTCGCTGCCGAGCACGAAGACCTCGCCGCGCGCATCCTCGGCCGTGGGCTGGATCGACGCCAGGCGGTGCTGGTCCTCGGCATGCCCCTCGTGCAGCAGCGCATACGCGTCGCTGCGGGCGATGAAGTCCAGCGGGCATTCGAAGCCGTGCAGCGCGTGGTACAGCGCCAGCGGATGGAGGTGCAGGTCTTCGATGGATTCGCCGTAGGCGTTGTAGTTGAGCAGCATGCCCAGGTGCGCGAGCTGGGTGATCTGCCGGTCGCCGTGCCCTCGCTCCTGCGCCAGGCGCCGGCCCACCGCCAGCAGGTTGTCGCCGAAGGCGCCGACGATGGCCCAGTCGCGGTAGCGGCCCGCCACGTGGCCATCCACCAGCAGGGCAGTGCACACGTCGGCCGAGCGGTCGATGCGGGCCTGCAGCCGCGGATGCTCGAACAGGCTGCTGGCGGCATGGTGGTCGAAGTAGGCCACGCACCCGCCGTTGTCGAGCAGTTCGCGCACTTCGTCCACGTTGCGGTCGAAGCACACGTCGAGCACGGTCACGTCCAGTGCCAGCCCGCGCGGCAGCCGGCGCAGCAGTTCGATGTCGCGCTTGACGCCGGTCACCAGGCTGCTCTCGCGCGGCTGGTGCATGCGCAGCTGGTGGAGTGCGCAGAGGCCGTCGGCGTCGCCGTTGAACAGGTCATAGCAGGGCAAGGTAGCGGCCATCACTGCACCAGCCCTTTCTGGGCGAGCAGCGCCATCAGCTGGTCGACGGAGTTCTGCAGGCCGCCGTTGCCGGTGTCGATCCTCAGGTCCGGCGCATCGGGCTCTTCATAGGGCGCGGAAATGCCGGTGAAGCGCGGAATCAGCCCGGCGCGGGCCTTGTTGTACAGGCCCTTGGGATCGCGGCCCTCGCAGACTTCGAGGCTGGCGCTCACGTGCACCTCCAGGAACCGGTAGGCGCCGATGATGGAGCGCGCCATGGCGCGGTCGTCGCGGTGCGGGGAGATCAGCGCGGTGAACACGATCAGCCCCGCATCGTTCATCAGCGAGGCGACCTCCGCGGTGCGGCGAGTGTTCTCCTGCCGGTCCGATGCGGTGAATCCCAGGTCGCGGTTGAGGCGGTGGCGCAGGTTGTCGCCGTCGAGCACGAAGCTGAGGCGATTGCGTGCTAGCAATTGCCGTTCCATCTCGTAGGCCAGGGTGGATTTGCCGGCGCCGCTGAGGCCGGTGAGCCAGATGGTGACGGGCTGCTGCTGCAGCACCCGCTGCCGGTGCTCGGAGATGACGTGCCCGGCGTGCTTGAAGATCTGACGCTGCTCGACGTCCGCGTACGCCGCGACCGAGCCGACCGGCTCGCAAGATTGCTGCATGAAAAACTCCCTGACAAATTGTTTTGATGTGGGTGCGGGTTATAGCGGAACGTTCCCGCATCCTCAATAGGGTGGAAGCCCGCGAGACGAGAGGCCGGCGGCTGCGCTGCTAACACGATGGAAGCGCGGCTTCCGCCCCCCTTCGCCCCGGCCGGCGGCGCGAAGCTGCAATGAAGCGCTACGCATCGGGCCTGCGCGCTTCGCCTCGCTGCGTTGCTTACGTTTGCGCAATAGTGCACTCCGTGATGCGGTGCAGCATCCCGGGATGCCGGATTTCGAGCACACCACGCTCTGGCGGATCAGCAGCTTCGACGAGATGCGGGAGCGCGACGGTGATTCACCGACGCTGCTGTCGACCACGCTGCTGTCCGACCTGAACCAACTTCACCGCGACCCCGCCAACGACGACGTGCTGGAGGTGATCGCCGCCTGCCTGCGCCACCGCGAGGCGGCGCTGCTGTACCTGGGGGTTGGGGCCTACGTGTGGCCCGTCACGCTGTTCCCGGCGCAGTGGCTCTATCACTCGCCCAAGGAGCCCACGGCCTTTGGCGGCTATGACGCATTGGCGCAACTGCGCCTGCTGAGCGCCGAGCGCCCCGGCGTGCGGCCCCCCGGGCACTGGATGTTCGAGCGCGTGGCCGCGATCGAAAGTTACCGCCCGCTGCGTTCGCTGCTGTGGCACCTGGCGCTGCACGGCCCGCGCCGCACGCTGCTGACCGAGATCGGCGGCCGCGCCGCCTACCGCATGACCAGCGGCGGCGCCGACCGGCCGCTGGCCGGCGGGCCGGTGGCCTCGGCGATGCTGCGCCTGCGCGTCGAGGCCGCCTCGCTGCGCGACATCGCGCAATGGCCCGGCCTGTCGGTGGAACGCGCCAGCCGGCTGTTGAACGGCCTGTACCTGACCGGCGGGCTGATGGTCACGCGCAGCCACCCGGCGGCGCGCGACGAGCCGGTGACCGCGCTGGCCGGCCGCCGGCACTGAAGCGCCCGGCGCCGGCGTCCGTTCAGGCGGGCAGGCCGGCGCGGCGCAGCGCTTCGGCGAAGCGGCCGCGGTTGCGGTCGTCCGCGTTGGCTCCGGCCAGGTAGCTGCGCTGCGTGAGCCCGGGCTGCACGCGCAGCAGTTCCTGCAGGCTGGCGCGGGCGTCGTCCAGCAGGCCGAGTTCCGCCTGCGCGATCGTCAGCACGCGCCAGCAGTGCGCATGCTCCCGGTTCAGGCGCAAGCACCGGCGCGCCAGCGCGATGGCATGCGCCTGGCGGCTGGCGGCCAGGTGCAGGTAGGCGCCGATGCTGTCGTAGATGTAGCAGGCCGGGTCCAGCGGCGAGGTGGCGGTGGCGGCCCCGAAGGAGGCGATGCCTTCGTCGAACCGGCCCTGCAGGCCTTGCGTCATGCCCTGGAAGAGGTGGCCCAGGCTTTCGTTGCGGTTGAGGGCCACGGCCTGCTGCACCGCCGCGGCAGCCGCATCATGGTCGCGCGTGAGCACGCAGTGCACGAAGCCCTGCATGGCCAGCGCGAAGCTGTTCTGCGGCTCGGCCGCCAGTGCCCGGGCGGTGCAATCCAGCGCGGCGCGCGCGTCCGCGGCGCGGTCGACGCTGAGGCCTTGCACCGCGCGCAGCGCATACCACTTGGCCTGCCAGATCAGCGGCTCCACGCAGTGCGGATGCTCGCGCACCAGGTGGTCCAGCACCTCGAAGCTGGCAGCGAAATCCGGCCGCGCCGAGCGGTGCAGCAGCTGGATGCCGCCGAGCAGCAGCGCAAAGCTCTGCAGCGTCGGCAGCGGCCGCGACAGCACGGCCTGCCCGGCTTCGTCGAACAGGGCATCGTGCACCTGCTGCGCCAGCTCGGCCATCGGCTCGCTGTCGAGCTGCAGCAGGTCGGCCACGGTCGCGGACAGGCGGCCGCTGCGGACCACGCTGTCCTCGGCCAGGTCGCGCAGCTCGTAGCGGATGGCCAGCCGGCCGCCCGATTCGGCGAACGCGCCGGTCAGCACATGGCTCGCGCCGAGGTGGTGCTGCAGCTCGGCGACGGTGCTGGTCCGGCCGCGCAGGGCCTGGGTGCTGAGCCGGTTGATCACGCGCAGGTGGCGGGCCCGGCTCAGGCGGCCGATCACGCCATTGGCGATCAGGTCGCCGATGGCCAGCTGTTCGCGCCACGGCGCGCCGGACTCGAAGGGCACGACGGCGATTGCCGCGCGCAGGTCGGCCCCGCGTGCGGGCAGGGCGGGCCGTTGCCGGTCGCTGCCGGCGGCGGCCAGGCGGTAGATGCGCGTCAGGCCCTCGGCCGCCGCGGCCCGCCTCACGCGGTCGGCTGCCGCGGCCGCGTCCGCTGACGGCGCGGTGGGGGGCGGCTCGGCTGCCGCGTCGGCCTGTTCACCCAGGTCTTCCAGCGTGGCGTCCAGCCCGTCGGCCAGGCTCTCGCGCGCGGCGGCCGACAGCACGGTGTCGCCGGCCTTCGCCCGCGCGCTCAACCAGGCCAGGCGCCGGATCGCGGTCTCCGGCAGCGCGGCGGCCTCGGTCTCGGCCGGCGCGGTGTGGATCGCGGCGCGCAGCTGCATCTGCCGGTGCGCGGGCTGGTTGGCGTTCGCCAGGCCGATCAAGCGGTGCAGCTCGGTCGCCGCGTGCAGCGCGCGGCGGGCGTGGGGAAAGGACAGCACCAGGCCACAGTCCAGGCCGGTCACCAGCCGCCCCTGGTGCTGCGGCACCACGGCCTGGCGGGCGCGGTGCACGAAGCGCTGCCAGCGCCGCATCGTGCCGGCCTCGTCCGGCGGCGACATCAGTCGGGCCCCATCGGCCAGCTCCACCACCAGAAAAACGCTCGAATGCCCCCGGGCCGACGCCCCGGCGGGGTGCGGCGGCGACAGGCCGCTGTGCTCGATTTCTGACAAACCCACGTCCAACCCGCCGGGGCCACCCCCGCGTGCGGCGGATTCTGACGAGGCTTTGCGCGACAGCGCAAGCGTGCATGCGGGGGCGGATCGGGCCGGTTGCCTGCGCGGCGCTCGGTCAGCGCGGCGATGTCGCTATTTCGCAAAATACGCGGTAGCGCGTGGATGCCGCAGGCGCGCGGCCGGCCCCGGGGAACGGCCGTCAGCGGGGGGCCGTGGCTCGGCATTCGCCGGGACGTGAGGGGCCGATGCCGGCGCCGGTGATGCACCGATCGACCGACCGGCGCTGCCGGACCGGTCCAGCCCGTCGGCCGCGAGGAACCGGCGTTCGCGTTTGTCAAGTCCGCCGCCGTCCGCCCGCCGCCGGCGGACGCGCCCCGCGTGCATGCTGTCACGGCCTTTTCGCCGGACCCGCCGGCCGGGTCAAGCCTTCCCGACGCGTGCCGATATCGCCTGGACGAACCAGGGCTGGGAATGGCCGATCCTCTACGACATCCGACGGCGGCCTGCGGGGCCCCGGACGTGCCGCGCCGGCTGCGGGCCGCCTGCGCGGCCGCGCTGCTGCTGGGCGCCGCCTGGGCGCTGCCGCGCCCCGCCGCCGCGCAAAGCGCCATCGAGCTGGCCGAGCTGCCGCTGGCCCGCCTGCTGGACATGGAGGTCACCGGTGCCTCGCGCGTCGCCGGGCGCCGCAGCGAATCGGCGGCCTCGGTCAGCGTCGTCACGCGCGACGAGATCGAGGCGCTGGGCTGGCGCACGCTGGGCGAGGCGCTGCGCTCGCTGCGCGGGACCATGCTGGCCAGCGACCGGACCTACGACTACGTCGGCGTGCGCGGCTTCCACGCCAGCGGCGACTACAACACCCGCGTGCTGCTGCTGGTCGACGGCGAGCGTGTCAACGACCGGCTGTACGACCAGGCCTACCTGGGCGGCGAGTTCCCGCTGGACATCGGCGAGGTCGAGCGCATCGAGTTCATCCCCGGCCAGGGGTCGGCGGTGTACGGCGCCAATGCCCTGTTCGGCGTCGTCAACGTGATCACCCGCGCCCCCGGCGCGCGCGGCGGCAGTGCCGGTGCCGGCCTGGGCCGCCATGGCGAGCGCTGGTGGCGCCTGCAGTGGCAGCAGCGCGCCGGGGCCGGCGGCTGGCGCCTGGCCGCCTCCCGCCTGCGCCGCGACGGCGAGGCCGTGGTCGACCCGGCCGCGGCCGGCGACCCCAGCCGCCGCGCGCCGCAGCCCAGCGGGGCCGATGCCGGCACATCCCCCGCCGCCATGCCGGTGCGCGGCCTGGAGGCCGAGACGCGCGCCCAGCTGCGCGCGCGCTGGGACCACGGCGGCACCAGCCTCAGTGCGCTGCATGCGGACCGTCGCCAGGGTGTGCCCTGGGGACTGGGCCTGGTCTTCGGCGACGCGCGCAACCGCTACCGCGACACCTTCACGCTGCTGAGCCTGCGCCACGAGGGCCAGGCGACCGCCACCGAGCACCTGACCTGGCGCGTGCATACCGGCCAGTACCGCTTCGTCGGCGACTACGTCGTCGACTACCCGCCGGTGACGCTGAACCGCGACATCGGCCGCGCCCGCTGGTGGGGCAGTGACTTGCGCCTGACCAGCACCCGGTTCGACGGCCACCGGCTCGTGGCCGGGCTGGAGTGGGAGCGCTCGACCGACCTGACGCAGCGCAACTTCGACGTCGAGCCCGGCACCGATCGCTACCTGGACGACGGGCGCTGGTCGCACCGCGGCGCGGTGTTCGCCGAGGACCAGATCCGCCTCGGCACCGGCTGGACGCTGCACCTGGGCGGCCGGCTCGACCGCATGCACGGCGAGGACGGCGCCAGCAGCAGCCCGCGCGTGGCGTTGGCCTGGCGGCCGGCCGACGACTGGCACCTGAAGGCCATCCATGGCCGTGCCTTCCGCCGCGCCAATGCCTACGAGGCCTACTACGAGGTGGATGCGCCCGGCGGCTACCGCCGCAACCCGGCGCTGGGCGCGGAGCGCGTGCGCGGCGACGAACTGGGCGTGGAATGGCTGCCGCAGGCCGCCTGGCGGCTGTCCGCCTCGCTGTACCGCAACCGCGCCAGCGGGCTGCTGATCCTCGGCTACGACGACGCGGCCGATCGCTACGAGATCGCCAACACCGGCGCCTTCGCCGCGCGCGGGGCCGAGCTGGAGATCGAGCATGCCGGCCGCGTGCTGCAGTGGCGCCTGAACGCGGCCGTCAACCAGGACCGTTCCGGCGCCGCGGCCGGCTTCCCGGCGCTCTACCCCCGGCGGCAGCTGAAAGGCACGCTGGTGCTGCCGCTCGGTGGCGACTGGCGCCTGGGCGCCGAGCTGCAGGCGATGAGCCGGCGCGGCGACGCGCCTGGCCATGCGCTGGCCCACCTGGCCCTGGGCGGGCCGCTGCCCTTCGTCACCCGGCTGCCGACGCTGCAGCTGGTGCTGCGCAACGCCTTCGACCGCCGGGCGGCCGACCCCGGGCCCGACCTGCAGCGCCTGCCCGTGCTGCCGCAGCCCGGGCGGCATTGGCGGCTGCAGCTGGAATGGCCGCTCGAATAACCCGTGATCGCGATGGCCAGGGCGCTCCATGACACGCTGCACCACGGTTGCCGCCTGGCGTGGCGGCTGCTGCCTGGCCTGTTGCTGGCGCTGCCCGGGCCGGGCTGGGCGCTGGAGGAGCCGCCGTTGAAGGCGGCCATCGTCTACAACCTGCTGCAGTACGTGCAGTGGCCGGATGAAGCCGCGCTGGGCGCGGGCAGCCCGCTGGCGCTGTGCGCCGAGCGCCAGGGCGCGCTGTGGCCGCACCTGGTGGCGCTGAACGGGCGCGCGGTGCGCCAGCTGCGGCTGGAGCTGCGCGACGCGGCCGACGGCGCCGCCGCCCGCGGCTGCCGCGCCTGGCTGCTGGAAGACGGTGGCCGCGTGCCCCCGCCGCGCGGCGAGCCGGGGCTGCTGACCATCGGCGACGGTGCCCGCGCCGACGCGGCCGGCGTCGTCATCGGCCTGCGCCGCGGGCCGGCCGCCCGCCTGTTCTTCGACGTCGACCTGGTCGCCGCCCGCCAGCAGGGCCTGCAGGTCAGTTCCAAGATGCTGCGCCTGGCGCGGCAGGTGCGTGAATGAAATTCAGCCTGATCCGATCGAGCACCTCGGGCGCCGAGGCGCTGGCGCGCGGCGCCCTGGGCGTGCGGCTGACCCGGCTGGCCCTGGCCGTCGCCGCGGTGGCGCTGCTGGTGACCGGCAGCGTGCTCAACCTGGCCATGTACCTGCTGGCGCGGGACGGGCTGGTGACCGAAACCACGATCCAGGCCCGCATGCTGGCGGCGAACCTTGAAGCGCCGATCGTCTTCCGCGACCCGCGCGCGGCCGGCGAGGTGCTGGCCAGCCTGGACCGCTCGCCCGGCGTGGACCGGGCGACCGTGTTCGATGCCGCGAACCGGCCGCTGGCGAGCTACTGGCGCGCCGTGGTGCACGAGGAGGCCGGCCCGGCTGCCGCGTCCGTCGAGGAGGAGCAGCCGAACACCGAGCGCAACGACCTGGCGGCCGGCATCCGGCTGCCCGCGGTGGCGGCCGGGTCGGCGCCCGCGGCTGCTTCGGCGGCCGAGCAGGTCGGCCACCGCTTCGTGGGTGACGCGCTGATCGTCACCGAACGCATCGAGCAGGCCCGGCGCGAGATCGGCCGGGTGCGGCTCGAGGTGCCGCTGGCCCCGCTGCGTGCGCGCGCCTGGATGTTCGGCGGCATCACCGTGGGCGCCGCGCTGTGCACGATGCTGCTGGCCTACCTGCTCGCCGTGGGCGTGCGGCGCGACGTCGACGTGATCGAGCGCCGCCTGGACGACCTGGCCCACCTGGACCCGGTCACGGGCCTCTTCAACCGCCATGCGGCGCGCGAGCACCTGGCCTTCTACGTCGACGAGGCGCGCAGCACCGGCGAAGGATTCACCGTCGCCACGCTGGACCTGGACAACTTCAAGGCCGTCAACGACACGCTGGGCCACCACGTCGGCGACGAGATGCTGCGCCTGGTCGCGCAGCGCCTGCGGCAGGTGCTGCCCGCCGGCGCGCGGGCCTACCGCTTCGGCGGCGACGAGTTCGTCGTCATCGTGCCCGGCAAGGCCGAGGGCCAGGCCGAGGTGCATCCGGCGCGCATCGTGCGCCAGGCGCTAACGGGCACGGTACGCGTCGAAGGCATCGAGATGCGCCTGGGCGGCAGCATCGGCATCGCGCGCTTCCCGGTCGACGGCGCCGGCGCGGACGAGGTGCTGCTGGCCTCCGACATGGCGATGTACCAGGCCAAGGCCGCGGGCAAGAACCAGGTGGCGGTGTTCCATCCCGGCCTGCGCGAGGCCAACGAGCAGCAGCTGCGCACCGAGAGCGACCTGCGCACCGCGCTGCGCCACGGCCAGCTGCGGCTGTACTACCAGCCGATCATCGAGCTGGCCAGCGGCCAGTTCGTCGGCGCCGAGGCGCTGCTGCGCTGGGAGCATCCGCAGCGCGGCCTGCAGCCGCCGGCGCCGCTGATCAGCGTGGCCGAGCGCTCCGGCCTCATCGTGCAGCTGGGCGGCTGGGTGCTGCAGGAGGCGGCCCGCCAGCAGGTGGTGTGGCGGTCGAACGGCCTGCCGCCGTGGCCGGTGGCGGTGAACGTCTCGGCGCGGCAGCTGCGCGGCGGGCGCCTGCTGCAGCAGCTGGACCAGGCGCTGATGCGCACCGGCTGCCGCCCCGAGAGCCTGGAGATCGAGCTGACCGAGCACACGCTGGTCGAGGACGTGGACGACAACATCCGCCTGCTGGCCCGCCTGCGCGAGCGCGGCGTGCGCATCGCCATCGACGACTTCGGCACCGGCCTGTCGTCACTGGCCTACCTGAAGCGCCTGCCCGCGGCCAAGCTGAAGATCGACCGCAGCTTCGTACGCGACCTGCCCACCGGCCGCGGCGACGCGGCCATCGTGCAGGCCGCGCTGTCCATGGCCAAGGCGCTGGGCCTGGACGTGGTGGCCGAAGGCGTCGAAACGGCCGCGCAGCACCGCGTGCTGCAGGACATGGGCTGCCGCTACGGCCAGGGCTACCTGTACAGCCCCCCGCTCGATGCCGAGGCATTTGCGCGTTGGGTGCAGGAGCGGCTGCCGGCGGCCCGCACCGGGCCGATGAAGGTGGCGCAGGGGCCGGTGACCAAGGCGGACGTGTGAAGCGGCGTCCCGGCGAGAGTTCGGCCCAGCAGCACTCCGGGCGGGGGTGACGGCGCGCCGCCGGTCCCCCAGAGAAGGCGTGCGTCAACCCGGGAACCGCGCCCCGGGCGAAGCGCCACGATGCTTCAATCCCCCCGCCGTCCCGGCTCGATGCGCAGCACGCCATCGTGCTGCTGCCAGCGCAGTTTGCCCAGCACGTTCATGCCCAGCAGCGGCCGATCGCCCAGGCCGGGCAGCGCGACGATGCGCAGCCGCTCGGCGCGCACGCCGCCGTGCAGTTCGACGTCGGCGCGCACCGCTTGGCCGCGGGCCGGGCCGGCGGCGGTCATGGACTGCACCTCGCCGTCGCTGCGCAGGCCCAGTTCGCGTGCCAGCGCGGCCGAGATCACGGTGGCGGTGGCGCCGGTGTCGACCAGGAACTCCACCGCCCGGCCGTTGATGGTGCCCGGCCAGTGGTAGTGGCCGTCGGGGCCGCGGCGCAGTTCGATGACGCCGTCGGCGGCGGAAAAGCGTGTCTGGGCCGCCTGGTGCTGGCAGGCCTTGACGCCCAAAAAGAGCGTCAGCCCGAGCAGCAGCCAGACGGCGGTGATCTTCAGCCCGTGCGGCAGGTCCTGGTTCATCTGCCGAGTGTCGCCTTGGACGCGGAACGGCCTTGCTGCAGTGCGATGATCGCCCGATGAACCAGGACACTGCTCCCCGAATCCTGCCCTTGCCCGGCGGCGGCGCCCTGCCGGCCTTCGGCCTCGGCACCTGGCGCATGGGCGAAGAGACCGGCCGCCGCGCAGCGGAGGTGGCCGCGGTGCGCGAGGCGATCACGCTCGGTTACCGCTTGATCGACACGGCCGAGATGTACGGCGAAGGCGGCGCCGAGACCGTGGTCGGCCAGGCCGTGGCCGAGGCCTTGCGCGCCGGCGACGTGACACGCGACGCGCTGACCATCGTCAGCAAGGTCTACCCGCACAACGCCAGCCGGCGCGGCACCATCGAAGCCTTCGAGCGCAGCCGCCAGCGGCTCGGGCTGGACCGCATCGACGTCTACCTGCTGCACTGGCGCGGCGAGCATCCGCTGGCCGACACCGCCGCGGCCCTGCAGGCGCTGGCGGCCGATGGCCGCATCGGCCATTGGGGCGTCAGCAATTTCGACGTCGACGACCTGGAGGAACTGCAGCAGGCCACCGATCCGGCCGGGCCCGCCTGCGCGACCAACCAGGTCTATTTCTCGCTCGGCGAGCGCGGCGTGGAGGTGGCGCTGTTGCCGTGGATGCAGCGGGCCGGGCTGCCGCTGATGGCCTACAGCCCGGTGGACCAGGGCACGCTGGCACGCTCCCAGGCGCTGGCCGCCATCGCGGCGCCGCTGCAGCTCAGCGCGGCGCAGCTGGCGCTGGCCTGGGTGCTGTCGCGGCCCGGCGTCTGCGCCATCCCGAAGGCGGTTCAGTCCAGGCACCTGCGCGACAACCTGGCGGCCGCGCGCGTCAGGCTGGACGACGCCACGCTGGCCGCGATCGACCGCGCCTTCGCCCCGCCCACGCGCCGTACGCCGCTGGCGATGACCTGAACGGGCCCTTCCGATGACTGCATCTTCTTCTTCATTCGATCTCGATCCGTACCTCTACCGCATCGGCTTCCGCGGCGACCGCACCAATACCCTCGCCACGCTGGCCGCGGTGCAGCGCGGGCAGGCCACCAGCATTCCGTTCGAGAACCTCGATCCCTGGTTGCGCCGGCCGGTCGCGCTGGACCTGGAGTCGGTCCAGCGCAAGCTGGTGCAGGAAGGGCGCGGCGGCTTCTGCTTCGAGCACAACCTGCTGCTCGGCCAGGCGCTGCGCGCGATCGGGTTCACCGTGCAGGACCTGCTGGCCCGCGTGCGCTGGAACATCCCTGACGACGCGCCGCGGCCGCGCACGCACATGGTGCTGGTGGTGACGATCGGCGTGCAGCGCTACCTGGTCGACACCGGATTCGGCGGCCACACGCTGACCGGCCCGCTGCGGCTGGATCGCCGTTCGCCACAGGTCACGCCGCACGGTCCCGTGCGCCTGCAGTACGCCGACGGCCTGTACACGCCGCTGGTGGAGGTGCAGGGCGAGTGGCGGCCGCTCTACAGCTTCGACCTGCAGCCGCAGCGCGCGCCCGATTACGAGATGGCCTGCTGGTACGTCTGCAACCACCCGGCCTCGATCTTCCGCACCCAGTTGATGGCGGCGCGACCGCTGGCCGACGGGCGGCTGGCGCTGCGCGACCGCGACCTCACGTTCTATGGGCTGGACGGCCGCGTCGAAGCGCAGACGCTGCCGTCGCCCGACGCCGTGTGCGAGGTGCTGGCCACGCGCTTCGGCATCCGGCTGGACGGCCTGGCGCCCGAGCTGGCTGCGTCTTTGGCGAATTAGCGTCATGTCGCGCACCGCGATCGTCAGCGCGATGGATGAAGAGCTGCGCGGCCTGCGGCAGCACCTGGCCGGTGGGGCTTGCGTGCGGCACGCGGGGCGCGAGTTCTGGACCGGCACGCTGGCTGGCGCGCCGGTGGTGCTGGTGCTGTCGCGCATCGGCAAGGTGGCGGCGGCCACCACGGTAGCCGCGCTGCTGTGCCGCTTCGGCGACGTGTCGCGGGTGCTCTTCACCGGCGCGGCCGGGGGCCTGGGCGAGGGCGTGCGCGTCGGCGACATCGTGGTCGCTGATGCGCTGCTGCAGCACGACATGGATGCGTCGCCCTTGTTTCCACGCTTCGAGGTGCCCTTGTACGGGCGCAGCCGCTTCGAGGCGGACCCCGCGCTGGCGAACGCCGCCGATGCCGCCGCGGAGGCGATGCTCGCCCTGGTGTGCGCCGGCGGCGCCTGCCTGGAAGGCGGCCTGTCGCCAGCCCACCTCGATGAGTTCGGCCTGGTGCGGCCGCGGGTTCACCGCGGCCTGATCGTCAGCGGCGACCGCTTCGTGTCCAGCGCTTCGGAATGCGCCGCCTTGCGGGCGGCCTTGCCGGATGCGCTGGCGGTGGAGATGGAAGGCGCGGCCGTCGCGCAGGTGTGCGCCGATTTCGGCGTTCCGCTGGCGGTGGTGCGCACCGTGTCCGACCGGGCCGACGATGCGGCGCACGTGGACTTCGTGCGCTTCATCGGCGACGTGGCCAGCCGCTACACCGTGGCGCTGGTGCTCGGCCTGCTCAACCGGACGGAACATGTACGCCGCGACCCTGGTTGATACCAAGGTCTGGGTGGACTGCATCGACGAGACAAGCCCATGGCACGACTGGGCGGTGGAGCAGCTTCAGTTCCACAGCGAACGCTCGCCGCTCCACGTCAATCTGATCATCTACACCGAATTGCTGGTCCCAGGGCCGAGCGTC
Organism: uncultured Burkholderiales bacterium; assembly: GCA_946480465.1. The sequence continues at coordinate 21,650 of CAMLJY010000029.1, forward strand.
CCGGCACTGGATGCGCTGTTGGACGTCTATGAGACGCTGCGCACGCCGCTGCCCTGGGCTTGTGCCTCGTTGTGACCGCTGCCGCGTTTGCCTTGTACCGAAAGCGGGGCGGCGGCAAGCAGCTTCCCCTGCCGGACTTCTGCATCGGAGCCCACGCTGCCGTGTCCAACCTCAGCGTGCTGACGCGAGACCCGGCACCGTACAGAAGCTACTTCCCCCGCCTTGTGGTTCGGGCGCCTTGAACCATCAACCCAAGGCGCGCAACTCCCGCAGCGCGACGGACAGCATCGCCGCATCCGCCGCCGGCACCGCGCGCAGTTCCGCCATCAGCTGCGAAGCGCGCTCCAGCGCCCGCGCGTTGTCTTGGGCCCAGGCTGACACCAACGCCGCAGGCTCGGCCGGATTCGCCGCCCCCGCCGACAGCACCGACGAGGTGATCCCGCGCTGCAGGCTGGACAGGTCGTCCAGCATCGCGCCCTTGGCCAGCATCTGCCAGTGCTGGTCGCCGGGCAGCGCGGCGATGCGCTCGCGCAGCCAGGCGATGCCCAGCCTGGCGGTCACGGTGAAGTAGATCGCCGCCACCGGCTCCACCGGCTGCTTCGCGGTTGCGGCCACCTCGGCGATGTCCAGCGTCGAGAACAGGGCGGAGAAATTCACCACCCGCTCGGCCAGTTCCTTCGGCACGCCCTGGGCGACGTAACGCCCGATCGCCTCGTCCACCCGCGCCCGCTCCGATTCCTCCAGCAGCACCGGCAGCTTCGCGCGCACGGCCTCCACGCCGGGCGTGAAGTGGCCGATCGTGATGGCCATGTCCTCGGCGAGGCGCTTCGAGCGCAGGAACCACTTGGTGCCGCGCTCGAGCTGGCGCGAGAGGTCGATCAGCATGTGCGACTGCACCGCGTCGGCGACCACGTTGTCCAGCGCCTCGATCGCGCTCCACAGGCTGACGATGCCGAAGATCTCGCGGCTGATCAGGTAGGCCCGCACGATCTCGAAGGGCCGCGCGCCGGTGGTCTCGGCCAGCCGGTGCACGAAGGTGCTGCCGACCCGGTTCAGCATGCTGTTGATGACGTGGGTGGCGATGATCTCGCGCTTCAGCGGGTGGCGCGGCATGTAGCCGGCGAAGCGAGTGCGCAGCTGCTGCGGAAAGTAACGCTCCAAGGCCGTGGCCACCCAGGGATCGTCCGGCAGCGGCGAGGCCAGCACCTCGTCGTACAGCCACATCTTGCTGTAGGCCAGCAGCACCGCGCGTTCAGGCGCGGTCAGGCCCAGGCCCGCGGCACGGCGTTCGGCCACTTCCGCGTCGTCGGGCAGGAACTCGATGGCGCGGTTGAGCCGCCCGGCCTTTTCCAGGAACTGCATGAAGCGGGTCTGCGCGTCCAGCAGCTGCGGCGCAACGTGGCCGGTGACCGACAGCACCTGGGTCTGGAAGACGTTGTCGCGCAGCACCAGCGCGGCCACGTCGTCGGTCATCTCCGGCAGCAGCGCGTTGCGCTGCTTCTCGGTCAGCTCGCCCTCGGCCACGGCCAGGCCGACGAGGATCTTGATGTTGACCTCGTGGTCGGAGGTGTCGACGCCGGCGGAGTTGTCGATCGCATCGGTGTTGATGCGGCCGCCGGCCAGCGCGAACTCGATGCGCCCGCGCTGCGTGCAGCCGAGGTTGCCGCCCTCGGCGAACACCTTGCAGCGCAGTTCGCGGCCGTCGACCCGCAGCGCGTCGTTGGCGCGGTCGCCCACCTGGGCATGGGTCTCGTCGCCGGCCTTCACGTAGGTGCCGATGCCGCCGTTGTAGATCAGGTCCACCGGCGCCTTCAGGATGGCGTTGACGAGTTCCGTCGGCGTCATCGCCTCGGCCTGCACGTCGAGCACGGCGCGTACTTCGGGCGTCAGCGCGATGGACTTGGCGCTGCGCGGGTGGACGCCACCGCCGGCGGAGATGAGCTTGGCGTCGTAGTCGGCCCAGGACGAGCGCGGCAGCTTGAACATGCGCTCGCGCTCGAGGTAGCTGGTCGCCGCGTCCGGGTTCGGGTCGAGGAAGATGTGGCGGTGGTCGAAGGCGGCCACCAGGCGGATGTGGCGCGACAGCAGCATGCCGTTGCCGAACACGTCGCCGGACATGTCGCCGATGCCGACCACGGTGAAGTCCTGCGCCTGGGTGTCGACGCCCATCTCGCGGAAATGCCGCTTCACCGATTCCCAGGCGCCGCGGGCGGTGATGCCCATGGCCTTGTGGTCGTAGCCGATCGAGCCGCCGGAGGCGAAGGCATCGCCCAGCCAGTGGCCGTATTCCTTGCTGATGGCGTTGGCGTAGTCGCTGAAGGTGGCGGTGCCCTTGTCGGCCGCGACGACGAGGTAGGGGTCGTCGGCGTCGTGGCGGCGCACGTCCGGCGGCGGCACGATCTGGCCGCCGACCAGGTTGTCGGTGAGGTCCAGCAGGCCGCGCAGGTAGTCCTGGTAGCAGGCCACGCCTTCCTTCATGTAAGCGTCGCGGTCAGTGGCGGGCGGCGCCTTCTTCAGCACGAAGCCGCCCTTCGAGCCCACCGGCACGATGACGGTGTTCTTCACCATCTGCGCCTTCACCAGGCCCAGCACCTCGGTGCGGAAATCCTCCGGCCGGTCGGACCAGCGCAGGCCGCCGCGCGCCACCTTGCCACCGCGCAGGTGCACGCCTTCGAAGCGGGTGGAGTACACGAAGATCTCGAACATCGGCTTCGGCGCCGGCAGGCCGGGCACCTGCGATGAGTCGAACTTGAAGGACAGGAATGACCGGCGCTGGCCCTGGGCGTTGCGGCGCCAGTAGTTGGTGCGCACCGTGGCGCGGATCAACCCGAGGATCTGCCGCAGCACGCGGTCTTCCGACAGATTGGCCACCTGTTCCAGCGCCGATTCCACGTTCGTGGCGGCGGCGGTGGCACGCGCCTCGGCGTCCGCTCCGCCGGCGGGGTCGAAGCGCGCCAGGAACAGCTCCACCAGGCTGCGCGCGATGCCGGCATGCGTGACCAGCGTGGATTCGATGAAGGACTGCGACAGCGCGAAGCCGATCTGGCGCATGTAGCGGGCATAGGCGCGCAGCACCACGATCTGCTCGGCCGGCAGCCGGGCGGCCACCACCAGGCGGTTGAAGTCGTCGTTCTCGACCTCGCCTTGCAGCACCGCGGCGAAGGCGTCCTCGAAGACCTGGTGCAGGCCGTCGACCTCGACCTCGCCGGCGGCATCGGCCGCCTGCAGGCCGAAGTCGTGGATCCACACCGGCGCGCTGGCGTCGGGCGTGACGCGGTACGGGTGCTCGTCCAGCACCTTCATGCCCAGGTGTTCGAGCATCGGCAGGCTGACGCTCAAAGTGAGCGGCTCACCCAGCCGCAGCAGCTTGAAGCGCAGCGTGCCCGGTGCCGCCTCCAGCGGGCGGTACAGGCTCATCGCGACGGGCTGGCCGGGCGTCAGCGTGGCCATCATCGCGATGTCCGCCATCGCGGCGCGGGCCGGGAATTCCTCGCGGTAGCCGGCCGGGAATGCGCCCTGGAACTGGCGCAGCAGCGCGATGCCGCGCGCCTCGCCGGCGGACTCGACCAGGGCGGTCTTCAGGTCGTCGGTCCAGCGGCGGGCGGCGGCGACCAGCCGCGCCTCGACCTCGCGCACGTCGAAGGCCGGGATCTGGCCCGGCGTGGTGCGCACCATGATCTGGATGCGCGCCAGCACCGATTCACTCAGCGAGACGTTGAACTCCGAGCTGAGGCCGTTGAAGGCCTTCAGCAGGATGGCCTGCCACTTCTGCCGCAGCTCGGTGGTGTAGTGCTCGCGCGGCACGTAGATCAGGCAGGACAGGAAGCGCTCGAAGGGATCGCGCCGCACGAAGAGCCGGAAGCGCTGGCGGTCGCCCAGGTGCAGGATGCCGGTGGCGGCGGCCAGCAGTTCGTCGGTGGGGGTCTGGAACAGCTCGTCGCGCGGGTAGGTGGCCAGGATGTTGTCCATCGCCTTGCCGGCGTGGCTGCCGGGGGCCAGGCCGGCGCGGTCGATCACCTCGGCCACCTTGCGGCGCAGCAGCGGGATGTCGGCCGGGTTGGCGCTGTAGGCGGTGGAGGTGAAGAGGCCGAGGAAGCGGTCTTCGCCGATCACCGCGCCTGCGGCGTCGAAGCGCTTGACGGCGACGTAGTCGAGGTAGCCGGGGCGGTGCACCGTGCTGCGCGCGGTGGACTTGGTCACCACCAGCAGCTCGGGCCGGCGTGCGAAGGCGCGTACTTCGGGGGGGAGGGTGTTGTAGGTGGGCACCACGTCCAGGGCATGCTCGTCGCGCAGGATGCCGAGGCCCGAGCCGGGCACCACGCCCACCGCGTCGCCGCCGTCCTGGCCGCTGAGCGTGTGGCTGCGGCAGCCGAGGAAGGTGAAATGGTTGTCCGCCAGCCAGCGCAGGAAGGCCAGGCCCTCGTCGACCTCGCCGGGCGGCAGCGGCGGCGGCGCCGATTCGATCTGCTGCACGATCGACAGCGCCCGTTCGCGCATCGCCGCCCAGTCGGTCACGGCGGCGCGCACGTCGTCGAGCACGCCCTCGATGTCGGCCACCAGCGCTTCGAGCCGGGCGGGCTCCGGCACGCGGTCGACTTCCACGTGCATGAAGGATTCGCGCTGGCCACTGGCGCCCTGGGGCGCCAGGCCCAGCAACTGGCCGGCGGCATCGCGCTGCACGTCGACCAGCGGATGGACGATCAGGTGCAGCGTCAGGCCGTGGCGGTTGACCTCCATCGTCACCGAGTCGACGAGGAAGGGCATGTCGTCGTTGACGATCTCGATCACGGTGTGGGTGGACTGCCAGCCGTGCTCGGCCACCGACGGGTTGAAGGCCCGCACTCGGGCGCGGCCCGGATCGCGCCGGCGCGCGAAATGCCAGTGCGACAGCGCGGCGCCGTAGAGGTCGGCGGTCTCGCGCTCGGCCAGGTCCTCGGGGTCGACCTGGCCGAAGTAGCGGTCGACGAAGGCGGCCAGCGTCTCCCCCTGGTCGGCCGGCAGGCGGGCCTGCACCATGGCCTTCACCGTGGCCAGCAGTTCGGCCTTGCGGCCGGCGCTTGTTGTTGTCGTCGGCATGTCTGTCTCCTTCTGGTCGGGCCGACTCTAACCCGCAGTGCCCCGCGATGGTGCGCGGATCAGCCCTCGCACCAGGCCGCCGGTACCGTGGACGGCCGCCACTGCAGGTCCTGCTGCGCGCGCAGGTGGGCGAGCAAGGCGTCGACCACGACGCGCACCCGCGGCGACAGGAAACGCCGGTGCGGGTAGTGCAGCACCACCTCGCGTTCGCCCGGCTCGTGGCGGCCGCGCAGCAGGATCTTCAGCGTGCCGGCGCGCAGGTGATCGGACACGTGCTGCAGGCCGGTCTGGCAGATGCCGGCGCCGGCCAGCGCCAGGTCCACCGGTGCTTCCGGGTCGCTGCACCACAGCCGCGCGGCCGGCGGCTGGCCTACCGGGTCGCCGTCGAACAGCCAGTGCGCCGTGGCACCCGAGGCCAGGCGCACGCCGATCAGCCGGTGCCGGGCCAGGTCGGCCGGTTCGCGCGGCACGCCATGGCGGCGCAGGTAGTCCGGCGAGGCCACCAGCACCACCGGCAGCGGGCACACCGGCCGCGCCACCAGGCTGCTGTCGGCCATGCGCGCGCCGCGGATGCCGATGTCGAAGCCATCGGCGATCAGGTCCACCTGGCGGTTGTCCAGCCCCAGTTCGATCTCCAGCGCGGGGTGGGCTTCGAGCAGGCGCGGCAGCAGCGGCATCACCCAGCGCCGGCCGAAGGCCACGCTGGCCGACAGGCGCACGCGGCCGGTCACAGCTGCAGTGGGCCGCGTGCTCGCGCCCACGGCCTCCTGCAGCGCGGCCAGGGCCGGCACCGCGCGGTCCAGGAAGGCCTGGCCCTCGGGCGTGATGCCGAGGCGCCGGCTGGTGCGCTGGAACAGGCGCAGGCCCAGCGCCTTCTCGAAGCCGGCCACGTTCTTGCTGACCGCCGCCGGCGTCAGGCCCAGCCGTGCGGCGGCGGCGGTGAAGCTGCCGGCCGCCGCCGCCTCCACCACGGACAGCAGTCCTTGCAGGTTCTTCATGTCGTTCAACTCGCGGTTGAAGATGGCTGGAGCGGCATTGTCTTCGCGGCCGCGGTGGCGATTCCTACAGTGGCGCCCATCCCAACGACCTCTTCGGAGAACGGAGAAGAAGCGATGAGCGTTTCCACCACGCGGCGCGCGCTGTTCGGCCTGCTGTCCGCGGCCACCCTCGGCCTGGCGGCGCAGGCCGCCCAGGCCGGCACCCTGAACGTGTTCACGTCGGACGCGGCCGGCTTCAACACCCATTCGGTCTGGTACGACGACGGCCGCGAGGTGACGGTGGTGGACGCGCAGTTCACCCACGCCCATGCGCAGGCGGTGATCGACCATGTGAAGAGCCGCACCCGCTCGCCGATCACCCGCGTGATCGTCACGCACCCCAACCCCGACAAGTTCAACGGCCTGCCAGTGTTCCACGCCGCGGGCGCGGTCAGCATCGCCTCGGCCGCCACGGCGGCGGCGATGCCCGACGTGGACGCGTACAAAAGGCGTTTCTGGATCGACGTGGCCGGTGCCTTCACCGAGGCCAGCTACCCGCGCACCGAGCCGGTCAAGCAGACCTTCACGAAGCGGATGACGATTCGCCTCGCGTCCGGTGAGACGCTGACGCTGACCGAGCTGGCGCAGCCCGGCATCTCCAGCCACCAGACGGTCGTGCGCATCGACAAGACCGGCGACCTGGTCGTCGGCGACCTGGTGCATTCCAACCGCCATGCCTGGCTGGAAGGCGGCATCGTCGGCGGCAAGCCCGTGCCCACGCTGGCGGGCTGGAAGGCGGGCCTGCGCCAGCTGCCGCAGCTGGGGTCCGGCAAGGTCTACGGCGGCCGTGGCGACGCGCTGCCGGTGCGCGACGCAGTGGCGCAGCAGATCGCGTACCTGGAGCAGGTGGAGGCGCTGGTCGACCGCTACCTGGACGGCCTGGGCGAGCGCGTGCAGGACGTGGCCGACCCGGCCCGCCGCCAAGTCCACCACGCCGCCATCCAGTCCGCGGTGGCGGCCGCGTTTCCCACGTTCGCCGGACCGGACATGGTGGGCTACAGCGTGTACGGCTTGTTGCAGCAAAAGATCGCGCAGCGGCGGCCCTGAGCGGCGGCGTGGCGAATGGGGCAACCGGTCGCCGTGCGCCGGCGTGACTGGGAGTCACCGCAGCGTGCCAATGGTCACCACGGCACCGGGACAGCGGGCCGTACACTGATTCGAAGCCCGGCCCCGGCCGGGCGCGAACGGAGTCCCGCCATGCACTCGGTGCGCATCGAGCTGTTGCAGCAGATGCCGATCTTCGGCGCCATCAGCGAAGAGGCACTGGCCTTCCTGCTGGAACCGGCCGCCGAGGTGCGCTTCGCCGCCGGCGCCTGGCTTTTCCGCGAAGGTGATCCGGCGCAGTCGATGTACGTGCTGGAGTCGGGCCGCGTCGCGATCCTCAAGTCCTGGGGCGGGCGCGACCTGCTGGTGCGCGAACTGGGCCAGGGCGACTGCATCGGCGAGATGGCGCTGCTGGACCTGTTTCCGCGCAGCGCCTCGGTGCAGGCGGTGGAGGATTGCGTCGCCATCGAACTGACGGCCGCTCACTTGATGCGTTTGTACGAGCACGACCTGGAGCAGTTCGCGCTGATCCAGATGAACCTGGCACGCGAGATGAGCCGCCGGCTGCGGCTGACCGACGACCTGCTGTTCCGCTCGCGCATGGGCGAGCCGCCGGTGGCGACACCGCCGGTGTTCCGCAGCACCTGAAGACTCTCAGTCGCCGCCTGCCGCGCGCCCGGCCGGCCACAGCGCCAGCCCGCCGGCCAGGCTGAAGGCCTGGCGCACGCCCAGCCGCCGCAGCGCCTGCGCGGCCACCGCGCTGCGGTTGCCGCTGCGGCAGATGAAGACCAGCGGCGTCTGCGGCGGCAGCGCGCGCCAGCCGGGCAGCGCGTTCAGCAGCGCGGACAGCGGCACCGCTTCGGCCTGCGCCGCGCCGCGGGGCATGGGCAGTTGGCCCAGGCGCTGCTCGGCGGCCTCGCGCACGTCCACCAGCCGCGGCGCGGGTGCGGCCGCGACCAGGGCCTGCAGGTCCGCGGGCGACAAGGCGACCGCGGCCGCAGCGCAGGCGGCGTGCTCCCCGCTGTCCACGCGCGCGCCGCAGGCGAGCGTGCGGTACTCGGTCAGCCCCAGGTCGCGTTCCATCATCGCCTTGGCATCGGCGAAGGCCTGCGCATCCATCCGGCCTTCCAGCACCGCCGACAGCAGCGGCTGCGCGGCGGACTCGGTCGCCAGCGTGGTCGCGAAACGCTGGTCGTAGTCGTGGCCCGGCAGCAGCAGCGTGTCCGGGCCGGCCACCTGGGCCAGCGTCAGCAGCGAAGGGGCGAAGGCCAGCGGCGCGCTCTGCGCGAAATCGCTGCGCCCGAGGGCGCCCGGCATCACCATGTCGCCGACGAAGGCGGCGCACAGGCCGCGGCCGTCCTCGTGCAGCAGGTAGCTCGTCGAGTCCGCGGTGTGGCCGGGCGTGGCGAGCCGCGTGAGCCAGCGGCGTCCCAGCATGATGCGTTGCTCGCCCGCGGGCCAGCCCAGGTCGTCGATGGAAGCCGTTGGCGCCGCGGCCAGGGCCTCGCGCAGCGCGTGGGCCGACGAGGCGTGGTCGCCATGGCTGTGCGTGTCCAGCACCGCGGCCAGCGTGTAGCCCTGGCAGCGCAGCCAGGGCGCCAGTTGCGCCGTCAGCTGCGGCAGCGGATCGATGACGACGCAGCGGCGCGAGGCCGCGTCGGCGATGACGTAGCAGCAGGCGCCGTCGGCCTCGTGGCGCGTCAGGCCGTCGGCCAGGTTCGCGGGACCGGTGGCCGTGCCGCCCAGGCAGTTGGCGCGCACCGCATCGCCGCAGGCATGGATGCGGCTGCAGGCCTGGGCGATGAAGTCAGCGTCCACCATCGGCCCGAAGGACAGGCGAACGGCGGACTCGGCCTGCCAGTCCGGCAGCCCCATGGCCTGCAGCACGTGGCTGGGCTCGGCCCGCGCGGCACCGCAGGCGGAGCCGGCGGACACGCGCAGGCCCGCGGCGTCGAACAGGTCCAGCACCTGCTTCGAGCCGAGGCCGGGCACCGAGAAGCTCAGCGTGGTGGGCAGGCAGCGGTCGTGCCGGGTGTTGAACACCAGCCCCGGGAAGGCCGAGGCCAGCGCCTCGGCCAGTCGGTCGCGGAAGGCGGCCAGCGTGGCCGGGTCGCGGAAGCGATGGCCGCTGTCCAGTGCCGTCAGCACCGCGCCCAGCGCCGCGATGCCGCTCATGTTCTCGGTGCCGGAGCGCGCCGCGCCTTCCTGCCCGCCGCCGGCCATCAGCGGCGTGAAGGGCGCGCCTTCGCGCACGTACAGCAGGCCGATGCCCTTGGGCGCGTAGAGCTTGTGGCCGGAGTAGGGCGCGTAGTCGATGAAGCGGCCGGCCCAGCCGGCGTCCAGCCGCTGCGGCAGCTTGCCCAGCGCCTGCACGCTGTCGACCAGCCACAGCGCCGGGCTGTCGCCCAGGGCCTGCGCGATGCCGGCCAGGTCGCTGACCACGCCGGTCTCGTTGTTGGCCGCCATCGTGCACACCAGGCCGGCGGACGGGGCGTGAGCGCGCAGCCAGGCCAGGTCGTGGCGGCCATCGCGGTCCACCGGGATCGGCAGCAGCTCGAGCCCCAGGCCGAGCAGCGCGTTCCAGTGCCGCAGCGCCTCGGGCACCGCCTTGTGCTCGGTGGCGCCGTACAGCAGCCGGGTCGGCATCGGCTGTCCCGCGGCGCGGCGGGCGGCGAGGGACTGCAGCGCGGACAGCACCGCCGTCTGGATGCCCTCGGTGGCGCCGCTCAGGAACAGCAGGCGGCCGCCCGGCGCACCCAGCACGCGCCGCGCGCGATCGCGCACGTCGTCCAGCAGGGCGCGTGCGCGCAGGCCCGCGCTGTGGGTGCTGCTGGGGTTGCCGAAGTCCTCGGCCATCGCCGCCAGCGCGGCTTCTTTCGCCTCGGCCAGCACGGGCGTGGTGGCGTTGGCGTCCAGATAGATTTCCATGTCGTCTCCCCGGCGGCGGTCCACGCGGCTCGTGGCGCGCATGGCCTGCCTGGTCCGGCGTTTTCGTGATGGCCGGCAGTGTGCGATCCAGCGCGGGGAAAGTGCTTGCAATGTTTCGGCCTTCCGGCTCCGTGCCTGCAAATTCATTCCTGGCGCCGAGCCGTTCCTGAAAAATGCTTGCAATCTCAGGGCCATGGGCCTCGGGGCAGGGGATCGCGCAGGTTGCCGGCAGCTTGCGATTTCATTGCGGTAGATCTCAGAATCGGCGCTGCCTTTTGCTCAGGAAGCGCTGAACATGAGAAAGCTGGATGCCGTCGACCGCGAGCTGCTGAGGCTGCTGCAACAGGATGCGGACACCCCGGTCGGCAAGATCGCCGCCGCGGTCAACCTGTCGGCCACGCCATGCTGGCGGCGCATCCAGCGCCTGCGCGAGGAGCGCTACATCACCAAGCAGGTGGCCCTGCTCGACCCGGCCAAGCTGAACGTGGGCGTCACCGTCTTCGTCACGGTGCGCACCAACCAGCACAGCGAGGCCTGGTTCGACAAGTTCCAATCGACCGTGCGGATGATTCCCGAGGTGGTCGAGTTCTACCGGATGAGCGGCGACGTGGACTACATGCTGAAGGTGGTGGTGCCCGACATCGCCGCCTACGACGTCGTCTACAAGCGCCTGATCAGGTCGGCCGACCTGTTCGACGTCAGCTCCAGCTTCGCGATGGAGGAGCTGAAGTTCACGACCGCGCTGCCGCTGGACTACGTGGCGGCGTGAGCAGCCGCCTGCCGCGTCATTCGTAAGCCAGGCCCGTGCCGGCCAGACCGGCGAGGTCGATGTTCGTGGCATTCAGGGCGGTGTCCGCCGCCATCACGACCAGCGCGCCGACCGGCAGGCCTTCGTCGAGCTGGCCGACGAAGCTGGCCCGATCGGCGGGCGATATCGGCGTGCCGACGACGTTGTTCCACAGCAGCTCGACGATGTCCGCGTGGGCCGTCTTGCCGGCCACGGCCATGGCTATTTCGGCCAGGCCCTGGTACGACAGGCCTTGCGCCAGCATCGACAGCCCGGCACCCGCATAGGCCCGGTTGCCGATGGCCGCGGCACCGAAGACCGCGCCGAGGATCTTGGCCACCTGCCCGGCCTGGCCATCGAGGTCGAGCGCCAGGCCGCCATCGCTGAACTGCAGTCGTTCGACGTTGCGCAGTTGGTCGGTGTCCTCGGTGGCGCCGGAGCCGGCGAGCGCGGCCACCTTGAAGCCGGCGCCGGCGCGGGTCACCGCATAGGCCCCGCGCGCGGCGGAATAGACCACGGTGTCGATGCCGCTGCCGCCGTCGATCGCATCGTTGCCGGCATCGGCGCGGATGAGGTCGCGGCCTTCGAGCGCGCTGATGGTGTCGACGCCCGCCGTGCCGGACAGGTCGTCGTTGGCCGTGCTGCCGCTCGACGGCCTCGCGGTCATGGCCACCATCGTCGGCATGTCCCAAGTCTGGCCATCGGCGAAGCGCAGCTGCTGCAGCACGTTGAGCGTGTGCGTGGCCGGGTTGGTGCCGCCGTAGAACGACTCGGCGGTGAACCTGTCGGTGCCCAGCAGCGTGATCTCGAGGTCTTCCCCATAACGCGTCAACAGCACGTCCGACGGTGTCACCCCCTCCTTCAGCTGCAGGGTGTTGAGCCTGCCGTCCGCGTCTCCGGTGTAGGGGGTGTCGTCATAGCGCGACTTCAGGCGGTCGTTGCCGTCGCCGAAGCCGAACAGGTAGGTGTCGTTGCCGCCGGCGCCGTCCAGTTCGTCGGCGCCGGCGCGGCCGTCGATGGTGTCGTCGTAGACGGTGCCGACGATCTTGTCGGCGCCGGTGCTGCCGGTGCAGGCCAGGCGCACCAGGGCGTCGATGTCCCACACCGTGCCATCGGCAAAGCTGGCCTGCTGCAGCGGGTTACGGCTGTTGACCTTCGGGTCGTGCCCCAGGAAGAAGGACTGCGCCGTGAACGTATCAGTGGAAGACAGCCGCAGCACCAGGTCGGCGCCATCTCGGCTGGCGCTGACCGAGGCGGGAAGCACGCCGGCCTTGAACGCCAAGGTGTTGAACTTGCCGGACTGGTCGCCGGTGTAGGCCCTGGTGTCGAAGAAGTCGCCGAGGCGGTCGGTGCCGTCGCCCAGGCCGAAGCGGTAGGTGTCATTGCCCGCGCCGCCGTTCAGCAGGTCGTTGCCGGCGCCGCCGTCGAGGATGTCGTCGTGGCGCGTGCCGGTGAGCGTGTCGTCGGCACTGCCCCCGGCCAGGCCCAGGTTCGACAGCGTGCGAAGGTCCCAGACCGTGCCATCGGCGAACACCGCCTGCTGCAGCGGGTTGTAGTCGTTCAGCGGGTCGTCGCCCGCGTAGAACCAGGTCACCGTGAAGGTGCCGGCTCCCAGGATGCTGACGACCAGCTCGTCGCCGCTGCGCGAGCCCGACACGTCCGCCGGGTCGACACCGTCCTTGAAGCGCAGCGTGCTCAGCTTGCCGGAGGCGTCGCCGGTGTAGCCGGTGCTGTCGTAGCTGCGGCTCAGCCAGTCCGAGCCGTCCTCCGGGCCGAACAGGTAGGTGTCATTGCCGGCGCCGCCGTCCAGCTGGTCGTCGCCTTCGCCGCCGTCGAGCGTGTCGTCGTGGTCGGTGCCCGTCAGCAGATCGGCGCCCTTGCTGCCGACCATGGCGCGGTCGATCAGCGCGCGCAGGTTCCATTCGGTGCCATCGGCGAACCGCACGCGCTGCAGCGGGTTGTAGTCGTTCCAGGGATCCTCATCCGTGAAGAAGCCGCTGACCGTGACCGAGGCGCCGCCGGCGAGCATCAGCAGCAGCTTGCTGCCGCTGCCCACGCGGGCGACCGTCACGTCGGCCACCTGCACGTCGCTCTTGAACTCCAGGGTGTTGAGCTTGCCGGACTCGTCGCCGGTGTAGTCGGTGGCGTCCTCGTACGCCTCGATCGTGTCGGCCCCGTCGCCGTTGCCGAAGCGGTAGGTGTTGTTGCCGCTGCCGCCGAGCAGCCGGTCCATGCCGGCGCCGCCGTCGATCACGTCGTTGCCGCCGGCGCCGGAGATCTCGTCATTGCCGCTGGTGCCGATCAGCGTGTCGGCGGCGTTGGTTCCCTCGATCAGCATGAAGCCTTCCCCTCCATCTGGCGCCGGACAGTGGCGGATTCTAGAAAGCGTGCAAATGACGCGGCCGCCCAGGTTCCCATCAGATTAGGGGGTGACGGCAGCCCGGTCGACTCGTCGAAGCTCATCGCAGCGCGTCCGCCGTGTCGCGGATCAAGTGCCCCGCGATCGAGAAGCGCGGGGGGATCGGGGGCAGGTCGTCGAGCGTGAACCAGCGGGCGTCGGCGATTTCCTCGGCCTGGGGCACGATTTCGCCGGCCGCCCACTCCGCGGTATAGGCCACCATCAGGCTGTGCGGAAAGGGCCAGCTCTGGCTGCCGTAGTAGCGCAGGTTCTTGACCTGCAGGCCCACCTCCTCGGCGACCTCGCGGTGCACGCACTCTTCCAGCGATTCGCCGGGTTCGACGAAGCCGGCCAGTGCGCTGTAGAGGCCCGTGACCGAATTGACGGCCCGGGCCAGCAGCAGCTCGCGGCCGCGCGTGACCAGGCACATCATCGCCGGGCTCAGGCGCGGGTAGGCGGTGTGGCCGCAGGCGGGGCAGCGGCGTGCCCGTTCGCGTTCGGCCTGCTCGGTGGGCGTGCCGCAGACGCCGCAGTGGCGGTGCGTGCGTTCCCATTCCAGCACCTGCGCGGCGCGGCTGGCCAGGCCCAGCAGCGGCGCGTCGAAGCCCATCATCGCGGCGCGCAGCGGCAGCGTGCGGAAGCCGTCCGGCACGGCCTCGGCGCGCACGGCCCAGCAGTCGATGCCGTCGAGCCGGCCCAGGTAGTGGCGCGCGGCGCCGGCGCCCAGCTGGTCGAGCAGCGTGCGCGGCTGCGGCGCGAAGACGGCGTCTTCCGGCGCCGGCATCAGCAGCTTGCCTTCGACGAAGACGCAGCACCAGGCGGTGTCGGTCGGTTGCTGGGTCAGGTAGACGGCAGGTTCGAAATTCATGCGCAATTCAGGCGGTCGGCTGGGTGGGCAGGTTCACCATCTTCGCAGCATCGACCCAGGCATCGAACTGCTCGGCGCTGACGTGGCCCGAGGCCAGCGCCGCCTCGCGCAGCGTCAGGCCCTGCTTGTGCGCCGCCTTGGCGATGGCGGCGGCCTTGTCGTAGCCGATGTGCGGGTTCAGCGCGGTCACCAGCATCAGCGATCGTTGCACCAGCTCGGCGATGCGTTCGCGGTCGGGCTCGATGCCTTGTGCGCAGTGGTGGTCGAAGCTGCGCGCGCCGTCGGCCAGCAGGCGCGCGCTCTGCAGCACGTTGTGGATGATCACCGGCTTGAAGACGTTCAACTCGAAGTTGCCCGAGGCCCCGGCCAGGGCCACCGCCACGTCGTTGCCGATGACCTGGCAGCACAGCATGGTCATCGCCTCGCACTGCGTCGGGTTCACCTTGCCCGGCATGATCGAGCTGCCGGGCTCGTTCTCGGGGATGCGGATCTCGCCGATGCCCGAGCGCGGGCCGGACGCGAGCCAGCGCACGTCGTTGGCGATCTTGTTCAGCGCGGCCGCCAGGGTCTTGAGGGCGCCGTGCGCGGCCACCTGCGCATCGTGCGCGGCCAGCGCCTCGAACTTGTTGGGCGCGCTGGCGAAGGCATGGCCGGTCAGCCGTGCCAGTTCCGCGGCGACGCGTTCGGCGAATTGCGGGTGCGCGTTCAAGCCGGTGCCCACGGCGGTGCCGCCCAGCGCCAGTTCCAGCAGGTGCGGCAGCGTGGCGTGCAGGTGGCGCAGCGCATGGTCCAGCTGAGCCACCCAGCCGGACATCTCCTGGCCCAGCGTCAGCGGCGTGGCGTCCTGCAGGTGGGTGCGGCCGATCTTCACGATGGCCATGAACGCTGCGCTCTTGTCGGCCAGCGTGTCGCGCAGCGCCTGCACCGCGGGCAGCACGCGCTCGACGATGGCCTGCACCGCCGCCACGTTCATCGCGGTCGGGAACACGTCGTTGGACGACTGGCCGCGGTTGACCTCGTCGTTGGGGTGCACCAGCCGGCCTTCGCCCACCGGGCCGCCCAGCAGCTGCGAGGCGCGGTTGGCCAGCACCTCGTTGAGGTTCATGTTGCTCTGCGTGCCGGAACCGGTCTGCCACACCGACAGCGGAAATTCGTTCGGGTGGCGGCCTTCGATCACCTCGTCGGCCGCGGCCACGATGGCCTCGGCCTTGCGCGCATCGAGCTGGCCCAGTGCCGCATTCACCGTCGCGGCCGCGCGCTTGACCTGTGCCAGCGCGCGCACCAGCTCCGGCGGCATGCGCTCGGTGGAGATGTCGAAATGCTGCAGCGAGCGCTGCGTCTGCGCCCCCCACAGGCGTCCGGCCGGCACGGCGATGTCGCCGAAGGTGTCGCGTTCGATGCGGTGGTCGGTCATGGCGGGCCTTCTTTCGTCGGGGACCGAGGCTGCCACGCGCAGCCCGACCCTGCGGCCATTCTGGACTCTGGCGTGCGGCCCCCGCCTGGGCACGGTGCAGCGGCGGTGGGGCTTCTCGCTGCGGCAGGGGTGTCGACGTGATTCGAGGTGAAGCGCTTCAGGTGCGCCTGGCGGGCGACGCTGCCGGACCAGCCGGCGCGGCCTTCCGGGCGCATGGCGCGGCCACGGAGGTGGCCGGCCGGCCGATGCTGCGCCGCAGGCCCGCGAACGTGCCTGTTGCATGCGCCGCATCGGTTGCGGCCGTTGCGCCGGCCTGGATGGCCGCGTCTTAAGAAGGTTATGAGCGGCGGCGCAGCGGCACGGCCGGGAAGTCGACCGGCACCGCGAAGGCGACGTTGACGTAGTTGGTGAACAGGTTCAGCGCCACGTGGGCCAGGATCTCGACGATGTGCTCGTCGCCGAAGCCGGCGGTGCGCAGCGCCTGCACGTCGGCGTCGTTCAGCTGGCCGCGTGCGTCCACCAGCTTCAGCGCGAAGCGCAGGGCCGCGTTGGTCTTGGCATCGTCCGACTCGCCGGCCTGCGCCGCGGCCATCTCGGCGGCGCTGGCGCCGGCCTTGCGGCCGAGCGCGGTGTGCGCGGCCAGGCAGTACTCGCAGGCGTTGCGGTCGGCCACCGCGACGGCGATCTGCTCGCCCAGCTTGGGCGGGATCACGCCCGCACCCAGCGCGCCGAAGGCGCTCCACATCATCTTCAGCGCCGCGGGCGATTGCGCGACGGTCTTGAACATCGCCGGCGTCGCGCCGAAGGCCTGGTGGATGGCGGTGAGCAGGGCCTGGCGCTCGGGGGTGGTGGCAGCGGGGTCGACTTGCGGGATGCGGGACATCGTGTTCCTCGTTCGATGAAGGCGTGCAACAGCGCACGAGGGGCAGTGTGGGGGGAGTGGTTGGACGAAATGATGCAAAGCATCCAGAGTACATGACAAGGCGTCCAAATGACGTGGTGCGCGAGATCTTCAAGCCGGCGGCCGCTTCCGGGGGGCGTAGTGAGCCAGCGCGGTCGAGGCCGGGTCCCGACCTCGCAGATTCATCGCTCATTTGACGGATGACGGTCTGCCTGGGCCGTGGCCTACTTGTTCGCGCATGGCCCGAGGCAGTCGTGTGCTGCCGACGTGGAGAGGCCGTGGCCGCCGCGCCACCGCCCGGCGCGCACTTCGCGTGATCGAACCGTCCTGGGAGGGACCGATGAGCGTCTTCAGCAAGCTCGGATTGGCGCCGGCCGACGAAGTCAACCGCATCGACAGTGGCGAAGGCAAGGTGCGTGAGCGCACGGTTGAGCTCGGCGGCGACGTGATCGCTCTGGAAAACATCGGCACGATGCGCCTGGTCGATGGCAAGAAGGACCACTCGGGGCTCAAGCTCGGCGCCGCTCTTCTCGTGCTGGCCCTCATCGTGTTTTCGGGCTCGGCGGCGGGTGCGGTCGTGCTGGCGGCCATTGGTGCGCTGTTCATCTTCGCGAGCTTGAACAACAAGGTCGAGGTGTACCTGCTGATCGGCTCGTGCGACGGACGCACGACGATCATCGTGTCGAAGGACCGGCAGTTCCTGGTCGACGTCCGCAACTTCCTGCGCCGCAAGATCGATACACGAAGCGCCGAGAGCGCGACGATCAACATCAGCAACAGCCAGCTGAGCGGAACGATCGCGATCGGCCCGTCCGCCTCGGCGCAGGGTGCCTGACCGGCGACGGAGGACGTGAGGTGAGCGAACCCATCCAGATCACCGGCAGCAGCCTGGCCGGGACGGTCGCCATTGGCACCCAGGCGCAAGCGACGAGCCACGGCGGGCAGTCCATTCAGCAGCAGCTGCAGCCGGCGGGGTTCGAGGCGCTCGCCGCCGAGCTGGCGAAGCACGGCGTGCCGCGGCAAGACATCAGCGCGCTGCAGGCCGCCATCGCGGCTGATGCGTCAGCCCCCGAGCTGGCACAGGGCAAGTTCGGCCCCTCCGTGCGCGAGTGGCTGAAGGCCATGTTCGCCAGGGCCGTCGACGCGACCGGGGAGGTCGGAATCGCGGTCGCGGGAGGCGTCATGGCCGCGGCGATATCGCGCTACTACGGCTGGGCCTAGACGCCGCACAGGCGGCGCGCCGTGGGGATCGGCGCGCACGGCCTGCGGGTCATGCCGGCGATGAATCGCGGCGGAGTGGAAACTGCCGCGCCCCGTCAAGGGCTCTTCAGATGCCAGGCCTTCGGCCGCGTGAAGGCCTGGATGCCGTAGGTCGACAAGGTCAGTCCGACCCCCGAGTCGCCATGGCCTGACCACGGCAGCCGCGGGCTGACCCGGTCGCAGCAGTTCCAGTACACCGTGCCCGCGTTCACCCGTGCCAGCAGCGCGCGGGCCGCGCTCTCGTCGCGGGTGTAGACGCCCGCGGTCAGTCCGTAGCGCGTGTCGTTCATCAGCCGCAGCGCCTCGTCGTCGCCCGACACCTTCTGGATGCCGATCACCGGGCCGAAGCTCTCCTCGCGCATGATTTCCATCGTGTGGTCGACGCCGGTGAACACGGTGGGCGCGTAGTGCTGGCCCGGCCCCGGCAGCCGATGGCCGCCGCAGCGCAGCACCCCTCCCTTGGCCTGGGCATCGGCCACCTGCGCGTCCAGCACGTCCAGCTGCGCCGCGCGCGTGATGGCGCCGATGTAGGTGGCCGGGTCCATCGGGTCGCCGCACTTGAAGCTGGCGACGGTGGCGAGGAAGTGCTCGACGAAGGCGTCGTGGATGGCCTCGTGCACGTAGATGCGCTCGACCGAGCAGCAGCTCTGGCCGGTGTTGTACATCGCGCCATCGGCCAGGCTCTGGGCGGCGGCCTGGGCATCGGCGTCGGCGCGCACGTAGCTCGGGTCCTTGCCGCCCAGTTCGAGCTGCAGCTTGACGAAGCGATGCGCCACCGCCTGCGCGATGCGCTGGCCGGTGGCGTGGCTGCCGGTGAAGAAGACGCCGTCGACCGGCTGCGCGAGCAGCGCGGCGCCCACCTCGCCCCCGCCCACCAGGCACTGCATCACCTCGGCCGGCACGCCCGCCGCATGCAGCAGGCGGGTGAGGTGGCGGCCGCTCAGCGTGGCGTACTCCGATGGCTTGTAGAGCACCGCATTGCCCGTCAGCAGCGCCGGCACGATGACGTTGCAGCCGACGAAGTACGGGTAGTTCCAGGCCGAGATGTTGGCGATGACGCCCAGCGGCTGGTGCGAGATCTGCTCGTGCATGCCGCCGCCGTCGAGCACGTGCTCGTCGCGGATCGCTCCTTCGGCCCGCTCGAGGAAGAAGTCCAGCCGCGGCAGCAGGCCGTTCAGCTCGTTGCGTGATTGCGTGATGGGCTTGCCGACCTCCTGCGTCAGCGTGCTGGCCAGCGTTTCCAGCTCGGCGACGATGCCGGCGCGGAAGCGCTGGATGGCCGCCAGCCGGTCGGCGATGGGCCACTGTGCCCACGCGTCCTGCGCGGCGCGTGCGCTGGCGGCCTTGGCCGCGACCGAGCGGGCGTCGTCCGATGGCAGCTCGGCAATCGGCAGGCCGGTGTGGGGATTGGCGATGTGCAGGGTGGCCATGGATCAGCCTTTCGCGGCGCGGGCCGCGGCAAGAAAGTGCCGGAGGATGGGCCCGTCGTCGAAATGGGCCGGGTCGCCGGGATCGTGGAATTCCGGGTGCCACTGCACGCCGGCCACGTAGCTGCCTTCGCGGCGGCGGATGGCTTCGATCATGCCGTCCTCGGGGCAGCGGGCCTCGATGTCGAAGCCGGGCGCCAGGTCCTTGATGCCCTGGTGGTGGATGCTGTTCATCGTCGCGCGCTGCACGCCGGGGTAGAGGCCGGCGAGCGTGGTGCCGGGCTGCAGCTCGATGGTGTGGAAGTGGTGTTCGTACTTGCCCAGCTCGCGGTGCGATCGGGCCCCCGGGTGCTGCGTCGCGATGTCCTGCAGCAGCGTGCCGCCGAAGGTGACGTTCAGCAGCTGCAGCCCGCGGCAGATGCCGAACACCGGCTTGCCGGCGTCGACGAAGGCGCGGATCAGCGCCATCTCGTAGCGGTCGCGCACGCGGTCGCCGCTCCATTCGGGCGCTAGCGGCGATTCACGGTAGGACTCGGGCGCGACGTCGTTGCCGCCTTGCAGCACCAGGCCGTCCAGCGCCTGGGCATAGTGGTCGAGGTCGATGTCGGAGCGCTTGACCAGGCTGTCACGGTCCACCGCCGGCACCATCACCGGCAGCGCGCCGCCGGCCAGCAGCCAGTGCGCGACCGATTGCTCCAGGTAGTGCAGGGTCTTGGTCCACACGCCCGCTTCCTGGATGCCGGGCGTGCCGGGGTAGTAGATGCGGGCGGAGACGCCGATGAGCAGGGGCGCTGGGTCCATGGCCGCTCACATCGCCTGGCGGAAGAAGCGCTCGTAGTCGGCGGGCAGCGCCGGCCGCGGGTTGGTGCCGCTGGTGAAATCCTGGGCGGCCAGGTCCACCAGCCGGGGCAGCATGGCCTCGGTGACGCCGTGCGCGCCGAGCCCGCCGGTGATGCCGATGTGCTGCTTCAGCTGCTTCAGCCAGCCGACGAAGGCATGGCCCTGGCGTTCACCCAGGCCGGCGGCGTGCGCCAGCTCGTCGAACTTGGCCGGCACCGCCTCGTGGTTCCAGGCCAGCACCGTGTCGATCATCAGCGCGTTCGCGAGGCCGTGGTGCAGGTCGGCCACGGCGCCCAGCGCATGCGCGCAGGCATGCACCGAGCCCAGGTCCTTCTGGAAGGCGATGGCGCCCATCATCGAGCTCATCAGCATGTCGCCGCGGGCCGCCAGGTTGCCGGGCTCGCGCACCGCGGTGGCCAGCGCCCGTGCCCCGATGCGCAGGCCTTCCAGCGCGATGCCGTCGCACAGCGGGTGGTAGGCCGGTGACAGGTAGCTCTCGATGTTGTGCGTCAGCGCATCCATGCCGGTGGCGGCGGTGATGGCCGCCGGCAGGCCCAGCGTCAGCTCGGGATCCGCGAACACGGCCTTGGCCAGGATCTTCGGGCTGAAGACGGTGCGCTTGTGGTGGCTGTCGTTCTCTGACACGACGGCGGAGCGGCCCACCTCGCTGCCGGTGCCGGCGGTGGTGGGCAGCGCGATGAAGTGCGGCAGCTCCTTGTCGATCGGCCGCACGGCGGGGTGGTCCCAGACGTACTCGAGGATGTCGCCCTCGTGCGTGGCCGCGACCCCGACGACCTTGGCGACGTCCAGCGCGGCGCCGCCGCCGAAGCCGATGACGCAGTCCGCCTGGTGGTTGCGGAAGACCTCGGCGCCCTGCATCACCTGGGCGCAGGTGGGGTTGCCGTGCACGCCGTCGTAGACCTGGACGCTGAGCGCTTCGGCCAGCAGCGCCTTGAACGCGGCCAGCACCGGCAGCTTCGCCAGCGCGTGGTCGGTGACGATCAGCGGGCGGTGCCTGCCGTGGTCCGACAGGTGCTCGAGGACGAGCTTCCGGGCGCCCGGGCCGAAGTGGATCGTGGTGGGAAACGTGAACTTGACGATCTGGTCCATGGTGTTCGATCGCTGGGGCCGCGGCCCTCCATCGTCAGATGATTTCGAAGTACCGCTTCAATTCCCAATCGGTGACCGCGTCCTGCCATTGCCGGTGTTCCCACTCGCGGGTGGCGGCGAAGTGGTCGACGAACACGTCGCCCAGCCAATCACGGGCGATCGCCGATTCCTTGAAGTTGTGCGTGGACCGGATCAGCGAGCGGGGCGCCCGCGGCACGTTCTCGGCGCCTTGGTTGGTGCCGGTGATGGGAGGCGTGCTCAGCCGAAGGCCTTTCTCCACGCCGTGCATGCCGGCCGCGATGACGGCGGCCATCGCAAGGTAGGGGTTCACGTCCGCCCCCGGGCAGCGGGTTTCCAGGCGCGTCGCTTTCGGCGAACCGGCGATCACGCGGAAGCTGGCCGTGCGGTTGTCCAGGCCCCAGGTCGGCTTCACTGGCGCCCAGAAGCCATCCACCAGCCGCTTGTAGCTGTTGATGGTGGGCCAGAACATCGGCGCGAATTCCATCAGGCAGGCCAGCTGGCCGGCCAGGTAGCTTTCGAACAGCGGGCTCATCGCGTTCGGTGAGTTCGCGCCGTAGAAGAGATTCGACTTGCCGTCCGACAGGCTCTGGTGGATGTGTCCCGAGCAGCCCGGATACTGGGCGCTCCACTTGGCCATGAAGCTGGGCATGATGCCGAAGCGCTTGCCGATTTCCTTGGCGCCGGTCTTGAAGAGGATCGCGCGGTCGGCTTGTTCCAGCGCGCCGGAAAACGCGATGGCGGCCTCGTACACGCCCGGCCCGGTCTCGGTGTGCAGGCCTTCGATCGGCACGCCGAAGGCGGCCATTTCGTCCATCAGCGCATTGAAGAAGCCGCGGTTGTCCGCCATGCGCAGCAGCGAATAGCCGAACATGCCCGGCGTCAGCGTCTCGGGGCCGATGCCTTTCTTCGCGGCCCAGGTCTGCGGCGTTTCCGAGAAGTTGAACCACTCGAATTCCATGCCGGCCATCGGCTTGAAGCCCAGTTGCTCGGCGCGCCCCAGCACGCGCTTCAACACCTGGCGCGGGCAGATGGGGTAGGGCGAGCCGTCGGCATTGACGAATTCGCCGAGGAAGAAAGGCACCTTGTCGTCCCAGGGCACCTGGCGCAGCGTGCTCAGGTCCAGCCGCGCCAGCGCATCGGGAAAGCCATGCTGCCAGCCGGTGACGCTGGTGTTGTCGTAGCACTGGTCGCCGCAGTCCCAGCCGAACACCACGTCGCAGAAGCCGAAGCCGCTCTCGGCCGCGCTGAAGAACTTGTCCCGGTGCAGGACCTTGCCGCGCAGCACGCCGTCGATGTCGCTGCAGGCCACCTTGACCT
Organism: uncultured Burkholderiales bacterium; assembly: GCA_946480465.1. Next base: position 44,078 of record CAMLJY010000029.1, read on the forward strand.
TGCTCGCGCTGGATTGCCGGATCGCGGTGAGGGCGGGATGGTCGCGTTTGGTGGCCATGCGTGCGGGCGCGGGCGCGGTTGGGGCGGCGGGCCAATCTTTCGTCGGCGTCGAAGCCGTGTCAACGGTAGGTTGCCGATTGTTGACAATCTACCGATGCCGGTTTTCCAATCGCCCGCATGAAGCGCCAGCCTCATCCGACGATCGCGCTGCTGCAGTCCAGCTCGCTCACGTCGGTGGTGCAGCAGGAAATCGAGCGCCGCATCCTGCAGGGCGAACTGCCGCCCGGCGCCAAGCTGATCGAGGCCGAGCTGGCCACCGACCTGGGCGTCTCGCGCGGGCCGGTGCGCGAGGCCTTTCGCATGCTGGAAGAAGCCGGCCTGGTGCGGCAGGAGAAGAACCGCGGCGTCTTCGTGCGCAGCATCGGGCTGGACGAGGCGGTGGAGATCTTCGACCTGCGGGTGATGATGGACGAGGCGGTCGGGCGCCAGCTCGCGCAGTCCATCACGCCCGGGCAGCTGAAGGCCGTGCGCACGATGGCCGATGCGATGGAGAAGGCAGTGAAGGCCGGCGACGCCGAGACCTACCACCTGCTGAACCTCGATTTCCACGACAAGCTGGTCGAGCTGGCCGGCAACCGCAAGCTGACGGCGCTGTACCGCCGGCTGATGAACGAGCTGTCGCTGTTCCGCCGCCTGCACCTGGTGGATGCCACGCTGATGCCGGCCTCGGCCGGCGAGCACCGCGCGCTGGTGAAGGCCATCGCCTCGGGTGACGCGGAAGCCGCCGGCCGGGCGATGCGCGAGCATGCGCTGCTCAGCAAGCGCCGCACCTTCAACCCGGCCCCGCCCGCACCCGCGGCGTCGCCGCAGGCCTCGCCCCACCGCACCACGCGCCTTACGGAGAAGACCGCCGTTCGATGAGCCATTTGCTGAATCTCCTGGCGGCGATCTCGCTGCTCGTCTGGGGCACGCAGATCGTGCGCACCGGCATCCTGCGCGTGTTCGGCGAAAACCTGCGCCACGTGCTCGCGGTCAGCATGGGCAACCGCTTCACCGCCATCCTGGCCGGCCTGGGCGTGACCAGCCTGGTCCAGTCCAGCACCGCCACCTGCCTCATCGTGTCGTCCTTCCTGGGCCGGCAGCTGGTGCCGCTGGCCGCCGCGCTGGCGGTGATGCTGGGCGCCGACATGGGCACCAGCCTGATGGCGATGGCCTTCTCATTCGACCTGTCGTGGCTGTCGCCCTTCCTGATCTTCGTCGGCGTGGTGCTCTTCGTCACGCGCGAGAAGACCACCGCCGGCCGCCTGGGCCGCGTCGCCATCGGGTTAGGGCTGATGCTGATGTCGCTGCAGCTCATCGGCGAGACCACGCGCCCGCTGACCGAATCGCCGCCGGTGCGCGCGCTGCTGGTGGCGCTGCCGCAGGAGGTGCTGCTGGACATCTTCGTCGGCGCGCTGATCACCGTGCTGGCCTACTCCAGCCTGGCCATCGTGCTGCTCACCGCCACGCTGGCGGCCAGCGGCATCCTGCCGCCGCTGGTGGCGCTGGGCCTGGTGCTGGGGGCCAACCTGGGCAGCGGCCTGCTGGCCGTGCTGACCACCGCGCGCGGGCCGGTGGCCGAGCGCCGGCTGCCGATGGGCAACCTGGCGTTCAAGGTCGTCGGCTGCCTGATCGCCGCGCCCTTGCTGCCGCAGGCCCTGGTGCATCTGCAGCTGCTGCTGCCCCACGGCGTGCACCAGCAGGTGGTGCTGTTCCACTTCGGCTTCAACGTGATGCTGACGCTGGTGTTCATCAGCCTCACGCCGGTGCTGGCACGGCTGCTGGAACGCTGGATGAGGGCGCCGAAGCTGGTGGACAGCACGCGGCCCAAGCACCTCGATCCGTCGGCGCTGACCACGCCGTCGCTGGCCATCAGCTGCGCCGCGCGCGAAGCGCTGCACCAGGCCGACGTGGTGGAGACCATGCTGCGCGGCATCCTGCCGGTGCTGCGCGAGAACGACATCGACCTGGCCGAGCGCCTGCGCCGCATGGACGACACGGTGGACGAGCTGTACACCGAGATCAAGCTGTACCTGACGCAGATCTCGCGCGAAGCGCTGTCCGAGCGGGAAAGCCGGCGCTGGACCGACATCGTCTCCTTCACCATCAACATGGAGCAGATCGGCGACATCATCGAGCGCGTGCTGCAGGACATCGAGGACAAGAAGATCCGCAAGGACCGCCGCTTCTCCGATGCCGGCATGGCCGAGATCGTGCACCTGCACGAGCGCCTGATCGCCAACCTGCGGCTGGGCATGAGCGTGTTCCTGGACGGCCACGTGCGCGACGCCAGCCGCCTGCTGGAGGAAAAGGCCCGTTTCCGCGACCTGGAGCATGAATACGCGGCCAGCCACATCGCCCGGCTGCAGGACAACACGGCCCAGAGCATCGAAACCAGCTCGCTGCACCTGGACCTGATCAGCGACCTGAAGCGCATCAACTCCCACATCTGCTCGATCGCGTACCCGATCCTCGAATCGGCCGGCGCGCTGTCGCCCACGCGCATCCGGCATTCGGTGCTGGCGCCGTTCGATGCCGAGGGGCCGGGGCGCGGCTGACGGCGGCGAGCGTCAGGCTCGCGCCGCTGCCGCGAGCCGCGCGCGCCAGCGCTCCAGCGTGGCGGCGTCGACGTCCAGGCCCTGCAGGACGTCGGGCGGGCGCGGGAAGTCGCGGTCTTCCCAGGTCGCGCCGTCGATCGTCAGGACGCTCTCATAACGCGGTATCGCGTGGAAGTGCGGGTGCGGGTCCACCATCATCAAGGCCAGGTAGTTGAACTTGCAGGCCGGTGCCAGGCACCGCACCGCCGCTTCGTAGGCCCGGAGCACGGCCGGCAGCTCGGCCGCGGCCTCCGGCGACAGGTCGGCCAGGCGCGAGGCGGATGACTTTGCGGCGATCACCGCGCTGTACGGCGTGGTCTGGCGCGGGCGGATCAGCACCACCCAGTGGTGCTGCTCGAGGATCAGGCCGGCCGGATGGCCGAAGGCTTGCAGGGTGGCATTCATGCGGTGCGGGCTCCCAGGGCCCAGGCGTGGACGAAGGCGCCGGTGGCCAGCGCGGCGGCGGCGGCCAACAGCAGCAGCACGCTGCCCGCGCCGGGCAGGTGACCCAGCAGCCAGGCGGCGCCCAGCGGGCCGGCGGCGCGCGCCAGCAGCGCCGGTGAACCCAGCGCGCCGCTGACGGCGGCGTAGCGGGCGGCGCCGAACAAGGCCAGCGGCGTCGTCGCCCGCACGATGGTCATCAGGCCCAGGCCGGCGCCGTAGGCGACGATGAACAGCCCGCACAGCAGCGGCTCCCAGGCCGCGAGCCACAGCGCGCCCAGCGCGAGCGGGATCAGGCCCAGCGCCAGCAGCCCCAGGCGCCGGGCATCCAGCGCACTGCCGGAGAGGAACTCGAGCGCCCGCCCCAGCACCTGCATCGGCCCGATGCAGGCGGCCAGCGCCACCGCGGTGCCCGGCGTGGCGCCGCGCGACTGCAGCAGCGGGATCACGTGCATGGCCAGCGCCGCGGTGACGAAGCCGTTCACCGAGAAGGCCAGCGCCAGCAGCGCGAGGACCCGGCGCGGTGCCGGCGTGGCGGCCTCGGGCGCGGCAGGGGGTGCATCGGCGGCGGGCGGCGGGGCGCTCCGGCCCGGCAGCAGCCCGGCATGCAGCGGTGCGCACACCAGCAGCTGCAGCAGCGCCAGCACACCGGCCGCGCCGCGCCAGCCGAAGGTCTCGACCAGCCCGGCCGTCAGCGGCCAGAACACCGAGCTGGCCAGGCCGCCGGCCAGCGCCAGCACCGTGATGCAGCGGCGCCGGTCGTCGGGGCAGGCCTGCACGACGATGGCGAAGGCGGGCTCGTACAGCGTCATCGCCATCGCCAGGCCGAGGCCGCACCACACCGCGCAGCACGCTGCCACCGATTCGACGCGGCCCAGTGCCAGGAACATCAGCCCGGCGAGCACCGAGCCGGCCGTCATCAGCGCGCGGCCGCCGATGCGTGGCAGCAGCGCACCGATCGCGCCGGTGGCCAGACCCCAGACCAGCAGGCCCAGCGAGTAGGCGGCCATCAGCGCCTGGTTGCTGGCCTGCAGCTCGGCCTGCATCGGCGGTGCGAGCAGCGCGAAGGCGTAGTAGAGGCTGCCCCAGGAGATGACGAGCGTGAGGGCGAGGGCGGGAATGAAGCGGGGCAGGCGCATCGGCGGCAGGCAGGGGCGGCGACAGCGGCGCAGTGTGGGCAGCGCGGCCGGCGGCCGCAAACCACATTTCTGCGAAGATGTGTTGACCAGAACTCAACAGCCGCGCGCCGCCGATGACCAGCCGCCTGCCGCTCAATGCGCTGCATGTCTTCTGCACCGTGGTGCAGGCCGGCGGCGTGCGGCCGGCGGCCGAGCAGCTGTGCGTCACGCCCGGCGCGGTGAGCCGGCAGCTGCAGGCGCTGGAAGCGCAGCTGGGCGAGACCTTGTTCGAACGCTTGCCCGGCCGCGTCAGCCTTACGCCGGCGGGCGAACGGCTGCACCAGCGCGCCGCGGCGCCGCTGGCCTCGTTGGCGGATCTGCTCGCCGGTGGTCCGCGGCGCGCGGCCCGTGCTTCGCTGGTGCGCGTGGATTGCGGCGTGACGCTGGCCATGCACTGGCTGATCCCGCGCCTGCGCGGTTTCGCCGAGCACCATCCACGCATCGAGGTGCAGGTGCGCACCACCAACGGCGACATCGACGTCAACTCGCCCGCCGATGTCTTCATCCGCCGCGAGACGCACGAGCTGCGCGACCTGCCCTCGGAGACCTTCCTGCCCGAACGCGCCTTGCTGGTGGCGGCCGCTTCGCACCCGGCGCCCAGCGGGCGGCGCGGCCTGGCGCGCTGGCCGCGCATCGCCGCGCGTTCACGGCCCGACCTGTGGCCCGCCTGGGCGGCGGCTCAGCGCCTGCCCGCGCAGGACTGGGAGCCCACGCTGTGGTTCGACAACACGGTGCTGGCGATCCAGGCCGCGGCGCAGGGGCTGGGCCTGTGCGTGCTGCCGGAGCTCTTCGTGACCGACCTGCTGCAGACCGGCACGCTGCGCCCGGTGTCCTCTGGCCGCATCGGCCGCATCGCCAGCGGCAGCTACGCGCTGGCCGTGGGCCGCGGCCGCGATTCGGCGCGGGTGCGGCACTTCATCGACTGGCTGCGGCGCGAGGCTGCGGGGGGGTAGATGGGGCACCCGGGCCCGCGGGTACACGGGCCCACCCGCCGGGCGGGTGGCGCGGCCGCTCCGGAGCGGCCGAGCGCTGGCCGCGCCTGGTGGGGCACCCGGGCCCGCGGGTACACGGGCCCACCCGCCGGGCGGGTGGCGCGGCCGCTCCGGAGCGGCCGAGCGCTGGCCGCTCCAGCTTTACTCAGCCCGTCTTGCCACCGCGCGGCGGGCGGCCCGGGCCTTCGCGGCGCGGCGGGCGGTCGCCTTGCGGTCGGCGGTCGCCGCCGGGGCCTTGCGGCGGGCGGTCACCCCGCGGGGCAGCACCACCGCGGCCGTCGTGCGGACTGCGCGGGCCGCGTGGGCGGTCAGGCCGGTCGCCTTGGGGCCGGCGGTCCCCCGGCTGGCCACGCCGGTCGGCTGCGGGTGGCGGCGGTTCAGCCGCTTCCTTGCGGGCCTGCGCCAGCAGGCCGTCCAGCTGCTTGGGATCGACGCCCTTCAGCACGCAGAAGTTGGCCGTGGTCAGGCGCGTGCTTTCGAAGTCGCGCAGCAGGCGCGCCCGGTCCCAGCGGGCCTGCTGCTCGGCCGGGTCCACGGGGTGCTCGGGCCGCACGGGCCGCGGTGCGGCCGGCGTCGGCCTCTGCGCTGCTGCCTGCACCGTGGTTGGCGCCGCCGATGGGCCGGGCACCGGCACGGCCGCTGGCGCGTGGGAATCGCCCGCGCTTGCGGAAGGCGCTTGCGCCCGCGCGCCCTGCGGCAGCGCCGGCCGGGCGTCGCGCCGTGGCGGGCGTTGGTCGTGGCGCGGGCGGCCCTTGCCTGGCCTCGGGGCGCCTTCCGGCCGCGGCGAGCGGCCGGGTTCGCCACCCCCGGCGGGCGAGTCGCCCCGGGCGCGGCCCCTCGGTGGCTCGGCGGCACGAAGGGCCTCGCGGCGGGCACGGCGGCGCTGCAGTTCTTCCCGTGCGGCGTTGCGGTGCTCGTCGCTGATGGGGCCGGCGGGCTGGCCGTCGAGGTCGAAGCGCTCGCTGGACTTGGTCAGCGCCACCAGGTAGTTGCCGGCCAGCGTGTGGCGGCGGAAGAAGGCCGACAGTTCGCGCTTGCTGAACTGGCCCGGCGCGCGGGCCTGGATGTCTTCCTGGATGCGCAGCTTCACCGGCTTCGGCGCGCCGCTGAACAGCGCCGGGAACAGCGCCTTCAGGCGATTGCCGATCTCGACCGGATCCGGCGCGGGTGCGGCGGGCTGGGGCGAGGGTGCGGCCGGCGTTGGCGTGGCGGGTGCGGCGTCGGCCTCGGCGGCGGCCGTCTCGCCGCTCGTGGCGGCCGCTTCGGCATCGCCCTGCGTGGCCTCGGGCGCTGGCGCGGCCGGGTTGCCGTCTGCCGGCGTGGCCGTTTCAGCTGCAGGGGCGGCGGCTGCGGTGGACTCGGCCACGGGGGGCTCGGCCGTGGCCGGGCTGGTCGGGGTGGCGTCGATCGCGGGGGCAGCGGCCGGCAGGGCGGCTGGCGTCGGCGTGGGGGTGTCGGACATCGGGCGTCGCAACTCGCGCGTCAGGGAAAGACGCGGATTGTGCCCAGCCTGCGCGGCCGCGCGTGGCGCGGCGTCCACAGCCCTATTCGGCGGCGTGCCCGTGCAGCCCGAACAGCTCGGCCAGCGCGCTGCGGTACTGCGACTGGGCCAGCGTGTTGGTGTTGTGGTGCGAGCCGCCCTCGACCAGCACGAAGCGCTTCGGGCCCGGCGCGCGCTCGTACAGCGCGCGGCCCAGCGCGGGCGGGATCAGCTGGTCGGCGCTGCCATGCACCACCAGCACCGGGGCCCGCACGCGGCCGATGCGTTCGGCCGCCTCGAAGCGTTGCGTGATCAGCGGACCCAGCGGCAGCCAGCCCCACTCGAGGTTGCTGAACACCTCGGGGATGGAGGTGAAGCTGCCCTCGACGATCAGGCCCGCGGCGTCGGGCGATTCGGCCGCCAGGTGCACCGCGATGGCGCCGCCCAGCGAGTGGCCGAAGATGTAGCGCGGCGCTGCCGGCCGCTGCGCCGCCAGCCAGGCCCAGCCGGCGGCGGCGTCTTCGTAGGCCATGGTTTCCGACGGCAGCGCGGCGCTGCTGCGGCCGAAGCCGCGGTAGTCGATGCCCAGCACCGAGAAGCCCAGCTCGTGCATGCGGCGCATGCGGTGCGCGCTGCCGCGCACGTCCCAGCGCGCGCCGTGCAGGTACAGCAGCACCGGCGCATCGGCCCGGGCCTGCGGCAGCCACAGGCCGTGCAGCTTCACCGGCTGGCCGGCCTCGCGCGAGTCGAAGGCGATCCACACGTCCTCCATGCCTTCGGCGGCGGCCAGGCCGCCGCGCCAGGTGCGGTCGGTGGGCTGGAAGATCCACTTGCGCTGCTGCTCGTCGAGCGTGGCGCAGCCGGCCAGCAGGCCGATGGACAGGAAGCCGGCGGCGAGGCCCCGCCACCACCAGCGGCGCGGGGGCAGGGCGAGGGGCGGGGGCATGGGCGCGGATGTTCGCACGCGAGCCTTCGGCGACGGTGGCGCGGGGGATTCCGCCAGTCACGCCCTCAGCGCGCGTGGGCCATGAAGCCCCGACGACGTGCGGCCCGCTTGAATTGCCGCGACAACGTCGCAACGGTGGCAGTGCCCGCCGCGCTCAACCCTCGGCCATCAGCTTCAGCTTCGCCAGGCTGCCTTCCACCCGCGGGCCCATCACCGCGTCCATCGACGTGAAGACGGTGGTCACCTTCATGAAGTAGGACATCATCCCCGAGGCCGCCCATTGGAGCTGCGTGCCCTGGTCGTGCGGGCTCAGGCGGATCTCGAGCGTGCTCCGGTCGTGGTAGGGCTCCTCCACCTGCACCTTCACCACCAGGCGCGACGGTGGCTGCGCCTCGGTGATGGTGGCGCGGCCCTTGCCCGAGTGCGCGGCGCCCGACCATTGATAGCCGGCGCCCAGGCCGCGCGCGGGCCCGAAGAACTGGCGCTTGAGCGTCGGGTCCATCTTCTCGTCCATCGACCAGTCGGGCCAGCGGCGTGCGTCCTCGATCAGCGTGTAGACCTTCTCCGGCGGCGCGTTCAGCACCACCGAGCGCTCGACGCGGTAGTCGCTGGGCCGTGCGGCGGCGACGATCAGCACGGCAACGATGACGGCGAACAGCGCGCCGCCGAGGAGGAAGACGAGGCGAACGAACATCGGACGTCTCCGGTCAGCTTGGCAGGCGCGGGCTCGTCAGCGTGCTGCGGCCGGCGGGCGGCGGCAAGGCGATGGGACGGGCGGTGGGACGGGCGGTCTGGCGCGTGCGGAAGCCGGGCATGGGAACAGGGGGGGCGGGCCGGTGCGGCGCGTGCATGGCCGCTGGCGCCGATTGTGCCGGGGCGCGGCCGCGGCGGGAGGCGGTCAGCCGCCGGCCAGCCGCGTCATGAAGCGCTCGCCGGCACCGGGCCGCAGCTTGCCGACCACGGCCACCGCCGGCAGCTGCGCCAGCATGCGGGCGAAGGTGGCGCGCACCTCGGCCGCGCCCACGGCCTGGACCCGGGCCTGCTGCTCGGCCGGCGTGCGCACGCGCCCCAGCACCGCGAGCTGCTGCACCGCTTCTTCCAGGCAGCGGAAAGGCCGCTCCTGCGTGCGCAGCTCGCGCACCGCGATCTGGTTGCGCGCGCGCTCCAGCGCCACCTCGTCGATGTGCTCGGCATGCTGCAGCAGCAGGGTGCCCACGGCATCGAAGAAGGCATCGAGGTGCTCCGGCGCCATCGAGGCCTCGACCACGAACTGGCCGGCCGCCGGCAGCACGTCGGCCGAGCAGGATGCGTGATAGACGAGGCCGCGGCGCTCGCGCAGCTGGTCCAGCAGCGGCGAGCTCATGCCCTCGCCGAAGACGGCGGCGGCCACGGTGCCGGCGGCTTCGTCGTCGGCCAGCGAGGGCAGCGGAAAGCCCAGCACCACGTGGCTCTGGCTGCTGCCGGCCTGGCGCTTCTGGCGCAGGCCGCCACGCCAGGCGGGCGGGGCGACGCGGTTCTCCGGGCCCGTGGGCATGCCGCCGAAGGCGGCCTCGGCCTCGCGCAGCATCGCCTCGGCATCGATGGCACCGGCCACCGCGACGATGACGTTGCCGCCCGAGTAGTGCTGGCGCACGTAGTCCAGCAGGTCGCGGCGCTGGAAGCGGCTGATGTTGGCGCGCGTGCCGATCACCGGCTGCGCGAGCGGATGCTGGCCGAAGCAGTTGCGGTCGAAGAGCTTGTAGGCGGCGGAGACGGGGTCGTCCTCGTCCTCGGCGAACTCCTGCAGGATGACCTGGCGTTCGCGCTCCAGCTCCGCCTCGGGGAAGGTGCTGTGCCGCACGATGTCGGCCAGCATGTGCATGAACTGCGGCGCATGCGGCGCCAGCCCGTGCATGTGGAAGGCGGTGTGGTCCTTGTCGGTGTGGGCATTGACCTCGGCGCCCAGGCGCTCGGCGTCGAGGTTGATGCGCTGGCAGTCGCGCCCCTCGGTGCCCTTGAAGGCCATGTGCTCGACGACGTGGCTGATGCCGTTGAAGCGCGCGCTCTCATGCTGGCTGCCCGCGCGCACGAAGACGCTGAGGCTGACACTGCCCAGCCAGGGCATGGGCATCGCGACGACGCGCGTGCCGTTGGGCAGGGTGTGGATGCGGGTGGTCGGTTCGGCGCGGGAGAGGTTCATCAGCGGTGGGCCAGGGCAGGCCGCGAGCCTAACGCAGCCGGGCCGGCGCGGCGTTCCCTGCGCCCGCGGGCCTCATTCGAACTTGATCGCGATGCCGCTCGTCAGCAGCGTGTCGGTCGACTTGCGGTCCGGGCCGGGCTCGGAGTTGTGGCTGGCGGCCAGGCCGACCGTGAGGCTCAGGGTGCTGTTCAGCGCGACCGCCAGGCCGGCGTCGAAGGTGGCGCGGTACTCGCCGGGGCTGCGCGCGTTGGGCAGCAGCACCAGCCGCTGCTTCAACGTCGAGCCGGAGTTCAGCTTGTGGTTTGACTCCTCGGCGAACATCAGGCTCGCGTAGTCGTATTGCGCCCGCTGCTCGCCGTCGATGCGCGTCGGAGTCTCGTAGCTGTCGTACGAAAAGCTGAGACCGCCGAACAGGTCGAACTGCGCCGCCTCCGTTCGGATCAGGTGATAGCCCGCGCCGCCGCCCACCTGGCCACGCAGCTTCAGGTTGGCGAAGACGTTGCGCTCCAGCTCGGCGTTGCCGAAGGCGAACCACGCCGGACTCAGGTCGTGGTCGTGGCGGCCGCCGAGGCGCAGCCGTTCGGCGCTGGTGGCGCCGTCGGTCCGGGCGTACTGCGCCGAGCCGAAGACGGTCGTCTTCATCGCCTCGGTGGCGCGCACGCCGTCGCCCGTGAAGGACAGGTTCGTGCTGCGCGAATTGCCGCCGGATGCGCTCGCGCCCAGGCCGATGGCGGCGCGAAAGCGGCCGTCCGGCTTGACGGTGGCTTGTGCGTGGGCCGGTGCCGCCGGCACGCACAGCAGCGCGCTGGCGATGGCCGCCACGGCGGTGGCGCCGGCGAACGGCGCGCCACGCGGCGTGGTGCCGGCCTGGAGAAGGGAGGGGGCGGCGAACGGTGCGGGTGCGGATCGGGACATTCAGGCTCCGGTTCGCGGCGCGATGCACGCTCGGCGTCACGCCGGGGGTGGTGGGAAGGCCGCGCATTATGGGAGCCGCACCGCCGGCGCAGCCACGTGCCGGCACTGCGAGGGGGGGCATACGAAGGGCATACGACACCTTGCGTATTGGCCGCACCGGCACCGCCGCCTAACCTGCCGGCGCTGACAACCCCAACCGCACCACAGGAGTGCCACCCGATGAAGTTCACCCGTCGCTCTGCTGCCCGTTCCATCACCGCGCTGGCGGCTGCCGCCTGCGCCTTCGGCTTCAGCTCCATCGCGCAGGCGCAGGAGACCATCAAGGTCGGCGTGCTGCACTCGCTGTCCGGCACGATGGCCATCTCGGAAACGGTGCTGAAGGACACCGTGCTGATGGCCATCGACGAGATCAACGCCAAGGGAGGCGTGCTGGGCAAGAAGCTGGAGCCGGTGGTGGTCGACCCCGCTTCCAACTGGCCGCTGTTCGCCGAGAAGGCGCGCCAGCTGATCAGCAAGGACAAGGTGGCCGTCACCTTCGGCTGCTGGACCTCGGTGAGCCGCAAGTCGGTGCTGCCGGTGTTCGAGGAGCTGAATTCGCTGCTGTTCTACCCCGTGCAGTACGAGGGTGAAGAGCTGAGCAAGAACGTGTTCTACACCGGCGCCGCGCCCAACCAGCAGGCCATTCCCGCCGTGGAATACCTGATGAGCAAGGACGGCGGCGGCGCCAAGCGCTTCGTGCTGCTGGGCACCGACTACGTGTACCCGCGCACCACCAACAAGATCCTGCGCGCGTTCCTGAAGGCCAAGGGCATTCCCGAGGCCGACATCATGGAGGAGTACACCCCCTTCGGCCATTCGGACTACCAGAGCATCATCGCCAAGATCAAGAAGTTCTCGTCCGAGGGCAAGAAGACGGCGGTGGTGTCCACCATCAACGGCGACTCCAACGTGCCCTTCTACAAGGAACTGGGCAACCAGGGCCTGAAGGCGACCGACGTGCCGGTGGTGGCCTTCTCCGTGGGTGAGGAAGAGCTGCGCGGCGTGGACACCAAGCCGCTGGTGGGCCACCTGGCCGCCTGGAACTACTTCCAGTCCATCAAGAGCCCCGAGAACACCGCCTTCATCAAGAAGTGGAGCGACTACGCCAAGGCCAAGGGCATCGCCGGCCACAAGGACAAGCCGCTGACCAACGACCCGATGGAGGCCACCTACATCGGCATCCACATGTGGAAGGCCGCGGTGGAGAAGGCCAAGTCGACCGACACCGACAAGGTGATCGCCGCGATGGCCGGCCAGACCTTCGCCGCGCCGGGCGGCTTCACGTCCACGATGGACAAGCAGAACCACCACCTGCACAAGCCGGTGTTCATCGGCGAGATCAAGGCCGACGGCCAGTTCAACGTGGTGTGGAAGACCAAGGGGCCGGTGGTGGCCGATCCGTGGAGCGACTACATCCCGGAGAACAAGGGCAAGCCGAACGTTCCCGCCAAGAAGTAATAGCGTCTGATTGACGCGCCAGCCGCGGCCGGCTCCCGGCCGTGGCGCGCGCCTGCCTGTGTTTCGTTTCCCGGGGGCCTTTCCTTGTTCGCTACGCTCCGACACTTCGTCGTGCTCTCGATGCTGCTGCTCATCGGCAGTGCATCGTGGGCGCTGACGGCCGAAGAAGCCGGCAGGATCGCCGCCGGCGACAGCGACGAGCGCATCTCCGCACTGAATGCCGCGTTGAACGCGGCGGTGGCAACGGGCGATGCGGCGCTGGTGCCCTTCGTGCGGGCGCTGCTGGACGACGAGGTGAAGACCGCCGGCGGCAAGGCCTTCATCGTGAGGGACGGCAAGGCGGTGGAAGCGGCCACCGGCGCGGCGGCTTCGCTGCCCGCCGATGCCGAAGACGTCGTCAACAACAACCGCATGCGGCGCGAGCTGGAGGCGGCGGTCGCGGCGCTGGGCCTGTTCGCGCCCGAGCGGGATGCTCGGGCCCAGGCCATCGCCGACCTGAAGGATGCGGCCGACGAGGCCAAGCTCGGCCTGATCGAGAAGGCGGAAGGCGCCGAGAAAGACGCGGCGCTGAAGGCGCAGCTGGGGCTGCTGCGCGCGGCCATCCTGATTTCTTCCGACGACGCGGCCAAGCGCGCCGCCGCGGCCAAGGCCTTGTCCGGCAGCAGCGAGCCGGCCACCCGGTCGCTGCTGCTGGAACGCCTGAACGCCGAGAGCGACCCCGCGGTGAAGGCCGCGATCCAGGCCGCGCTGGACAGCGTGCAATCGCAGCTGGCCTGGGGCGAGCGCCTGGGCGTGCTGTTCACCGGCGCCAGCCTGGGCTCCATCCTGCTGCTGGTGGCGCTGGGCCTGGCCATCACCTACGGGCTGATGGGCGTGATCAACATGGCCCACGGCGAGCTGATGATGATCGGCGCCTACGCCACCTACGTGGTGCAGAACCTGTTCAGGGCCTACCTGCCGGGTGCTTTCGACTGGTACGTCGTGGCCGCGATCCCGGTCGCCTTCTTTACCTCGGCGCTGGTCGGCGCGGTGCTGGAACGCAGCGTCATCCGCTGGCTGTACGGCCGCCCGCTCGAGACGCTGCTGGCCACCTGGGGCATCAGCCTGGTGCTGATGCAGGCGGTGCGCACGCTGTTCGGCGCGCAGAACGTGGGCGTCGAGAACCCGGCGTGGATGTCGGGCGGCGTGCAGGTGCTGCCGAACCTGGTGCTGCCGTACAACCGGCTCGCCATCCTCGTCTTCGCGGCGCTGGTGCTGATCGGCATGGCGCTGCTGATCTCGCGCACGCGGCTCGGGCTCTTCGTGCGGGGCGTCACGCAGAACCGGCGCATGGCCTCGTGCGTGGGTGTCAACACCGCGCGCGTCGACATGTACGCCTTCTCGCTGGGCGCGGGCATCGCCGGGCTGGCGGGCTGCGCGCTCAGCCAGGTGGGCAACGTCGGTCCGGACCTGGGCCAGGGCTACATCGTCGATTCGTTCATGGTGGTGGTGCTGGGCGGCGTCGGCCAGCTCGCGGGCACGGTGTACGCGGCGCTGGGCCTGGGCATCCTGAACAAGCTGCTGGAAGGCTGGGCCGGCGCGGTGCTGGCCAAGATCATGGTGCTGGTCTTCATCGTCGTCTTCATCCAGAAGCGGCCGCAGGGCCTGTTCGCGGTCAAGGGCCGCAGTGCGGAGGCCTGACGCCATGAAGACGCCTGATTTGCCCGTGTCCGCCGTGCTGGCGCAGAAGCGCGGCCTGCTGCTGGGCCCCAGGGGCTGGAGCGCGGTGCTGGCCGCGGTGCTGGTCATCGCCGTGCTGGTGCCGGTGCTGAACCTGGCGTTGCCCGAGGGCCACCCGCTGCACCTGTCCGACTACGCGGTGACGCTGGCCGGCAAGATCGTCTGCTACGCCATCTGCGCGCTGGCGATGGACCTGATCTGGGGCTACACCGGCATCCTGTCGCTGGGCCACGGCCTCTTCTTCGCGCTGGGCGGCTATGGCATGGGCATGTACCTGATGCGCCAGATCGGCACCGACGGCAACTACAAGAGCGAGCTGCCCGACTTCATGGTGTTCCTGAACTGGAAGGTCCTGCCCTGGCACTGGGCGCTGTCCGATTCGTTCATCGCGCAAGCGCTCTTGATCGTGCTGGTGCCGGGCGCGCTGGCCTTCGTGTTCGGCTGGTTCGCCTTCCGCTCGCGCATCAAGGGCGTGTACTTCTCGATCATCACGCAGGCGATGACCTTCGCCGCGATGCTGCTGTTCTTCCGCAACGAGACCGGCTTCGGCGGCAACAACGGCTTCACCGACTTCAAACGCATCCTCGGCGTGCCGATCGCCACCGGGCAGATGCGGGTGCTGCTGTTCGTCATCAGCGGCCTGGTGCTGGTGGGCTTCTACCTGATGGCCCGCGCGATCGTGAACAGCAAGTATGGCCGCGTGCTTCAGGCGATACGCGATGCCGAGACGCGCGTGATGTTCACCGGCTATTCGCCGCTGGCCTACAAGCTGAGCATCTGGACGCTCTCGGCGGTGATGTGCGCGGTGGCCGGCGCCTTGTACGTGCCGCAGGTGGGCATCATCAACCCCAGCGAGATGTCGCCCGCGGCCTCGATCGAGATCGCGATCTGGACCGCGGTGGGCGGCCGCGCGACGCTGATCGGCCCCATCGTCGGCGCCTTCTTCGTCAACGGCGCGAAGAGCTGGTTCACGGTGGCGTTCCCGGAGTTCTGGCTGTACTTCCTGGGGGCGCTGTTCATCGCGGTGACGCTGTTCCTGCCGAACGGGATCATCGGCCTGCTGCGCAGGCCGGGGGGAATCGTCGGCCTGTTCCGGCGCGCGACGGAGAAGAGAACGTGACACCCGAATTGATGGAGGAGGGGGCGAAGCGCCTCGAAGCCTATGCTCTGAAACGAGCGGCCGCGGCCACCGAGAGCGGTGGCCGCGAAGCCGCCTACGGCCGGCCGATGCGGTGGGGCGAGGTCGACTTCTCGCACGGGGTGGCGCTGTACCTGGACGACATCACGGTCAGCTTCGACGGTTTCAAGGCCCTGAATGCGCTGACCCTGACGGTGAACGTGGGCGAACTGCGATGCATCATCGGCCCGAATGGCGCGGGCAAGACGACGATGATGGACTGCATCACCGGCAAGACGCGGCCGGACGCGGGCAAGGCCTTCTTCGGCTCGACGCTCGACCTGCTGCGCCTGACGGAGCCTGAGATTGCGCAGGCCGGCATCGGCCGCAAGTTCCAGAAGCCCACGGTGTACGAGGATCTCTCGGTGTTCGAGAACCTCGAACTGGCCCTGGCGGCGGACCGGCGGGTGTGGGCTTCCTTGTTCTCGCGGCTGACGGGGGCGCAGCTGGACCGCATCGGCGAGGTGCTGCAGACCATCCACCTGCTGCCGGAGGCGCAGCGCACCGCGGGCTTGCTGTCGCACGGGCAGAAGCAGTGGCTGGAGATCGGCATGCTGCTGATGCAGGACCCGAAGCTGTTGCTGCTGGACGAGCCGGTGGCGGGCATGACGGATGAAGAGACGGAGCGCACGGCGGAGTTGTTCCTGTCCCTGGAAGGCAAGCATTCGCTGGTGGTGGTGGAGCACGACATGAAGTTCGTGGATCAACTCACCGAAGGCCGGAAGACGGTGACTGTCTTGCACGAAGGGTCCGTGCTGGCGGAGGGATTGCTGGCGGATGTGCAGAACAACGAGAAGGTCGTCGAGGTGTATTTGGGGCGCTAGCCACGGCGCGAGCAGCCGGAGAAACTGAATGCTGAAAGTCGACAGCCTGAACCAGTACTACGGCGGCAGCCACATCCTGCGCAACCTCGGCTTCGAGGCCAGGCTGGGCGAGGTGACCGTGGTGCTGGGCCGCAACGGCGTGGGCAAGACGACGCTGCTGAAGAGCCTGATGGGCGTCGTGCCGGTGAAGACCGGCAGCGTGCAGCTGGACGGCGCCGACATCACCAAGGCCACCAGCTACGAGCGCGTGCGCCGCGGCATCGGCTACGTCCCGCAAGGCCGCGAGATCTTTTCGCGGCTGACGGTGGAAGAAAACCTGCGCATGGGCCTGGCCGCGAAGCCCGGCGGCACCGCCATCCCGGCGGAGCTGTTCGAGCTGTTCCCGGTGCTCAAGCAAATGATCCACCGCCGCGGCGGCGACCTGTCCGGCGGTCAGCAGCAGCAGCTGGCCATTGCGCGCGCCCTCGCCGCGGGGCCGAAACTGCTGCTGCTGGACGAGCCCACCGAGGGCATCCAGCCCAGCATCATCAAGGACATTGGCCGCGTCATTCGCATGTTGGCCGACCGCGGCACCATGGCCATCGTGCTGGTCGAGCAGTACTACGACTTCGCGGCCGAGCTGGCCGACCAGTACCTGGTGATGGAGCGCGGCGAGGTCATTCGCCGCGGACGCGGGGCCGACATGGAGGCCGATGGCGTGCGCAAGCTGATGTCGGTCTGAACGCGCGCGCCTGAAAGCAAGCCGGCCGGACCCTGGCGGACCCGGCCGGCGGAACGGTCACCGGCGCCCTGCGGCGCCGGCCCCCACCACGATCACTGCGTCGGCTGCTCCTGCTGGGCCAGCTGCTGCTGTTGCGCGGCCTGCTCGGCCGCCAGCGCCTGCTGGCGCTGCTGCTCGGCCAGCGCCAGCTGGTTCAGCCGCTCCTGCTCGGCGGCGGCGAACTGCTGGTGCCTGGCATCCACCTTGGCCATGTACTGCTGCGTGGCGCGCGCATGGCGGGCCTGGTCGGCCTGCTCGACGTAGGCCGTCCCCTTGTCCTCGCCGACGATGCTCAGCTCGCCGCGCGCGATCAGGCCGTTCTTGTTCGCGTAGGCGGCCTCGGCAGCCACTTCCTCGCGCGTGATCTGCTCGGCCTCGACCGCGGCCCAGGCCTTCTCGGCGATCGCGTTCTGGTCGACCTGGGTCGGCACCACGACGATGGTGCTGGTCTGCTCCTGCGCCTGCGCGGCCGCCGGTGCGCCGGCGGTGTAGGGCGCCGTGCGGCCCGGCTCGGCAGGCTCGGCCGCGGCGGACGGGTCGGTGCTGCGCGCCTCGGCTTCGCGTTGCATCGTGGCCTGGACGTCGGCCTCCGTCGCCGCCGGTTCCGGCGTGGCGTCCGGCCGGGCCATGGCTTCCGCAGCGGCGGTGGGCTCGGCCTGGATCGCCGGGTCGGCGCTCTGCGCCTGCGCCACGCAGATCACGCCAGCGGCGGCAGCGGCGATGGCACTGAGTTGCCAGCGGAGGGAACGGATCATGGTGGGCTCCTTTTGCGGTGAATGGGCGATGGGATGTTCGAAAGTCCTCGTGCGGACGTGACGGCAGTCTGATCCCTTCCACCAGCGCCAGGGCCCCTGCGTCTCAAAGCCAAGCAACCCTGACCGGCGGTCACAGGCCCGACACGTTTGCTTTCGGTCCTTGGGCACATTTGCGCGACCGCTCCCACACCCGCACGGCATGTCCGCCTACAAGCCTGCGGCACCGGGGTCGGCGGGTGGCGGCGGCGCATAGACTGCGGCGATGCATGCACCGTCTTCCGCCGCCTCCCGTTCCCCGTCCAGCAGCCCTGCGGTGGCCGTGATCGGCGGCGGTCCTGCCGGCCTGATGGCGGCCGAGGCATTGCTGGCCGGCGGCGCGCGCGTCGAGCTGTTCGATGCCATGCCCTCGGTCGGCCGCAAGTTCCTGCTGGCTGGCAAGGGCGGCCTGAACCTGACCCACAGCGAGCCGCCCGATGCCTTCGTGCGCCGCTTCGGCGAGCGCGCCGACGCGGTGGCCGCGTGGCTGGAGGCGCTGAGCCCGCAGGCCCTGCGCGACTGGGCGCAGGACTTGGGCATCAGCACCTTCGTCGGCACCTCGGGCCGCGTCTTTCCGGCCGAGATGAAGGCCGCGCCGCTGCTGCGGGCCTGGCTGCACCGGCTGCGCGGCCAGGGCCTGCAACTGCACATGCGCCACCGCTGGCTGGGCTGGCCCGAAGGTGGCGACCCGCTGGCGCTGCGCTTCGACACGCCCGCCGGCCGGCAGCAGCGGCAGGTGGACGCGCTGGTGCTGGCGCTGGGCGGCGCCAGCTGGCCGCGCCTGGGCTCGGACGCCGCCTGGGTGCCGTGGCTGGCGCAGCGCGGTGTCGCGCTGGCCGCGCTGCAGCCGGCCAACTGCGGATTCGACGTCGGCTGGAGTGCGTATTTCAGCCAGCGCTTCGCGGGCGCGCCGATGAAGTCGGTGCGGCTGAAGTTCGATGACGGCCGCGGCCGCGCCTTCGATCGCGCGGGCGAGTTCGTGATCACCGAAGGCGGCATCGAAGGCAGCCTGGTCTACGCCGCCGCGTCGCTGATCCGCGACGAGATCGCCCGCGCCGGCAGCGCCACGGTGCACGTGGACCTGGTGCCCGGCCGCGACGAGGGCCGCCTGGCCGAAGGCCTGGCCCACGGCCGCGGCACCCGGTCCTTGCCCAACCACCTGCGCGAGCATGCGGGCCTGGACGGCGTGAAGGCCGCGCTGCTGCGCGAGCGCTACGACGCGGCCGGCCTGGCGCGGCTGGTGGCCGAGGCGCCGCGGCAGCTGGCGCGCGAGCTGAAGGCCTGGCCGATCACGCTGCGCGCGCCGCGCCCGATCGACGAGGCCATCAGCACCGCCGGTGGCGTGCGGCTGGAGGCGCTGGACGAGCGCCTGATGCTGAACGCGCTGCCCGGTGTCTTCTGCGCCGGCGAGATGCTGGACTGGGAAGCGCCCACCGGCGGCTACCTGCTCAGCGCCTGCTTCGCCAGCGGCCGGGTCGCGGGGCGGGGCGTGCTGGCGTGGTGGCAGCAGCACCGCGTCGCCCCGGGCTGAGCGGCGCGGCGCCTGACGCGCAAAAGACGCGGCGCCGTCTGGGGCGCACGAGCGGGCGTGGCGGAATGCTTCACAGGCGCTCAGGCGCCGCCCAGCTGCGCCATCCGCTTCTTCGCGTCTTCCAGCGAGCGGTGCGCGCCACGCCCCCCGGCGACGAAGCGGGCGTACGAGGCGCGCGCCTCGTCGTTGCGGCCCAGCGCCTGCTGCGCCAGGCCGATGCGGTAGTCCAGCGGCAGGCGGTCGGCGCCTTTCAGCCGCGCGCTTTGCTGGTAGAGCTTGATGGCTTCGGCATGGGCGCCGGTCTCGAAGGCCAGCCGGCCCAGGCCGTAGGCACCGGCACCGTACTCGGGCTGCTCGCGCGCCAGGCGTTCGAACGCCGCGCGCGCGGCCTCGTGCTTGCCGTCGCCGACCAGGCCGGCGCCGGCCGCCAGCCACCATTGCCGCAGGTCGCCGTCCAGGGCGGCGTCCTTGCCGGGCTTGACCTCGGCCAGCAGCGCCAGCGCCTGCTCGAACCGGTCCTGCTTGACCGCGAGGCCGGCTTCCAGCACGCGGGCGTGGTCGGGCACCGGGGCCGCGCGCGCCACCTCGCGCGCCTTGGACTCGCTGCCGCCCACGACCGAAGGCGCCAGCGCGTAGAACTCCACCAGCGCGCCGCGGCCGATGTACCACTGGGGCGCCAGCTCCACCGCCTTTTCCAGCGCGTGCTTCACGCGGCCGACGCTGGAGACGATCTTCAGCATGCCCTGCGACATCGCATGCACCCCGAGCACCGCGCCCAGCGCGTAGTGGCAGGGCGCCGCCGCCGGCTTGGCTTGCAGGCAGCCCTCGGCATGGCGGATGGCGGCCTCGCGCTGCTTGCCGTCGCCGCTGGTCAGCGCCACCAGCGCGTTGGCCAACACGGCCTGGTCGTCGTCGCCGCGCTGCCCCAGGCGCTGGCGGGCCAGCTGCTCCAGCTCGCCGAGCTTGTCGGCGGCATAAAGCGCGTTGAACGCGGCATCCTGGAAGGGCTGCGCGGCGGCGAGGCTGGCGGCCGTGGCCAGCGCGATGGCCAGCAGGCCGGAGCGGACGGGAGATGAAGGCATGGAGGGCATCGTGGAATGAGGGGCGGCGGCCAGGCGCCGCCCCGACGAGGGAACGTGGCGGCTCAACGCCGCGCGGGGAATGCAGGTGGACCGCCAGCCGCGTACTTTGCCTGCGGAAACCTTCAGGTTCGCCAAACCCGCGGCGGGCATGGTGGCAAGCCCCAGGCCAGCGGGCGCCAGGCCGACCACACCGCCTGCAGCAGCTGCATCGCCGGCTCCACGCGCGCCGCCAGCGCGCGCAGCACGATGACGCGTTCATGCAGCCGGGTGACGCCCGCGGTCGCGCGCAGCGGCGCGGCGTCGATGCCCGCGCGGGCCACGTCGACCAACTGCTCGGCGAGGGGGCGGGCGATCGTGTCGCCGGTGGCGAACCACAGCGTGGCCATCACCTTGTGGCCGGCCAGGCCCAGCGGCGAGTCCAGCAGCAGCTGGTCGCCGCCGTCGATCAGCCCGCGCTCCAGCCAGGCGCCGGGCAGTTCCAGCTGCTGCAGGAGGCGGCCGTGCGCAAAGGCCTGGCCGGCTGCCGGCAGGCCCAGCGCCAGCACGTCCCAGCCGAACATCTCGGCCCCCGGCGCGAGCCTGAAGGCCAGCTGGTTTTCCGCGTCACATCCGCGGTAGGCGATGGTCTCCAGCGGCAGCCATTCGAGCCGCGCCCCCTCGGCCACCGCCATGTTCACGCACTGCCGCGCCAGCGGGCCCGCGCTGCGGTAGAAGCGGGTGGCACCGGGCGTGGTCAGCAGCGCATGGGTGCCGGCGTCGAGCCGCGCGTCCAGCACCAGCTGGTCTCCACCGACGATGCCGCCGGGCGGGTGCACCAGCACGTGGTGGCACACCGCGTCGCCTTCCGGGTAGAGCCGCTGCAGCACGCGCAGCGGGCCCTCGTGGCGGTCGAGCGCGACGGTGCGCGCCGCATCGCGCCAGTAGTGCAGGTCGAGGTGGCCGCGCCAGCCGGCGGCGTTCGCGGGGGCGTTCACAGCTGCAGCCCCGCCGCGATCATCGCCACGACCAGCAGCGGCAGCATGAACGACAGCCAGCCGAAGCGCCGCGTCAGCAGGCGGAAGCCGAGCCAGCAGGTGCCGAGCATGAAGGCCAGCGGGCTGCCCAGGCGCAGCGCCAGGTAGACCAGGAACACGAACTGCATCGCCGCCGTCAGCCACTGGACCGGGCCGAGTGGCGGCATCGGGGGATCGTCCGGGCCGGCGCCTGCGGAGGTCCGGCCGCCGGCCGTGGGGCCGCCCGCGGCGCGCGTGTCGGCCGCGTTGGATTTCCCACCGGAGCCCACGCGGGTGGCCGCCGCGCGCGCGCTGCGCTCGGCACGCAGGCGGGCCAGGCGCTCTTCCTTCAGCTGGGCCGCGGTGCGCTGCAGCACCGGCGGTGGCGCTTCGGCGGGCTGCCACCACGGTCCTGCCGCGCGGCGCGGGGCCTGGCCACGAGCGGCCCGGGCCCGAAAGCCCTCGCCCTCGCCCTCGCCCGAGGCCGCGGGCGGGTGGGGGTTGGGCGGGCCGCCGGCCCGGTCGTCGGGCAGCGCCTTCGCCTGCGCCAGCAAGGGCGCGCCGTGCGGTGCATGCACCATCTTGATGAACTGCGCGTAGCCCACCAGCGCGTCCTTGGTGGCCGGCCGGCCTTGCCAGGTGGCCTCCGCCAGGCCGTGCGTGCAGGCGCGGTGCAGGCTGGCGCGCAGGGCGCGCCGCTGCGCGCGCGAGACGGCCGGCTGCTGGTTGACGACGATGCCGGTCACCTCCTGCCGCGCGCCGCTGCGCATCACCCGCTGCTTGGCCGGGTGGGGCGTGAAGCCCTCGTCGCGCAGGATGTGGTGCATCTGGCGCAGCAGGCGGCCGGTGAGTGCCGCGGCCTGCGGCGGCGCCGAGAAGCTGAGGTCGTCCGCGTAGCGGGTGTAGGTGAAGCCCAGCTTGTGTGCCGCGCCCTGCAGCCGGCGGTCGAGCTGGCGGCACAGGATGTTGGTGAGCATCGGGCTGGTCGGCGCGCCCTGGGGCAGCACGCGTTCACGCGCGGCGTGGCCGACGAAGAAGCGCTCGCCGTCGACCTGCAGTTCGTCGCAGACGTTCTCGCTGCACAGCAGCGCCAGCAGCGTGGCGATGCGTTCGTCGTAGCCCAGCCCCCTGAACACGCCCTTGATGCGCGGGTAGCGCACGCTGGGGAAGAAGTCCTTCAGGTCGAGGTTGATGACGACCGCCTGGCCGGCGTGCGGCGCGGCATTGCTGGCGATGGAGCGGCCCGGCAGGAAGCCGTGCGCGGCCGGGTGGCAGTCGACCTTGGCGAGCAGGTTGTCCAGCACCCAGTACTGCGCGCGCTTCAGCCGCGGCATGGGCGCGGAGATGCTGCGCGCGCCGCCGCTCTTCTTGGGCAATAGGAAGCGGCGGTAGTGGGTGCTGCGGGCCACCTCGCGGTGGAAGCACAGGAAGCGCAGCTCGGCCACGCTGATGCCCATGGCCTCGGCCAGGGCCTGCGGGCTGGCGATCGGCGGCAGGCCGTGGCGCTGCAGCCGTTCGGCCCGGTCCGCAGCGTCGTTCAGCCCGCCGGAGACGCCGGCGCCCAGGTAGTGCACGGCGCTGCGGCGGGCGGCGTGCCATTGCAGCGCGCGCTCGTGGCGCTGCTGCTCGCGGCGCTGCGCAGCGGCTTCGCGCCGGGCCCGGGCCTCGGCCTTGCGCTGCTCGCGCAGGGCTTTCAGCGCGGCCTGCGGATCGCCCTTTTCCTTCAGGTCAGCCTGCAGCCGCTGCAGCGACTGCATCAGCTCGGCCTCGCGCGCGATCAGCGCGGCCTCGAGGGAAGGCTTGCCGGCATCGGCCGGCCAGAAGCCCAGGCGCTGCATCTCGGCCAGCACCACCGCGTCCTTGCTGGAGGCGGCGATGCGCGCGATCAACTCGGCGCGGGTGGGCTGGCGGCCGGGCTGCGGCGCGGGCTCGGGGGGACGGGCGCTGCTCAATGCTCGGCCCTCCGCCGCCGGCCGGGTCCGGGCCGGGCCGCTGTGTTCGCTGCCGCGTGCTTCAGCGCGGGAGGCTGGGGGGACGACCGAGGGGAAGACCGAGAGGAAGAGGTGAGTGCAGCGCGCTTCTCATCGAAGAGCCCGCAGGGCTTCGGGGACGGGGGCTGTCCACTCGACGCCGCGCCGCACCCTGCGCGCCAGTGAGCTTTAGACAAGCCACACCGGCACTGCGCGCAGGGTGCGGGCGCGGCACAGTGAAGACGGCACCCGTGGCGCATGGACTGGCAGTAGACAAGGGCGGCGAAACACCGCCCGGGTTGCAAGAGCCAACGCGCTGCACTCGCCGCGAGTGTAAGTTCCAAAAGCCTCATGCCGGCTCCGCGATCGTGGGGGTTGCGGCCACGGGCCGCATGGTGTTGAGCCGCGGCTGCGCCGCCTGGCGCAGCGCCAGCTGGTGCGCGCAGGGGCCGCGGCGCAGCCGGTTCTGCTGGTGGAAGTTGCAGCCGCAGCGGCCGTCGCGCTGGCGCTCGTCGGCGTCCAGCAGCAGCTCGGGCGTGTACTCGCGCCCGCGGTCCACCACGCGGCCGCTGATGCGGATGCGGTCCTCGGCGCGCGTCACCTCGCCGACCCGCACGCCGCCGGCGTGCACCAGCGCCAGCGCCTGTTCCTCCTCGGCGCTGGCGAAGCGCAGGGCCTGCAGCGGCAGCGGTTCGCGCGAGAGTTCGCGCCAGGCGTAGCACTGGCGCGCCAGGTCCCGGACCGCGCGGCCGGCCTGCACCCACTGGCCCAGCGCGGCCTGCACGTCGGCTTCCGGCAGCGCGGTGGCGCGGGCCAGTTCGGCCGGTGTCGCCAGCCAGCGCGCCTGCAGCGCTTCGGCCACGGCCTGCGTGCCCTGTTCGGACACCGCATGGCGCGGCTGCAGCAGGCTGAAGCGGCCGGCGGCCGACCAGTCGTTGGCGGTCCAGCCGGACAGGCCCAGCGTGACGGTGATCTCGCCCATCTCGATGACCCAGAAGCTGGGCATGCCCGAGCCCAGCAGGTGCACCCGCACCCGCGTGGCCAGCGCGATCAGCCGTTCCAGCACCAGCAACCGGCGGCGCCCCCACAGGCGCACGCTGAGGGGCGCGGCCAGCGGTGCGCCCACCACGGCGCTGCGCCGCGCCTGCAGCGTGATGCCCCAGGGCTCGAACACCAGCTGTGCCGGGCCGCCGGGCTGCAGCTCGAAGCGCAGCGCGCGCGGGCCCACGCGTTCGCGGTGCTGGCGCAGCGTGGCGCAGATGTTGTGCAGGTCCATCGGGTGCAGTTCCAGCACGGTGGCCGGCAGCGTCATCGCGCTGGACACCTGCAGGAAACCGCGCACCCAGCTGTCGGGCAGGTCGATCTTCTCTTCGCGGAAGGCCGGGTCGTCGGCGGTGGCCACGCCGAAGCCGGTGGGGTCGACGGTGAAGCTCGTCGCCTTGTAGTCGCGGATCTTCTGGAACTCGTCGAACAGGCCGATGGAGTAGTCGATGTTGGTGGTGCCGCAGGCCATGGCGCCGATGCGCTGGAACACGCCGTGGCCCACGCTGACCGCGCAGTAGCTCGATTCGTCCTGGCTGAAAGCCTCGAACAGCAGGCGGTCGGGGTGCACGGTGATCACCGGGTCCAGTACGTACCAGGCCTCGCGGTTGGCGAAGTAGAGCCAGGTGAAGTAGCGGGCGCGGGCCTTGCGGAACGGCCGCAGCAGCGATTCCTTGCGGCGGCGCAGCTCGGCCAGTTCGGCCGTGGCGGCCTGCAGGTCGGCCTTGATCCGCCCGGCCTGCTGCATGAACTGCGCCAGCAGGCCCTCTTCGTTGGCCGCCCACCATGCGCGATAGGCATCGGGGTTGCGGCCGCGCGGGCGCAGGTCGCTGACGACCACCGCATGCAGCGCCGACAGCGCCTCGCGGAAGGCCAGGTGGGCGCTGGAGTCCTGCCGCAGCAGGCCTTCGAAGGCGGTGGGCGGGCGCAGCGTGTCGGGTGCGAAGCGGAAGGCCTGCGTGGCGGCGCCGCCGTCGACGCTGGTGCTGCCGTGGTAGCGGTACTGGAATCTCATGTCTCGGGGGCCAGCGAGGGCAGCGGCCCGGCGGCCGGGGCGGAGGGCGCTGCACCCCGCGCGGCGGCGAGCCGTTCACGCGGGCCAGGTGCGCCGTGGCAGGGCAGCGGCGTCCAGGCGACGAAGGGCAGCGGGATCTGCGGATGGCGCGCGGCGATGTCGCGCAGGCCGGCGATGTACTGCGGCTTGTCGGTCAGGCTGCAGGTGACCACCTGACGCGCAAAGACCTCGGCCACGACGGCGGCGGTTTCCGGCGCGTCCGTCAGGCTGCGCAGGAACGCGGTGATGCGCGTCTTGGCCGTGCGGCCGCGGTGCACCTGGCTGAGCACGGTGACGAAGTAGGGCTGCAGGCCGCGCAGCCGGCGCGCCAGCGCCGCGGCATCGTCGCGCGGCAGCTCGAGCAGCCACTGGGTGACGAACTGCTGCACCGCGGTGCTGGGGTGCTGGGCGAGCCGCGTCAGGCACACGCTGGCTTCGTCCGCGCTCATGCGGCGCACCAGCCGGCTGCGGCCCAGCGACTGCATCCAGGCCTGCGGCTGGTCGATCCAGGCGATCAGCAGCTCCACGCTCAGCGATTCGTCGGGCAGGCGTTCGCCGAACAGCGCCTGCGCACAGGCGCGGGCGTCGTCGAACAGCGCTTGCGACAGCGGCAGCAGCTGTTCAGCCTGCTCCGGCGTGGGCCGGGCGGGCAGCACGTGGTCGATGGCCCGCAGGGCCCAGGTGCGCACCGCCACCTCGGCATGGCAGGCCAGCGTGGCGAGCTGGCGCAGGCTGAAGTCCTGCGGTGCCAACACCTGAAGGGCGTGGGCGCCGTAGCGCTGCGCGCCCCGGCTGCGCGCCTGCAGCGCGCGCCAGATGCCGGCGGCATCGCGCGCGGGGGCATGGCGCGCCAGGAAGCTGCCGAGCCAGCGCAGCGCGTCGTCATGCAGGCCTTCGCCAGGCTCGGCGCCGAACAGCGCGGCATGCAGGCGCTGCGCCAGCGCCTCGGCAAAACCCGCTTCCGCCGCGGCCACGCGCTGCAGTGCCGGCGCCACCGCGGCGCGGATGCCGGCATGGGCATGCAGCGCCAGTTCGAACAGCAACGCCTGCTGCGGCCGCAGCACCGCATCGGGCAGCGCGGCGAAGAGGCGCACGCCGCAGGCGCGGCGGTCGTCGTCGGCCGCGCCCAGCAGACGCAGCAACGTGGTGGGCGGCAGCATCGCGGCGGCGTGCTGGTGCAGCAGCAGCCAGCTGACGGCCAGGTTCACCACCGGCACCGAGGCATGGTCGAGCAGGCACAGCAGGGGTTCGACCGGTGCGTGCATCGCGGCCTGCGCCAGCGGCGCGCGCAGCAGCGATTCCACCAGCGCGATGGCCGCGGCCGGTGTGCCGCACTCGGTTTCGGCGCCCATCACCACGTCGGCGGCGAGCATGGCGGACTGCAGTTCGGCCACCAGCGCGCCGGCATCGGCGATCAGGGCCAGGCCCTCGCCCTGGCGGCGCGAGCGTTCGTGCCCCGACAGCAGCAGCGCGGCGACGAGCCCGGCCTGCGCCGCGAAATCCGCCGGCCGGGCGGCGATGTGCATGAAGGCGAAGTCGCGCGCCTCGGCGGCGCGGCAGCCGATCAGCAGCACCAGCCAGCGCGCTTGCGCGGCGGCGCTGGTGTCCTGCACCACCTGCGCCCGCACCGATTCGAAGCCGATGCGGGCCGTGGGCGCGAAGCGGCTGTTCAACAGCGCCTGCAGCACCGGCGCGGGCTGCTGCGCCACCGTGGCGGCGTGGTCCTGCAGGGCGCGGGCCACCACCGCATGCACCAGCGCGGCCCGGCCGTGCAGCGCCAGCGTCAGCAGCGCTTGCGGATGGCTGTCCCACAGCGCGGGCAGGGCTTCGCAGCGTTGCGGCGGCAGCGTGCCGTCGTCCAGCGGCGTGCTGGTCCACCAGCGTGTCGCGCGCGCGCTGACCTGCAGGCCCGGGTGGCGCGCCAGCAGCAGCTTGGGCACCAGCATCCAGCGCGAGGCGGGGTGGTAGTGGCGCAGCACCCGGGCATAACCGTCGCCCTGGCGCTGCCAGCGGGCCTCGCGGATGCCGCGGTAGGCCCAGCCATGCTCCTGCGCCGCGCCGGGCAGGTCTTCGTCAACCAGGCCCAGCAGCAGCTGCACCGCCAGCTCGGCCGCGTGCGAATGGCCGATCAGCGCCAGCCGGCGCAGCGTGCGCCAGGCGCGCAGGCGCAGGTAGTCGCGCGTGCGGCTGGAATAGGCGCGGTCGCCCGCGCTGCGCTGGTGGCGCTGCCGGTGCGCCGCGTCACCATGGCTGTAGAAGTTGGGGCGGGTGTTCTCGAAGCGCGCGTGCAGCAGGCCGATCACTTCGGCATCGCGGCGGATCTCGGCCGCCTTGTAGAGGTAGCGCAGGGCCTGGAAGGGGCCGGGTTTCAGCGGCAGCAGGCGCAGCAGCGCCAGCAGGCGGGCGCGCGGCACGGCCTGCACCAGCGCGACGTCGTACCAGTCCGCCAGCAGCGGCACCCAGTGCGTCCGGCGTTCGTCGAAGCGGGCTTCCAGCACGTGCGGCAGCAGGTCGGCGTCGCCCTGCAGTTCGGCCTGCCAGGCCGGAAGCAGGCGGTCGGCGTGCTCGCGCTGGGCCGGCGGCGTCTGCAGCAGCAGCCAGGCCTGGTGGGCGGCGCGGCGCGTGGCGGGGCTGCGGCCACGGTCGCGCAGGTGCCGCATGGCCTCGGCCGCGCCGCGGTCGCCCAGCCGCGCGATCGCCACCGCGATGCCGTGGTCCAGCAGGTCGTCGCCGGTTTCGAGCAGGTCGACCAGGCGCGGCACCAGCGCCCGCAGCGCCTGCTGGTCGGCGCCCGGCGTGGCCGCATCCGCGCGCTCGGCCACGCGCCAGGCGCTGCGGGCGCGGCGGGCGGCGTCGAGCAGCTTCCAGTGGTCGGGGGCGAAGCGCTGCACCAGCGCGGTGATGGTGGGGGAGGGTGCGCCGCCGTCGGCGACGGTGGCGGCGGAAGCGTGCCCGCGCGGGGCCGGTGACTGCGCGGTGGCCGCAACGGGATCGGGGCCCGCCAGCGCCGCCAGCGCGGCCAGGCCTTCATGCTGAAGCAGCACGTCGCCCGCGGCCATCCGGCGGGCGATGAAGTCGATGGCGCGGCGCTCGGCCTCGGCGGCGGGGCAGGGCACCGCGGTCAGCGACGACTCCTGCGTGGCGGCGGCGACGCCCGCGGCATTCAAGGCCCCCTGGCGCACGGTGACGATGCAGCGCGCCTCGCCGGCGCCGGCCGGCAGGTCCAGCTCGACCACCTCCACCCAGCGCTGCCAGGCGCGCGGCTGCTGCTGCCCCAGCCGTGCGAATCCCACTCGTCTCATCCGTTCCCACCCCTCCGCGGTGCGGCGGGGATCTTACGGGCGGCGGGCGTGGGGGCGGGGTGTCGAATTGGGGGTGGCGCGGCGGGGCGTGGGTGGCGTGGACAGGTGGAGGCCAGGTGGGCTGATGCGGTTGAGGGAGCTGAAGAACATCACCCATCTTCGCCATTGCTCGATGGCGAGGCGGCTCGACGACCGCCCGCGCCAGCCATTGCTGGCGGGCGAGACGGCATGACCCGGCGGTGTGGCGCAAGGCGAACCCGTTTCAACCCACGCCCGCCGTTGCTGACGGGCGAGGCAGAGGTACCGAGTCAACGTCCTACTCCCCGTCGCGTTTCAACCCACGCCCGCCATTGCTGACCCCTGGGTCGGGGTGGGGAGTCCTGA
Source organism: uncultured Burkholderiales bacterium (assembly GCA_946480465.1). The sequence continues at coordinate 72,969 of CAMLJY010000029.1, forward strand.
ACGACAAAATGAGCGGCCAGCGCTGC